>NZ_CP015756.1:3961428-4602500 GCF_001877035.1 Clostridium estertheticum subsp. estertheticum | reverse complement strand
TACCACGAGACACGTGAAACCTTGTGGGAAGCTGGGAGGACCACCTCCCAAGGCTAAATACTACCTAGTGACCGATAGTGAAGAAGTACCGTGAGGGAAAGGTGAAAAGAACCCCGGAAGGGGAGTGAAATAGAACCTGAAACCGTGTGCCTACAACCGGTCGAAGCACTTTTTATGTGTGACGGCGTGCTTTTTGTAGAACGAGCCAACGAGTTACGATATGTAGCAAGGTTAAGTACTTAAGGTACGGAGCCGAAGGGAAACCGAGTCTGAATAGGGCGTTCTAGTTGCATGTCGTAGACCCGAAACCGGGTGACCTATCCATGGCCAGGATGAAGCGGAAGTAAAATTCCGTGGAGGTCCGAACCACGTTGGTGTTGAAAAACCATGGGATGAGCTGTGGATAGCGGAGAAATTCCAATCGAACTCGGAGATAGCTGGTTCTCCTCGAAATAGCTTTAGGGCTAGCGTCGATTAATTGAGTAATGGAGGTAGAGCACTGAATGGGCTAGGGGCTGACAACAGTTACTGAACCCTATCAAACTCCGAATGCCATATACTTTTATTTCGGCAGTCAGACTGCGAATGATAAGATCCGTAGTCAAAAGGGAAACAGCCCAGACCATCAGCTAAGGTCCCAAAGTGTAAGTTAAGTGGAAAAGGATGTGGGATTTCTAAGACAACTAGGATGTTGGCTCAGAAGCAGCCACTCATTCAAAGAGTGCGTAATAGCTCACTAGTCAAGAGATCCTGCGCCGAAGATGTCCGGGGCTAAAACTTACCACCGAAGCTATGGGTTTGCACAATTGTGTAAGCGGTAGAGGAGCTTTCTGTACTGGCTGAAGTCATACCGTAAGGAGTGGTGGACGGTACAGAAGTGAGAATGTTGGCATGAGTAGCGAGAGTTAAGTGAGAATCTTAACGGTCGAAAACCTAAGGTTTCCTGAGGAAGGCTCGTCCTCTCAGGGTTAGTCGGGACCTAAGCCGAGGCCGAAAGGCGTAGGTGATGGACAATCGGTTGATATTCCGATACCACCAATGGACGTTATTAGAAATGGGATGACGCAGGAGGATAAGATGTGCACACTATTGGATGTGTGTCTAAGCATTTAGGCGGAGCAAGCAGGCAAATCCGTTTGCTCTTAACGCTGAGATGTAATGGGGAAGGCAATTTATTGCTGAAGTATCTGATTCCACGCTGCCAAGAAAAGTCTCTATCGAGGATATTGGTGCCCGTACCGCAAACCGACACAGGTAGGTGAGGAGAGAATCCTAAGACCATCGGAAGAATTACTGTTAAGGAACTCGGCAAATTGACCCCGTAACTTCGGGAGAAGGGGTGCCTACGTAAGTAGGTCGCAGAGAATAGGCCCAAGCAACTGTTTAGCAAAAACACAGGTCTCTGCTAAAGCGAAAGCTGATGTATAGGGGCTGACGCCTGCCCGGTGCTGGAAGGTTAAGGGGATTAGTTAGCTGAGAGCTTGCTCTTGGCGAGGCTATGAACTTAAGCCCCAGTAAACGGCGGCCGTAACTATAACGGTCCTAAGGTAGCGAAATTCCTTGTCGGGTAAGTTCCGACCCGCACGAATGGCGTAATGATTTGGGCACTGTCTCAACAGTACATCCGGCGAAATTGTAGTTCCAGTGAAGATGCTGGATACCCGCGATTGGACGGAAAGACCCCGTAGAGCTTTACTGTAGCTTAGCATTGAATTTCGGTATTGTCTGTACAGGATAGGTGGGAGACTAAGATACATGGGCGTCAGCCTGTGTGGAGTCATCCTTGGGATACCACCCTGACAGTACTGAGGTTCTAACTGGAGGCCATGAATCTGGTCACAGGACATTGTTAGGTGGGCAGTTTGACTGGGGCGGTCGCCTCCGAAAGAGTAACGGAGGCGCCCAAAGGTTCCCTCAGCGCGGTTGGAAATCGCGCGAAGAGTGCAAAGGCAGAAGGGAGCCTGACTGCGACACTTACAAGTGGAGCAGGGACGAAAGTCGGGCTTAGTGATCCGGTGGTACCTCGTGGGAGGGCCATCGCTCAACGGATAAAAGCTACCTCGGGGATAACAGGCTGATCTCCCCCAAGAGTCCACATCGACGGGGAGGTTTGGCACCTCGATGTCGGCTCGTCGCATCCTGGGGCTGAAGTAGGTCCCAAGGGTTGGGCTGTTCGCCCATTAAAGCGGCACGCGAGCTGGGTTCAGAACGTCGTGAGACAGTTCGGTCCCTATCCGTCGCGGGCGTAGGAAATTTGAAGGGAGCTGTCCTTAGTACGAGAGGACCGGGATGGACAAACCTCTGGTGCACCAGTTGTCACGCCAGTGGCATCGCTGGGTAGCTATGTTTGGAAGGGATAAACGCTGAAAGCATCTAAGCGTGAAGCCCACCCTAAGATGAGATTTCCCATTGTCCACACGTAAGTGTGGTGCAAGTAAGACTCCTGGAAGACCACCAGGTTGATAGGTTAGAGGTGTAAGCATGGTAACATGTTCAGCTGACTAATACTAATAAGTCGAGGGCTTGACCAAGATAACATAAGTAACAATTAATATTAATAATGCGAATACTGTGCAATTTTGAGAGAATATTTATATTCTCATCTAGTGATTATGGCATGAAGGTAACACCCGTTCCCATACCGAACACGAAGGTTAAGCTTCAATGCGCCGATGGTACTGCAGGGGTGACCTTGTGGAAGAGTAGGTCGTCGCTAGGTAATGTTCCGCGATAGCTCAACGGTGGAGCGCTCGGCTGTTAACCGATAGGTTGAAGGTTCAAATCCTTTTCGCGGAGCCATTTTTTATAATACAATAACATATTTGGTAGGTATCAATAAATCTGGTGATTATGGCATGAAGGTAACACCCGTTCCCATACCGAACACGAAGGTTAAGCTTCAATGCGCCGATGGTACTGCAGGGGTGACCTTGTGGAAGAGTAGGTCGTCGCCAGATAAATATGGATCTTTAGCTCAGCTGGTTAGAGCTACCGGCTCATAACCGGTCGGTCCGGGGTTCGAGTCCCTGAAGGTCCACCATATGGGGATATAGCTCAGCTGGGAGAGCACCTGCCTTGCACGCAGGGGGTCAAGGGTTCGATTCCCTTTATCTCCACCAAGAACAGTCTAATATAGACTGTTCTTTTTTGTACGTCCAGCATGTTCGCTGAGCCGATAGGCTGAAAGAAGTCTACGTCACCTAACCAACGGAAAGACAACCTGAGAGTAATGGCATTACTGGCAACAGTAGGGTCTGAAGGAAGTAGCAGGGGAAATGTGGAACATAACGAAAGTAAATCGAAGATGGCTTACAAAGTGGGTAACTCTGAAAAATATGGGAAAGCCTTAAAGTTAGATAACTTTATAAGTTAAGACGGATGCATTCGTATTTAGGCAGGCAAACCTATCTGGAGAACCATGTATTATCCTATTTTGATAGGTAAGTTCAAACAAGTGGGAGCATAAGGGGGATACGATGTAGTGCAGCTGGCAGATGAATCCATAATAGTTATTAACTTTTAGCCAATGAAAACTTGCTAATAGTATGGAGGGTAAAACAAAGTTTGCAATTCAAATTATAAATTTATAAACTTACTAGAAAAGGTAATCGAAGTCGAAATATTAAGAGGTACTTGTAACTGGTGATGACGAATCTACTGGAAACATAATCCGTTCTAAAAAGAGTAATTAGGCTAAGCTAGATATATTGACTTAAGGCTAAAGAGGACAGCAAAACTAATGAAGGGTTTATAAAAGAATAATTTAGATAGCGAAGCGAGAGAAGTTCATGATGAAAAAGTGGTACAGTTTGATTGATAAAGTTTATAATATTGATAATAATCCAAAGATAAAACACACAATAAGGTAGTGCTTTTATTACTATAATATTAAAGACTTTATAAGATAGTTAAACTCTGGTAAAGTCTTGTTTTGTTATCACAGGTATACTTACTTAAGAAAATGTTTAAAACATTTTTTAGATGGTTGAGAAATTTAAAATTTCGTCTTTAACATGAATATCTTAATGATCGTTATAATAGAGAAAGAATAAAATAGATGAATTAAGTGTTGAAATATGGATATATAATTATATACTTAACCATGTGTGTCAATATAATTAAAACAAAGCATTAAAGAGTAATATGTAGTAAATAAGGATTAATAACCGTATATAACGAATGAGTGAAATATATAGTATTACGTTTATGATAGAATATTCCTTGTCGTCACAAACGAGTGGCACAGAAGTTAAATGTTGATTATGATTTAAAAAGTTTTCTTTTGAAAATTTATTTTAAAAAATACTTGACAAAATAAGAAAAACCTAGTATCATAGTAGAAGTCGTCACATGATGACAAAGCAAATTGGTCTTTGAAAATTAAACAGAGAAATAGGTAAAGAAATAAAATAACATTTTATTTTAACCAGTCAATTACTTTAGTAAAAGTAATATTTTAGTCGTAAGACTAAAAAGTATGTAATGAGCTTGCTAACCAACTTAACAGTTGGCGCAGATTAATTATTTCAACTAAAAAAGTGTAAACTTTTAAATTGAGAGTTTGATCCTGGCTCAGGACGAACGCTGGCGGCGTGCCTAACACATGCAAGTCGAGCGATGCGATCCTTCGGGATCAATTAGCGGCGGACGGGTGAGTAACACGTGGGTAACCTGCCTCAAAGAGGGGAATAGCCTCCCGAAAGGGAGATTAATACCGCATAATATGTTTTGATCGCATGATCTTAACATCAAAGGAATTTTTCGGAATTTCACTTTGAGATGGACCCGCGGCGCATTAGCTAGTTGGTGAGGTAAAGGCCCACCAAGGCAACGATGCGTAGCCGACCTGAGAGGGTGATCGGCCACATTGGAACTGAGACACGGTCCAGACTCCTACGGGAGGCAGCAGTGGGGAATATTGCGCAATGGGGGAAACCCTGACGCAGCAACGCCGCGTGAATGATGAAGGCCTTCGGGTTGTAAAGTTCTGTCTTCTGGGACGATAATGACGGTACCAGAGGAGGAAGCCACGGCTAACTACGTGCCAGCAGCCGCGGTAATACGTAGGTGGCAAGCGTTGTCCGGATTTACTGGGCGTAAAGGATGCGTAGGCGGACATTTAAGTCAGATGTGAAATACCCGAGCTTAACTTGGGTGCTGCATTTGAAACTGGGTGTCTAGAGTGCAGGAGAGGTAAGTGGAATTCCTAGTGTAGCGGTGAAATGCGTAGAGATTAGGAAGAACACCAGTGGCGAAGGCGACTTACTGGACTGTAACTGACGCTGAGGCATGAAAGCGTGGGGAGCAAACAGGATTAGATACCCTGGTAGTCCACGCCGTAAACGATGAATACTAGGTGTCGGGGGTCGAACCTCGGTGCCGCCGTTAACACATTAAGTATTCCGCCTGGGGAGTACGATCGCAAGATTAAAACTCAAAGGAATTGACGGGGGCCCGCACAAGCAGCGGAGCATGTGGTTTAATTCGAAGCAACGCGAAGAACCTTACCTAGACTTGACATCCCTTGCATAACTCAGAGATGAGTGAAGTCCTTCGGGACAAGGTGACAGGTGGTGCATGGTTGTCGTCAGCTCGTGTCGTGAGATGTTGGGTTAAGTCCCGCAACGAGCGCAACCCTTATCATTAGTTGCTACCATTAAGTTGAGCACTCTAGTGAGACTGCCCGGGTTAACCGGGAGGAAGGTGGGGATGACGTCAAATCATCATGCCCCTTATGTCTAGGGCTACACACGTGCTACAATGGTGAGTACAAAGAGATGCAAGACCGCAAGGTGGAGCCAAACTCAAAAACTCATCCCAGTTCGGATTGTAGGCTGCAACTCGCCTACATGAAGCCGGAGTTGCTAGTAATCGCGAATCAGCATGTCGCGGTGAATACGTTCCCGGGCCTTGTACACACCGCCCGTCACACCATGAGAGTTGGTAACACCCGAAGTCCGTGAGGTAACCGTAAGGAGCCAGCGGCCGAAGGTGGGATCGATGATTGGGGTGAAGTCGTAACAAGGTAGCCGTAGGAGAACCTGCGGCTGGATCACCTCCTTTCTAGGGAGTAGATGTATTGACTTCGGTCGATGCAATAGAAGAATTTAATTATTCTTCAAAATATCTATTGTAATTACTCGTTCCTATTTCTCTGTTTAATTTTGAGAGACTAATTATATTAACTCTTAGGAGCTAATTAATTAATAGTTTTTCTTAAAATGTTCTTTGAAAATTGCACAGTGTATAAAATTGTTTTAAAAAGATTTAGATCCACGAGAGTGGTTATAGGTTAATTTATTATGATTTCGCAAAATTAATATTAAGAAACAAAATAGTTTATGAAAATAAACAGAATCAAAGGTCAAGCTACAAAGGGCGCATGGCGAATGCCTTGGCACTAGGAGCCGAAGAAGGACGCGTTAAGCTGCGATAAGCTTTGGGTAGGCGCAAATAGCCTGTGATCCAAAGATTTCCGAATGGGGGAACCCACATAGTAACAACTATGTACTGCATACTGAATAAATAGGTATGCAGAGGTACACCCGGGGAACTGAAACATCTAAGTACCCGGAGGAAGAGAAAGAAATATCGATTTCCTAAGTAGCGGCGAGCGAAAGGGAATGAGCCCAAACCTAAGTCTTTGACTTAGGGGTTGAGGATAGATCATAAATACTGCAATTCTTTAATTGAAGATAGCTGGAAAGCTGCTCCGCAGAAGGTAATAGGCCTGTAAATGAAAAGGAAGAACAGTCAGATCTAATCCAGAGTACCACGAGACACGTGAAACCTTGTGGGAAGCTGGGAGGACCACCTCCCAAGGCTAAATACTACCTAGTGACCGATAGTGAAGAAGTACCGTGAGGGAAAGGTGAAAAGAACCCCGGAAGGGGAGTGAAATAGAACCTGAAACCGTGTGCCTACAACCGGTCGAAGCACTTTTTATGTGTGACGGCGTGCTTTTTGTAGAACGAGCCAACGAGTTACGATATGTAGCAAGGTTAAGTACTTAAGGTACGGAGCCGAAGGGAAACCGAGTCTGAATAGGGCGTTCTAGTTGCATGTCGTAGACCCGAAACCGGGTGACCTATCCATGGCCAGGATGAAGCGGAAGTAAAATTCCGTGGAGGTCCGAACCACGTTGGTGTTGAAAAACCATGGGATGAGCTGTGGATAGCGGAGAAATTCCAATCGAACTCGGAGATAGCTGGTTCTCCTCGAAATAGCTTTAGGGCTAGCGTCGATTAATTGAGTAATGGAGGTAGAGCACTGAATGGGCTAGGGGCTGACAACAGTTACTGAACCCTATCAAACTCCGAATGCCATATACTTTTATTTCGGCAGTCAGACTGCGAATGATAAGATCCGTAGTCAAAAGGGAAACAGCCCAGACCATCAGCTAAGGTCCCAAAGTGTAAGTTAAGTGGAAAAGGATGTGGGATTTCTAAGACAACTAGGATGTTGGCTCAGAAGCAGCCACTCATTCAAAGAGTGCGTAATAGCTCACTAGTCAAGAGATCCTGCGCCGAAGATGTCCGGGGCTAAAACTTACCACCGAAGCTATGGGTTTACACAATTGTGTAAGCGGTAGAGGAGCTTTCTGTACTGGCTGAAGTCATACCGTAAGGAGTGGTGGACGGTACAGAAGTGAGAATGTTGGCATGAGTAGCGAGAGTTAAGTGAGAATCTTAACGGTCGAAAACCTAAGGTTTCCTGAGGAAGGCTCGTCCTCTCAGGGTTAGTCGGGACCTAAGCCGAGGCCGAAAGGCGTAGGTGATGGACAATCGGTTGATATTCCGATACCACCAATGGACGTTATTAGAAATGGGATGACGCAGGAGGATAAGATGTGCACACTATTGGATGTGTGTCTAAGCATTTAGGCGGAGCAAGCAGGCAAATCCGTTTGCTCTTAACGCTGAGATGTAATGGGGAAGGCAATTTATTGCTGAAGTATCTGATTCCACGCTGCCAAGAAAAGTCTCTATCGAGGATATTGGTGCCCGTACCGCAAACCGACACAGGTAGGTGAGGAGAGAATCCTAAGACCATCGGAAGAATTACTGTTAAGGAACTCGGCAAATTGACCCCGTAACTTCGGGAGAAGGGGTGCCTACGTAAGTAGGTCGCAGAGAATAGGCCCAAGCAACTGTTTAGCAAAAACACAGGTCTCTGCTAAAGCGAAAGCTGATGTATAGGGGCTGACGCCTGCCCGGTGCTGGAAGGTTAAGGGGATTAGTTAGCTGAGAGCTTGCTCTTGGCGAGGCTATGAACTTAAGCCCCAGTAAACGGCGGCCGTAACTATAACGGTCCTAAGGTAGCGAAATTCCTTGTCGGGTAAGTTCCGACCCGCACGAATGGCGTAATGATTTGGGCACTGTCTCAACAGTACATCCGGCGAAATTGTAGTTCCAGTGAAGATGCTGGATACCCGCGATTGGACGGAAAGACCCCGTAGAGCTTTACTGTAGCTTAGCATTGAATTTCGGTATTGTCTGTACAGGATAGGTGGGAGACTACGATACATGGGCGTCAGCCTGTGTGGAGTCATCCTTGGGATACCACCCTGACAGTACTGAGGTTCTAACTGGAGGCCATGAATCTGGTCACAGGACATTGTTAGGTGGGCAGTTTGACTGGGGCGGTCGCCTCCGA
Organism: Clostridium estertheticum subsp. estertheticum; assembly: GCF_001877035.1. Classification (NCBI taxonomy): domain Bacteria; kingdom Bacillati; phylum Bacillota; class Clostridia; order Eubacteriales; family Clostridiaceae; genus Clostridium; species Clostridium estertheticum. The sequence goes on along the minus strand of NZ_CP015756.1, from coordinate 4,593,845 downwards.
AAGAGTAACGGAGGCGCCCAAAGGTTCCCTCAGCGCGGTTGGAAATCGCGCGAAGAGTGCAAAGGCAGAAGGGAGCCTGACTGCGACACTTACAAGTGGAGCAGGGACGAAAGTCGGGCTTAGTGATCCGGTGGTACCTCGTGGGAGGGCCATCGCTCAACGGATAAAAGCTACCTCGGGGATAACAGGCTGATCTCCCCCAAGAGTCCACATCGACGGGGAGGTTTGGCACCTCGATGTCGGCTCGTCGCATCCTGGGGCTGAAGTAGGTCCCAAGGGTTGGGCTGTTCGCCCATTAAAGCGGCACGCGAGCTGGGTTCAGAACGTCGTGAGACAGTTCGGTCCCTATCCGTCGCGGGCGTAGGAAATTTGAAGGGAGCTGTCCTTAGTACGAGAGGACCGGGATGGACAAACCTCTGGTGCACCAGTTGTCACGCCAGTGGCATCGCTGGGTAGCTATGTTTGGAAGGGATAAACGCTGAAAGCATCTAAGCGTGAAGCCCACCCTAAGATGAGATTTCCCATTGTCCACACGTAAGTGTGGTGCAAGTAAGACTCCTGGAAGACCACCAGGTTGATAGGTTAGAGGTGTAAGCATGGTAACATGTTCAGCTGACTAATACTAATAAGTCGAGGGCTTGACCAAGATAACATAAGTAACAATTAATATTAATAATGCGAATACTGTGCAATTTTGAGAGAATATTTATATTCTCATCTAGTGATTATGGCATGAAGGTAACACCCGTTCCCATACCGAACACGAAGGTTAAGCTTCAATGCGCCGATGGTACTGCAGGGGTGACCTTGTGGAAGAGTAGGTCGTCGCTAGGTAATGTTCCGCGATAGCTCAACGGTGGAGCGCTCGGCTGTTAACCGATAGGTTGAAGGTTCAAATCCTTTTCGCGGAGCCATTTTTATAATGTAATAATATATTTAAGATATATAAAAGCTAATTAATAGCTTTTTTTATTTTATGGAGAATTATAGGATTAAGTAAATACAACAAATATTATATTAAGTGTGTATAATAAATATGAGTGTTATTAGTAATTTATATTTATTTATAATATGTAGTTAAGTACCAATAATTTTAAATTATAGGTACTTTTATTTTTTATAATAAATACGGATATTTTACCTGAAATTACAGAACCTAATGTTAATCATAGTAAAGAGGGGGAAATAAAATGTCTGAATATAGATTAGATATTCCTGGGAATATTAATTTAAGTGATTATAGTAGCATTCATGATTATATGGGAATAATTTCACAAAATGATAGATTTACCATTACTTCAAGAATGAAAAACTCTGAGGAAATGAAAATACTCTGTGAAATGTTAGAAAATAATAGTTTTACTATAGTGACTCAAGGAGATACCCAAAATGGTGAATACTATATTACTTCGCAAAAGGAAAGATAGTTATGAAGTTACAATATTTTCAATAAAACAGGCGAATGTCCTAAAGAAGCTTAGTATAAAGTCTTGAACTTCATTAAACTGAGTGATATGTTATAACAAATAATACATTTTAAAATATTCACTGGGAGGGGAATTTAAATGAAAAACATATTATTTAATACAAATAGGAAGAATCTTTGGGGAAGCCTAGAAGAAAATTCAATAACATTAATATTTGCAGGTGAAGCACCTTATAAATCAGCAGATGAAAAATATGCATTCACTCCAAATAGGAATTTTTATTATTTAACAGGTGTTGATAAAGATAAAATGATTTTAATGATAGCAAAAATAAAGGGCAAGGCTGAAGAGATACTATTTGTAGAGAAAAATGACCCAGTATTGTCTAGGTGGGCAGGAGAGAAAATGTCTAAAGTTGAGGCAAAAGAAATCTCTGGTATACAAAATATTGAGTTTGTAGAGAATTTTAAAAATTTATTTAACTCAATTTTAGAGAAAACAAAAATCGAAAACTTATATTTGGATCTTGAAAGACAAGAGTTTGATATATCAATGTCTACATCACAAATGTTTGCAAAAGTGGTAACACAAAGATACCCTTATTTAAAAGTACAAAACATATACCATGAAATAGCGAGTCTTAGACTTATTAAATCAGAGGAGGAAATAAAGTTAATAAGGAAAGCTATAGATATTACAGACAGGGGTATAAAACAACTAATGAAAAATGCGAAAGTTGGTATTAAAGAATATCAATTAGAGGCCTACTTTGATTTTTCATTGAAAAGTGACGGTGTAACAGATTATGCTTTTCAAACCATTGCAGCATGTGGTAGGAATGCAACTATACTTCATTATGTAAAAAATGATAGTGAGCTTCAGGATGGTAAATTAGTGTTGTTTGATTTGGGGGCTCAGTATAAATATTACAATGCGGATATAAGCCGTACATTTCCTGTTAATGGAAGATATACTGAAAGACAAAAACAAGTTTATAATGTAGTTTTAAAAGCGCAAGAAGCAGTAATAGCAATCGCAAAACCTGGTATATTGTTTTCAGTTTTAAATGAAACGGCTAAAGAGGTACTTGCAGCTGGGTGTATAGAGTTAGGTCTTATTAAAGAACCGAGTGAACTACCTAAGTATTATTTCCACGGGGTAAGTCATTATTTAGGATTAGATACTCATGATGTAGGAAACCGTGACATAGAATTGAAGCCTGGTATGGTATGTACTAATGAACCAGGACTTTATATAGAAGAAGAGAATATCGGAATTAGAATTGAGGATGATATATTAATTACAAAAGATGGGTGCGAAAATCTTTCAAAACAAATAATTAAGACTGTAGATGAAATTGAAGCATTTATGGCTAAGTAAATTTATATAAATGATTAGATGTGAATAAGTAGTAATCTTAGAATTACTATTTATTTTTTAGCGTTAATAAATAACGTGTTATAACCATAGTACTAGGTAGGTAACACTTATTTTAAAGTATTTACATATTATTAATATATTATGAATGAAAATGTAAAAAAAACCATTACGAAAATTATAATAGAAACAAGGTATAAAAATAGTTTTATAGAATAGTAAATATATGGAATAAAGTAACTGGGAGGTTATATGTATTTATACGGTTGTAAGAAAAGATTAAAATAAAATTAGGAGGAACGAAATGATTAAAAATAAGAATAATATTGTAGAGCTATTAGGTGAAGTTAAAAGGTTCACATATTTTAAAGATAATTCAGAAATAGACGTAGTTTTAAAAGAGAGTGAAAAGATTAACATTAGATGTTATGATGATAAATGTATAATCATTAATTTTTTAGATTATGAAACGGCTATTTCTATGCTGTATAAAGATAGAAAATATATTAATATGGAAATTTCTTAATGATTTTGCGTATTAAAAATACATTTTAAAAAGGACATGCTTAAAGTATTTTAGTATAAAATATTTTAAGCATGTCCTTTTTTATTAAATAATTATGTAATGCTATTATATCATGCAATAATTAGGATAAAATTGGGCATAATTAAGGTAATAAGAAAATTTATTGCAAGTGAGGTGTTTGAACATGATGTTTAATAAATTTACAGAAAGAGCACAAAAGGTTTTGGTATATGCTCAAGGGGAAGCACAACAATTAAAGCATGGTTATGTAGGAACAGAGCATATACTGTTAGGAATTCTAAAGGAACAAGATGGTTTATGTAAAAAGTCATTAAATAATATGAAAATTACATCAGTTGAGGTAAAAAAATTAGTAATAGAGTATGAGGGTGAAGGCGACGTAGAAATGCGCAGAAATGAGATACCTCTGACTCCAAGAACGAAACGCCTATTAGAACTAAGTTTAATTGAAGCAAGAAATTTAAATCACAATTATATTAGTCCAGAACACATTTTACTTGCATTGATTAAAGAATCAGAGGGAGTTGCATATACAATATTAGCTAACTTAGGAGCAGACTTTAATATACTAAAAAATGATATATTAAATAATTGGTGCCCTGAAGGTAATCCGAAAGTAAGTATATCAAAAGAAAAACAAAATCATAGTACGCCAACCTTAGATCATTTCGGAAAAGATTTAACTGAAATGGCAAAAGAGGGTGATCTTGATCCTGTTATAGGAAGAGATAATGAAACTCAAAGGCTTTTAGAGATTTTGTGTAGAAGGATGAAGAATAATCCATGCCTTATAGGGGAGCCTGGCGTAGGAAAGACTGCTATAGCAGAGGGACTTGCACAAAGAATAGCTTCTGGGAGTATCCCGGAGATTTTAAAAGATAAAAGAGTTATAACTTTAGATATATCTTCTATGGTTGCAGGTTCGAAATATAGAGGAGAGTTTGAGGAAAGGCTTAAAAAGGTTATGAAAGAAATAGTCGTCGCAGGAAATGTTATTATATTTATAGACGAAATTCATACTATAATTGGGGCCGGGGGAGCTGAGGGAGCTATTGATGCATCTAATATATTAAAACCAGCACTTGCTCGTGGGGAAATACAATGCATAGGGGCAACAACTATAGACGAATATAGAAAGCACATTGAAAAAGATGCGGCACTCGAGAGAAGATTTCAACCTATTATTGTAGGAGAGCCAAGTAAGCAAGAGGCTGTTGAAATATTAAAAGGATTAAGGGATAAGTATGAAGCACATCATAGAGTTAAGATTACCGATGGCGCCATAGAGGCCGCTGTTAGTTTGTCGCATAGGTATATTGCGGATAGATACTTACCTGATAAAGCAATAGATCTTATAGATGAGGCGGGGGCAAAAGTTAGGATTCAAAATTTGACTGCTCCGCCAAATCTTAAAAATTTAGAAGATGAAATAGATAAAATTTCTAAAGAAAAATTGGATGCTATATCAGTACAGGATTTTGAGAAGGCGGCTAAAATAAGAGACACCGAAAGAAAGTTAAAGGAAAAATTGTATAATTCTAAAAACAGTTGGAAAACACAAAATCAATCGGATGAACTAATAGTTTCAGAACTAGAAATTGCTAATGTTGTATCGAGATGGATTAATATTCCAATAGAAAAATTGACGCAAAAAGAATCAGAGAAATTATTAAAATTGGAGACGTTACTACATGCGAGAGTGATAGGTCAATATGAAGCAGTTAAATCTATTTCAAGTGCAATAAGACGTGCAAGAGTAGGGTTAAAAGATCCCAAAAGACCAATAGGTTCTTTTATATTTTTAGGGCCGACTGGTGTAGGGAAAACAGAATTATCTAAAGCACTAGCTGAGGCTATGTTTGGTGATGAAAATAACATGATAAGAATAGATATGTCAGAATATATGGATAAGCACACAGTTTCGAGGCTTATGGGTTCACCTCCAGGATATATTGGATTTGATGAAGGTGGACAACTAACAGAAAAAGTGAGAAGAAACCCATATTCAGTAGTTCTTTTCGATGAAATTGAAAAAGCTCATCCAGATGTAGTTAATATTTTACTGCAAATATTAGATGACGGAAGGTTAACCGATGGAAAAGGTAAAACAATAGACTTTAAAAATACAATAATTATAATGACATCTAATGTAGGGGCGTCTGCTCTTAAAAAGCAAAAGTCTCTAGGATTTGATATAAAGGAAAGTGGTGTGAGTTCTGAATATGAAAAGATGAAAGAAAATATAATGGAAGAGCTAAAAGTTTCATTTAGACCAGAGTTCTTAAATAGAATAGATGATATTATTGTATTTCACTCACTAGAACAGGATGATTTATGTAAAATAGTAAATTTAATGCTTGAAATTGTGAAGGAACGTCTTGAAGATCTTAAAATTAATATTAGTTTTGATGATGAAACTAAGAAACATTTGGCTAAGGCAGGATTTAATAAAAATTATGGAGCAAGACCATTAAGGAGGGAAATAACTAAAGTTGTGGAAGATAAATTGTCTGAAGAAATACTGAGGGGGAATATTAATAAAGGTGATAATGTAAGTGTTGTTATGGAAAATGGTGAATTGATTTTTAAAATTTTACATATTTAATATTGTTTATATACATTAAAAAGTATATAATTATAATGTAATATTTTTTTGAAAACCACTCTAGAGTGGTTTTTTAATTTATAGAAAATATAGAATTTATTTTAATATATAATTTTAATTTATAATTTATTAAGTAGGGAGAAAAGGATGAGAGAAGAGAAAAGCAAGGAACTTATGATTATATTGAAAATGCTGGCACCTGGTACTTCACTTAGAGAAGGACTTGAAAATATTCTTAGAGCTAAAACCGGTGGACTTATCGTTTTAGGAAATGGTAAGGAAATATTAGATATTGTAGATGGTGGATTTGGAATAAATGCGGACTATAGTCCTGCTTACATATATGAATTAGCAAAGATGGACGGAGCTATAGTAATAAGTAGCGATTTGAAAAAAATATTATATGCTAATACTCAACTTATGCCAAGCTCCACAATACCAACTTATGAAACTGGAACAAGACATAGAACTGCGCAAAGAATAGCTAAACAAACAGGGTACGTTGTTGTTGCAATATCACAAAGAAGAACTATTATAACTGTTTACAAGGATGATATAAAATATGTGTTAAGAGATAGTAGTGTTATTTTAGCAAAAGCGAATCAAGCTATTCAAACATTAGAAAAGTATGTTTCAGTGCTTGAACGAGTAGTAAGTAATTTAAACCTTTTAGAATTTCAAGATTTAGCTACGTTGTTTGATGTACTATCAGCAATACAAAGGACAGAGATGGTTATGAGAATAGTTGGAGAAATAGAAAGGCATATATGTGAACTAGGAAATGAGGGTAGGCTAATTTCAATGCAACTAAATGAATTAATTAGAAGTGTTGAGGAAGATGGAATATTATTAATAAGAGATTATTGTCAAAGTGGTATGGATTATACACAGATGTATAGACAAATAGAAAATATGACTTCAGGTGAATTAATAGATTTAGATTTTATATCTAGAATTATTGGATATGTAGGGGTTCCCTTAGTTGATACTTTAATTTCTCCAAGAGGATATAGGATGCTAAATAAAATACCCAGAATACCTGCAAATGTTATTGAAAATCTAGTTAAGCACTTTAAGGAATTAAAAGCAACAATGGAAGCTTCTTATGAACAACTTGATAGCGTAGAGGGAATTGGGGAAGCAAGAGCTAAAGCTATTAAAAACGGATTAAGAAGGTTGAAAGAGCAATTTATGCTAGACAAGCAAATATAGCACAAAATAAGATATAACTTATCTTGTGCTATATTTGTTAGCGCATAGTATATTTACCAAGGGTACTAATTTTGTTATATTCTTTTAAAAGAATGTCATATAAATTTAAACCTAAAATATTACATAATGAAGTAATATAAAAAAGATTGTTACCAAGTTCTTTTTCTAAAATCTCCCTACAGTTTTCACATAGAGCACCTTGTACAGGAGATTGTGAAGTGGAAGTATCTAGATTTAAATAGTCTATATTAGGTGGCGTGTACATGTTTTTTTCTTCTAACTTAATACAGCCACAATTGGTAACAGATTTTGCAACAGCCCTATTGACTCTAGCGTCAGATTCTTGAAGTTTAGTAATTACATCTAAAACACTTCTATGCCGCAATAGGGATTCGTCTACAGAATTTTGAAAATTATCAAATATACAATCTTTCATTAAGTTCAACTCCTTGTAAAAATTCAATTAGCTATATTATAGGATTCACATTACGGTTTTGTCAATAAACTAAGTACGCATTTCACCTTATGAATATATAATAAATCAACAGGAGTTTTATTAATAGGGGGAATGGTATGTTAAATATTGGTGAAAAAATATTTATATCAGATTATGGTGCTGGATATGTAAAGGACATAGATGACGAAGAACCATCTAATTTAGAATGTAAATATGTAAATATATATCTTTTATTAGATAACATGAATTTTATGATTCCAATAAATAAAATTGAAAATTATAGAGTAAGGAAAATTTTAAATAAAGTAGAATTAGAGGTTATTTTAAATACAATAGGGAGTAATTCAGATTTTATTGAAAAAAATTGGAACAATAGGTATAGAAGCAACAAGATAAAAATCCAAAGTGGAAATGCTTTAAAAATGTGTGAGGTAATTAGAGATTTATATTATTTACAAAAGAAAGATATGCTACCGCCAGGAGAGGTGAAGATTTTAGAAAGAGTTGAAGGAATGGTTGCTAGTGAAATAATGTTAGCTTTTGGACTTAATATGGAACAAGCATTATGTAAAATAAGAAGTTTAGTTTAATAAATTGTTGATTGTGTGACATATTTTATTGAAATACACTCATTTATAGTATATATTAGATAATAACGGGATATAAATTCAAAGAAGTGTTAATAATTTAAAGGGAGGTGAAATTTTTTGTTAAAAAAAATTTTTAGAGGACTTTTTACAATCATAGGGTTAATTTTAGGGTATCTAATTGGAGGCATGCTTCTAAGCACAAGATATTTAGCAGGGTTTAGTTATTTTAAAGAGGGTACGATTCAAGGAATAATATTCATCGTTTTTTCTACTTTGATTTTTGGGGTTATTTTATTTTTAATATCTCCTATACTAGTGTCTTTTATAATGAAGTTCATGGAGTATGTGGTGAAAAGCACACAAAAAATGCCAACGTCACAAATTGTTTTTGGTACAGGTGGAGCGATAATAGGGCTTGTAATTGCATCTTTGTTTTCAGGGTTATTTAATTATAAATCACCTTTATGGACTATTATTGTAATTATTTTTACAGTTATAATGATAGCTTTAGGAGCAGATATTTGTGCTAGAAAAAGAGATGAAATATTAGCTTTCTTTACAAGTATTAAAAAAAGCAACGGGTTTAAAGATAAAAAAATCAAGGGGTTTACTAATGAAAACCCAAAAGTATTAGATACATCAGTAATAATTGATGGAAGAATATTTGATATTTGTCAAACCGGTTTTGTTGAAGGACCACTAGTAATACCAACTTTTGTATTAGAGGAGCTTAGGCATATTGCTGATTCATCAGATGGGCTTAAGAGGAATAGAGGGAGACGAGGACTAGATATACTAAATAAAATACAAAAGGAATTAAATATTGAGGTTGAGATTTGGGAAAAAGATTTTCCAGACATTGCAGAAGTAGATAGTAAACTACTCAAATTAGCTCAGGTTTTGAACGGTAAAGTAATTACAAACGATTTCAACCTTAACAAGGTAGCTGAATTTCAGGGAGTTCCGGTTTTGAATATCAATGAACTTGCAAATGCAGTAAAACCTGTAGTACTTCCGGGGGAAGAAATGAAAATACAAGTTATGAAAGATGGAAAAGAATCAGGTCAAGGAATAGCTTATTTAGATGATGGAACAATGATCGTTGTTGAAGGTGGACGAAAGTATATTGGTGAGAATATAGTTGTTATTGTAACATCAGTACTACAGACGGCTGCAGGTAGAATGATTTTTGCTAAAAATAAAGATTCTTTAGTGAAAAGTTAGTTGTAAGATGTAAGTGAGGATTTTTATGGGTAGAAACTGCGCCATAATTTTGGCGGCGGGTAAAGGAAAAAGGATGGGAAAATCTATTAATAAGCAGTATCTACATATTAAAGGATACCCAATTTTATACTATACTTTAGAGGCTTTTTCAAAAAGCAACTTTATAGATGAAATTATAGTAGTTGCTGCAGAGGCGGAAGTAGATTATTGTAATGAACAAATAATTAAAAAATATAAGTTTTCAAAGGTGAAAAGTGTTGTTAGCGGTGGTAAAGAAAGACAACATTCAGTTCTAAAAGGTCTAAAGGCTGTAACAAATTGCGAAATTGTGCTTATTCATGATGGGGCTAGACCTTTTGTTAACGAAGATATTATTAGAAATGCTATTATTTATGCGAATTTATATGGAGCGGCAGCTTGTGGAGTACAACCTAAAGATACTATTAAAATTAAAGATTCTTCTGGGTTTTCTATAAAAACACCTAAGAGAGAGGTGCTTTTTTGTGTTCAAACCCCACAAGCTTTTAGGTATAATCTTATATTAGAATGTCACGAAAAAATTAATCACGAGGGTATTAAAGTAACTGATGATACGATGGTGGTTGAACAATATGGTAATAAAGTATACCTTTACGATGGTAGTTACGATAATATAAAGGTTACAACACCAGAAGATTTAGATATAGCTACGCAAATATTGAAAAGAAACTACTGTTGACAGTATCGGATATAATGTGTATATTTATTAGTAACTATAAAATATCACATATAAACTAAATATTAAGTAATGATGAAGAATAGTAGAAACCATTTTACAGAGAGAAAATACTAGGTTGAGAGATTTTCAAAGGTTTTGAACCTGCTTTGGAGCTGTAGAAAAACTACCGGTAATATAAACCGTTAACAAATAAGTACAAATTTAGGTGGTACCGCGATGAAATTCGCCCTAAAACAGGGTGGATTTTTATTTTTTTTGTCGTTTTTATTTTAAAATTGATATAAGCAAAAAGTGAATCTAAAATAAAAATGTCTAATATTAAAAAAGGAGACTAATCATCATGGAATTTAATATGCTAAAAGGCAAATTTACAGTAGCGCAAGTTAGGCAGTTAAATCCACTAGTGCTTGCAATAGTTGGAGATGCAATTTATGAGGTATTTATCAGATCTTACCTTGTAGAAAAAAATAGAGATATGAATGCACATAAAATTCATGTTAAGGCAGTTTCGTATGTAAAAGCGCATGCACAAAGTGAGTATATGAAAAATTTAATAGCAGATTTAGACGAAGAGGAACTTGGAATTTTTAAAAGAGCTAGAAATTCTAAAAGTGGCACAACACCTAAAAATGCAGATTTAAATGAATATAAGTGGGCTACAGGCTTTGAAGCTTTAGTAGGTTTTTTATACTTAAGTGAAAAGAATGAAAGGTTAAACGATATTTTTGAGAAAATTATAAATCTTGATTTGGGAGATGAGTAATTATGCTTAAAGTTAAATTAATAGAACATACACCGAATCCTGAAAAAATTGTAGCAGCAGCTGCCAAACTTTGCTATAGTCAAGTAGGAATTGATGAAATATTAGAAAATTTAGATGAACAAAAAACAAATAAATTTATAAAAACGTTAATGACCTATGGACATCATTCACCAATAGAACATGTAAGCTTTACTTTTGCAGTTGAGGGTATATCTAGAAGTTTGACACATCAATTAGTTAGACATAGGGTAGCATCATATTCTCAACAGAGTCAGAGATATGTACAACTTAAACAATTTGAATACATAATTCCACCTAATATTGAGAAAGATGAGCAGGCAAAGAGAATTTTTATACAATCCATGAAGCGCGTTCAAGAGGAGTACAATAAGTTGGTTGAGATATTGTCTAAGAATGAGTTAACAAAATTTATAGAGGAATATCTAAGGGCTGAAAAGCTTACGAATCTTGAAGAGATTGAAAAGAAACAATATTTAGTTCTTAAAAATAAAGCGGAGAAAAAAGCCATCGAAGATGCACGGTATGTATTCCCAAATGCTTGTGAGACTAAAATAATAGCTACTATGAATGCTAGAGAATTAATGCATTTCTTTAATCAGAGATGTTGTACAAGAGCTCAGTGGGAAATACGCCAAATGGCTAAAACAATGCTTATGCAAGCTAGAGAAGTAGCGCCATCACTTTTTAGATATGCAGGACCAAGTTGCGTTAGTGGACAATGTCCTGAGGGTAAAATGTGTTGTGGAAAGACTTTGGAAGTAAGAAAAGAATATGAGATGAAATAAATGGAATGGAGAGGGATTTAAAATGAGTGATAATAAAAAATATCAAGGGAATAAAGGCAGTAATGGGTTTGCAAGTAGTAGAGAAGAAAGACCAGGATTTGCATCTAAAAGAGTTAGGACTAGTGAAAAAGGTGCTAAAGTAACTAGAGGATTTGCAGGTAACAAGGAAGAGAAAAGTGGAGCGATGCCTAGAAGAAATAGAACGGGCGATCATGGTGTTAAGGAAAGTAGAGAATTTACAGGTAATAAAGAAGATAAAAACAAAGTAATAAATAGGAAAACTAGGCAAAGTGAAGAGAATGTGGTAGTAAATAATAAGGGTAATAGGGTGAAATCTGAAATAAGTTCTAAGAATGGAAATACCGGTGGAGAAAGTGAGCCTAAGACTATTAGAGAAGATTTAATTGAAGGAAGAAATGCAGTTATAGAAGCATTAAAATCAGATAGAACTGTGGAGTACATTCTTATTGCTAAAGGTGATATGGTAGGATCTATAAGCGTGGTATTAGCATTGGCTAAAGAAAAGGGAATTGTTACAAAAGAAGTAGATAGAAGAAAGCTAGATGAAATGTCACAAACCTCATCACATCAAGGGGTTATTGCTGTAGTAACACCATACAAATATTTTGAAATAAATGATATATTTAAATATGCAGAGGAAAAAGGAGAAAAGCCTTTTATAATTATATTAGATGAAATTGAAGATCCACACAATTTCGGGTCTATAATACGAACTGCAGAGGTATGTGGAGCTCATGGAATAATAATACCTAAGAGAAAAAATGTAGGAGCTACGCCTACTGTGTATAAAACATCTGCGGGTGCAATTGAACACGTAAAAATAGCAAAAGTAACTAACATAAATGTAGCCATAGAAGAAATAAAAAAACGTGGAGTATGGGTTTATGGTGCGGATATGGATGGAGAAGATTATATTTTCAATACTGATTTAACAGGATCTGTAGCACTTGTTATTGGAAGCGAAGGTAGAGGTATTGCAAAACTTACAAAAGAAAAATGTGACGTTCTAGTGAAAATACCAATGGTAGGAAAAATAACATCTTTAAATGCTTCGGTTTCAGCTGGCATAATAATGTATGAAATTATGAAACAAAAAATTAGATGAGGTAAAAAGTGAGAACACTTTTCGTTGATGGGTATAATGTTATTAATAGTTGGCCAAGTCTTAAAAAAGTTAAAGAATATAGTTATGAATCTTCAAGGGTTCAGCTTATAGGTATCCTTCAAAATTATGTAGCATTCAAGGGCTATAAAATGGTTATAGTCTTTGATGCACAATTAGTTAAGGGTAGCATTCAAAAAAAAGAGAGACAAGGGAACTTAGTTGTGGTTTTTACAAAAGAGGGCGAAACAGCAGACAATTATATTGAAAAAATGGTTAACGACATAGGCCGAAACACTGAAGTTTGCGTAATTACATCTGACTCCTTAGAGCAACAGATTACATTCCAAAGAGGAGCTACAAGGATGTCTTCAATTGAATTTTATCATGAAGTAGTCAGTACACAAAAGAAGATTGAAATAGAAATTGAAAGAAAATATTTGGAAAAAAGAAATTGGTTAGAAGAGAGAATAGATGAAAAAACATTGGAAAAACTTGAGAAAATGAGAAGGAGTCGTTGAATTTTCTTGACTATATAAATTGCTCTGGGGTATAATCATTTATATGACACATGGTTGGTGTGGAGGGGATATTTGTTGGAAAAAATCATTAAAGCTAGTATGAATACTTCAAGCTTTGAAGAAAGATTGGATGAGGAAGTTGTTATTGAAGCACAAATTAGCAATGTTCGTGCACAAGAATATTTAATTAATAAATACAAAAATTTTGTTAAGGCAAAGGCTAAGTCTTATTTTTTGATTGGTGCCGATAAAGAAGATATTTACCAGGAAGGAATGATAGGTCTCTATAAGGCTATTAGAGATTTTAAGGCAGAGAGATTATCTTCTTTTAGGGCTTTTGCAGAAATTTGTGTTACTAGGCAGATAATTACAGCAATAAAAACAGCCACTCGTCAAAAACACATTCCCCTTAATACATATATATCCTTAAATAAACCAATATATGACGAGGAATCAGACAGAACATTATTGGATGTGTTATCAGGTGCTAAAATTACTGATCCGGAAGAGTTGGTTATAAGTCGTGAGGAAGTAATAAGTATTCAAAATGAAATTGGCGAAGTCTTATCGGAACTTGAGATGGAGGTACTTATGTCATACCTAGATGGTAAATCTTATCAAGAAATTGCTTGTGATTTAGACAGGCATGCAAAGTCCATTGATAATGCTTTACAAAGAGTTAAAAGGAAATTAGAAAAATGTTTAAGTAAAAGATAAAAATGTATTGACAAAAAAAACAAACAATAGTAAAATTAATAACTGGTGTATAGCTTTAAGTTGTACTTCAGCGGGAGTAGCTCAGTGGTAGAGCACCAGCTTCCCAAGTTGGGTGTCGCGGGTTCAAGCCCCGTTTCCCGCTCCAAAATTAAATGCCCATATAGCTCAGTCGGAAGAGCGTCACCTTGGTAAGGTGGAGGTCACCGGTTCAATCCCGGTTATGGGCTCCATAGCTATTAAGGTCATGCAGTACACTAGGATGAGTTTACGAACAAAAAACGGTATTATTTAAACAAGGAGGAATACAAAATGGCAAAGGCAAAGTTTGAAAGAACCAAACCACATGTAAATATAGGAACAATAGGGCACGTAGATCACGGCAAGACAACATTAACAGCTGCAATAACTGCTGTACTTGCAACTAAAGGATTAGCAGAAGTATCAAGATTTGACCAAATTGACAAAGCACCAGAGGAAAGAGAAAGAGGAATAACAATTAATACATCACATGTTGAATATGAAACAGAAAATAGACATTATGCACATGTTGATTGCCCAGGACATGCGGATTATGTAAAGAACATGATTACAGGAGCAGCACAAATGGATGGAGCAATCCTAGTTGTTAGTGCAGCAGATGGTCCAATGCCTCAAACAAGAGAGCATATATTGCTTGCAAGCAGAGTTGGAGTAGGTTATATAGTAGTATTCTTAAACAAAGCAGATATGGTAGATGATCCAGAATTATTAGAACTTGTTGAAATGGAAGTAAGAGAACTATTAAGTGAGTATGACTTCCCAGGCGATGATATTCCGATTGTAACAGGATCAGCATTAAAAGCATTAGAAAATCCAACAGATCCAGAAGCAACAAAATGCATATATGAGTTAATGGAAGCTGTAGATACTTACATCCCAACACCTGAAAGAGCAACAGATAAAGCATTCTTAATGCCAGTAGAAGATGTATTCACAATCACAGGTAGAGGAACAGTAGCTACAGGAAGAGTTGAAACTGGGATACTTAAGGTTGGAGAAGAAGTAGAAATAGTTGGACTTAGCGAAGATAAGAGAAAAGTTGTATGTACAGGAGTTGAAATGTTCAGAAAACTTCTTGATCAAGCAATGGCTGGAGACAACATTGGAGCATTATTAAGAGGAGTTCAAAGAGCTGATATTCAAAGAGGTCAAGTACTTGCAAAACCAGGTTCAATACATCCACATGCAAAATTTGTAGGTCAAGTATATGTACTTAAAAAAGAAGAAGGCGGAAGACATACACCATTCTTTGACGGATACAGACCACAATTTTATTTTAGAACAACAGATGTAACAGGATCAATAAAATTACCAGACGGAATGGAAATGGTAATGCCAGGAGATCACATAGACATGAATGTAGAATTAATCACTCAAGTAGCAATGGATGAGGGATTAAGATTTGCAATCAGAGAAGGTGGAAGAACAGTAGGTTCTGGAGTTGTTACTTCAATAGTTAAATAGTATAGAAAATCTACAATGGTACTAGGCATAAGGTGAAAAAATGACTTATGCTTAGTCATTAGAAAATAAAATATGACGCTGAATTATTAACAACAGAAACGTTTAATAAAAAAGTGTCCTTAACTAATTCATTGACATATGTATTAAGTTGTGATAACTTATATAAGTATAATAAAAATGCTAAAGATAGCTTAGCGCTTAATAAGCATGAGTTTTCTGAAATAGATGAAAAATCGGGAGGTGTAGATTGTGAGAGTAAAAGTAACTCTAGCTTGTAATGATTGCAAACAGAGAAATTACAATACAATGAAAAACAAAAAAAATAATCCAGACAGAATAGAAATGAAGAAATACTGTAAGTTCTGCCACAAACATACACTTCATAAAGAAACAAAATAATATAGCATAAACACAAAAACAGTGGGGATGTGAATAAGATGGCTGTTACTGGGAATGTTAAATTAAAAGAAAAACCAAACAAAAGAGGCATAGTAAATTTTTTCAAGGAACTTAAGGCAGAAACGAAAAGAATAACTTGGCCTTCAAAACAAGATGTTAAAAAAGCAACTTTTGCAGTGGCGAGTTTTACTTTACTTTTTGTAGTATTTGTAGCTTTGTTGGATTATGGGTTTAATAACCTCTATATGCTAATCTTTAAATAAGGTAAAGGAGGGAGGTAGGGGACGGAATTCTCCACCCCTTGAGCTATGGCAGATAAAGCTAAATGGTACGTCGTACATACATATTCTGGTTATGAAAATAAAGTTAAAGTTAACCTAGAAAAAGCAATCGAAAATAGAAATCTTGAAGAATATGTACATGATATTCAAGTTCCTATGGAAGAAGTAGTTGAAGTAAAGGATGGAAAACAAAAAATAACTTTAAAAAAAGTATTTCCAGGTTATGTAATGGTGAAAATGCTTATGACAGATGAATCTTGGTACATAGTTAGAAACACAAGAGGAGTAACAGGATTCGTTGGTCCAGGATCTAAACCAGTAGCTCTTACTGAGGATGAAGTTAGAACTATGGGGATTGCAGAAAAAACTATAGTTTCTGATTACGAAGTAGGCGAGAGCATACAGGTAACATTCGGACCATTAGAAGGATTTGTTGCTCTAATACAAGAAATTCATTTGGAAAAGCAAAAAATAAAAGCACTTATAAATATGTTTGGCAGGGAAACCCCTGTTGAGCTAGAATTTAATCAGATACAAAAATTAGACTAAGTACTAAATAAAACGAAGGTTTTATTAAGTGGGAGGATTTTTAATCCGATTACCACAATATAGGAGGTATAAATTCATGGCTAAGAAAATAACAGGGATGATAAAACTTCAACTTCCAGCAGGGAAAGCTACTCCGGCACCACCAGTTGGACCAGCACTTGGACAACATGGTGTTAATATCATGGGATTTTGTAAAGAATTCAATGCGAAAACTTCTGATCAAGCAGGCATGATAATACCAGTAGTTATAACAGTATACCAAGATAGATCTTTTAGTTTTATACTAAAGACTCCACCAGCAGCTATATTATTAAAGAAAGCAGTTGGTTTAGAAAGCGGTTCTGGTGTTCCAAACAAAACTAAAATTGCTACAGTTTCTAAAGCTAAAGTAAGAGAAATAGCAGAACTCAAGATGCCAGATTTAAATGCAGCATCAATTGAATCTGCTATGAGTATGATAGCTGGAACAGCAAGAAGTATGGGAATAGTTGTAGAAGAATAATTTTGAATTAATTACGTGGGAGGTAAAAACCGTTATTACCACGAAGGAGGATACTATTATGGGAAAAAATTACAAAGAAAGCGCTAAACTTATAGATAAAAGTGCTTTATATACACCAAAAGAAACTATGGACCTTGTAGTAAAAACATCTAAGGCTAAATTCGATGAAACAATAGAGCTTGCTATAAGTCTTGGTGTTGATCCAAGACATGCAGATCAACAGGTTAGAGGTGCAGTAGTACTTCCTTATGGAACAGGCAAAAGTGTTAAAGTCCTAGTTTTTGCTAAAGGTGATAAAGCTAAAGAAGCAGAACTTGCAGGAGCAGATTTTGTTGGAACTGATGAATTAGTTGATAAAATTCAAAAGGAAAATTGGTTTGGATTTGACATAGTTGTTGCTACTCCAGATATGATGGGTGTTGTTGGTAAATTAGGTAGAGTGCTAGGACCTAAAGGTTTAATGCCAAATCCAAAATCAGGAACAGTTACATTTGATGTTACTAAAGCAATAAATGAAATTAAAGCTGGTAAAGTTGAGTATAGAGTTGATAAAACTTCTATAATTCATGTAGCTATTGGAAAAAAATCTTTTGGAGCTGAAAAATTAATTGCTAATTTTCATGCATTAATGGAAGCAGTAGTTAAAGCTAAACCATCAGCAGCTAAAGGACAATATTTAAAATCAGTATCAGTTTCAAGTACTATGGGACCTGGAATAAAAGTAAATCAGGCTAAAGTATTAGATTAGTATAGACAAATAGGCTTAAACATGGTATGATTTTTAAAGTAAAATAAATGATATTCCGTAGATAGTAGGTGCGAAAGCGTAAAAGACAACATACCTACCGAGGATTCCAATAAATGTGCTTGTGTACAGATATTAGGTCTCTTCGTGTCTACGGAGAGACTTTAATTTTCTTATAAAGCAGTTAAAAACTGTTAGGAGGTGGATATACAGTGTTAAGCAATAATAGACAAGTAAAAGAAGTAAAAGTGGCAGAAATAAAAGAAAAATTAGCAAAAGCTAAAGGTGTAGTACTTAGTCAATATCAAGGTCTTAATGTAGAAGAAGATACAGAGCTAAGAAAAAACCTTAGAGAAGTTGGGGTAGAATATAAAGTATATAAAAACACTTTAGTTATTCTAGCGGCTAAGGAATTAGGAATTGAAGGTATGGATACTTATCTACAAGGATCTATTTCATTAGCATTTGGATATGAAGATGCAACTGTTGCAGCTAGAGTTTTAAAGGAGTTTGCAAAAACTCATAAGAAATTAGAGCTTAAAGCAGCTTTAATCGAAGGCAAAATATTCGACAGCGCAGAAGTTAACGCGCTTGCATCAATACCATCAAGAGATGTTCTTATTGCAAAATTACTTGGAAGCTTCAAGGCTCCATTATCAAATCTTGCATACTTATTGAACTCAATTAAAGAGCAAAAGGAATCAGCACAATAATATTTTAAATATTATGTGAGGGTACATAGCTAATTAATTTAATTGTTTCAAATTATACCTTCTATGAAGGTGATTATGCCTTGTTTATAGGCAATTACAGATATATATACATGAAAAAAATTCGGAGGTGCATTTATAATGACAAGAGAAGATATTATTCAAGCTATAAAAGATATGAGTGTTTTAGAATTAAATGAACTAGTAAAAACTTGCGAAGAGGAATTTGGCGTAAGTGCTTCAGCACCAGTTGCTGCTGCAGGAGCGGCTACAGCTGTCGCTGAAGAAAAAACTGAATTTGACGTAATTTTAAAAGCTGTAGGACCTAACAAAATTAAAGTTATTAAAGTTGTTAGAGAATTAACTGGTCTTGGATTAAAAGAAGCTAAAGATATAGTTGATGGAGCTCCAAAAACTATAAAAGAAGCTGTAAGTAAAGATGATGCGGCTGCAATGAAAGCTAAACTTGAAGAAGTTGGCGGCGAAGCAGAAGTAAAATAATTTTATTATAAAACAAGGGTACTTTTATATAAGAGTGCCCTTTTTTAAAATGTTATGTTGACATAGAATTATAATTATGATAATATAGCGTAATGTAAGAAAACTAGTAATTTTACATTAAAATAAATGTAATTATTGGTTATTGTGAATTAAATTAACAAATAAGGTTATAATAATATGATAAGTGTCTGAATCCAGAAGCATAAGGTCCTAATGGAAAGTGTGTTTTTGGTTATTTTAGTTTATACAAGGGGTGAAAGCTGATGGTACATCCTGTCCAACTAGGTAAGAGAACAAGAATGAGTTTTTCAAAGATTCCAGAAGTAACTGATATGCCAAATTTAATTGAGATACAGTTAGATTCTTATGATTGGTTTTTGAAAGAGGGACTTCAAGAAGTTTTTGATGATATAAATCCTATTCAAGATTATACTGGAAATCTTGTTCTAGAGTTCGTAGGATACAAACTTGATATAGAAAATATTAAGTATACTGAAGAACAATGTAAAGAAAGAGATACAACTTACGCAGCACCTTTAAAAGTTAAGGTTAGATTGCGTAATAATGAAACAGGTGAAATCAAGGAGCAAGAAGTCTTTATGGGAGATTTCCCACTGATGACACCACAAGGAACATTTGTTATCAACGGTGCAGAAAGAGTTATAGTAAGTCAATTGGTTAGATCACCAGGGGTTTACTACAATTATTCAGTTGACAAGACAGGAAAAAAACTATACTCAGCTACTGTAATTCCAAACAGAGGAGCATGGCTAGAGTATGAAACAGATTCTAACGATATCGTATATATTAGAATCGACAAGACTAGAAAATTGCCAATAAGTATCTTAGCAAGGGCTATGATGGATAATGGTAGTGATTTAGACTTACATCAATTATTGGGTGAAGAAGAAAGATTAAAAGCAACAATAGAAAAAGATAATACTAAAACAAGAGAAGAAGCTTTGATAGAAATATATAAGAGATTAAGACCAGGTGAACCACCTACAGTAGATAGTGCGGTATCTCTTATTGATTCATTATTCTTTGATGCGAAGAGATACGATTTGTCAAGAGTTGGTAGATATAAATTCAATAAAAAATTATCTATTAATCACAGAATCGCAAATCAAATCGCTGCTGAGAATATTGTCAACCCTACAACTGGTGAAGTTATAGTCGAAAAAGATCAAAAAATAGATAGAGAAACAGCTTTAGAAATTCAAAATCTAGGAATTAATGTTGTAGATCTTCAAGTTGAGGATAGAGTAATAAGAGTTATAGGAAATAATTTTGTTAACCTTAATAAGGTAGTTAACTTTGATATTTCTGACCTTAATATTAGAGAAATGGTTCATTATCCAACATTAAAAGAAATACTAGATAATTATAGTGATGAAGAAGAGATTAAAGAGCAAATAAAAGCCAATAAAACTAGATTGATACCAAAACATATAATTAAAGATGATATGTATGCTACAGTGAGCTACGAGTTAGGACTAACTTACGATATCGGTTATATTGATGATATTGATCATTTAGGAAATAGACGAATTAGATCTGTAGGAGAACTTTTACAGAATCAATTTAGAATAGGATTATCTAGAATGGAAAGAGTTGTTAAGGAAAGAATGACAATTCAAGACCAAGAAGGAATTACTCCTCAAGCACTTATAAACATAAGACCAGTAGCAGCAGCTATAAAAGAATTTTTTGGAAGTTCTCAACTTTCTCAATTCATGGATCAAACAAATCCATTATCAGAACTTACAAACAAAAGAAGATTATCTGCGCTAGGACCAGGTGGGCTTTCTAGAGAGAGAGCTGGCTTTGAAGTTAGGGACGTTCATTACTCACATTATGGTAGAATGTGTCCAATAGAGACGCCAGAAGGACCAAATATAGGGCTTATTAATTCACTTGCAAGTTACGCTAAGGTAAATGAATATGGATTTATCGAAACACCATATAGACTTATAGATAAGAAAACATCAATAGTTACAGACAAGATTGTTTATATGACTGCGGATGAAGAAGATTCATATCTAGTAGCACAAGCAAGTGAACCAATTAGTGAAGATGGTACTTTTGTAGATGATAAGGTAACTGTAAGAAAGACAACAGAAATAATGATCGTTCCAAAAAATGAAGTTGATTTAATGGATATATCACCAAGACAGATAGTTTCTGTTGCAACTGCTATGATTCCATTTCTTGAGAATGATGATGCAAGTCGTGCACTTATGGGTTCGAATATGCAGCGTCAAGCAGTACCACTATTAAAATCACAATCTCCAATTGTAGCTACTGGAATAGAATATAGAGCTGCAGTGGATTCTGGTGTTCTTCCGAAAGCTAGAAACGCCGGCATAGTTGAGTACGTAAGTGCTAACGAGATTAAAGTAAGAAGAGATTCAGATAGTGGACTCGATGTTTATAAAATTCTTAAGTTTAAAAGATCCAATCAGGGTACGTGTATAAATCAGAAACCTATAGTTAATAAAGGAGAGAAAGTCGAAGTAAACTCTGTTTTAGCAGATGGCCCTTCAACAGATCTTGGAGAAATAGCTTTAGGTAAGAACATCCGTATTGGGTTTGTAACTTGGGAAGGTTATAATTATGAGGATGCAATGCTAATATCTGAAGAACTTGTTCGTGATGATATTTTTACTTCAGTTCATATTGAAGAATACGAATCAGAAGCAAGAGATACTAAGCTTGGACCTGAAGAAATAACTAGAGACATCCCAAATGTTGGAGAAGATGCACTTAAAGACATAGATGAGGGTGGAATAATAAGAATTGGTGCTGAGATAAGATCTGGAGATATCCTTGTGGGAAAAGTAACCCCTAAAGGAGAAACAGAGCTTACCGCAGAGGAGAGATTATTAAGAGCAATATTTGGTGAAAAAGCAAGAGAAGTAAGAGATACATCACTTAGGGTGCCTCATGGCGAGGCTGGAATAATAGTCGATGTTAAGGTATTCACTAGAGAAAATGGTGATGAACTTCCACCGGGTGTAAATGAACTAGTTAGATGCTATATAGCTCAAAAAAGAAAGATATCTGTGGGCGATAAGATGGCAGGAAGACATGGTAATAAAGGAGTTATCTCAAGAGTATTACCAGTAGAAGATATGCCATTTTTACCAGATGGAAGACCGCTTCAAATATGCTTAAATCCACTAGGAGTTCCTTCTCGTATGAATATAGGTCAAGTACTTGAGGTTCATCTAGGATGGGCAGCTAGTGAATTAGGTTGGCACATTGCAACTCCAGTATTTGATGGTGCACAAGAGGAAGAAATTGAAGCGTGCTTGATAAAAGCAGGATATGATGCAGATGGAAAAACTGATTTGTATGATGGACGTACAGGAGAAGCACTTGATAGCAGAGTTACTGTTGGATATATGTATATCTTGAAATTACATCATCTAGTAGATGATAAAATACATGCTAGATCTACAGGACCATATTCGCTAGTAACACAGCAACCATTAGGTGGTAAAGCACAGTTTGGTGGCCAAAGATTTGGAGAAATGGAAGTTTGGGCACTAGAGGCCTATGGTTCAGCTCACACGTTGCAAGAGATTCTAACAGTTAAATCTGATGATGTTGTAGGTAGGGTTAAAACATATGAAGCAATTGTTAAGGGTGAAAATATCCCAGAACCGGGTGTACCTGAATCGTTTAAAGTTCTTATAAAAGAATTGCAAGCCTTATGTCTTAATGTTAAAGTTCTTACTGATGATAGGGAAGAAATTAAAATTAAAGAGTCAGTAGACGATGAAATGGAAGAATTAAATCTAAATGTTAACATAGAAGGTTCAGAAGATGTAGTGCCTGAGTCGCCAACTGAAGAGTACGTTGAACTTATTGATGAAGATGAAGAAGTAGATGTTGATATAAATTATGATGAAGTACCATTAGAAGATTTTGGTGAAGATTTAGAATTGAATGATTTTAATGATGAACATTAATATGAAGGGAGGCTGGACCCTTGTTTGAATTTAATAATTTTGATGCTATTCAAATAGGATTAGCATCACCGGAACAAATTAGAGAATGGTCGAAAGGTGAAGTAAAAAAACCTGAGACTATAAACTATAGAACTTTAAAACCTGAAAGAGATGGACTTTTTTGCGAGCGTATATTTGGACCAATAAAAGATTGGGAATGTCACTGCGGAAAATACAAGAGAGTAAGATATAAGGGAATAGTTTGTGATAGATGTGGTGTTGAAGTTACGAAATCAAAAGTAAGACGTGAAAGAATGGGGCATATAGAACTTGCTGCTCCAGTATCTCACATTTGGTATTTTAAAGGAATACCATCTCGTATGGGACTTATTTTAGATATGTCACCTAGATCACTAGAAAAAATTCTTTATTTTGCTTCTTATGTAGTATTGGATCCAAAAGAAACATCACTACTAAGAAAGCAAATCCTTAGTGAAAAAGAATATAGAGAAGCTATTGATAAATTTGGAAATGATAGCTTTGTTGCTGGTATGGGTGCAGAGTCTGTTAAAGTACTTCTACAAGGTATAAACTTAGAGGAACTATCTAAGGAATTAAAAGAAGACTTAAAAACAAGTACAGGACAAAAAAGAATTAGAAGTATAAGAAGGCTGGATGTATCAGAGTCATTTAGAAAATCTAAAAACAAGCCTGAGTGGATTATAATTGATGTAATACCTGTAATACCACCTGATTTAAGGCCAATGGTACAATTGGATGGAGGGAGATTTGCTACTTCTGATTTGAACGATTTATATAGAAGAGTGATAAACAGGAATAACAGACTTAAAAAACTTTTAGATTTAGGAGCTCCAGACATAATCGTTAGAAATGAAAAAAGAATGCTTCAAGAAGCTGTAGATGCATTAATTGATAACGGAAGACGTGGAAGACCAGTTACAGGACCAGGTAATAGACCTTTAAAATCTTTATCTGACATGTTAAAAGGTAAACAAGGAAGATTTAGACAAAATCTACTTGGAAAACGTGTTGATTATTCTGGACGTTCGGTTATAGTTGTTGGACCAGAACTTCAAATGTATCAATGTGGTCTTCCAAAGGAAATGGCTTTAGAATTATTTAAGCCTTTTGTTATGAAAAAGCTAGTTGGTAGTGGAGTGGCTCATAATATTAAGAGTGCTAAGAGAATGGTTGAGAGGGTTATGCCTCAAGTATGGGATGTATTAGAAGAAGTAATAGCTGATCATCCGGTATTATTAAATCGTGCACCTACGCTGCATAGACTTGGAATTCAAGCTTTCCAACCTATATTAGTAGAGGGTAGGGCTATTAAGCTACATCCACTTGTATGTACAGCTTATAACGCTGACTTTGATGGAGATCAAATGGCAGTACATGTACCTTTATCTGTTGAAGCTCAAGCTGAAGCAAGATTCTTAATGCTTGCAGCTCACAATATAATGAAACCGTCAGATGGTAAACCAGTTTGTGTACCTACTCAAGATATGGTTTTAGGAGCTTACTACTTAACTATTGATAAAGATGGTGCAAAAGGTGAGGGAAGAGCATTCTCATCACCAGATGAAGTAATGATGGCATATCAAGTAAAGGATATTGCTATTCATGCAAAAATTAAAGTTAAGGTATCCGGCGTTGTTAATGGCATTAGTGTAACTTCTGTTATAGAAACTACACCAGGAAAATTAATATTTAATGAAACTATACCTCAAGATTTAGGATTTATTGATAGAAGTATTCCTGGCAATGAACTTAATTGTGAAATAGATTTCTTAGTAAGTAAAAAGAATCTTGGTAGCATTATTGATAAATGTTACTTAAAATATGGTCCTTCAGAAACTTCTAAGATGTTAGATAAGATAAAGGCCAAAGGTTATCATTACTCAACAATTGGAGCAATTACTGTTGCTACATCTGATATGCAAGTTCCAGAAGCTAAAAAAGAATTGTTAAGAGATGCTGATGAAACTGTAAATAAGATTGAGAAAATGTATAGACGAGGATTTATATCTGAGGAAGAAAGATACCAAAGAGTAATAGAAAAATGGACTAAGACTACAGAAGATGTAGCAAATGCATTAATGGATAGTTTGGATAAATTTAATCCGATATTCATGATGGCAGATTCAGGAGCCAGAGGGTCTAAGAGCCAGATTAAACAATTGGCTGGTATGAGAGGCCTGATGGCTAATCCATCAGGTAAGATAATAGAGTTACCAATTAGAGCGTCATTTAGGGATGGACTAACCGTATTAGAGTATTTTATCTCAACACATGGAGCTAGAAAAGGTAATGCAGATACAGCACTTAAGACTGCCGATTCAGGTTATCTAACAAGAAGACTTGTTGATGTATGTCAAGATGTTATAGTAAGACACGAAGATTGTGGAACAAACGAAGGGTTTGAGGTTTCAGAGATTTGTGATGGTAGCGAGGTAATTGAACAATTAGTTGAAAGATTAACTGGGAGATATTCTGCTGAAGATATTATTCATCCAAAGACAGGCAAAGTAATAGTTCCTAAGGGTGAATATATGGACATAAATTTAGCACAAGAAGTTCAAAATTCTGGTGTTAAAAAAGTTATGATTAGATCAGTATTTACATGTAAGGCTAAAATCGGTGTTTGTGCTAAATGTTATGGAATGAATATGGCAACTTCTCAAAAAATAAATATTGGAGAAGCCGTAGGAATAATTGCAGCTCAATCTATCGGAGAACCAGGGACACAACTTACAATGAGAACATTCCATACTGGTGGAGTAGCAGGATCAGATATTACTCAAGGTCTTCCAAGGGTTGAGGAATTATTTGAAGCTAGAAAGCCAAAAGGACTTGCAATAGTAAGTGATGTAACTGGTAGCGTTAAAATGGAAGATACTAAGAAAAAGAGAGTCGTAATTGTAATTGGTGATGCAGGAGAAGAATTAAGTTACGATATACCATTTGGTTCAAGATTAAAAGTTGCAAATGGTGATAGAATTGAGGCTGGAGACGAAATAATTGAGGGTTCAGTTAATCCGCATGATATTTTAAGAATCAAAGGCGTTAATGGAGTTAAAAATTATTTATCATCAGAGGTACAAAAAGTTTATAGACTTCAAGGTGTTGATATTAATGATAAGCATTTAGAGGTTGTTGTAAGACAGATGACAAGAAAAGTAAAAATTGAGGAATCTGGAGATACTGAACTACTTCCAGGAAATTTAGTTGATATTTTTGCTTTTGAAGATGCTAATTCAAAAGTTGAATCTGAAGGTGGCGTATCTGCTGTAGGCAAGATATCACTACTAGGTATAACTAAAGCCGCACTTGCAACAGAATCGTTCTTGTCAGCAGCATCATTCCAAGAGACAACAAGAGTTCTTACTGATGCAGCTATTAAGGGTAAAATTGACCCATTGCTTGGATTAAAAGAAAATGTAATAATTGGAAAATTAATACCTGCAGGTACTGGTATGACAAGATATAGGACTATAAAGATAAATACTGAAGATGAAGTTAAGGTAGAAAGTGAAAATGATTTAGAACTATAACTTGTAACTAGTTGACAGGCGGATACTAAAATGATAAAATACACCTTGTGTGTGATTTAAATCGAGTAGATGCATCTTAAGTAGATAAATCTTATGATTGTAGTTATGAAGGGAGTTATAAATGGTAGATAAAATTGTAGGTCAGAAAGTCGTTGGAGTTAAACAAACCCTAAAAGCATTAAAGAATAATCAGGGTAAGGTTTTGTATATAGCCAAAGATGCTGATAATAGTATTACTGAGCCTATTTTAAAATTAGCCAAAGTTAATTCCCTGCAAATAGTATTTGTAGACACAATGAAAGAACTAGGAAATCTTTGTGACATAGATGTTGCATCAGCAACAGCATTGCGTTTTGAAGATTAAATTATTGCTAGCAACTAAATAATATAGATATATCATGTGATAACATAACATTAAGTTGTGTTATGACACATTGATATAAATGGAAATTAGCTTATAAAAATGGGGAGGTGAAACCATGCCAACTATTAACCAATTAATAAGAAAAGGCAGAAAGACATTAGCTACAAAATCAGCTGCACCAGCATTAAAAAATTGCCCACAAAAAAGAGGCGTTTGTACAGTAGTTAAAACTACAACTCCTAAGAAGCCAAACTCAGCATTAAGAAAAGTTGCAAGAGTAAGACTTACAAACGGATATGAAGTTACTGCGTATATTCCAGGTGTAGGCCATAACTTACAAGAACATAGTGTTGTTCTTATAAGAGGTGGAAAAGTTAAGGATTTACCAGGAGTTAGATACCACATCATCAGAGGAACATTAGATTCAGCTGGAGTTGCAGGAAGACTACAAAGTAGATCAAAATATGGTACTAAAAGACCAAAGCAGGCAAAAAAATAATGCTTTGAACTAAGGTACAATGTCTTCAGCATTTATATATATGATAATTTAAATATTTACATACATTTGCAGAAGTACAGAGTGCTTTGCGGTAGAAATATCGAGTACCTATGAGTTAATTAAAATTGTTAAGGAGGGAAGTAAAGTGCCGAGAAAAGGATATATTGCAAAAAGAGATGTATTACCAGATCCTATGTACAACAGCAAAGTCGTTACAAAGTTAATAAACAATGTAATGGAGGATGGTAAAAGAGGAGTAGCACAGAAAATATGCTATGAAGCTTTTGACATAATCAAAGAAAAGACAGGTAAAGAACCTTTAGAGGTTTTTGAAGCTGCATTAAATAATGTTATGCCGTTACTTGAAGTAAAAGCTAGAAGAATAGGTGGAGCAAATTATCAAGTGCCTATCGAAGTTAGACCTGAGAGAAGACAAACATTAGGATTAAGATGGTTATTAATCGCTGCTGATAACAGAGGCGAGAAATATGCAAGAGAAAAACTTGCTAATGAGTTACTTGAGGCTTCAAACAACACTGGAGCAGCAGTAAAGAAAAGAGAAGACATCCACAAGATGGCTGAAGCTAATAAGGCTTTCGCTCATTACAGATATTAATAACAAAACTGTTTTGGCTTTGCCAAGACAGTTTTGTCAAATTTAAAATCACTCGTTGAGAGGAGGAACAAATAGTGGCAAGAGAATATGCTTTAGAAAAATTCCGTAACATAGGTATTATGGCTCATATTGATGCTGGTAAAACAACTACTACTGAACGTATACTATTCTATACAGGAAAAACACATAAGATTGGTGAAGTTCATGATGGTGGAGCTACAATGGATTGGATGGTACAAGAACAAGAAAGAGGTATAACAATAACTTCTGCGGCTACAACTTGTTTTTGGAAAGGTTATAATATAAACATTATTGACACACCAGGGCACGTAGATTTCACAATTGAAGTTCAGAGAGCTTTAAGGGTACTTGATGGTGCAGTTGCTGTATTTGCTGCAAAAGGTGGAGTTGAACCACAATCTGAAACAGTGTGGAGACAAGCTGCTAAGTACAATGTTCCAAGAATGGCGTATGTTAATAAAATGGATATAATGGGTGCAGATTTTTATAGAGTTGTTGAGATGATGAGAGAAAGACTTCATGCTAATGCAGTTCCAATACAACTTCCAATAGGAAAAGAAGAAGGGTTCCTCGGAATTATAGATTTAATTAGAAATATTGCAGAAGTCTATAAGGACGATTTAGGAACACAAATAGAAGAAATAGAAATTCCAGAAGATATGAAAGAATTAGCAGAAGAATATAGAGCAGCTATGGTCGAAGCAATAGCCGAACTAGATGAAAATCTTATGATGAAATATCTTGATGGTGAAGAAATAAGTGAAGAAGAATTAAAAGCAGCATTAAGAAAAGGTGTACTTAACAATGAAATAGTACCCGTAATCTGTGGTTCTTCATACAAAAATAAAGGTGTCCAAATGATGATAGATGCGGTTATAGAATACATGCCATCACCACTTGACATACCCAATGTTAAAGGACAGGATATTGATACTGCCGAACCGTTGGAAAGACATCCAAGCGATGATGAACCAATGGCAGCATTAGCATTTAAAATAGCCACAGACCCATTTGTTGGTAGACTTTGTTTTACAAGAGTTTACTCAGGCATAATGAAAACTGGTACATACGTTTTAAATGCTAACAAGGGTAAAAAAGAGAGAATTGCTAGACTGGTTAAAATGCATGCTAATCACAGAGAAGAAGTTGATGAATTACGTGCAGGAGAATTAGGTGCAATAATTGGACTTAAAAATACAACTACTGGAGAAACTTTATGTGATGAGGATAATCCAATATTGTTTGAGACCATGGACTTTCCAGACCCAGTTATTCATGTAGCTATTGAACCGAAAACTAAAGTAGGACAAGAAAAATTGGGAATGGCTCTTGCAAAACTCTCAGAAGAAGATCCTACCTTCAAAACTTATACAGATCAAGAAACTGGTCAAACAATAATTGGTGGTATGGGCGAGCTTCATCTGGAGATTATTGTTGATAGACTTCAAAGAGAATTTAAAGTTGAGTGTAATGTAGGTAAGCCACAAGTTGCTTACAAAGAAACAATACGTAAGCAAGTTAAAGCAGAAGGTAAATACATTAAACAATCAGGTGGACGTGGACAATACGGTCACTGTTGGATAGAGTTAATACCAACTACTGAACCTTACTCGTTTGAAAATGCTACTGTTGGTGGATCTATTCCAAAAGAATTTATAGGACCAATAGAAAATGGAATTAAAGAAGCATCAAAAACTGGTATTCTTGCTGGATACCCAGTTCTTAACTTTAAAGTTAAAGTAGTTGATGGTTCATACCATGATGTTGACTCAAATGAAATGGCATTTAAGGTTGCTGGTTCTATGGCTTTCAAAAATGGTATGGCAAAAGCAGATCCAGTATTGCTTGAACCAATAATGAGAGTTGAAGTAACAGTGCCAGAGGAATACATGGGCGACGTTATGGGAGATATTAATTCAAGAAGAGGTAGAATTGAAGGAATGGAAGCTGAATCAGGCGCTCAAGTAATAAGAGCAATGGTTCCATTATCTGAAATGTTTGGATATTCTACAACACTTAGATCAAGAACTCAAGGTAGAGGAGTATACAGTATGGAATTTGCTGCATACGAACCAGTTCCAAAGAGCATTCAAGAACAAGTTATAGGCGAAAAATAATAATTAATATAATGAGATAATATGTAAATATAAGGAGGAATACAAAATGGCAAAGGCAAAGTTTGAAAGAACCAAACCACATGTAAACATAGGAACAATAGGGCACGTAGATCACGGCAAGACAACATTAACAGCTGCAATAACTGCTGTACTTGCAACTAAAGGATTAGCAGAAGTATCAAGATTTGACCAAATTGACAAAGCACCAGAGGAAAGAGAAAGAGGAATAACAATTAATACATCACATGTTGAATATGAAACAGAAAATAGACATTATGCACATGTTGATTGCCCAGGACATGCGGATTATGTAAAGAACATGATTACAGGAGCAGCACAAATGGATGGAGCAATCCTAGTTGTTAGTGCAGCAGATGGTCCAATGCCTCAAACGAGAGAGCATATATTGCTTGCAAGCAGAGTTGGAGTAGGTTATATAGTAGTATTCTTAAACAAAGCAGATATGGTAGATGATCCAGAATTATTAGAACTTGTTGAAATGGAAGTAAGAGAACTATTAAGTGAGTATGACTTCCCAGGTGATGATATTCCGATTGTAACAGGATCAGCATTAAAAGCATTAGAAAATCCAACAGATCCAGAAGCAACAAAATGCATATATGAATTAATGGAAGCTGTAGATACTTACATCCCAACACCTGAAAGAGCAACAGATAAAGCATTCTTAATGCCAGTAGAAGATGTATTCACAATCACAGGTAGAGGAACAGTTGCTACAGGAAGAGTTGAAACTGGGATACTTAAGGTTGGAGAAGAAGTAGAAATAGTTGGACTTAGCGAAGATAAGAGAAAAGTTGTATGTACAGGAGTTGAAATGTTCAGAAAACTTCTTGATCAAGCAATGGCTGGAGACAACATTGGAGCATTATTAAGAGGAGTTCAAAGAGCTGATATTCAAAGAGGTCAAGTACTTGCAAAACCAGGTTCAATACATCCACATGCAAAATTTGTAGGTCAAGTATATGTACTTAAAAAAGAAGAAGGCGGAAGACATACACCATTCTTTGACGGATACAGACCACAATTTTATTTTAGAACAACAGATGTAACAGGATCAATAAAATTACCAGACGGAATGGAAATGGTAATGCCAGGAGATCACATAGACATGAATGTAGAATTAATCACTCAAGTAGCAATGGATGAGGGATTAAGATTTGCAATCAGAGAAGGTGGAAGAACAGTAGGTTCTGGAGTTGTTACTTCAATAGTTAAATAATAATTAATAAGATATTTTTTATAATCAATTGATGATTTAATATAATAAAAGCTTTTATTATTAAGGGGAAGAGGACGCTCTTCTCCTTTTAAATACGAAAAAAAGCATGTATAAATATTAATAAAAACAGATGTTATAAAAAAAATTAAATAATAAAAAAAAAAACTTGTCAAAGCAAAAGAAATGTTGTATACTTTAGAGGTTGTATTGTGGTAACAGTGATGAGGTAAGAGGTTGCCGGACTTCCGGGTAATTCTTCACCGAACATGTCCTGATCTTGAATCGGGCGACGGGGTTCCTACAATTGTTTCATGTTTTTATTTCACGAAACACCCGGAACAGTTTACAGAACATCCGCTGTTGTACGTAAGAAGTAGAGCGTGCGATGAAAAGGAGGAAATAATAATGATAAAGCAAAAAATTAGAATTAGATTAAAGGCTTTTGATCATAATATATTAGATCAATCAGCTGAGAAAATTGTTCAAACTGCTAAAAGTACAGGAGCTAAAGTAGCTGGTCCAGTACCACTACCTACAGAAAAAGATGTAATTACAGTATTAAGAGCTCCGCATAAATATAAAGATTCGAGAGAACAATTCGAAATAAGAACTCATAAGAGGCTAATAGATATCATTAGTCCATCACCTAAAACTGTTGATGCTCTAATGAGACTCGACTTACCAGCTGGTGTTGATATCGAAATAAAACTATAAGCGTACATAGAAGTGCGATAAAACGTAAGTAATAGGTTACTATTACTAACTATTATGATCACCATTGTGGTCCGCTAATAAGTAGGAGGTGTATTTTCATGAAAAAAGGAATAATGGGTAAAAAACTTGGTATGACTCAAATATTTGATGAGAATAGAAAAGTTGTTCCAGTAACTGTTGTTGAAGCAGGTCCATGTGTTGTTGTTCAAATTAAAACTGTTGAAAATGATGGTTATAGTGCAATTAAAGTTGGTTTTGGTGACATAAGAGAGAAGTTAGTTAACAAACCAATGCAGGGACAATTCGCTAAAGCAGGTACTTCTTTAAGAAGATTCGTAAAAGAATTTAGGATGGAAGATACAAGCGCTTATGAAGTAGGTCAAGAATTTAAGGCTGATATATTCGCAGCTGGAGATAAAATTGACGTATCAGGAATATCTAAAGGTAAGGGATTCCAAGGTTGTATTAAAAGATGGAATCAGCACACAGGACCAATGAGTCATGGTTCTAAATTTAAGAGAGCAGTTGGATCAATGGGAGCATCTTCTGATCCATCAAAAACGTTTAAAAATAAACGTATGCCAGGTCATATGGGTAATGTTAGTAGAACAGTATTAAACCTTGTAATAGTTAAAGTAATGCCTGAA
This sequence comes from Clostridium estertheticum subsp. estertheticum, assembly GCF_001877035.1. NCBI lineage: Bacteria > Bacillati > Bacillota > Clostridia > Eubacteriales > Clostridiaceae > Clostridium > Clostridium estertheticum. The sequence goes on along the minus strand of NZ_CP015756.1, from coordinate 4,560,819 downwards.
AAGAACATTATATTAATTAAAGGTGGTATTCCAGGACCAAACAAAGGTACAGTTGTAATAAGAAATGCTGTTAAAGCGTAACTTTAAAGAAAGGAGGATGCAGAATGCTTACATTAGATTTATTTAATAAACAAGCACAAAAAGTTGGAGACATTCAGTTAAATGAAAGTATATTTGGAGTTGAAATCAATGCAGATGCTATGCATCAAGTTGTTGTAGCACAACTTGCAAATAAAAGACAAGGAACTCAATCAGCTAAAACTAGAGCTGAAGTTCGAGGCGGTGGAATTAAGCCTTGGAGACAAAAGGGAACTGGTAGAGCAAGACAAGGGTCTATTAGAGCGCCACAATGGATACATGGTGGTATAGTATTTGCTCCAAAGCCAAGAGATTACCGTATGTCTGTACCAAAGTCAATGAGAAGAGTTGCTTTCAAATCAGCTTTATCAGCTAAAGTAGCTGAAAATGAAATGATAGTAATTGATAGTTTGGAATTTGACTCACCAAAAACTAAGGCAATGTTAGAGGTTTTAAAAGCTTTTGATGCTAAGAAAACTTTAATAGTTGTTGAAACTTCAGATGAGAATGTTTATAAATCAGGAAGAAATATACCTGGAGTACAAGTTACACCAGTAAATAACTTGAATGTTTATGACATACTTAAATATGAAAAATTCATAGTTACAAAGGATGCTGTATCTAAGATTGAGGAGGTGTATATATAATGAAGCTAACTAGCCATGATATTATAAGAAAACCAGTAATTACTGAAAAAAGTATGGCGGTAATGGCTGATAAAAAATACACCTTTATAGTTGATATCCATGCAAATAAAACTCAGGTTAAAAAAGCAGTAGAAGAAGTATTTGGAGTTGTCGTTGAAAATGTAAGAACTTTAAAAAATATAGGTAAAACTAAAAGAGTTGGAGTTCACATTGGAAAAAGGGCAGACTTTAAAAAAGCTATTGTTACTTTAACAACAGAAAGTAAAACAATTGAGTTTTTTGATGGAATGTAATTATTAAGCTAGTATTGGCAGAAGCCAGATAAGCGAGAAAAAAGGAGGGAATTCACATGGCAATTAAAAAATTTAGACCCACCACACCTTCAAGAAGAAATATGACTATGTCTGATTTTGAAGAAATAACAACAGATAAGCCACTAAAATCACTTCTTGTAAGTACAAAAAGACATGGTGGTAGAAATAACCAAGGTAAGATAACTGTTCGTCACCGAGGTGGTGGAGCAAAACAGAGTTATAGAATAATTGATTTTAAGAGAAATAAAGATGCTATCCCAGCAAAAGTTTCTACAATTGAGTATGATCCAAACAGATCTGCTTACATAGCTCTTGTTGTTTATGCTGATGGTGAAAAAAGATACATAATTGCTCCAGTTGGTTTGAAAGTTGGAGATGTAATTGTATCCGGTGCAGATGCTGATATAAAAATCGGAAATACACTTCCAATAGTTAATATACCATTGGGTTCTACAATTCATAATATAGAATTACAAGTAGGAAAAGGTGCTCAACTTGTAAGATCAGCAGGTTCTTCAGCTCAGCTTATGGCTAAAGAAGGAGAATATGCTCAAGTAAGACTTCCAAGCGGTGAAGTAAGATATATTAGATTAAACTGCAGAGCTACTATAGGAACAGTTTCTAATTTAACTCATGACATTGTTAATATAGGTAAAGCAGGAAGAAAGAGACACTTAGGATTTAGACCTACAGTCAGAGGATCAGTAATGAATCCGAATGATCATCCACATGGTGGTGGAGAAGGTAAGTCACCAGTTGGTCACGCTAGTCCGATGACTCCTTGGGGTAAACCAGCATTAGGATATAAAACTAGAAAAACCAAAAAATACTCTGACAAATTTATTGTCAAAGGTAAAAATAGAAAATAGTTTGAGGAGAATTTATCCTCTTTACTACTATGTTTATTGTGTATGAAGGGAGGCCACAAAGTGAGTAGATCAGTAAAAAAAGGACCTTATGTACAAGAAGTTCTGTTAAAAAGAATAAATGAAATGAACAAAAATGGCGAGAAAAAAGTAATAAAGACTTGGTCAAGAAGTTCTACTATTTTCCCACAAATGATAGGGCATACTATCGCAGTTCATGATGGAAGAAAACATGTGCCAGTTTATGTTTTAGAAGATATGGTAGGACATAAATTAGGAGAATTCGCATTAACTAGAACATTTAAAGGACACATTGACAGAGAAAGAACTAGCAAAGTAAGATAGTGCTGGAAGGAGGAAACAATCAATGGAGGCTAAAGCTATAGCTAAATACGTAAGAACTTCCTCGATGAAAATGGGGATAGTTCTTGGGTTAATAAGAGGTAAAAATGTAAATGAAGCTTTTGCTATATTACAATACACTCCAAAAAATGCAGCTGAAGTAGTTAATAAAGTACTTAAATCAGCTGTAGCAAATGCAGAAAACAATTTGAATTTAGATATTAATAGACTATATGTTGCTGAAGCTTATGCATGCCAAGGTCCAACACTTAAGAGGTTTAGACCACGTGCACAAGGAAGAGCGTATAGAATAAGAAAAAGATCTAGTCATGTCACTATTATAGTTACAGAGAGATCATAAGAAGGAGGGTTATAGCGTGGGACAGAAAATACATCCACATGGCTTTAGAGTCGGTGTAATAAAGGATTGGAGTTCTAAATGGTATGCAGATAAAAAGAACTTTTCAGATAATCTTGTTGAAGATTTTAAGATTAGAAAATTCTTGAAAAGTAAACTTTATACAGCTGGAATTTCTAAGATTGAAATTGAAAGAGCAGCTAAAAGAGTTAAAATCAACATACACACTGCTAAACCAGGAATGGTAATTGGTAGAGGTGGATCTGGTATTGAAGTTATAAAACTTGATATGAAAAAATTAGTAGCAGATAAAAATGTTTTAATTAATATTGTAGAAGTTAAACAAGCAGAAAACAATGCTCAATTAATGTCAGAAAATGTTGCTTCTCAATTAGAGAAAAGAATTTCTTTTAGAAGAGCAATGAAACAGACAATTCAACGAGCTATGAGATCTAATGTTAAGGGAGTCAAAATTGCTTGTGCAGGAAGACTTGGCGGAGCTGAAATAGCTAGAACTGAACATTATCATGAAGGTACAATACCATGCCAAACATTAAGAGCTGATATAGACTATGGATTTGCAGAAGCAAACACAGTATATGGTAAAATTGGCGTTAAAGTTTGGGTATATAGAGGTGAAGTTCTTCCTACAAAGAAAACCGTTAAGGAAGAAGTAAAAGCGTAAGGAAGGAGGAATAAGACATGTTAATGCCTAAGAGATCTAAACATCGTAAGGTTCAACGTGGTAGAATGAGAGGAAAAGCTACAAGAGGAAACTTTATTGCATATGGTGATTATGCATTACAAGCTATGGAATGTGGCTGGGTTAAAAGTAATCAAATTGAAGCTGCCAGAGTTGCTATCAATAGAGAAGTTAAAAGAGGCGGTAAGGTTTGGATAAAAATCTTCCCTGATAAGCCAGTAACTGAAAAACCAGCTGAAACTCGTATGGGTTCAGGTAAAGGATCAGTAGAATATTGGGTAGCAGTTGTTAAGCCAGGTAGAGTCTTATTCGAAATCGCAGGAGTAACAGAAGAAGCAGCTAGAGAGGCAATGAGACTTGCTTCACACAAACTTCCAATAAAAACTAAGTTTGTATCTAGAAAAGATTTCGAGGAAATGGGTGGTGAAGTCATTGAAGGCTAATGAATTAAAAGAATTAAGACAAAGTAATCCTCAAGATTTGCTAGTAAAAATGTCTGATCTGAAGGCAGAATTATTTAACCTTAGATTTCAGCTAGCTACTGGGCAACTAGAAAATCCTATGAGAATTAAGCAAGTAAAAAAATCTATAGCCCAAATTAAGACCATCCTTAGGCAAGAAGAAATAAAGGCTTTAGAACAGTAAAACTGAAAGGAGGTTGTTTTTGTGGAAAGAAATAATAGAAAAACAAGAACAGGTAGAGTAGTTTCTGATAAAATGGATAAGACAATAGTTGTTGCAATTGAAACAAAAGTTCGTCATCCATTATACGGAAAAATAATTAATACAACAACAAAATTTAAAGCTCATGATGAAAATAATGAAGCTAAAATTAATGATAAGGTTACAATTATGGAAACTAGACCATTATCTAAAGATAAAAGATGGAGAATTACTGGTATAGTTGAAAAAGCTAAATAACATTTCAGTTCAACGACTGAAAGGAGGGTATTCGATATGATACAACAGCAAAGTAAATTAAAAGTCGCAGATAATTCTGGTGCAAAAGAGATTATGTGTATTAGAGTATTAGGTGGTTCCAAGAGAAAATGGGGAAACATCAGTGACACAATAGTTGCTAGCGTAAAAAGTGCAACACCAGGTGGAGTTGTTAAAAAAGGTGAAGTTGTTAAAGCAGTTATAGTCAGATCAGTAAAAGGGTTAAGAAGAGCAGACGGAACATACGTTAGATTTGATGATAATGCTGCTGTTATTATAAAAGACGACAAAACCCCAAAAGGAACTCGTATATTCGGACCTGTTGCAAGGGAGTTAAGGGATAAAGACTTCACTAAGATCTTATCACTAGCGCCTGAAGTTCTATAAGATAGGAGGTGTCTAACATGGCAGTTAAAAAAGTACACGTGAAAAAAAATGATTCAGTAATGGTTATTTCAGGTAAAGACAAAGGTAAAATAAGCGAAGTCTTAGCTGTATATCCTAAAACTGGTAAAGTTTTAGTGAAAGATGTTAGTGTAATTACAAAACATCAGAAACCAAGCAAACAAAATATGCAAGGTGGAATAACTCACAGAGAAGCAGCTATTAATAGTTCTAAGGTTATGTTATATTGCACAAAATGCAAAAATGTAACGAGAATAAATAGTAAGATTCTAGAAGATGGAACTAAGGTAAGAGTTTGCAAAAAATGTGCAGAAACATTTTAATTCCTGAAAGGAGGTTTAACATATGAGTTCAAGACTACAAGAAAAATATGAAAAAGAAGTAGTTCAAGCTTTAATGGAGAAATTCGGTTATAAAAATATAATGGAAGTTCCTAAGCTTGAGAAAATAGTATTGAATATGGGAGTTGGAGAAGCTAAAGATAATTCTAAGGTTTTAGATGCAGCGCTTAGTGATATGCAGATTATTGCAGGTCAAAAGCCAATCATAACAAGAGCAAAGAAATCTATAGCTAACTTTAAATTAAGAGAAAATACACCAATAGGGTGTAAAGTTACTTTAAGAAAAGCTCAAATGTTCGAATTTGCCGATAAATTAATGAACGTTGCATTACCTAGAGTTAGAGATTTTAGAGGAGCTTCTTCTAAAGCATTTGATGGTAGAGGGAATTATGCTATAGGAATTAAAGAACAACTTATTTTTCCTGAAATAGAATATGATAAAATTGATAAAATTAGAGGAATGGATATAATATTCGTTACTACAGCAAAGACAGACGAGGAAGCAAGAGAATTATTAAGATTCCTTGGAATGCCATTTGCTCAATAATTAGGAGGGAAACATATGGCACGTAAGGCTTTAATAGAGAAATGGAAAAAAGAACCTAAATATTCAACTAGAGCTTATACAAGATGCAGACTTTGCGGAAGACCACATTCAGTATTACAAAAATTTGGTATATGCCGTATCTGTTTTAGAGAACTTGCACACAAGGGAGAAATTCCTGGTTGCAGAAAAGCAAGTTGGTAATTAGAACATTCTAATGAAAGGAGGCACGAAAAATGGTTATGACTGACCCAATCGCAGATTTGCTAACACGTATAAGAAATGCAAATGTTGTAAGACATGAAATAGTAGAAGTACCTTCATCAACTATAAAGAAGGAAATAGCAAATATATTACTTCAAGAAGGGTACCTTAAAAATATCGAAGAGTACAATGATGGTGTCGTTCCTATGATGAGACTTGCAATGAAATATGGTCAAAACAAGGAAAGAGTTATCACTGGACTTAAGAGAATATCTAAACCTGGTTTAAGAGTATATTCTAAAAATGAAGATATTCCAAAAGTATTGAATGGATTAGGAGTTGCTATAATATCAACTTCTAAAGGATTAGTAGCAGATAGAGAAGCTAGAAAATTAGGCCTAGGCGGAGAAGTTATTTGTTATATTTGGTAGTCTAATAATTCTAAGGCATAACGACTATAATTTGTTATGTACATAGTAATAATGGATAATTAGTTAACAATTAAAAGAGATATATGGGATATAATTATTAATAATGGTTATATGTCTGAAAAGAATACAGGAGGTGTAAGTATGTCAAGAATCGGAAGACTTCCAGTAGTTATACCTAATGGAGTAACTGTTACAGTTTCACCAGTGAATGTTGTTAATGTAAAAGGACCAAAAGGTGAACTAACTCAAAACATGAGTACTAAAATGAATATAGCTATGGAAGACAATACTGTGGTAGTTACAAGACCGAGTGATGTAAAAGAGCATAGAGCTCTTCATGGATTGACAAGATCATTAATAAACAATATGGTTATTGGTGTTGTAGAAGGATATGAGAAAACACTTGAATTAGTTGGCGTTGGTTATAGAGCTCAACTTAAAGATGGTAAAATAACATTAAGCCTTGGATATTCACATCCAGTTATAATTGATGCAGTTCCAGGAATCCAATTTATATTACCAGATGCTAATAAAATAATAGTAAAAGGTATTGATAAACAATTAGTTGGAGCTGTTGCAGCAGAAATAAGAACTTGGAGAAAACCAGAACCTTACAAAGGCAAAGGAATCAGATATTCTGGAGAAATTGTTAGACGTAAGGAAGGTAAAACAGGTAAATAAGTAGGAAGGAGTGAATGATGTGTTCAAGAAAGACGATAGACAAAAGTCAAGAGTTAAGCGTCATCTTAGAGTTCGTAAAAAGATCTCTGGTACAGCAGAAAGACCAAGATTAGCTGTATATAGAAGTGAAAAGAACATATATGCTCAAGTAATAGATGATGTTGCAAAAATCACATTAGTTTCTGCTTCAAGCATAGATAAAGCTTTTGAACCAAAAGTAGGAAGTAATAAAGATGCGGCAAAATTAGTAGGTAAAATGATTGCTGAAAGAGCACTTGAAAAAGGAATAAATGAAGTAGTATTTGACAGAGGCGGATATGTATATCACGGTAGAGTACAAATCCTCGCTGAAGGAGCAAGAGAAGCTGGACTTAAATTCTAAGAGAAGGAGGGAAACACATGAAAATTGATCCTAGCACATTAGATCTTAAAGAAAAAGTAGTTAACATAAACAGAGTTGCTAAGGTTGTTAAAGGTGGAAGAAACTTCAGATTCAGCGCATTAGTTGTTGTTGGAGACGAAAACGGACACGTTGGCGTTGGTATGGGTAAATCTGTAGAAATTCCTGAAGCAATTAGAAAAGGAATAGAAGATGCTAAGAAAAATCTAGTAAACGTGGCTATGGTTGGAACAACTATTCCACATACTATTGATGGTAAGTTTGGTACTTCTGTTATACACATAATGCCCGGTGCTGAAGGTACGGGAGTTCTAGCTGGCGGTCCAGTTAGAGCGGTTCTAGAATTATCAGGATTAAAGGACGTTAGAGCTAAATCTTTAGGTTCTAGTAATCCTAGAAATGTAGTTAATGCTACTATTGATGGGTTATCAAGATTGAGAACAGCAGAAGACGTTGCTAAATTAAGAGGTAAGACTGTAGAAGAAATTTTAAGATAGGAGGGGAAAACCTTGGCTAAAGTTAAAATAACATTGGTTAAAAGCTTAATTGGTAGAAAGAAAGAACATATCGCTACTGTTAATGCTTTAGGATTAAGAAAAATACGAAAAAGTGTTGAGCACGAGGAAACTCCTCAGATCAAAGGCATGATTAACAAAGTAATATATTTAATAAATGTAGAGCAAGTATAAAAACGAGGAGGTGTTGACATGAAACTTCATGAGTTAAAACCTGCGGAAGGTTCAAAAAAATCTCCTAAGAGAATCGGTAGAGGTACTGCTTCAGGTTGGGGAAAAACTGCGGGAAGAGGTCAAGATGGACAGAACTCTAGATCTGGTGGTGGAACAAGACCAGGATTTGAAGGAGGCCAAATGCCTTTATATAGGAGATTACCTAAAAGAGGTTTTACAAATATTTTTGCAAAACAATACTCTTGTATAAATGTAGATAGGCTTAATGTATTCGAAGATGGTACTGAAGTTACACAGGAATTGTTAGTAGAGAAAAGAATCGTAAGAAAGATACATGACGGAGTTAAAATACTTGGTAATGGTAATTTAGAAAAGAATTTAACTGTAAAAGTATCTAAACTCTCGAAAGCAGCAGCTGAAAAAATTACAGCAGCTGGAGGAAAAGTTGAGGTGATATAAATGCTATCAACCATACGTAATGCCTGGAAAATTCCTGATTTAAAAAAACGTATGATATTTACGCTACTTATGGTTGTAATTATACGGGTAGGTATTTTCATTCCTGTTCCCGGTGTAGATGCTAGCAAGTTAGCAAGTTTAACTAGTAATGGAGGAACATTACTTAGTTTTTACAATATGCTTTCGGGTGGTGCATTTGGTAAGTTTAGTATTTTCGCAATGGGTGTTGGTCCATACATAAATGCATCTATTATAATGCAATTACTAGTAATCGCAATTCCTTCTTTAGAGCAACTTTCTAAAGAAGGACTCGAAGGACGTAAGAAAATACAAGATTATACTAGATATGCTTCAATAGTACTTGGAGTTTTGCAGGCCTTTGGCTTGTATGCTGCTATTGCAGGGACTGGAGCATTTTCGGATACATCTAGTTTAACCATATTTTTGGTGGTACTAACGATGACTACTGCATCAACATTTTTGGTGTGGATAGGTGAACAAATAACAGGTAAAGGTATTGGTAATGGTATTTCATTGATAATATTTATTAATATTATATCTGGATTACCTGACCTTGCATATAAAATTGCTGGACTTCAAAAGGCAGGCACTGTAAGTTTTGTTGAGGTTATATTGTTTGTTGTAATTGCTGTGGCATTATTAATTGCAGTAGTAATAGCAAGTTTAAGTGAAAGAAGAATTCCAGTTCAATATGCAGGTAAAGCTGTTGGAAATAAAGTTTTTAAAGGACAATCAACACATATTCCAATTGGAGTAAATGCATCTGGAGTTATCGGTATAATCTTTGCAATGTCAGTAATGATGTTTCCAGCAACAATAGCACAGGTAAAACCTACATCTTCAATTGCAAAATTCATCACGGGAAGTCGTTGGAGCGTATTTGAAGCAAATACTTGGAAATATGCATTGGTGTATTTTGTATTAATAGTATTCTTTACATGGTTTTATACTCAGGTAACATTTAAACCAGATGAAATGGCAGAAAATATGCATAAATCATCAGGTTTCATACCAGGTATTAGACCGGGCGAGAATACGGCAACATATATCGATAGTGTACTTACTAAGATTTCAATCCTTGGAGGAGTATTTGCGGGTGTTATAGCATTGTTTCCTATTATTACAGAAGGATTTACTCAATTCAAGGGAATATACTTTGGAGGTACAATGTTATTAATTATGGTTAATGTTGGCCTTGAAACGTTGAGACAACTTGAATCACAATTAGTAATGCGTCATTACAAGGGATTTCTTAAATAAAATAATACCAGGAGATGATACTATGAGAATAATCTTATTAGGTCCTCCGGGAGCTGGAAAAGGAACTCAAGCTAAATCAATTAGTAATAAGTTCTCAATACCACATATATCAACAGGGGATATATTCAGAAAAAATATTTCAGAAAAAACCCCTCTTGGAATTGAAGCTAAGAGACATATTGATAAGGGGCATTTAGTCCCTGATAAATTGACTATAGATATAATAAAAGATAGGTTAGATAATGAAGATTGTGTTAATGGATTTTTATTAGATGGCTATCCTAGAACTGTCAATCAAGGTGAAGCTTTAAAAACTTTATTGGATGAAAAAGATATTCACCTTGATACAGCATTATTAATAAAGGTTCCTAGAGAATTCATTCTAGATAGAATGACTGGTCGTAGAGTTTGCCTTGCATGTGGTGCTAGTTATCATATTGCATTTAATCCATCGAAAGTAGATGGTAAATGTGATTTATGTGGAAGTGATCTTGTTCAAAGAGCTGATGACACTGAAGTAACCGTTAATGAACGGATTGACATATATGAAGCTCAAACACAACCATTGATAAAGTATTACGGTGACAAAAACTTATTATCAGAAGTTGACGGGACACAAGAAATTAATAGTGTATTTGACAGTATATGTAGTATCTTAGCTGAGATAAAAAATGATAAACATTAAAAATGATGTGGAAATTTAATTTATGAAAGATGCGGGTAAAGTGGTTGTAGAAACTCTTGCAATAATTGAAGAGGTAATAAAACCTGAAATAACCATTGCAGAACTAAATAAATTAGCTGAAGAGTTCATAATAAAACAGGGTGCTAGATCATCTTTTAAGGGTTATTGTGGATTTCCAGCGTTCATATCTACATCTGTTAATGATGAAGTGGTTCACGGAATTCCATCTAACCGGGTTTTACTTGAAGGAGACATAATTAGCATAGATTGTATTCCTGAAATATTAACATTGAACTAATTGAGGTGAATGATTTGGAGAAAAATAGCCTTATAGGTAAGGTGGTACATTCTAAAGCAGGCAGGGATATGCACAAAACATTTATTATTGTAGGTATACTAAGTAATGAATATGTGTACATTTCTGACGGAGAGTTAAGAAGGATCGAGAAACCTAAAAAGAAGAAGATTAAACATCTAAAATTTACAGGCACTGTAGCTGAAGAAATTAGGGATATAATTTTATCTGAAAAAGAGGTTACTAATTCTAAAATTAAAATATTTTTGCAGTCTGCAGATATTGGTAAGGAGGTTTGATTACCTTATGTCAAAAGATGATATAATAGAAATGCAAGGTGTGGTAGTAGAAACTTTGCCCAATGCAATATTTCAAGTTGAATTGGAGAGTGGGCATAAAATATTAGCTCATATCTCGGGTAAGTTAAGAATGAATTTCATAAGAATATTACCAGGAGACAAGGTTACAGTAGAACTTTCCCCATATGATTTGACACGTGGGAGAATAACTTGGAGAGACAAGTAATAAGGAGGGTTAGCTATGAAAGTAAGACCATCAGTTAAACCTATGTGTGAAAAATGTAAGGTTATTAAGAGAAAAGGAAGAGTAATGGTTATCTGTGAAAATCCTAAGCATAAACAAAAACAAGGTTGATCGGTTTTATTTATAAGAAATATTAACAGAAATAGTAATACAAAGTTAATATTAATAATAATAAATCGTTATTACATCGTTTAAAAGATATAGATGTGATAAAATTATAACAACAATTACGTGGGAGGTGTAAACAGTAAATGGCAAGAATAGCAGGTATTGACCTACCAAGGGAAAAAAGAGTTGAAATAGGTTTAACATATATATTTGGTATAGGCTTAACAAAGTCACAAGGTATTATTAAAACTGTTGGGATAAATCCTGATACAAGAGTTAAGGACTTAACAGAAGAAGAAGTTAATGAGTTAAGAACATACATTCAAAAGAATTTTATAATTGAGGGTGACTTAAGAAGAAGAGTTGCATTAGATATAAAAAGGTTAATGGAAGTTGGATGTTATAGAGGCATAAGACATAGAAAAGGTCTTCCAGTAAGAGGACAAAAAACTAAAACTAATGCAAGAACAAGAAAAGGCCCTAAGAAAACAATGGCGGGCAAGAAGAAATAGTAAGGAGGGAATAATATGGCTCAGAAAGTTAAAAGAAGTAGAAGAAAAAAAGAAAGAAAAAATGTTGAGCACGGTTGTGCACACATAAAGTCTACTTTCAATAATTCCATCGTTACACTTACAGATGCAGCTGGTAATGCTTTATCTTGGTCTAGTGCAGGTGGATTAGGTTTTAGAGGATCTAGAAAGAGTACTCCATTCGCAGCTCAAATGGCAGCAGAAGCTGCTACAAAAGCAGCTATGGAGCACGGACTAAAGAGTGTTGACGTATTTGTTAAAGGACCAGGAGCAGGTAGAGAAGCGGCAATTAGGTCACTTCAAGCGGCTGGATTAGAAATTACATTAATCAAAGACGTTACTCCAATTCCTCATAATGGATGTAGACCACCAAAGAGAAGAAGAGTTTGATTTATAGTTTATAAAAACAGGAGGTGTAATTTGAATGGCAAGATATACTGGAGCTACTTGTAGACTTTGCAGAAGAGAAGGTATGAAGCTCAACCTTAAGGGTGATAGATGCTTTACAGATAAATGTGCATTTGCCAGAAGAGGCTATGCACCAGGACAACATGGACAAAGCAAGAAAAAAATGTCCAATTACGGATTACAGTTAAGAGAAAAACAAAAAGCTAAGAGAATATACGGAGTACTTGAAAGTCAATTTAGAAGATACTATGAAAAGGCTGACAAGTTAAGAGGAATAACAGGTGAGAACCTATTAAGACTCTTAGAAGTCAGACTTGATAATGTAGTTTATAGATTGGGTTATGGTAATTCAAGACAAGAAGCTAGGCAACTAGTTACTCACGGACATTTCTTAGTTAATGGTAAAAAGGTAGATATTCCTTCTTACAGTTTAACAGCAAATGAAGTAGTGTCTGCATGTGAAAAAAGCAGAGCTACTGAGAAGTTTAAGGTTTTCATTGAAAACCCTAAAACTTTACCAAATTGGTTAGAAGCTAACTTAGAAAAATTTGAAGGAAAAGTTTTAGCACAACCAACTAGGGAAGATATAGATGTTCCTGTTAATGAAACGTTAATCGTCGAATTATACAGTAAATAGTCATCAATATAGAATCAGTTGCCCTCATAATAGGTTGCCAATTAAAAAAGGGAGGGTTTATATGTTGGAAATAGAAAAGCCAAAAATAGAATGTGTAGAAACAGCTGAAGATGGTTCTTATGGTAAATTTATAATTGAACCATTGGAAAGAGGTTATGGTATAACTTTAGGTAATGCATTAAGAAGAATTCTTCTTTCTTCTTTACCTGGAGTTGCTACAACAGCAGTTAAGATTGATACAGTACTTCACGAATTTTCCACAGTTAAAGGTGTTAAAGAAGATGTTACAGAATTAATTCTAAACATTAAAAGCTTAGCACTTACAATGGAAGGTGAAGGTCCTAGAACAGTTTATATTGATGCTAAAGGACCCGGAGTAGTTACTGGAGCAGACATTAGCACTGATGGAGATGTAGTGGTAGTTAATAGTGACTTGCATATAGCAACATTGGATGACGATGCTAAATTATATATGGAACTAACTGTTAATAAAGGTAGAGGATATGTGTCTATGGCTAAAAATAAGACAGATGAATTGCCAATAGCTACGATACCAGTAGATTCAATTTATACTCCAGTTAAAAGAGTAAATTTTGCTGTTGAAAACACAAGAGTAGGCCAAATCACTGATTATGATAAATTGACAATTGAAATTTGGACTAATGGTACAATTAGACCAGATGAGGCTATTGGTTTATCAGCTAAAATTCTTATCGAACACTTTAAATTATTTATGACATTAACAGATCATGCTGATAATGTTGAAATAATGGTTGAAAAAGAAGAAGATAAGAAAGAAAAAGTTCTTGAAATGACTATTGAAGAATTAGACCTTTCAGTTAGAAGCTATAATTGCTTGAAAAGAGCTGGAATTAATACAGTTCAAGAATTAACAGAAAGATCAATGGATGATATGATGAAGGTTAGAAATTTAGGTAAGAAATCACTTGAAGAAGTTGAACAGAAACTTCAGGCTTTGAGTTTGAATTTGAAACTAACTGAAGAGTAAGGAGGGAAATACATGGCAATGTATCGTAAATTAGGCCGTTCCACTGATCAAAGAATTGCAATGTTTAGAAGTCTTGCAACTAATTTGTTGAAGTATGGTAAAATTGAAACTACAGTAACTAGAGCAAAAGAAACTAGAAAATTTGCTGAAAGAATGATAACTCTTGGAAAAAGAGGAGATCTTCATGCTAGAAGACAAGCACTTGCATTCATTACTGAAGAAAGCGTAGTTAAAGATTTATTTGATAATATTGCACCCAAATACGCTGAGAGAAACGGCGGATATACTAGAATTATGAAAATGGGTCCAAGAAGAGGCGACGCAGCAGAAATGAGTATAATTGAATTAGTATAGTTTAAGCAAAGGGGATTAAGTGGGAACAAACTTAATCCCCATTTTATTATTAATATTTAATTGATTTTGAAAAAGATTTCTACTGAAGTTGTGATTAAATAATTTAGTAGATTTTTAATTTTATCATATTTATAAACGTTGGGAGTGACACTTATGGGTGAAAAAATGGTTATATGTAATAAACTTGTTTATAAGTACCCGCAAAGTGAAGGTGAAGAACCTAAAGTTGCCATAGATGGATTAGATCTAGAGGTTAATAGGGGCGAATTTTTAGTGGTACTAGGCCATAATGGCTCAGGAAAATCAACTTTTGCTAAACATATAAATGCACTACTAATACCAACAGACGGGGAAATTTATGTGGATGGATTACAAACATCTGTAGAAGCTAATCTATGGAACATTAGAAATGTAGCTGGTATGGTATTTCAAAATCCAGATAATCAAATTGTTGCAACTATAGTAGAAGAAGATGTAGCATTTGGTCCAGAGAACTTAGGATTAGACCCTAAGGAAATTAGAAAAAGAGTGGATGATGCGTTAAAAAGTGTACATATGTATGAATATAGAAAACATGCTCCGCATTTGCTTTCAGGTGGTCAAAAACAAAGAGTAGCTATTGCAGGTATTCTTGCTATGATGCCCAAATGCATTGTTTTCGATGAACCAACAGCAATGCTTGATCCATATGGAAGAAAAGAAGTTATGAGCACTATAAAAAAAATAAACAAAAATTATGGGATAACAATAATTCTAATAACTCATAATATGGAAGAAGCGGTAGAAGCGGATAGAATAGTAGTTATGGATAGTGGTAAAATTGTAATGAATGGAAAACCAAAAGAAATATTTAAGAATGTAGCTATTATGAAACAAATAGGCTTAGATGTTCCGCAGGTAACAGAACTTGCGTACGAACTTAGACAGAAGGGTATTAATATAGGATCTGATATACTAACTATAAATGAGATGGTGAATGCATTATGTCAATTAAAATAGAAAATCTAACATATATATATATGCCAAAAACTCCTTTTGAAAAAAAAGCTATAGATGATGTATCTATAGAAATAAAGCAAGGAGAATTTGTGGCACTCATTGGGCATACCGGCTCAGGTAAATCGACACTAATTCAACATATAAATGGTTTACTAAAACCAACTTCAGGTACGATTTTAGTAGATGATATTGATATAACAAAGAAAAAAATGAAATTAACAAATATAAGAAAAAAAGTTGGGCTAGTATTTCAATATCCTGAATATCAACTTTTTGAAGAAACTATTGAAAAAGACATTTCATTTGGACCTCGAAATTTAGGTTTAGATAATGATGAAATAAATAGAAGAGTTCAAAGGGCTATGAAAATTGTTGGACTTGGTTATGAAGAATATAAAGATAAATCACCTTTTGAGATAAGTGGTGGACAAAAGAGAAGAGTAGCTATTGCGGGAGTAGTGGCTATGGAACCAAAAGTGTTGATCTTAGATGAACCAACTGCAGGACTTGATCCAAAAGGAAGAGATGACATCTTAAATAAAATTGTTGAGCTTTATAAAGCAAACAATATGACTATAATTTTAGTATCACATAGTATGGAAGATGTAGCTAAAGTTGCAAATAGAGTTTTAGTAATGGATAAAGGAAAATGTATCTTAGATGGAACACCTGAGAAGGTTTTTAGAGAGATAGATACCTTAGAAAGTGTTGGCCTCGCAGTACCGCAGGTAACATATTTAATTAGGGAACTTCGTAATAAAGGATTTGATTTATCACAAGATATATTCACCATAGAAAAAGCAAAACAAGAGTTGTTTAAGATACTCAAAAAAGATTAGTATGACTCTTTTGCTTAACTAAGACATCATATTTAAAACAGTAATATGTGCTTTTTATAGCGTTTTGGAGGAATTTGTATGATCAAAGATATTACAATAGGACAATATATACCAGGAGATTCTTTTATACATAAGTTAGACCCAAGATTTAAGATATTAATATCTATATTATTTATTATTGACTTATTTCTGGTAAACAATTTTGAAGGCTACTTATATGTATTTATATTTATATTAGCCACAATATTAATAGCAAAGCTATCTTTAAAGTACATTTATAGCGGATTAAAGCCAATCTTAATTTTATTACTTATTACGGCAGTATTAAATATTTTTATGACTGGTGGGAATGGAAGTCTTCCACTTATTCAATGGCATTTTATAAAAATTTATAAAGAAGGTTTAATTATTGCCGCATTTATGATTATTAGACTAGTGTTTTTAATTATGGGAACATCAATACTAACACTTACAACATCACCTATAGAATTAACTGATGGTATAGAGAGCCTCCTTAATCCATTTAAAAAAATAGGGTTGCCGGCTCATGAGTTGGCAATGATGATGACTATAGCGTTAAGGTTTATTCCGACGTTAATGGATGAGACCGATAAAATCATGAAAGCGCAAATGGCCAGAGGTGCTGATTTCGAATCTGGTAATTTAATAAGTAGGGCTAAAAGTTTAATCCCTATTCTAGTACCTTTATTTATAAGTTCTTTTAGGCGGGCAGATGAATTAGCGATGGCTATGGAATCTAGATGCTATAAGGGCGGAGAAGGAAGAACTAGAATGAAACAACTAAAAGTAACTAAAAGAGATTATATTGCAAGTTGTTCCTTTATACTGCTGTTTGTCATTACTATTGTTAGTAGAACATAACATTCTCCTATAATGCAAATGGTTATTAAATTCTATCTATAAGTAGAAAGGGGCATGATGCAGTGAGAAACATCAAGATTATTATAGAATACGATGGAACAAACTACTCAGGATGGCAAAGACAAAATAATGTTATGACTATTCAAGAGAAAATTGAGAGTGCTATCGAGGAACTTACGGGTGAAAAAACTCAAATTACAGGTTCTAGCAGAACTGATGCTGGAGTTCATGCAAAGGGTTATACAGGTAACTTTTACACTAATAGCAAAATAGTCATAGAAAAATTTACAGGAGCTATTAATAGTAAGCTCCCAAGAGATATTGTTATTTTACAGTCTTTTGAGGTTCCATATGAGTTTCATTCAAGGTATAACAGTATGGGTAAGATGTATAGTTATACTATAATTAATAGACGACAAGCTGTTGCAGTAGGGCGTGATTACATATACCATCATAAGCAAATATTAGATGTAGAGGCTATGCAAATAGGTGCCCAGTATTTTATGGGTACTCATGATTTCTCTGCTTTCAAAAATTTAGGTAGTTCTGCGAAAACTTCAGTAAGAACTATTTCTAGGCTAGATATTGTAAAGAATGAAGAGATTATAAAAATATATATTGCAGCTGATGGATTTTTATACAATATGGTTAGAATAATAGTTGGAGCATTAATTAGAGTTGGGGAAGGGAAAATAAAACCAAGCGAGATTAAAGATATAATTGAGTCGAAACAGAGATCAAAGGCTGGAAAATCTGTTCCGGCGAATGGATTATGTTTAGAAGAAGTTTTTTATTAAAATAAAAGCAATAAAATTGTAACATGCTTATGTAAAAGCATTGACACACCCGGTAGAATGTATTATACTTATTAATGTTTGTATAAAATATCGTGTATAAGATCCACTAGCCCCGGATCTTTAGCATAGAGTTTTAATTGTTAAAAGTTCAGGGAGGGAAAATAATGAAATCATACTTAGCAAAACCACTAGAAGTAGAAAGAAAATGGTTCGTTGTAGATGTAGAAGGAAAAGTTTTAGGAAGGGCAGCAAGTCAAATAGCTGCAATACTAAGAGGAAAACATAAACCAACATTTACGCCACATGTAGATACAGGTGACTTTGTAATTGTAATAAATGCAGATAAGATAGTTTTAACTGGTAAGAAATTAGACCAAAAAATGTTAAGACATCACTCTCATTATCCAGGTGGATTAAAAGAAGTTCCATATAGAGTAGCATTAGCTAAAAAGCCTGAGTTCATTTTTGAAGAGGCAGTTAGAAGAATGCTTCCAACGGGACCATTAGGTCGTCAAACACTTAAAAAAATGATCGTTTACAGAGGACCAGAACATAAGAATGAAGCACAAAACCCAGAAGTACTAGTACTTAAATACTAATTAGATTCGAAGGGAGGATATATAATGGCAAAGGTTCAATATATAGGAACAGGAAGAAGAAAAACATCAGTTGCTAGAGTAAGACTTGTACCTGGAGAAGGTAAAATTATTATAAATAAAAGAGCTATAGAAAACTATTTTGGATTAGAAACTTTAATTCTTATAGTTAACCAGCCGTTAGTATTAACTGGAACTAAAGATAAATTTGATGTTTTAGTTAATGTTAATGGTGGTGGATATACAGGTCAAGCTGGAGCAATAAGACATGGTATCTCTAGATCTTTATTAAAAGCTGATCTAACTTTAAGACCAGAACTTAAAAAAGCAGGATTCTTAACAAGAGATCCTAGAATGACAGAAAGAAAGAAATACGGTCTTAAAAAAGCAAGAAGAGCATCTCAATTCTCAAAGAGATAATAATAGTAAAGTTGAAAACCCTTCAAACATTTATGTTTGTAGGGTTTTTTTTTTTATAAAAAAATTGAAACGTAATTAGCAAATAATTAGTAGATATTTAGAGATTATTTTAATAAGAATAAGGATAATATCTGTTTTTTTTAATATTCTTTGACATCATATCCATAGACTTAAGGGGAGAAATATATCTCTCGAATCTTTCATTTAAAACATTCCAATTTATATTCTCAATAAATGTAGAAATGTATTTTTTTCTATTTGTACCAAAATCCATAAAGTATGCATGCTCGTAAACATCCATTATGAGTATTGGACAAGAAAGCCATACTGCACCATTATCATGTGAATCACTTCCTACTATGTGCAAACTGTTATCAAGTAGATCAAGGGTAAGTACTGCCCAACCCCTCATTGATAATCCTACGTTTGTAAGGTATGAAATAAAATTATCATAGGATAAAAATTGATTTATTATAGCATTAAATATTGGACCATAAGGTGTGTTATTGCCTCCGGTCATATTTTCAAAGTATAGATTATGGAGTTTTACGCCGTTTAATGAGTATGTTTCGCCTCGTTTTAAAGAACGCATTTTAGAATAAGTGGGGTTACTATCATTATAATTATCAGGTGTGTATGGAGTATTCCAAATTTCGTTTAATTTGGTTACATAACCTGTATACAATTTATAATGTTCGTCTAGTTGTTTTTTAGAAATTCCTTGGACTGATTCAAAATCAAATGTTTTAGGTTTAAGATTATACATTAAATCACCTCTTTAAATAATATATTATGTTATATAATATGTTATAAAATTAGAGTGGTGTATTTATTCTTTTTTGAGTACTTAAACAATAATAAATCAATGAACCGTTGAATAAAATTACACATAGCAATAAATAAAAGGATGGGTGAATTGAAGTACAGAAATAATAAAATGATAGCTATTGTCATGGTAATTGCTATAGGAATGGTAAGTTTTATAGGTATAAATATAGGGATTGCAAAAGAAACTATGAATTCTAATCAACTAGGTAATAAAAAAATACTTATTGATTCTGGTCATGGGGGAATGGATGGTGGAACTAGCTCTAAGGAGGGGACGATAGAAAAAAACATCAATTTAATTATAGCAACAAAACTTAAGGCTAGTTTGCAAAAGGCAGGATATGAGGTAGTTATGACAAGAGAGGATGATAAAGGGCTTTATTCAAATAAGGGGACTATAAGAGAGAAGTATCGTGAAGATTTAAAAAAGAGGTGTGATTTAAAAAAGTCCAGCAACTGTGATATGTTTGTTAGCATTCATTTGAATTATTTTACCGAGAGCAAATATTATGGAGCACAAGTATGGTATTCAAATTATAAAGATAGTTCTATATTGGCGAGTGCAATTCAGAAAAATTTTAAGGTGGATTTAGATTCTAATAATAAGAGAGTACCTAAAGCTGCTAAAAGTTCTTATAAGATATTAAGGGAGAATGATGTTATGCCGAGTGTCATAGTGGAATGTGGATTCTTATCAAATTATGAGGAAGAACAAAAATTAAAGTCTGATGAGTATCAAGGGAAAATAGCAGGATCAATAAGTAAATCAATATGCGAATTTTATAAAAACAATTTACAGGAATAAACAATTATATTGAGGTGTTTTTAGAATTCTTTTAATTGCAGACTAAAGAGATATATTATTAAAACAATATGTCTTTTTAGTTTGTATTTTTTGAATAACATTAGGTATGGATTAACTAATCTTAAAACTTCCTTTTCTTTATTGATACCTATCATAATATGAGGGATCAGAAATTTTGCTACAAGGTTATGAATTTAAATTACATTTTTTTATTATGGATGATTATATTAAAAAAAACAAATCCTATGATATAATTGGTGTAATTATAAATATATGAAATAAAAGGTGAAATTATGGATAAATCAGGGAAAATATATGTAAAAGCAATGAATAAGTACAATGATGGATATATAGACAAGGCGTTAGATCTTTGTGAAAAAAGTATTTCTTTAAAGAGTACAAATGCTGCTGCTTTAAATTTAAAGGGTATTTTATATTATCTAAAAGGTGATTTAGAAAATGCTAAGAAAATGTGGGATATCAATTATAAACGGAATAATGATAAAGTATCGAAGAAGTACCTATCCGATAGTTTGAGAGATAAGAAAAGATTACAATTATATATAAATTCATTGGAGTTAATAAAGCAATTAAACATATGTGAGGCTTTAGAAACTTTAAAACAGTGTCAAGATAGTGACTTTAATTTTATAAATGTGAATAACAACATAAGTCTTTGTTATATAAAGCAAGGTGAATATGATAAAGCATTACAATATATAAATGAGGTTATAAAAGTAGACAAGAAGAATGCCGAGGCGAGTATTAACAAGCAGACATTAATAAAATATGGAAGTTTAAAGAGAAAAATAAATTATGTGAAAATAGGTGCAGTTACCGCGAGTATATTATTAATTATAACTGTGATATTTATAGGCAAAAACAACATTTACAATATAAAACATATTTCAACAATGGGTGCGCAAAAACTACAAAGTGGAATCTTATTAATAAAGGGAAATGACAAATTAGTAGAAATTAAAAAGAACACTAATTTAGATAAATTGGGTACAAAAGTGGTAGGAAATAAAGTGCAAAAACTTGAACAATTCCCACGAGAACAATTTAAGATAAGCATAGAGAATAACAATATGGAGCAAATAGTTTCATATGTTAATAGATGGAACAAAGCTGATTTAGGTATGAATGATAAGTTACTTATGGTAAAAGGTGAAGAAATTATAAAAAAAGAGGGAGTATTATACTTTTATAATAAAGGTGTAGGTTATACAAAGGATAAAGAGTATACTAAAGCTCAAAAGTATTTCTTATACGCATTACCATATTCTAAAGGGGATTATTTACAAGAACATATACTTTACATGTTAGCAGTAAGTTATAAAGCTAGTTCTGACTTTCAAAATGCTGTTAAATACTATGAGTTTGTTTTAAAACAATTTCCTAGTGGAAGTTACACCGAGGAAGTCTTATATAATTTAGTTTTAATAAACAAAGATGTAGATTCAAATAAAGCAAAACTTTATGCTGAAAAATTAGTAGAACAATTTCCGGATTCGTTATATAAAAACTCGATAGTAAAGAAAATATTGGGTATATAAAAATAAATGACATAACAAAGGTGTAATAGACATCTTTAAGATTTACTTTGGGTATACTAATTTTAAAATATGTAACACAAATTTCATAACCCTGTTACACATTTTAAAAATATCGATATAGAAGAAGTCAATTTGCAATATTATTGACTAGTAACAGTATAAGGTATACAATAATAACAATATAAACATACCCTAGCGGGGTATAATAAATGGAGGTAATAATATGATAAAAGAAGTTAATGATATAAATTTTAATGAAGAAATAGGAAATTCAGATAACATAGTTGTAGTTGATTTTTGGGCACCTTGGTGTGGACCTTGTAAAATGTTAAGTCCAGTAATTGAAGAATTAGCAAAAGAAATGGGGACAAATGTTAAATTTGCTAAAATAAATGTGGATGAAAGTCCTATAACTGCATCAACATACAAAATTTCAAGTATTCCAACAGTTATGGTATTTAATAAAGATTCTGTTAAAGAAACATTAGTAGGATTTAGACCAAAAGCTGAGCTTAAGAAAGTAATAGAGAAAAATTTATAAAATTTTAAATACCATCAAGGCATAATAGTACTTAGAAAAAAATAAAACAATAAAATAACATATATAGTTAGTAAAGTATTTTGGAGATAGATAATTTAAATTTTTATAATTTAAATAAATATCTCCATTTTTAAAGGTTTGGAATATTTACTAATGATAAAGATAAACTGTTAATTATTGTGTATCAAAGAAAAACAAGAGGAGGAGAAAGTATGAGCGAGAGATATGATATAGCTATAATTGGAACAGGTCCAGCAGGGCTAGAGGCGGCAATTAATGCTAAAATAAGAAATAAAAACATAGTAATCTTTGGGAATAAAGATCTGAGTCCTAAATTAACAAAAGCGGCAAAGGTAAATAATTATTTAGGCCTTTATAACCTTACGGGAACTGAGCTTAAAAACAAATTTGCAGATCATATCAAGGATATGGGTGTAAAGATTGTAAATGAAAAAATAAACAATGTTTATGCTATGGGGGATTATTTTGCTCTGATGGTAAATGAAAAAGTATATGAGGCTAAAGCTATAATATTAGCTACAGGTATAGAATATACTAAGCCATTAATAGGGGAAGAAGAATTCTTAGGAAAAGGAGTAGGATATTGTGCTACCTGTGATGCTCCATTATATAAGGGGAAAACAGTTGTTATAGTTGGTTATAATAAAGAAAGCGTCGAAGAAGCTAATTATGTAAGTGAGTTAAGTGGAAAAACATATTATATACCAATGTATAAAGGTGAATATAATTTAAATGAAAATGTAGAAATTATAAATAACAAGCCTTTAAAAATAGTTGGAGATGATGTGGTTACTAAGATGATTTTAGATCAAGGTGAAATAGCTACAGATGGTATTTTTATGTTAAGAGACAGCGTATCTCCGAGTCAATTAGTACCAGGTATTGAGATTGAGAATGGTCATATAAAGGTCGATAGAGATATGAAAACAAGTATAGATGGATGTTATGCAGCAGGAGATTGTACTGGCACACCATATCAATATATGAAATCTGCAGGAGAAGGTTTAGTAGCAGCATTATCTGCTGTTTCTTATGTGGATAAGTTACATGTAAATAAATAGAAATATAAATGAATTTTAATTTATCAATATAATTAATAAAACCAGGTAGTTAGCGAAAGTTAACTGTCTGGTTTTAATTTTAGAATTTATATTTTTTTATTTAACTACAAAGAAAACGTGATTTCCTATTGTCTTTATATTCGTTTTGTTTATACTTTTCATCCATCCTGAAGTAGCTATTTCGGGATTATAATAGAAAACAGCATTATAAGTAGGATCTTTACCCTTTAATGCATCTAGTACTGCAGTGTAACAGGCTGAATCAGGGATAACATTTGATTTGCCATTGTGATATACCTTTCCATTTTTAACACAAGAGAAAGCATTCTTTTGATTAATAACACCGGAAATAGATTTTGGGAAATGACTATCACTAGCACGATTTAATATAACTGATGCTACGGCAAGTTTGCCACTATCAGGCTCGCCACAACTCTCAGCATATACAACTTGAGACATTAAATAAATATCATTATCGGTAATACAAATTGAGCTATTTGACTTATTAAATACTTCTACTGCCTCTACTTGTTCATTATATAAATCTTTACTTTCTGATCCAAATGAATACAAATGTTCACCACTTACGCTTAAACTAGGAAATGCTAAAAATAATGTTAGCATCATACATGATAAAAAAGTAAGCTTTTTCATATTTTTTCTCTCCTTTTGCCTGCGGAGTTAGCTGACGGGTTCGGGAAAGGTTTAACCTACACAATTAGTGATTCACCCCAGATGCTTGGTTCCTCCGCGTATTTTTTACTTCGGCTAATATAGTATTACCTATAGTGTGAAAATAATACATTAATATTTTATTATATAACATAAAGCAGTGTAAAATGAATAATATAGACTTATTGATTTTTTAGATCAGTATAGGATTTAATATAATTAGCATATGAAGTTTCTACGTCCTTAAATAGTTTATTAGACGAAGTATATAAAGATTCCAATACTTTCGGAGTTATCGATGCATTTGAAGTTTTAGAATTTTCATTTGTCATAGCAATTTTGAAATCACTTAAGTAACTTTCGTATTTATCTAATAAAATTTTGAAGGATTCATAAGTGGGAATTGCGGAGGTAGGAACAGTTAAAATTTTAAATGTACTTTTAAGATTGTTTAGTTTTGAGAAATCATCATCAACTAGTTTTGAAAGATTATAATAGGACATCTCTTTTTTTCTCACTTTTATTGTATATGAGTAAAGATTACTTTTAATATTTAAGAAATCAGTGGATAGACCATCAATATCACTTATAAATTCTTGGTTTTGACGTGACTTAAGAACTGTTTCCTTTTTTATCATTACAGCGGTATCACTGTAATCAAGAATATTATCAATGAAAGTTAAAGAGATTTTTGGCAGTGATATTGAAGCATTATGAACATCTATTAATGAATAAAAATTTATGCAGTCATTTCTAAAAGTTTTAAGATTCTCCATAGACGTTTCTACATCATTTCCAGAAGGATTATTTAAAATTGCTAAAGTCTGTCTATATATTAATAAATTTTTATCTAGGCCAGATTTTAAATTATCGTTATCTTTTTTATATTTAGTAGTAGGCTGTGAATTTGATAAATTAGCTTTAAAGACAGATAAATCATTAATAATTTTAGGTAATTGTTTTTTTGCATAGTCAACATCTATTGTTTTATTGCTATTAAATTGGGATACATTTTTATTGACATCATTTATACCGTTAATGTTGGTTATTAAAGTGGTTTTATAGGAACTATATACATTAGTTATAGATGAATAGTGACAAATCAAGAAAATACCTATGGAGAGCAAAATAGTTGATAAAAAAATTATTAGTTTAAGGTTTTTTCTCTTGTTACTAGTATTTATAATATTTTTATTTATACCCAAAATAATTCACTCCTTCAATAATTTCATTATATTCTTATATTAATATGATACATATATTATTCTAGTTAAATTGCAGAATTATACTATTTTAAATTTAAAAGTATTATACATTTAATATAATAAATTTTAACATAGGCTTAATTGTTACAATAAAATTAACTTATAATATGTACTAATAAAGCAAAGCATAGTGTATAATTGGAAGTAAGAGTTTTAGTAGAGGGGTGTGA
Organism: Clostridium estertheticum subsp. estertheticum; assembly: GCF_001877035.1. Lineage (NCBI taxonomy): Bacteria > Bacillati > Bacillota > Clostridia > Eubacteriales > Clostridiaceae > Clostridium > Clostridium estertheticum. Next base: position 4,535,113 of record NZ_CP015756.1, on the reverse strand, counting down.
GCTTTATGGAAGTATATAAGTTGATTATGAACACGATCAAAAATATAAGTGTATATTCAATTCTAGATATACTAGTGGTGGCTTTTATATTTTACAAAAGTTACATGCTAATGAAGGAAACAAGAGCTATACAGTTATTAAAAGGAATTATTTTTATTTTTGTACTTATTCCAATAAGTCAGTTTCTTAATTTAACAGTATTAAACTGGATATTAAACAAAACAATAACAATTGGTGTTTTAACTATTGTTATCATCTTTCAACCAGAGATAAGAAGAGCCTTAGAGCATATTGGAAGAACGGCTTTTGCTGATAAGCACATATTTGAAGATGAAGAGGTAATGGAGAAGGTTATAACTGAAATTGTTAATGCTGTTGAAATATTATCGAAAAGCAAAACAGGTGCACTAATAGTAATAGAACAAAGAACAGGTATTGGGGAAATAATTAAAACAGGAAATACTCTAGATGCTGTAATATCTGCAGCCTTATTAGAAAATATATTTGTAGTTAACACTCCCCTTCATGATGGAGCTACAGTAATAAGAAATGATAGAATAATAGCTGCAGGGTGTTTTCTGCCTTTAACTAATAGTGATAAAATAAGCAAAAAGCTTGGAACAAGGCATAGAGCAGCAATAGGAGTAACAGAAACTTCAGATGCTTTAACAATAATAGTATCAGAAGAAACAGGCACTATTTCTCTTGCAATGAATGGAAGATTAATGAGAAACTATGACAAGGATAAGCTTAAAAATGTACTTGTTCAAATAATAAAGAGAAGACAAACTAAAAAAGTAACATTAAAGGAGAGAGTAAAGGCATGGATAAAGAACGGAAAGAACAATTAATAATTAAAATTTGCTGTGTAATAGCTGCCTTTGCGCTATGGCTTTTCATAACAGGAACGGAAAATCCGTTGACTGCTTACAAAATTAAAAATGTACCTGTAACAATGTTAAATAGCGACGTATTAACTAAGTCAAATCTTGTTTTAGTTTCAGGACAAGATTTAACAACATCCCTAAATATTAAAGGAGCCAATACTAGCATACTTCTGGCTATGAAAGCATCTGATTTTACGGTGGTTGCAGACTTAGGCGCATATGCGCTTAAAAGTGGAGAATATAAGATACCTATTGAAATAAAAAAAAGTCCAGATAATATAAATGTGGTAAATAGCGATGGTCTTTTTATAACAATACAGTTAGATGAACTTACTAAGAAAAAGTTGCCTATAAATGTAAATGTAAGTGGAAAACCTAAAGAAGGTTTTTACGCATCAAAGCCAGAGCTATCATCAGATTATGCTACGGTATCAGGCGGTTCAAAGGTTATAAGTGAAGTGAAAAAAATAGTGATTGACGAAAATATACAAGGTTTGGAATCAAATACATCGAAAGAATACAAGCTTAAAGCGGTAGATGAATCGGGAAAAGAAATAAAAGATGTTGTTGTAAGTCCAGCCTATATCAATGTTAAAACTCTTGTAAAAAAGACAAAATCCGTAGAGGTTACTGTGAAAACTGCAGGAAGTTTAGATGCTAAGTATACGTTAGGAAGCATAAAGGCTGTACCGGATACAGTAGATATAACAGGGAGCTTAGCTGAACTTGATAATCTGAAATACTTAAACACAGAAGAGGTTGATTTAAGTAAAATAACTAAGAGTACAACCGTTGAAGCAAAGGTTATAATTCCAAAAGGATTAAATTTGGTCGGTGGGGATGCTATGGTTAAGGTTCAAGTTAATTTAAGTAGTCCAAATGCATCAAGTGGAGCAGCTACGACAGAAAAGGTAGACAAGACAGTTCAAAAGGATTTAAGTTTAGACATCAAGTACAATAATTTGGGTGAGACTTATTTAGCAACGTTAGATAGTAGTAAGACATCAATATCGGTTTCCGGATTAGAATCAGTTATTAATAATCTGGATTTAAATAATTTTTCCGCGAAAGTAGATTTAACAGGTTTAACAGAGGGCAAACAAAGCGTGAAAGTAATTGTGTCTATGCCAAAAGGAGTAACTTTAGTATCACACAACCCGGATAAAATAGGAGTAACTATTACGAAAAAGCAAACGGAGGTACCAGTGAGCAATGACAATAAGAGTAAATAATATAACTTTAGATATAGATGAACCAATAGACGATTTAATGATAAAAGCTGCAAAATTAATGAGAGTTTCTGATAGTGAAATAAAGAAAATTAAAATAGCTAAAGAATCTATAGATGCTAGGAAAAAAAATAATATTAAGTTTAATTATGCCGTTAACATCACAATGGATAATGAAATAAATGTAGTCACGAGAGCGAACAATAAAGATGTTAAGCTTGAAGAAGACAAATACGAGGCTGAGTTTGAATTTGGAACTAAAAAAATGAAGCATAGACCAGTAATAGTAGGAATGGGACCAGCAGGAATGTTTGCTGGTATTCTTATGGCACAAAAGGGATATAAACCGTTAATTATCGAAAGAGGAGAAAAGGTAGAGAATAGAACAAAGACCATAAATAAATTTTGGACAAGAGCAGTATTAAATACAGAATCTAATGTGCAGTTTGGTGAAGGTGGAGCAGGGACTTTTTCAGACGGAAAGCTAACTACAAGAATAAAGGACACTAGGTGTGATTATATATTAGAAGAATTTGTAAAGGCGGGTGCACCAGAAGAAATAGTATATATTGGAAAACCTCATATAGGTACAGATGTGTTAAAAGACGTTGTGAAGAACATTCGTGAAACTATTATTAAGTTAGGCGGAGAAGTAAGATTTAACAGTAAACTTGAAGATATTAAGATTAAAGATGGAAAACTGCAGAGCTTAATAGTAAATGGAGAAGAAATACCCTGTGATAATTTAATTTTAGCACCGGGACATAGTTCAAGGGACACTTACGAAATGTTATATAAAAATGGCGTATCTATGTCTAGTAAACCATTTGCAGTAGGGGTTCGAATAGAGCATCCACAAGATATGATTAATGAAAATCAATATGGAAAATATGCAAGTCACCCGAGACTAAAAGCTGCAGATTACAAGCTTACTTATAAAAGTAGCAAATTGGGCAGAGCAGTATATAGTTTTTGTATGTGTCCAGGAGGAGCTGTAGTATCCGCAGCGTCAGAACAGGGAAAACTTGTAATAAATGGTATGAGTGAGTACAATAGAGATAAAAAAAATGCAAACTCAGCGATAGTTGTATCAGTAGGACCTAAAGACTTCGCCTCAGATAATCCACTGGCTGGCATTGAATTTCAAAGGTATTATGAGGGACTAGCATATAAGATAGGCGGAGAGAACTATAATGCACCAGTGCAATTAGTTGGTGATTTCCTTAAGGGCAATGTTAGTGATAAAATAGGGAGTATAAAGCCAAGTTATACACCTGGTTATAAATTAGCAGATCTTACTAACTGTTTACCTACTTATGTAACAGATACTATAAAAGAGGCTTTACCTAATTTTGAACATAAGATAAATGGGTTTTCAAGAAATGATGCAATACTTACTGGTATAGAAACAAGAACGTCTGCACCAGTAAGAATTGATAGAAATGAAGAGTTTCAAAGTATATCTTTAGAGGGGTTATACCCAGCAGGAGAAGGAGCTGGATATGCAGGTGGAATAATTTCTGCGGCAGTTGATGGATTAAAAATTGCTGAAAGTATAATGAAAAAATGGAAATGTGTATAATAATTTCTCTAAACTCTTGATTTTCCTTTATGAAGTTTGTTAAAATGGTACAGAAGATAAAAAATGCAAAACAGGAAACAATAATACACATCAGATAAATATTAAAGTTAATACATAATACAAAATATATAATATAAAATATATAATCGAGGGAGTGTAATTGAATGAGTAAAACATTTGATAAAATTTTAGACACAGCAAAAGCACAAGGAATGAAAACCGTAGTAGTAGCTGTAGCACAGGATGAACCAGTACTTGAGGCAGTTCGTGATGCTAAGAAAAATGGTATAGCAAATGCAATACTAGTAGGAGATAAAGAAAAAATAATATTTATTGCTAAAAACATAGGTATGGATGCATCAGAGTTTGAAATTATTGATGAGAAGAATGTTTCTAAAGCCGCATTAACTGCAGTTCAGATTGTATCATCAGGAAAAGCTGATATGCTTATGAAAGGGTTAATTGATACAGCAACATTCTTAAGAGCCGTTTTGAACAAGGAAGTAGGTCTTAGAACTGGGAAACTAATGTCACATGTAGCTGTATTTGAAATACCAGAGTATGACAGACTAATATTTTTAACAGATGTTGCTTTTAATATGTATCCAGAACTGAAAGAAAAAAAGAGCATAATAAACAATTCAGTAGCAGTAGCAAAAGCGTGTGGAGTTGAGCTTCCTAAAGTCGCAGTAGTTTGCGCAGTAGAAGTAGTAAATCCAGGAATGCCAGCAACACTAGATGCAGCAATGTTATCGAAAATGAATGATAGAGGTCAGATAAAAGGCTGTATTGTTGATGGACCTTTATCTCTTGATATTGCAATATCTGAAGAAGCTGCAAATCACAAAAACATACAAAGTCCAGTTGCAGGAAAAGCGGATATTCTTGTAATGCCAAATATTGAAGCAGGAAATTCTATGTATAAATGCTTAAATTACACTACTAAATCTAAAAGTGGTGGATTACTAGTAGGTACTTCTGCTCCTGTTATATTAACTTCTAGAGCTGATACTCCTGAAACAAAATTACATTCTATAGCTCTTGCAGCATTAGTTGCAGAATATAACAAATAAAATTGCCGATTCTTTAGGAACATGGAAATATACTAGTATATCTATTTGTTATTTATTTAATGTACTTTATAGCATAAAGGAGGAACAATATGTCATATAAATTATTAATAATTAACCCGGGGTCAACATCTACTAAAATAGGTGTATATGAGGATGAAAAGGAAATATTAGAAGAAACATTAAGGCATCCGTCAGAAGAGATAGATAACTTTAAAAGTATATTTGAACAACTTGATTTCAGAAAAGACGTTATCTTAAATATTCTTAAGGAAAAGAATTTTGATATTAAAACTTTGGATGCCATAGTAGGCCGAGGTGGAATGCTAAAACCAATTGAAGGCGGCACTTATATTGTAAATGCAGCAATGCTTAATGATTTAAAAATTGGAGTACAAGGTCAACATGCTTCTAATTTAGGCGGGATAATTGCAAATGAAATTGCAAAATCTTTAAATATACCAGCATATATCGTTGACCCAACAGTAGTGGATGAAATGGCACCAGTTGCTAAATTATCAGGAATACCAGATATAGATAGAAAGAGTATTTTCCATGCATTAAATCAAAAAGCAGTGGCAAAAAGATATGCAAAAGAAAACGGAAAGAAATACGAGGAAATTAATTTAATAGTTGCACATATGGGCGGAGGAGTTACAGTAGGAGCTCATGAGAATGGTAAAGTTATAGATGTTAATAATGGACTCGATGGAGATGGTCCATTTTCACCAGAAAGATCTGGAGGATTACCATCAGGCGATTTAGCTAAGATGTGTTTTAGTGGAAAATACACTTTAGAAGATATAAAGAAAAAGATAAATGGAAAAGGTGGATTTGTATCTTACCTTAATACTAATGATGTACGAGATGCGCTTAAAATGTCACAAGGTGGTGACAAAAAAGCTAAATTGATTATTCAAGCTATGGGATATCAAGTAGCTAAGGAAATTGGGGGCTGCGCAGCTGTTTTATCAGGAAAAGTAGATGCTATAATTTTAACTGGTGGGATAGCTTATGGAGAAGCTGTTGTTAATTATATAACCAAAAGAGTAAAATTCATAGCAGATGTGGTAGTTTACGCAGGTGAAGATGAATTGTTAGCACTAGCTCAAGGTGCTATAGGAGTTTTAAGTGGAAAAGAGCAGGCGAAAGTTTACAAATAAACAATAAAATTGATGATATGACAAAAAGTATGTATTACTAGAGGCTGTTTAAATACAGTTTAAGTAATATATACTTTTTTTATTAATATAAGGTAAGAGTTTAGGATGTTTTTACAAATGTCTTGTAATGTAGTATAATTCAAGCTATGTTATACATATTACAAAAACAGTTTTGCCTAATTATGAAATTAAATTTTCTTATAAAAGAATGACAAAGGTGGGCTCTATGAATAAAATACTAATATACTGATTAGTATTTTTATTTAAGATGCCCTATAGTAAACCTATAGAATATTTGGAAAGAGGTATAAAATATGAGTAGAATGTTTGGTACAGATGGAGTACGAGGGATAGCAAATACAGAATTAACAGGAGAGATTGCATACAAGTTAGGAAGAGCAGGAGCTTTTGTACTAACAGATGGAGCACATAAGCCTAAAATCATAGTTGGAATGGATACAAGAGTTTCAGGAGATATGTTAGAAGCTGCTTTAGTTGCAGGGATTTTATCTGTAGGGGCAGAGGCTATATGCCTTGGAGTGGTTCCAACTCCAGCCGTAGCATATTTAACAAGAAAATATGGAGCAGATGCAGGTATTGTTATTTCAGCTTCTCACAATCCGGTAGAATATAATGGAATAAAGTTCTTTGACAATAATGGATTCAAATTGTCTGATGAATTAGAGGATACAATACAAGCAGTTATAGAAAGTGATTTTAAAGAAGTACCATCACCAATAGCTGGTGATTTGGGTAAAAAAACAGTTAATGAGAATGCAGTAGACGATTATATGGAATTTGCTAAATCTACTATTTCAGGTGACTTAAAGGGACTTAAAATAGCATTAGATTGTGCTAATGGTGCTTCATATATAACATCAGTAAAGGCTATTAGGTCACTTGGAGCAGAGGTTTTAGTTATTAATAATGATCCAGATGGTATAAATATAAATAAAGACTGTGGATCAACTCATCCTGAACATTTAATGGCATTTGTTAAAGAAAATCATTGCGATTTGGGATTAGCTTTTGATGGTGATGCAGATAGATGTTTGGCAGTTGATGAAAAAGGAAATCTTATAAATGGAGATTTCATAATCGCTATTTGTGCAAAACATCTAAAAAATATTGGGAAATTAACTAAAGACACAGTAGTAGTAACAGTTATGAGCAATTTAGGTCTTGATATTGCAATGAAGCAGGAAAACATAGCTACAGTTAAAACAAAAGTAGGAGATAGATATGTCCTTGAGCTAATGCAAAAGGAAGGTTACAGCCTTGGTGGAGAGCAATCTGGACATGTAATTTTCCTCGACTTTAATACTACAGGGGATGGACTTGTATCAGGACTTCAACTAGCGACTGTTATTAAAGAAACGGGGAAACCATTATCAGAGCTTGCATCAATGATGGTAGAACTTCCACAGGTATTAGTTAATGCAACAGTACCTAACGATAAGAAAGATATCCATGAAACTGATAGTGAAATAGTTGAAGAAATAAAGAAAATAGAAGAAAAATTAGACGGTTGCGGTAGAGTACTTATAAGGCCATCAGGTACAGAACCTCTAGTAAGAGTAATGCTTGAGGGTAAAGTACAAAGTGAATTAGATAAAATGGCACATTCTCTTGCGAAACTTATTGGGGAGAAGGCAAACGCATAGAAAATAATTAAAATTTAGTTAACTTGTTATTAAAAGTATTGACGTTTAGACCAAAGAACGAATATAATAGACTGAAAGCTTATGTAAAAGGTTCATAAGTTTTTAGTCTATTATTTATTTAATACAGTGAAATGCTGAATATTTTGATATAGGAGGATAGGGTGATATAAATTATTAAAAAGCGCCAGGACTCATAATGAGAATAATTATGAGTTGACGAGGATGGGGAGTATCGAATCTTCGGCGGATGCCCCGCGGTAGCGCACTACCGTTAATGATTGATAAAAGCGAAAAGTGATTTTCGTGACAAGATCAATCTGGTGTTAAAACCTTTATAAATATTACGATGCCAATAGGCAATATGCATCGTCTTTGGGTGACAAGTAGTACCTAAGGAGGATGAACAGTGATTATTGGTGATGAATTAATTAAGTATGATATTCATCTATGATTATAATTATGTAATGCGAATTGCTTCATATAATAATTTTATGTGTAGGCATTAGCAATACTATTTCAATAATTGTGAATAAAATGGATGATAAATGTGCTTAATTGATTTGCGAAAAATTATAAATTTGAGAGGAAGATGAATATGTGCGGAATAGTTGGATATTTTGGAATAAAAGAGGCTCAAACAATATTGATTGATGGGCTTAGAAAATTAGAATATAGAGGATACGATTCAGCAGGAGTCGCAATTATAGATAATGGAGTTTTAAATGTTACTAAATGCAAAGGAAGACTTGCAAATTTAGAAGCTGAATTATTAGAAACCCCACTTAAAGGTACTGTTGGAATAGGTCATACAAGATGGGCTACTCACGGTAAGCCATCAGATGAAAATTCTCATCCACACACTAATGAAAAAGGAACTATTAGTGTAGTTCATAATGGAATTATCGAGAACTATATCCATTTAAGAGAATGGTTAATGGCAAAAGGATATAAATTTGTATCTGAAACTGATACAGAAGTCGTACCACATCTTATAGATTTTTATTATAAAGGAAACATTGTTGAAGCTGTAAAGAAGGCTACTGCAAAAATGGAAGGTAGCTATGCAATAGCAGTATTATGCAGTGATGAACCAGATAAATTGATAGCAGTAAGAAAAGATAGTCCATTAATAGTAGGACTTGGAGAAAATGAATTTTATGTAGCATCTGATATACCAGCAGTGCTCAATCATACAAGAGAAGTATATTTATTGGAAGACAATGAATTTGTTGTTATCTCGAATGATGGCATAAAGCTTGAAGATATAGAAGGCGACATTATAAATAAAGAAGTTTTCCATGTAACTTGGGATGCAGCTGCAGCTGAAAAAGGTGGATATGAACACTTTATGATTAAAGAAATCCATGAACAGCCAAAGGCAATCAGAGATACAATGACTTCAAGAATAGTTCTTGGACAGCCGATAACTTTAGATGATATAAATATAACTAAAGAACAAATTAAGAAATTAGATAAAATATATATTGTAGCATGCGGAACTGCATACCATGCAGGGGCTGTAGGTAAATATGTTATAGAAAAACTTGCAAGAATACCAGTAGAACTTGATATAGCGTCAGAATTTAAATACAGGGATCCAATAATTGATAAAAACACATTAATGATAGTTATTAGTCAATCAGGAGAAACTGCAGATACTATGTCGGCATTAAGACTTGCGAAGGAAAAAGGAGCAAGAGTAATAGCTGTAACTAATGTTGTAGGTAGTGCGGCTTCAAGAGAAGCAGATGATGTACTATACACATGGGCAGGACCAGAAATAGCTGTTGCATCTACTAAAGCTTATGCAACTCAGCTTATAGCAATGTATATAATTGCTCTATTCTTTGCTCAAAATAAAGAAACTTTAAGTATGGATAAAATTGAAGAAATTAAAGCAGCGATGCTAGAACTTCCAGAAAAAGCAGAAGAAATGCTTAAAGACAAAGAAACTATACAAAAGTTTACAGCAAAAACTTATATGCATAAGGATATGTTCTTCATAGGACGTGGGCTTGATTATGCAGTTGCACTAGAAGGTTCATTAAAACTAAAAGAAGTATCTTATATCCACTCAGATGCATATGCCGCAGGAGAGCTTAAACATGGGGCAATAGCACTTATGGAAGAAGGAACTATAGTTATAGCATTAGCTACTCAAGAAGAGCTATTTGGTAAAATGGTAAGTAATATGCGTGAACTATCGACTAGGGGAGCAAAAGTATATGCTTTCGCACCAAAAGGTCATACTGAAATTGAAAAATCAGTTCATGCTGTAACTTATGTACCAAAAGTATTGGATATATTAGCACCAGTAATATCAGTAATTCCACTACAATTATTAGCATATTACATGGCAATTCAAAAGGGTTGCGATGTTGATAAGCCAAGAAATCTTGCAAAATCAGTAACTGTGGAATAGGGTAAAGTGTTAGGGAATTAGTTTTGTGTATATTGGAAAGGTCTTTAAGTTAAGATTTATATATAATGGTATTCATGAATAAATTCTTTCATTATTATTAAAGGTAAAAAACCATCAGATTTTTAATTCTGATGGTTTTTTATTGTGCGTTGATAACTAAAGTACGTTATGCAAAGTTTGTTTTAAGGTTGAAAATAAAGAACCACCCCTGAAAATTAAAATGACAATGGTGGTTTTTTTAAAAAGTAAATAAATTATTTATTCTCAACTGTAGTTTGAGATTTTTCAAAAGTATCAGCTAATTGCTGTGAAGGTTTATTATAAGGTGATACCCATCCACGGTTTACAGCTAAGTCTGTTAATGCTGAATGCCCACCTATTATACCATTTAAATTAGATGAATATAACGCTCTTAATTCAGGCGTAGAGCTTGTTAAAGTTGCAGCTAGATAAGCATCTGCTGCACTTGTTGCGGAGCCAATCATATTTCCGGCGATTACTTCATCATTAATATTTGTGTTATTTTTTACAATATTATTTGTTATCATTCCCATATTATTTTGCTCCTCCTGTAACCTGATTTTCATTGATAAATTGCTGAACTCCCTTTATTCTTCCTTCTGTTGCTAAAACGCCAGTTTCAGCTTGTTTTTTTAAATCTTCATCACTAATTAGATTTTTCATGGTTTTTGCAACTGCTAGTCCGTCCTTTTCCATAGTTAATAAAGTTGTTAGGGATAACAATTCACCCTCTGAAAGCTGTCTCATAGTAATACCTCCGTATTTATAAAATTTTATTACATTCTATTATGTGCAATTATTAGAGACATTAATCTCAAATTGTTAATTTAGTTATGTTTAGATGAATTTTTAATATGTCAGTCTTTCTCTTTAAATCAGTTTAGGATCAAGAAACGCTCTTTTTGTATATAAAAAATAAGAAGCCATTTAATAAAATTTAATACAATTAGCTTCTTTTCATCAAAACGCTCATAAATTTGGAATTAAATAATCACCATTTAACTAATATGAATATAATATTATATACTAATAATATGGAGGGTTAAATTGGAACAAAATAACAATGTAATAACAATGGATAATTGTATTCCACAAGAAACTGTAATAAAAAATATCAGATTAGCTGCAGCATATGTTCCCTACCAGAAGCTTTGCACACTTTTCTCACCTATTGAAGCGCTTAAAAGAGGAACTGTATTCCCGGAACTTTTTAGTCCATACGAGGGGCAGGATAAAAAATATCGTCCATTAGAATCAAGTAAAAGGGGGATAACTTATGATGAATAGAACGGAAGTCTTAAAACTGGTTGTTGCTTCAGAATTTATGAAAGAGGATTTAGCTTTATATCTTAATACCCATCCAATGGATAAAGAGGCTATTGCAACTTATAATTTTTATGTGAAAGAATCAAAAAGATTAAAGGCAAATTATGAAATGAATTACGGAATGTTATCTGAGCACGACTCTTTAAGTCCATATCCATGGCAGTGGATAAATAATCCGTGGCCTTGGGAAACTGATGCTAATTATAAATTAGAAAGGGAGGATAATTAATTTATGTGGACATACGATAAGTTCTTACAGTTTCCAGTAAAAATTAAAAAAGCAGATCCTAAAATGGCAAAAATAATTGTTACGCAATATGGCGGACCAGATGGTGAATTAGCTGCATCCTTAAGATATTTAACTCAACGATTTTCAATGATTACGCCCCAAGCTATAGCAACATGTAATGATATCGGAACAGAGGAGTTGGCTCATTTGGAAATGGTTGGTGCTATAGTTAGACAATTAATGAAAGGCGCTAGTCTCGAAGAAATTCAAAAAGCTGGTATGGCTGACTACTATGTAGATCATGGTAGAGGAGTATTCCCAGTAAGTGCTTCAGGTTCACCTTTTACGGCAGCTTACATTCAATCAAAAGGAGACCCGATTGTAGACCTTACTGAAAACTTAGCTGCAGAGCAAAAAGCAAGGGCAACTTATGAGTACCTAATAAATATGGCAGATGATCCTGATGTATTAGAACCATTAAAGTTTCTACGCGAAAGGGAAATTGTTCATTATCAAAGGTTTGGTGAATCTCTTAGAATTGTTCAAGATTATTTACAGGAACCTCATCTATTTACAATGAAGTAGCAGTTTATAACTTCACATATAAATACTAATCAAACTGTAGCACAATGAATTAAAGCAATCACAGTTACAAAGAAGTTGTAGAAATAACAAGTATATCTAAAGTCTAAAAGTACTTTAATAGGAAAAATGAGAAAAAGAGGTTTAAATAAATAAAATTAAGAAGACATATAACCCAATGCTTTAATCAAAAAAATTACTAACCTCTAAGGGTTGGTAATTTTTATGTTTCCACTTTCTGTTTACAGAAAGCAGTTCAAAATGGATTGAGTATAATGTTTTATGGCTAATCTACTTAAATGCATTTTTTTGCTGGGCTTTCATATTTACTACCTTTTTTAATATTCAAAGATACACTATCTAGTGTCTTTAGTTCTTTACTATAGCAGAAATTTACATTTTAAAAAGTTATTCCCCCTTCAAAACTTAACTTATCAATCCCACTATCGCAATTTTGATTTTTATACGCAAATTTAACTAGCTTTTCACCGATTAATTTAACTGCTTTAACCTTTTTTAATCTTGTCGATACTATAACAAGCGGCCCAACTATATTATCCATCAATTGAACTGTAGAAATCATTGCACCCACTGTTAACTTACCCTTAATAACAAAATAAGTTCCTAGTCCTATTGCTGTAAAGAACATTAAAAAGCCGCCTATTTCAGATAAACCATCAACAAGTATAATGGCCTTTTATCACGTTTTGCTACTTAAAAATAGGAAATAGTCTATTACGATACCTGATGTTTTCGAAAGGATCTATAAGCAAAAGGTAATAATAAACTTATAAATATACCATATAAAACAGGAAGTATCTGATAAGGTGTAAATACCTTTCCTCCAAAGTAATAAAGTGTAAATGTCTGCAGCAATCTCCAACCCAGCAGCATCTGAGATGGTAACATGTTTAAAACTTTATCCCAGAAGCTTCCTACAATTAAAAACTGATCAATGGTTGAAGGAATTATGATGATTAGACCTAGCAAAATAATCGTTGCAAATGATGTTTTTACTTTAGATGAAAGGAACATAGCCAAACTACTAATAAATAGGCAGCCTACATAACCCAAAAGTAATACCATCAAAAGAGCCTCACTGTTTGTGATATGATAAAAGCTTTTCCAACCATAGGAAGACGCCTGAATTTGAGAATTACCGCCCTCAAAGCCAAATATCATAAAAATAAAACCAAATACTATACATACAGTTATCCAATATACCAAAGATGTGGATAAAAATCCAGCAAACAGCTTATATATAATCCCTTTTTTCTTTCCATGCTCAGTAGTAAGTAAGATTACATCGCTGCCTGTTTGATATTCTACAGAAAATATTGGTGCCATTAAAATACAAATTACAAATGACAAAGCAAAAATTACTGTTGCACTCTTTTCCAATGCATTCAGCCAACATCTGCATAGGAATACTTAAGTGGTGTAGTTAAGTTTTGGGCAGAATTTATCAAATATTCTTTCTCGTTTTTTGTAAGGCGGCTTGATTCATCACTAGCCAGCAATTCTTTTAAATTATTAACCCGATTCGAATAAAATCTACCTGCATCATCAACACTTAAGCTGTCAATAATGTTACTATCATAAAAATGGATTTTACAATAAGAATCCGTAATTAGGTCCTGTATATCCATAAATCCCTGTTTTTGATAAAATTGCATATTTAAAAGCTGAGTGTCCGATTTTGAAAGGTGAGTACCTGATTTGGAAATACCAGCATATTTACTATCTGAATTGATTTCATGATTTTCTTTTATTATATTTCCAATGAATTTTTCTGTTACAATACCATTCCATTTCATTTTTTCATTCTTAACTAAGTTTATTGCTTTAATTCCGCTAATGCCATTTCCAGCAGCATCAGCAACATCAGCCCATGTTGCTTGGACACAGGAAAATATCGAGCTTCCTAAATAAACTGCTAATACTATTAAACTTATAATTGCACTTCTTTTACAAAATATTTTTTTCATTTCATATTTCAAAATTTGCATTTTCATTCACCTCGCCAAAATAGTATATAAACAAGTCTTCCAAAGTAGGCTCAACCTGTATAGCAGATGGTAATGGACTTGTATCTGAAATAATCCTAAGTTCAACTTTCTCTCCACAGTTCCTTTCATTGCTGAATAAATACGTGGAACATAATTCTTCTGTTTCTTTTGAATCTACTAGGCAAGTCCATGTCTTGCCTCTGACTTCAGATAGTAACTTTTCAATATCTCCCTTAGCAATAATACTTCCATCTTTCATAATTAAAATTTCTTTTGCCATGGATTCTAAATCTGACACAATATGAGTAGACAATAGAACAATTCGTTCCTCAGCAATGTGGCTGATGAGCGTACGGAACCGGATTCTTTCTTTTGGATCTAGTCCTGCTGTTGGCTCATCTAATATTAAAATTTCTGGATTATTAAGGACTGCCTGGGCAATCCCAAGCCTTCTCTTCATTCCACCAGAAAAAGTTTTTATTTTCTTCTTTCTAACTTTTGTTAGTGAAACTATGTCTAATAATTCATTTACACGTTTTCTTGCAATTATTGGCTTTAAGCCCTTTAATGCAGCTATATATAACATATAATCCTGTGCTGAAAATTCCGGATAATATCCAAATTCTTGTGGCAAATAACCAAGAATTCTCCTATATCTTTCATCCATGTCTTGGATATCTTCTCCATCATACTGTACTGTTCCATTAGTAGGCGTAACTAGTGTGCAAAGCATTCTCATAAGAGTTGTTTTCCCTGCGCCATTAGCTCCGAGTAGACCATATACTCCTTTTTCTAATGTAAAACTTACATGATTAACAGCTGTATTTTCTTTAAAATTCTTACATAAATTATTTACTTGTAATTGCATTAACACCCCTCCAAATAACATCTACTTGATTCCATAATTCTTTTTCCCGCAAAAATAAGATACCCTACAGAAAGAATCAAAAGTGCATACCATATTCTCATCTGCAGTAATTCATATACATTATAATCTTTCACCAGTAGGTACCAAAAACCCGCTCCACTTATACAGCTGCCTACAGCAAGAAGTTCTGAACATATTTTTCTTTTACTACATAGCAATGAAAAGCATATGCAGCAACTAAAATTAAAGGGTACAAAGAAATAAATGACTGCATCATAGAGTGAAAATCCGCCTGTCTGTACTGTTATTACAGTTAATAAGCTCAATAATATCAAATCCATCATTCCTACTAACACTAATCTTGAAAGATAGAGTTTTCGTAAATCAAAGTATGTTGTATTTTCTACTTCATAGGTATTAGTTGATATATTTTTCCATAGCTCTGGTATTGAAAATAAAATCAATAGTGGTGCATAGATGGCACAATAGCTCATTTTATTTTCACTTATATTTATAAAACCCAAACCAAAAGCAGCTACAAAAAAAACAACAAGTTGTGTAATCCAATACTTTTTACTCAAAGACAACATTTGTTGAAATAGAAACTCCCAACTGTTCATAGGTTGTAAAAGCATTTGCCTTCGATATTCTTTTTTAGCAGCAACAATTGTCTGCACCATCTTTTTTTCATCATAAACTGGAATTTTCTGATTTGAATGAATATCCATAAAAATCCTCCTTATCTATACTTTTTTGTAGCAGCTTTTTACTTTCTGAGAGACGATATTTTACTAGTGAAATATTAATATTCAATATTTCTGCAATTTCTCGAATCTTTAGATTTTGAAAATAGTATAAGAGAATTACTTCCTTGAACTCCTTTGGTAACCTAGAAATCTCCTGCTCCAAAGATACTTTTAGCACAATTTCTTCTTGCACTTCTTTCAAATTCATTATTTTGTCTTCCACATGGCAGGTGGATATTTCTTTATGCTTTTTATATTCATTTTTACATAAGTTTCCTGCAATAATATAAAGATAGTTTTTTGCCTTACCCTTGTGAATATAGCTGTTAAAATGTTTAAAAAAGCTAATAAAAGTATCTTGTGTAACATCTTCAGCCTGCCATTTATCAGAAAGTCTATAATAACAGTACTTATATATTTCGTTATTATACTGCTTTACAAAATCATTAACTGCAGATTCATCGCCACGCTTCATTCTTCTTATTAGAAAAAAGTCCTTGTTCACTGCTTTACCTCCTTTTGATAGATTAAAAAGTGCTTTTCATTATGTATAACAACTTATGCAAACAAAAAGTCAGGATAATTTTTATTTTTTCTTATAGTAATATGTAAAATCAATAAATCTAGTATGATATAATTGCTTATATACTGTATAGAATGTTTTGAATCCAGGGCACATATATGGTATTAAATGAAAATATAAGATGACAAATTAATAGGAGAATAAACATGGAATTTTTAGAGAGTAATCAATATCTTAGAAGGTTAGAACTTAAAAGAGAAAGTGTTGAGTCTTTTTCAAATTATCCTTTCTGTTTACCTACCATAAAGAATTTATCAAGTCTAGATTTTCATCCAAAAGTAACATTTATTGTAGGGGAAAATGGTTCGGGTAAATCTACAATTTTGGAGGCAATAGCAATTGCTTGTGGGTTTAATCCTGAAGGTGGAACAATCAATTTCAACTTTTCATCCATGAACACACACTCAGAATTATACAAATATATAAAGTTAGTTAAGGGAGTAAAAAAACCAAAGAATGGATTTTTTCTAAGAGCAGAGAGTTTCTATAACCTTGCGAGCAATATTGATGAACTTGATAGAGAGGGAGGACCAAAACTTGTGTCTTCATACGGAGGTCAATCGCTACATAAACAATCCCATGGAGAGTCTTTTTTTGCTGTATTTATGAATAGGTTTGGCAGTAATGGACTGTATATATTAGACGAGCCAGAGGCTGCATTATCTCCATCAAGGCAGATGTCGATGATTACAAGAATTCATGAGTTAGTTAATATGGGTTCTCAACTTATTATTTCAACTCATTCTCCAATTATAATGGCTTACCCAGAATCAACTATTTATGAAATAAAAGATAAGATGGAAGTTGTTAGATATGAAGAAACTGAAAACTATCAGATAACGAAAAACTTTATTAATAATAGGGATAAGATGCTCCGTATTCTAATTGATAGCCTTAACTAGAATATAAACCCCCACCATTAGATGAGGATTTAAAATGTTAATATCAAGATACAATAATATAAATTTAAGGTAAATTTACTTTTTTTATAATTCCATTATCTATTGAAATTATTTTAGTATCAGTTATTTCTAAAATTGTTCCGGCATAAGAAGTCTTTTTCTTAGATATTTGATTAGTAATATAACCTTCTAAATTACTATCTATAAAGATAGCACCACTTTTAGTTACACTAATGTGCTTTTTATCTACAGGGGAATTAAGTACTATGGAGGTCCATTTCTTTACAGATTTAGCTGTAGACCCGTACATTATCTTATAAACTTTCCCATTTTTAAGAGCACCTATATATATATTATCATTGTTATCTGTATTTAAAAGGCACGCTTGTATATTGTCTAGACTCCAATCCATATTTGAAACCTTTATTGAGTTGGTTGAGGTATCTTCATAAATAAGATTTGGGTTATGATCAAACGTTCTAATTCTTCCAATATGTTTAGAGTTAAAAATGCGAGTAATATTTCCATTAACATCATAAAAAAATACATCACTTGTTAAGCTATTTCTCATCACCTTTATATAAGATATATACATTTTAGGTGACATCTGTATATCGCTAATAGTATCGTTCTTATTAGCTACGGTAAATTTTACGTCCTTATTGTTTGTGTCGCCAGGGGCTTGTACCTTATTGGTATCAGCGTTGTAGTTAAAAGTGTTAATAGTGATTTTCATGTTTGATTTTTTTTCCAATATGGACATGGAGTCTGTGTCTGGATGCCACTTACTATAAATTATTTGTGAATTGTCTATATCACCAACTATATTGGATTTACCCGTATATGAATTAATAACTATTAGTTTAGAATTATCATAATAGGAAATATATTTACCATCAAAAGATGACTGGATTTTACTTGCGGTAGTTGGTATTTTTATAGAAAGATGTAGATCAACTTCTTTGTGATTTTTAACTATTTCCTCAGTTACCTTAGTATTGAGTAATGTTTTTTGATAGTATTTATCAGATATAAAAAATATACAACTTTGTAATACTAGTGCAAGGATGCTCCAACTCACTATTCTCTTAAATATTTTCATAAATAATAATCTCCTTTAAGGTTCCACATAAATTGAGGTGGCAACATACCTTTCACCATTCCAACCATGAGGGCTATTTACTAATGCGCCATCTTGATACATTGTGCTAGAAAAACCACCATCTAGGTTAGATGCGTTGACAGCACCGTGCTTTAGTAGCTCGTCTTGGATGTCCTTAAGTGTAGCACCTGATTTTTTAAGATTTGCACGCCCATCCATTACAAGAAACAAAATTGTTCCGTCAGCAGTTTGACCGATGGCAGTTCTTGGTTGGAAACCATCAGCAGCAGCATTTTCATCATTAATTTGCCCTTTACCTTTTATGATTAAAACAGGAGGTCTAAAGCATAAAGCGTCTCTAACATTCAATTTTTTAAGCTCATTAACACTGTAATTACCAACTATAAGTTTCCCTTTATCTGTGAATGCTGTAACGCTTTGCTTAGTAGTATCCTTACTATCATTAAAATGTACTTTTCCATTAATGATTAGAAAACCTCCCGGAAAAGCACCTGTGCCTCCAAAGCTACCTTTGTTGTTATCAGTGAAAGATCCTCCATTTATTGCTGCTACTGCATTATATCGCTTTGCCATTTCACTTGTTTTTTCGCCTTCTATCCTTAAATTTTTACTATATGCTATTTTAACTTTTAAGGGATTAGGGATCTCTAACAGATATCCGTCATATCTTCCTGAATCTGGATGCAAATTATATCTAACTATCTCATTACTTGATTTATTAGCAATATTAATATCAGCTAGACTAACCTTTGTATCTTCTTTAATGTTGTTTTTATTAGTTATTTTATCTATCTCGGCTTTAGATAAAAAGGTAGTGGCTAGATATTGATGTCTAGTTCCCATAATTGTAGCGACTACAACCTTCTTTAAGTTAGTGAATGGTCCTCTAAAGACATAAAATGGTGCTGTTATCGCGGTGAATAATGTCATATACAATATGAAAAGTATTACCGGTTTTAATTTTTTATCTTTATTTTTAGGCATTATAACCCTCCTTTTAATAGTTTCTTAAGGTAATACCATATGATTGGATTAAACCAATGTATTATTTGAAGTGCTCGTGATATACAACTTCATATTATATATTACACATGTAATATATAATTGTCAATATATACTTTTTGTTGTAAAAATAGGGAACAAAAATAAAGAATTAAGAGATTGAATGTGATGGAAGTCACATACTTTTATTTTTTTTTGAAATACAATGGATATAAGTAGTTTTAAGTTTAATTTAAATAGTGAATTAATTAACAAAGCTTGATAATTAAATAAAATTATTACAATGGAGGCGATTATATTTATGGGATTTAGGTTGAAAATAGAGAAGTTTGATGAGCATCTTGAAAGATTAAGAGATAAATATAAGGTATATGCACCAGTAAAGCTCAAGGGAAAGGGAACTTTTGCGGACACAGATACAATTAGGTATAAGGAAATAGAAAGTATAAAAGAAATAGAATTTAATACCAAATCTACTTTTTCGCCAAAGGAAATAATACTTCCGATTACTCAAACATTATTTTACTTTACTGAAGATGAATGCAAAGAGCCAAAAGAAGGCGAAAAGAAAATACTGATTTTTTTAAGAAGTTGCGATATACATGCAATGAAGAGGCTTGATGAAGTTTATTTAAGAAATGGCAACGAGGATTATTATTACAAAACCTTAAGAGAAAAAGTTAAATTTGTGCTTATGGGTTGTAGTGATAGTTTCGAAAACTGTTTTTGTGCCAGTATGGGGTATAATAAGACAGAAGAGTATGACATGTACACTAAAATTAAAAATGATGAAGTTTTTGTGGAGTGTAAATCCGAGGAGCTAATGAATTATTTTTATAAAGATATAGAAGGCACAATTGTGGTAGAACCTGAATATGTATCAAGTAATGATATAAAGGTTACTATACCTGAAAACTTAGATCAAAGAGTTTTTAAATCTAAAATGTGGGATGAATATTCTTCAAGGTGTATTGCCTGTGGAAGGTGTAATTTTGTCTGTGGAACATGTTCGTGTTTTACTATGCAGGATGTTTTCTCGAAAGATAACAAGAATGTAGGAGAGAGAAGGCGAATATGGGCATCTTGTCATGTAGACGGGTTTAGTGACATGGCAGGAGGGCACGGTTTTAGAAAAGATAAAAAAGATAGGATGAGATTTAAGGTTATGCACAAGGTTTATGATTTTAAAAAGAGAGCCGGATATCATATGTGTGTAGGTTGTGGTAGATGTGATGATATATGCCCTGAATATATATCTTTTTCTAGTTGCGTTAATAAACTAAGTAAAGTTATGGAGGCGGTGGAGTAAATGAAAAATATATATATGCCTTTTAAGTCTAGGATACTTAATATAAAGAAGCATACGGAAACAGATTATACTTTCAGAATGGAGTTTGAAGGGGATGTAAAGCCAGGTCAATTTTTCGAAGTGTCTATACCGAAATTTGGCGAGTCACCTATATCTGTTAGCGAAATAGGTGATGGTTATGTAGACCTTACAATAAGACGTGTAGGAGTGGTTACAGATGTAATTCATAGTTTCTTTGTAGGGGGAACTTTGTATCTAAGGGGACCATATGGGAATGGTTTTGATGTGAATATATATAAAGGTAAAGAAATTATTGTAGCTGCAGGTGGAACTGGACTAGCGCCTGTAAAAGGAATAGTGGATTATTTTGCAAAACATCCAAAAGAGTGTAAGGACTTTAATGTAATGGCAGGATTCAAGTCCCCGGCCGATATCTTATTTAAGGATAATTTTAAAATGTGGGAAAAAAGTATTAATGTTACCTTAACTGTTGATAGTGCAGATGATGATTATACTGGAACTGTGGGACTTATAACAAAATATATTGATGGTATTCCGGTTGACAATATGGATGAAGTACAAGTAATTGTAGTAGGACCTCCTATGATGCTCAAGTTTACAGTGGCTGGGTTTATAAAAAAAGGAGTAAAAGAGAAAAATATATGGGTATCTTATGAGCGAAAGATGTGTTGTGGAGTTGGAAAATGTGGACACTGTAAAATGGACGATACGTATATATGTTTAGAGGGTCCTGTTTTTAATTATTTGGATGCAGTTCATTTAGTAGATTAGGAGGGATAAATTATGGATATAAACACTAAATTGCTTAAAAAGAATGCGTTTAGAATAACCAAAACAAGAGGTAAAACTGCTATAAGAATAAGGGTGCCTGGTGGGCAAATAGAGGCTAAACATTTAGAAGTTTTACAAAAGGTAGCAGAGATTTATGGAGATGGAACTCTTCATATAACTACAAGGCAGGGTTTTGAAATACCTAATATTGATATGGATAAAATACCAGAGGTTAACAAAATGGTTCAATCAGTAATTGAAGGCCTTGAAATAAATCAGATTTCTCCAAATACTGGTTATTCAGCTGCAGGTACTAGAAATGTTTCAGCATGCGTGGGAGCAAATGTCTGTCCTTTTGCAAATTATAATACAACAAACTTTGCGAAAAGGATTGAAAAAGAAATTTTTCCTAACGATTACCATGTAAAGGTGGCTTTAACAGGTTGTCCTAATGATTGTATAAAAGCTAGAATGCAAGATTTCGGAATTATAGGAATGACGGAGCCTCAATATGAATTTTATAGATGCATCAGTTGTAAATCCTGCGTAAATAACTGTAAAAAAAGAGTTACTGGCGCACTTAGAATGGAAAATTTTAAAGTGGTACGTGATCATGACAAATGCATTGGATGCGGAGAATGTATAGGGAAATGTCCGACATCTGCATGGAGCAGAAGTTTAGAGAAATATTATAAACTAGTAATAATGGGTAGAACGGGAAAGAAGAAACCTAGACTTGCTCAAGATTTTATAAAGTGGGTTGACGAAGAAAGTATTGTTAAAATTATAAAAAACACTTATTCATACATTGAAAAGTATATGGATATAGATGCTCCTGGAGGAAAAGAACATATAGGGTACATTGTTGATAGAACAGGATATCCAGTGTTTAAGGAATGGGTTTTGAAAGATGTAACTCTTGGAGAAAAAGCTGAGGTCCAGGAATTTATTAATTGGTAATAATAAAAAGTATGCAGATAAAATTCTGCATACTTTTTGTTTTAATGTTAATTCTTTAAGTCTGGTGTTAAGCACCCATGAACATATCTATATCATCATCTACATTGATTATTCCACCAATACCGAAGCTGTCAACCAATACTTTTACTACGTTTGGTGATAGGAAGGCTGGAAGGGTTGGTCCTAAGTGGATATTTTTAACCCCTAGGTGCAATAATGCAAGTAATACTATAACTGCCTTTTGCTCGTACCATGCAATATTATAAGAAATCGGAAGTTCGTTTATATCATCCAGTCCAAATACTTCTTTAAGTTTAAGTGCTATTACAACTAATGAATATGAATCATTACATTGACCAGCATCTAGTACCCTTGGAATCCCACCAATATCACCTAAATTCAATTTGTTATATTTATATTTTGCGCAACCAGCTGTAAGTATAATTGCATCTTTTGGTAGCTTTTGAGCAAATTCTGTATAATAATCACGACTCTTCATTCGTCCATCGCAACCTGCCATTACAAAGAATCTCTTTATTGATCCGCTTTTAACAGCGTCCACAATTTTGTCTGCAAGAGCTATTACTTGATTATGAGCAAAGCCTCCTACTATTTCACCTTTCTCAATCTCGACAGGTGCCGCACATTTTTTAGCTTGTTTAATTATCTGAGAAAAATCTTTCGCTTTCCCATTTATTCCATCAGCTATATGCTTAACTCCTGGAAAACCTGTTACTCCAGTGGTGTATATTCTATCTTTATAAGATGCTTTCGGAGTCACAATGCAGTTTGTAGTCATAAGTATTGGCCCGTTGAAGCTTTCAAATTCTTGATTCTGCTTCCACCATGCATTTCCGTAATTACCTACCAAGTGCTTGTACTTTTTAAATGCAGGATAATAGTTAGCAGGTAACATTTCACTATGAGTATATATATCTACTCCAGTGCCTTCAGTTTGTTTTAATAACTCTTCCATATCTTTTAAATCATGTCCACTAATTAATATAGCAGGATTAGTTTTAACTCCTATATTAACTTTTGTTATTTCAGGATTTCCGTAACTTGTGGTGTTTGCCTTGTCAAGTAGTGCCATGGCATCCACACCGTACTTACCACATTCAAGCACTAGAGCTACAAGTTCATTCACTCCTAGAGTATCGTCCAAAGTAGAAGCTAATCCCTTTTGCGTAAATGCATGGAGTCCTTCATCATCATATCCAAGGTTATTGGCATGCTTAGCATATGCAGCCATTCCCTTAAGTCCATAAATTAGAAGTTCTCTTAAAGATCTTATGTCCTCATTTTGCGTTGATAGTACGCCCACCGTTGCTGCTTTTTCATCAAAGGCTTTTAAGTCATTAGAAAACCAAACAGCTGCATCAGGTAAGTTTAATTCCTCTTCCGTGCCAAATCCAAATAGATTAAATATCTTTTTAAGCCAGCTAGCATTTTCGCCTTTATCATTTAACTTAATACCAGCATTAAGAAGTTCATTCTTTAAACCTTCCCTTAAACTTAAACCTTTTCTAACTCTTTCAATAAATATATTCCTATCAAAATTTGCATTAGTTATAGTTGCAAATAAACTTTCCATTATAAAAGTATCTACTTCTTTATTAACTATACCATTCTCTCTAGCGCGAACTCCATATATAGATATTCCTTTAGTTATATAAATTAGTAAGTCCTGAGCCTTTGCGAGGCTTTCAGTCTTACCACAAACTCCCTTTACCGTACAACCTGTGCAGTTAGCTGCTTCTTGACATTGATAACAAAACATTGCCATATAAATAACCTCCATTTTTTCTTTTGTAAACACTGTTCGTGACCGCTTTATGAGATTATTATACTGTTTTACAATTTTTTTTGTCGGTAACATAGGTTACTAACCTAATTGTAAAATTAAACTTTAGGTGTAAATCCACAATAACCTATCTCATCACACCTTTTTTTCATATCATTCCATATTTCTTTTCCTTGTATAGATTCTATTGCTGTAGGATATAGAATATAGTTTTCTTTAAATATATGATCTCTCATGTTAAATATGATATATTTTGCACTCTCATCTACTTTTTCTTTGAATTCATTGAAGTTTAATTCAGAGGCCTCCTCTAATGTTAATTTTAAAAATTCTTTCTTAGCTTTTATATCCTCATGTTCCATTCTCATAATTCGAGTTGGTCCAGTAATTTCTCTGCTTTCCATCTCAGTAAACAACACCTTTTCCTCTCTTTGGTGATGATTCTCTGCATCTAATATATTAAACACAATAGTCTTTAATTCCTTAATTTCTTCTAAACTGTTAATATATGTTTCAGTCTTTTGGATTTTAGAATTAACTTCTTCAAGCAGCGTCAAGAATTCAAGGATTTTATCGTGTTCAGCAATAAGGGTATACACAACATGACCTGGTTCAATCTTTGTCTTAATTTTATCAAGTTCGCCTTTTAAAACTTCCATGTGTATATCACAAAGATGTCTTAAATCTTGAGGTTTCATTCCTTTTTCTATTAAATTTTGCTCTGCAATTGAAAGTTCGACAGGACTTATATTAGAAACGATGTCTAAAGCTTCTTTTCTTAAAGTCTCAGTTACACCTTCTTGATTTAGTTTTTGCAAAACCTGAGTTAATTTTTCTATTTTTTTGTTATCCATATTTAAAATCTCCTTTATAAATCTATTTTTAGAAATTTTGTTTCCATGACATCATTCTAATTAACTTGGATATATAAGAATGTGATTTAAATCAAAATCATAAAAATTTTTTATTTTCGTTTTGTGATTTGAATCATATTTTTAAAATCGAAACAATTATAGAATAGGGTCATAGGAAAGAGGCAACGTGTAAGAATAAATTAAAACATAAAATTAATAAAAATATCGAATTAATTAATTTAGGAGGAATACATTATGAGTAAAAAAATTATGCTAAGTGACAATATATACTGGGTTGGTAAGGTGGATGATAGGGATGTACCTTTTCATAGATTAACATTAACTAAAGGAACCACTTATAATAGTTATTTATTAATGACTGAGAAACCTACAGTAATAGATACTGTTGATATGAGCTTTGGACGTGAATTTGTAGAAAATTTAAAAAGTATAGTTGAACTTGAAAAGATTGAATATATTGTAATTAATCATACTGAACCTGACCATTCTGGTGCACTTGGAAGTTTGGCTATTAAAGCAAAAAATGCTGTAATTGTATGTACAAGTCTTGCTGTAGATCAACTTAAGGAAATGTATAAACTTCATAACAGAGAGTTTCTAGTTGTAGGGGATGGAGATACGCTTGATATAGGAGGTAAAATACTGAAATTTATAGAAACACCTTACCTTCATACAGCGGAGACAATGATAACTTATTGCGTCGAAGATAAAATTTTATTCCCTTGCGATATATTTAGTACCCATGTAGCTAATTATGAGTATTTTAATGATATGGCGAAAGAGGACATAAATGATGATTATATTGGATATTATAAATTGATAATGCATCCTCATAGAAGATATGTTCAAAATATGATAAAGAAAATCAGAAATTTAGATATAAAGATGATAGCGCCATCTCATGGATATATACTTCGAGATAAGGTTCAAAGTTTTATAGATATTTATGATAATATGAGTAAAAATGGAGAGATAGATAAAAAAGCATTAGTTCTTTATTCTACTATGACAGGTAGGACAAAAAAGATTGCTACTATTATTAAGGAAAATTTTGAAAATCAAAATATACACTCTGAAATTATGGATGTAAATAAAATACCAAAAGAAGAAATAATAAAGGCTATTAATGAAGCCGACGTCATTTTCTTTGGAAGCTCTACAAAATATGCAGATATTATTGGAAATATGGAAGATATACTTAAAAGTCTTAATGATTTAAACCTTGAAAATAAGATAGGGGCAGCGTATGGTTCTTATGGTTGGAGTGGAGAAGCTATAGAGGTAGTTCAGGATTATTTGAAGGGGAGCAATATTAAAGTCTTAACTACATCTGATGTAATTAAGTCTACTGGTATGATTGATATAGAGTTTCCAATAAGAATTAAGTTTTCACCAAGTCTTAACAATGTAAAGAATATTGAAAGTGCAATTATTTATACAGCTGATTTATTACTTAGTGCAATTTAAAAATATGAGGAGGAATTAATTATGGAGAAAATTATAAATGGAAACCAAAATCTTGGAGAGATAGTTTCAATTTTCCCTGGTGCTGCAGAGATTTTTAACAGGTATAAAATAGATTATTGCTGTGGTGGACATGATACTTTAGCAGGAGCAATGGATGTCATAGAAATAGATAATGAAAAAGTAATTGAAGAACTTAATAATGCATATGATGTGTTTATAAGGACCAATTCAGAGTATAAAGATTGGAGAAAAGAAAAACCTTCAGCATTAATTAAACACATAGTAGAAACACATCATGAATTTACAAAAAAACAGCTTAGAGAAATAGATATTCTATTATTAAAAGTACTTAAGGTTCATTTTAAGCATCATAGTGAGGAACTATTAAAAGTTCATAGGAACTTTGGAACTTTGAAAATAGAACTTGAGGAGCATCTTATAAAAGAAGAGGAAAATCTATTCCCCCTTATTGAAAACTTTGAAATAACAAAGGATGAGAATGTCTTATCAAAAATACACCGAATTATAAAGGATACAGAAAGTGAGCATGATGCGGCTGGAAATATAATCAAAGAATTAGAGAAGATTACTAGAGATTTTAATGCGCCAGAAGGAGCCTGTACTTCTTTCAAACTTGTATACACCAAAATTCATGACCTTGAAAAAGATCTATTTATTCATATATATCTTGAAAATAGTGTTTTGTTTAATATGTTTCAAGAGAAAAAGGGTTGCTCTATAAATTAATCAATCTGTTAAACTTAAAAACACCATCATGATGAAATCCATGATGGTGTTTTTAAGTTTCTTATTTATATATTTTCTTTGAACATTTTTACTCCAACTCGAGGATCTTTATTTAACATAAATTAGGTGCTTATTAAAAAAATATGCCAATATTACTTATAATCTTGTATATTTAGACAAAAGTAGTGTAAGATGATGTTAGAATCATATTAAAAATTAGGAGGGTTACATATGCAAGGAAAAATGTTTTGTTTTCAATGCGAACAAACTTTCGGTGGAACCGGTTGCACTAAAATGGGGGTCTGTGGAAAAACTCCAGAGATTGCAGCAATGCAGGATCTTCTTATTTATCAGTTAAAAGGAATAAGTTGTTATGCTACTAAGCTTTTAGCTAAAGGTGAAAAAATTGATAAGTCATGGGTTTCATTTGTTGAAAATTCATTGTTTATGACGCTAACTAATGTAAACTTCGATCCAAAGTCTCATATGGATATGCTTGAAAAATCTCAAGTAATAAAAGAAGAGGCACGAAAAAAAGCAATAGATGAAAATGTAACTAGCGAGGAAGCTTTATATAATTTAAGTGATACTAAAGAACAAATTCTTGAAGATGCTAAAAAAGCAGGGGTTATGTATGATGAAAAATTAGATGCAGATATTCGCTCAGTTCGTGAAACTATAAAATATGGACTAAAAGGAATTGCAGCATATGCACATCAAGCCAGGTTTATTGAATACAATAGCGATGATGTTGATGATTTTTATTTTATAGCTTTAGCAGTACTTACTGATGATAGTTTAAATCTACAGGATCTTATCAAGTATTTAATTAAAACTGGAGAGACTAGCGTTAAGGTTATGGAAGTATTAGATAAAGGTAATAATGAGAAATACAACTCGCCTACACCTACAAAGGTTAATGTAAATATTAAAAAAGGACCATTTATTGTGATTTCAGGTCATGAGTTAAGGGACCTTGAAATGTTACTTGAGCAAACAGAAGGCAAAGGAATAAACATTTATACTCATGGTGAAATGTTACCTTCTCATGGCTATCCTAAGCTTAATAAATACAAACATTTAGTAGGTAACTTTGGAGGAGCATGGCAGAATCAACAAAAGGAATTTGATGGTATACCTGGTTGTATTTTAATGACGACAAATTGTTTAATGAAACCAAAAGATTCTTATAAAGATAGAATTTTCTCAACAAGTGTTGTTGGCTGGGATGGTATAAAACATATTGAGGCAGGTAAGACTGGTCATAAGGATTTTTCTGAAATAATTAGTAAGGCACTAGAGCTTGGTGGCTTTGAAAAAGATGAGGAAGTTAAAGAAATTCTAGTGGGATTTGGTCACAAAGCAACTTTAAGTCATGCTGAAACAATAGTTAATGCAGTTAAAGAAGGTAAGATTAGACACTTTTTCTTAATTGGAGGATGTGACGGTGCAAGATCAGGAAGAAATTATTACACAGAATTTGCACAAAAGGTTCCAAAAGATTGTATTATTCTTACTTTGGCCTGTGGTAAATACCGTTTTAATAAATTAGAATTTGGTGAGGTTGCAGGATTACCAAGATTACTTGATATAGGTCAATGTAATGATGCCTATTCTGCGGTTAAAATAGCTTTAGCTCTAGCTGATGCTTTTAAATGCACTATTAATGATCTACCACTATCATTGATTATAACTTGGTATGAGCAGAAAGCTGTTGCTGATTTATTAGCATTATTATCACTTGGAGTAAAAGGAATTTATTTAGGACCAACACTCCCTGCTTTCTTAAGCCCTAATGTATTACAATTTTTAATTGATACTTTTGATATTAAACCAATAAGTACACCAGAAGATGATTTAAAACAAATATTAGGATAAAATAATATATTAAATTAGAAGTAATAAAGCTTAGAATTGTGAAAACAGTTTTAAGCTTTATTATTTTTAATTTTAAAGGAACGTGATATTAGTCACATATTTTTTTCTATTGTAGTGATAGACTAAAGTATATAGTGAAAAAAATAACAAAGTTTCATGGCTGAGGTTATTAAAATAAACTTAGAAGACTCTAAAATTGATATAACTGCAACGACAAAAACTATAGGAAAGACTGAAATTGAAATGGAAGCGCTTACAGCAGTATAGATACAATAAATAAACAATCTTAAAAAATAGACACAAGTGACACCTGGAATATATTATTTGACCAGTGGAACTTTCCCTTTTAAATGAATATAAGAGGAGGGTTTTTATAAAATTAACAAAGTGGAGATGTTATAATATGAAAAAAATACAATCAGTTTGTAATTATTGTGGGCTTGGGTGCAATTTAGACTTCCATGTAGAAAATGGTGAAATAATGATGGTGTCACCAACGGAGAATTATCCTGTAAATAAGGGATTCTGTTGTATAAAGGGATTAAATCTAGATAAACAGTGTACAAAAATTAAGGGTAGAAGATCACCTCTTTTAAGAAATGACAAAAATGAGATGGTGGAAATCTCTTGGAAGGAAGGTTTTGAAACTTTTGTTAAAAGGATGACTACAATACAAAAACATCATGGGTCTGAAAGTGTAGCATTTATAAGTACAGGACAAATTACTACGGAAGAAATGGCACTTTTAGGGCATGTAGGTAGAAACTATATGGGTATAAATGGTGATGGTAACACAAGGCTATGTATGTCAACTTCGGTTGTTGCTCATAAGCAAAGTTTTGGGTTTGATGCTCCACCATATACCTTAAATGATGCCCAGCTTTCAGATACGATAATACTTATTGGAGCAAACCCTGTTGTTGCGCATCCTATTTTCTGGGAACGCGTAAAGGATAATAAGAATGCCAAGGTAATAACAATTGATCCAAGAAGATCAGAAACTGCAAGAAATTCAGATATTTGGGTAGATATTAAGCCAAAGGGAGATTTAATACTTTTCTATACATTAGCTAATGTATTAATTGAGAATGGGTGGATAGAAAATAGTTATATAGAAAACTATACAGAAGGGTTTGAAGAGTTTAAGTCACATGTTAGTAAGTTCACTTTAAAGGATGTAGAAAAAATTACAGGAATATCTGAAAAAAGAGTACTAGAACTTGCAAGAATTATACATAATGGCAAGAGGGTTTCTTTCTGGTGGACAATGGGTATTAACCAAGGATATGAAGGTGTTAGAACGGCGCAAGCAATAATTAACATTGCACTTATGACTGGTAATATTGGCAGAGAAGGAACTGGTGCAAATTCATTAACAGGTCAATGTAATGCAATGGGTTCAAGAATATTTAGTAACACTTCAGGGCTTTATGGTGGCGGAGAGTATGATAATGTAGAACGCAGAAAAGCCGTAGCAGAAGCTTTGAAAATTGAGGAAAGTCTATTACCATCAAAACCGACATTACCTTACAACGTAATCATAGATAAGATAAACAAAGGTGAAATAAAGGGGTTATGGGTAATCTCTACGAATCCTAGACACTCTTGGGTAAACAATCAAGAATTTAAAAAAGCTGTGGATAAACTAGAGTTTTTCGTAGTACAAGATATATATGAGGATACTGATAGTGCTAAAATTTGTGATTTATTTTTACCTTCCGTCCCTGCAATTAAAAAAACAGGAGTAATGATAAATACTGAGCGTCGGATGTCAGCTATTTTACCAATACTTGAAAAAGAAGATGGCGAACTAACAGATTACGACATACTTCTGGGAATTGGTAAAGAGTTAGGAATGGGAAGGTTACTTGATAATTGGAAAACACCTGAAGACGCTTTTGAATTAATGAAAAAGTGTTCAAAGGGAATGCCATGTGATATTACAGGTGCTACTTATGAACTTTTAAGTGGTTCAAAAGGCATACAATGGCCATTTAAAGAAGGGCAATTATTAAAAGAAGATGAAAGAAGATTATATGAAGATAATAAATATTATACGACCTCTAAAAAGGCTAATTTTATCTTTGGCGATCCAATTAAAAATCCAATTGAGATTTCGATAGATTTCCCTTATACACTTAATTCAGGTAGAGGAACAGTAGGTCAATGGCATACTCAAACAAGAACAAGAGAAATGGATGTCGTAAACTCTATAACATCAAAAGAAGCCTATGTTAATATAAATCCTGAGTTAGCTAAGGATTTAAATATAGAGCAAAATGAGAAAATTAGATTATCGTCATGTAATGGTGTCAAAAGTGAATTTATAGCAAAAATAACTGATAGTGTAAAGAAGGAGCATTTATATGCACCAATTCATTATATTGAAACGAACTCATTGACTCCATCAGTATTTGATCCATATTCAAAGGAACCATCATATAAAATGGTATCTGTAAATATAGAAAAAATTAATGTGGAAGGAGCAGGTGGATATGAAAAGAATCAAGATAGATAGAAAAAAGTGTATCGGTTGCTTAACTTGCACTACTTCATGTATAGTAGCGCATAATTCAGAGGAAACAAAAAGTAGAATAACAGTTGATAGTAAGGGCGTGTATGCCCCAATATTTTGTAGACATTGTGACAAACCAGAATGTGTGTATACATGCATGAGTGGTGCCATGAGCAAGGATAACGAAACTGGATTAGTTAGTTATGACAAAAATAGATGTGCTAGTTGTTATATGTGCGTAATGGCATGCCCTTATGGGGTTTTAAAGGCAGATGCTAGGACCAGTAAAGAAATTATGAAATGTGATATGTGTAGTAGCACAAGTATGGGTTCACCTCAATGTGTTGCCAAATGTCCTATGGCAGCAATTACGCTGCAGGAGGTATTATAAATGAAATATGTAGTTATTGGGGCATCGGCCGCAGGAATTAGCGGAGCTAAAACGCTAAGAATGTTAGATTATAATGCAGAAATAATATTAGTATCAAAAGATGAAAACGTGTATTCAAGATGTATACTTCATCATTATATTTCAGGACATAGAACTATAAAAGAGTTAGATTTCGCTGAAAAAAATTTCTTTGAGAAAAATAACATTAAGTGGATTAAAGGGGTTGAGGTAACAGCTCTTAATGACGATAAAAAAAATCTTTCACTTTCAAATGGAGATATTCTAACATATGATAAACTTTTAATTTCAAGTGGGGCATCAGCATTTATTCCTCCCATTGAAAATTTAAGGAAAGCAAGTAGTGTAGTAGGACTTAGAAATATTGAAGATGCAATAATTATAAGGGAACAGGCAAAAAAAGTTAAAAATGTAGTTGTATTAGGAGCTGGTCTTGTAGGGATAGATGCATTAAGTGGTCTTATAGATAGTGGTGTAAATATTTCTTTAATAGAAATGAGCAAGAAGATACTCCCATTACAATTAGATAAATATACATCAAAAGTTTATGAGGATAAATTTAAAGAAAATGGTGTAAATCTAAAGTTAGATGTTAAAGCTGAAAAATTAATAATAGATGAAAATAAAAATCCTAAATCATTATTATTAAACACTGGAGAAGAAGTGCCATGTGAACTTGTAATAGTAGCTACAGGAGTTAGATCAAATGTTGGTTTTCTTGAAAATAGCAGGGTAGAAACTGACAGATTTGGCTTAATTATAAATGAGAAAGGTGAAACTAATATAGAGGGTGTTTATGGCGGAGGAGATGTAACTGGAAGGAATCCTATATGGCCAACAGCTGTTAAAGAAGGCATAATAGCAGCAAATAACATGTTTGGGAATGAAATGATAATGACAGACTTCTTTGGAAGCAAGAATACAATGAATTTTGTAGGAATTGCTACAATGTCCCTTGGGATGATAGAACCTGCTGATGAAACTTATATTGAAGAAGTGGAAATAAATGGATCAAACTATAAAAAGATAATACATAAAGATGGAAAGATTTACGGAAGTATAATTCAAGGAGACCTATCTTATTCCGGTATATTAACACAACTTATTAGAGAAAAAATAGATATATCTAAAGTTAAAAAACCACTATTTGAAATAGACTATTCAGATTTCTTTAATGAAGAAAAAAACTTTGAATTTAGTTATAAGTAATTAATAAAACGGGGGGAAAATAATGAATATTGTAAATGTAAAAGGAAATTCAAAACAAGGACTAATGGGAGCAACTACTGGTTTTTTTGTAGGATTTGCGGCCGTTGCTCTTTATGGAGCTACAATCGCTGTATTTAAACAAAGTTTTTCAAATCTTAGCCCTATTCTATTAGCGCTACTTATTGCAATACCAAATTTGTCCGGTTCTTTACTTAGGATTCCATTTGCAGCTTGGGTAGATATCAATGGAGGAAGAAAACCTTTTATCATTTTGCTTTCTCTTTCAATAATTGGTATGGCTGGTTTGTATGTAGTTATGGCTTTTTTTAGACAAAATTTAAGTAATTATTATTATTTATTATTAATTTTTGGAGCATTGTCAGGTTGTGGTATAGCTACATTTTCTGTTGGAGTTAGTCAAGCATCCTATTGGTTCCCGCAAAGTAAGCAGGGAGTAGCTTTAGGCATCTATGGAGGCGTTGGAAATTTGGCACCAGGAATATTTACACTGTTACTGCCAAATGTGGCGCTACCATTACTAGGGTTATCTGGTTCTTATTTAGCTTGGTTAATATTTTTAATATTAGGAACTATAGCTTATTGTATTATAGGAAAAAATGCATGGTATTTTCAATTAATTAATGCAGGCGTAGAAAAAGATGAAGCAAAAAAAATAGCTTCAACAAAATATGGTCAGGAATTATTTCCTAATAATAAAATTAGTGAAAGCTTGATGATTTCTGCAAAGACATGGAAAACTTGGGCCCTTGTTATGGTTTATTTTACTACATTTGGAGGATTTTTAGCACTAACAAGTTGGCTTCCTACTTACTGGATGAGTTTCTTTAAATTAAGTTTAAAAATGGCAGGTGCATTAACTGCTATGTATTCAATTTCTGCATCTATTACTAGGATTTATGGTGGAAAGATTGCGGACAAGTTTGGAGGAGAATCTACATCAATTATAGCACTTGTTATAATGCTTTCAGGAGCAGTCTGTATGACAATTACTAGCTCAATTCCTTTAGCTGTTGTAGGAGTTTTACTTTTAGCGGTTGGAATGGGCGTAACAAATGCTGCTGTATTTAAAATACTTCCCAAAGAGGTCCCTCATGCAATTGGAGGAGCAGCAGGATGGGTTGGAGGATTAGGAGCTTTTGGAGGTTTCGTTATACCACCTTTGATGGCATCTTTTATAAATAAAACAGATAAAAATCTAAGCGGATTTTCAAATGGATTTATAATATTTATAGTATTAACAATAATTTCACTTGTAATTGTATGTTCATTTAAAATGGGGGCAAAGAACTCAAGAACGAAGAAGAAGGTTAGTTTATGATGATTGAAGCAGGTCAAGCTAAGAAAATAATTAACGAGGAATCGAAATTATTAAATCGTGAAAATAAATACGAGAAAGTATATATTTTAGATTCACTTAATAGAGTTTTAGCGGAGGATATTTACTCGCTAGATAATTTGCCACCTTTTGATAAATCAGCAATGGATGGTTACGCTATAAGAAGTCTAGACACACAAAACAAAGAAAATATAATACTTAAAGTTAAATCACTAATAAAAGCGGGAGATTCTTGTGAAGAACCTTTAAAAGAGGATGAAGCTTATAAAATTATGACAGGAGCAATGCTACCAAGAGGTGCAGATGCAGTAATACAGATCGAAAGGGTTAAAGTAGAAAGCGATAATTTATATATTTGCGAAGAGGTTAAAAAAGATAATAATATTATAAAATTAGGAGAAGAGATTCTAAAAGGAGATGTACCTTTAAAAAAGGGCACTTTGATTAGACCTCCGGAGATTGGATTATTAGCTTCTTTAGGATATGAGTTTATTAATGTCTATAAAGCCCCTACTGTTGGTATAGTAATAACTGGAGATGAACTAATAGACATAAAATCTGAAATTGAAAAAGGCAAAATAAGAAATAGTAATGAATATTCGCTAAAAGCTTTGATAAAAAATTCAAATGCAGAAGTGTTTTCAGTGGGGATAGTTAAGGACGATAGGACCGCTCTAAAAGAAAAAATATTATTAGCTTTTGAAAAATCAGATATTGTTATTACTTCTGGAGGAGCTTCTGTTGGGGATTATGATTTTGTAAAAGATATTCTGCGGGAAATAGAAGCAGATATTAAATTCACATGTGTGGCCATTAAACCAGGTAAACCTACATCTTTTGCAGTGTATAATAGCAAATTATTTTTTGCTCTGCCTGGTAATCCTTCAGCATTAATAAATACTTTTGAAGAATTCGTAAAACCTGCTATAAGGTCTATGAGTGGTATTTTTAAAAATGAATCGGATGAATTTCAAGTGGTTTTAAAGAATGATTTTAAAGCTAAAGAGGGAAGAGAAAAATATATATTTGTTAAAATTGAAAAAGAAGATGGAGTTTATTATGCATATAATTCAGGGTCACAATGTTCCAATCATTTGCGTGCTATGTGTAATTCTAATGGAGTTATAATTATTCCTAAAAACATTGGAAGTGTAAGGGCAGGTGAAGTAATAAATGGTAAATTCATTTTCAGATAAAAATAAAAAAACTTTAGTCCTTTCTATAGTAGCTATAAAATCAAATACTGGAAAAACAACATTAATAGAAAAACTAATTAAAGCTTTAAAACTTAGAAACTACAGCGTTGGTGTTTTAAAACATGATGTTCATAAATTTGACATAGATAAAGAAGGCAAGGATAGTTTTAAGTTTAGTGCGGCTGGTGCAGATAACGTAATAATATCTTCTTGTGAAAAACTAGCTATGATTCATAAGGTGGAAAAAGAAGTGCCTATAGATGAAATTCTTTTACTCTTTAAAGAGATAGATATTGTTTTAATAGAAGGATATAAAGATAACAATTTCCCTAAAATAGAGGTACACAGAAAAGACGGAGATTCTAATCTGCTTTGCACTAATCCAAAATTTGAGTTTTCAAAAATTATAGCGATTGCCACTGACGAGGATGTAAATGTGAATATTCCCATATTAAACTTAAACGATGTTAATTCGATTTGTGATTTTATAGAGAGTAAGTTAATAGAGGAGAATTAATGATAAATAAAACATTAGCAATATTAGCTGGCGGGCAAAGTAGTAGGATGAATTATAATAATAAAGCTTTACTTAAATATAAAGAAAAAACCTTTATAGAACAAATAATACGAGCAGGTAGTGGCTATAAAGAAATAATAATAATTGCAAATAACGAAGACATATATAAAGAATTTAATCTTAGAGTTGTAGGAGATATTTATAATGGACATGGACCGCTTGGTGGTATTCACGCAGCATTAACTAATTCATCTACAGAATATTGCCTATGTATAGCCTGTGATATGCCTCTTATTAGTGAAGAAATATTAGATATATTAGGTAGTTTTGAGGATGATTATGAAGTGTTAGTGCCGAAAGTTAATAATAGGTTGCAACCGCTTTGTGCGATATATAAAAAAACTATTATAAATGACATTGAAAAAAGTCTTAAAGTAAATGATAATCAGATTCAAAAACTTATATTAAGTTTAGAATGTAAAGCAGTTGAAGGATTACCATATAGAGAGTTTTATAATATTAATACACTAGAAGATTATAATAATTTGAGGTGAAAATTAAGTATTATAGAAAAACATATTATTGATTTTATGCTTTATTTTTGTATACTTTAGTATCACTATACGATAGAATAGTGGTACATAGTATTTTTATTAAACTATAGAACTAGCATTTAAGTTTTACAAATATTATAAATTAAAAATTTGTATGCTACGAGAGTATACTATTTCTAAAAAAACAAATAAATATATAATTTTATTAAAGACCACGAAGGTTGATTTCTGTATATCAGATATTAATTTTTGTGTTTTTATTTTTTGGGGGTTTTTAAAGAAAGTCAATTTGAAGGAGAAACCAAATGGATTCGAAAAATCAAGTGCCGGATTGGTTGTTAAATAGTGGAGAACTAGGAATGTGTCCATGTGGGTGTATTGGTAAAAGGAAGAAAGGCAGTTTTTTAGAAAAGACTATTAATAGTATTGCTAAGCTTTTAAAGGAAGTTATTTTTTTTGAGGATATAGCGTTTCAAAAGGGTTTTCTACAAAAGTTAGATCCAAGAATAAAGGTAATATCTTTAATTATATTAATATTAACATCTACTTTGATTCATAATGTACTTATATTAACTATTCTTTATTTAATATCATGTATTTTAGCTAAGATGTCATATGTATCATTAAAATTATATTTTAAACGTATATGGTTAATTACGCCACTTTTTACGGGAATTGCTGTACTACCATCGATTTTCAATTTTGTAAGACCTGGAACTACA
Source organism: Clostridium estertheticum subsp. estertheticum (assembly GCF_001877035.1). Lineage (NCBI taxonomy): Bacteria > Bacillati > Bacillota > Clostridia > Eubacteriales > Clostridiaceae > Clostridium > Clostridium estertheticum. The sequence continues at coordinate 4,497,394 of NZ_CP015756.1, read as the reverse complement.
TTAGTTACTCTTATAAACTTTGGTCATAAGGTGCATTTGGGCCCACTAATATTTCCGGATGTTCTTACGATTACATCGCAGGGGGTAGCAGGAGCTGTTTTGTTAATAGTTAGAGTTGGCGTTACGGTATCTTTAGCTTTTCTATTTACAACTACTACTAGGTGGGCTAATTTGTTAAAGGCATTACGGGTTTTGCTTTTACCAAAAATATTTATTACAACTCTGGAAATGTGTTATCGTTATATCTTTATATTATTAAATATAACAACAGATATGTTCATTGCGAGAAAGAGCAGAACCTTTAGTAAAGCTTCCTCAAGAGAGGGCCGTCATTTTGTCTCTAATGCCATTGGAAGTCTCTTTGGTAAAAGTTATGCTTTAAGTGAAGAAGTTTATGGAGCTATGCTATCAAGGGGGTATAAAGGTGAGCCTGTTATTATGAACAGGTTTCGCTTTACTTTACTTGATTTCCAATGGCTATTAGGTGTTATAATTTGTGTTTTAGCAGCTTTTGGAGGTGAAATTATTCTTGGATAGGGAAAAAGTAATGGAGCTTCGCGATGTTTCATTTGAATATTTGCCTAGTGAAATAGTACTTAAAGAGATAAATTTAGATGTTTATAGTGGTGAAAAGGTAGTTATTTTAGGGGCTAATGGGTCAGGTAAATCTTCACTTTTAAAGATCCTTAATGGCTTGATATTCCCAAGTAAAGGTGAGTATAACGCTTTTGGTCAAGTTGTTACGGAAGAAACATTAAATGATGAGCAATTTGCGCAGGCTTTTCGCCAAAGAATTGGGTTTATATTTCAAAATTCTGATGCTCAATTGTTTTCTACAAATGTATGGGAAGAAATAGCTTTTGGACCACTACAGATGAAGCTTAGCTTTAAGGAAGTAGAGGATAGGGTTAATGGAGTTATTCGAATGCTTGAACTAGAATCATTGAAAGATAGGCCGCCTTATAGATTAAGTGGTGGTGAGAAAAAGAAAGTAGCTATTGCATCTGTATTATCAATAAATCCAAAAGTTTTGATATTGGATGAACCTACGAATGGCTTGGATCCAAGAAGTCAAAGATGGCTAATTAATCTATTAGTAAAACTTAATAGTGCAGGCAAAACTTTAATTACATGTACTCATAATTTAGACATTGTAGAAGAAATAGCTGATAGGGTAATAGTTTTTAATGAAGATCATAAGATAGTTGCTAGTGGTTCACCTAAGGATATATTATCAAATAAAGAATTATTACTTTCTGTAAATCTTATAGATGAGCATTATCACAGACATGTTCACTCAATTGATAAAAGCATGCAACATGATCATTATCATTGTCATGAATAGTCCTTAATTTTAAGGAGGAGATATTATGCATATACCTGATGGATATTTAAGTCCTCAAACATGCGTCGTACTTGGAACGCTAGCGATTCCAATAATAGGAATAGCAGCAATAAAGTTAAAGAAGACATTAAAGGACAAACAAGTTCCACTACTTGCAATTGGAGCAGCTTTTTCGTTTACTATTATGATGTACAATGTACCGATACCTGATGGTACTACTGCTCATGCAGTTGGAGCTTCACTACTTGCAATAATTTTAGGCCCTTGGGCTGCAGTAGTTGGAGTGAGTATTGCACTTATAATCCAAGCGTTTTTCTTTGGAGATGGTGGAATCCTTACACTGGGGGCTAACATTTTCAACATGGCATTTGTGATGCCTTTTGTAAGCTATTATGTATACAAGTTAATATCAGGTAATTCTGAAATTTCATCAAAACGTAGATTTATTGGTTCGATTATAGCGGGATATGTAGCGATTAATATTGGTGCTTTGTGTACTGGAATCGAACTTGGGCTTCAACCATTATTATTTCATAAACTTGATGGTACTCCATTATATGCACCATATACATTGATGCAAACATTGCCTGCTATGATGTTCGCACATCTTGTAATAGCAGGACCTGTTGAGGGAATAGTAACAGGACTAGTAGTAAAATATATGCAAAAATCGAATACTGACATGCTTATGATTTATCCGCCTGAAAAATCTTTACCTGGAAAATTTCAGATGATAGGTAGTTTAAAGAAGTATTGGTATGTTTTAATAACTTTAATTATTTTTGCGCCGCTTGGATTATTAGCTAAAGGGACTGCTTTTGGTGAATGGTCTGGTGATGATTTAAAATCAAAGCTTGGATTTATCCCAGAGGGAATGGCGAAACTTTCAGATAAATGGAATGTTATGCTGCCAGATTATTCTGTACCAGGATTTGGTGATAATTTCTTTAAATCATCTTTAGGGTATATATTTTGTGCAATTGTTGCTTTAATAATAATATTAGCTATAACTGGAGTTATAAGTTTTTTGCAGAAAAGAAAAAATGCAACTAATAATGTTAATTAAAAAGGGTAAATGTTATTTTAACATTTACCCTTTTTAATTAAATTTTGCTAGTTATGAGTATTAGTATTAGTTTTAGGAGTGTTATTTGATTTAGGCGTATTTACGTTAGTGCCATTGCTGTTATTAGTATTTGTTCCAGTAGCGGTGCCAGTGCCGGTTCCAGTTCCAGTACCAGTACCAGTACCAGTACCAGTTCCAGTGCCGGTCCCAGTTCCGGTTCCGGTTCCAGTCCCAGTACTGGTTCCAGTTCCATTGCCAGTTCCGGTATTAGTCCCAGTGCCAGTACCATCAGTTTTCGTAGGTGTCTTTTCTTTTGCAGGTGTTTCTAAATTAGATTTTTTATTGGTAGTTTTTTGATCATAATTTAGCTTGTTTTTACTTGTATTACTTGATTGATAGTTATCGTCGCTTTTTAAGTTGCTACCATTTGGGTTTAGAGCGATGTATAACGTATCCATTAATACTCCGTTTTTATCAATTACCGTATTAGGTCGGGTGAAGTCCTTTTGAACTAAACCTTGATGTAGATATTCCATATACTCTTTCCATATTTGACCAGGTTCCCTAGCTCCAAACATGTCCTGAGCAGTTGGTGTATCATCTCCTACCCATACAGAGGTTGTATAGTAGGGAGTATACCCTATAAACCAACAATCTTTTGATTCGTCAGTAGTTCCTGTTTTGCCTGCAGCATAAGGATAGTCATTAAGGGATAAACGATTTCCTGTTGAATAACTTTCTGTTAATACACTCTTTAAAGTATCAGTCATAAGGTAAGAAGCACCACTATCATAAACCTTAGTTTGATTATATTTGTTTTCAAACAATACTTGATTAATTACTGTATTAGTTATTTTACTTACGTTTGTTGGTTCTATAAATTTACCGTTTCTCGAAAGGGTTGAATAACCTGAAGCCATTTCAACAGGGGTGACACCCTTTGTAAAACCACCAATTCCAACTACGGGGTATTCCTCAGGGGTTATATATTTGAAACTCATATTTTGCAAATATTTCAGCGATTTCTTTACACCATTGTCTTTTACTAATCTAACTGGAATGGTGTTTATAGATATATCAAGTGCATATTTCAAAGATACAGAACCACGGAATATATGGTCATCATTATTTACTTTATCTATTGGTGCATCTACATATGCACTTGCTGGAATATATCCTCTTTCAAATGCAGGAGTATATGCTATTAATGGCTTTATAGAGGAACCGGGCTGTCTTACCCCTAAAGAGGCCCTGTTAAAGGTGTTGCCATATTGACTTCTGCCTCCAACTATAGCTACAACTTCTCCTGTGTTATTATCTATTGTGACGCTTGCACCTTGTTTTTTATATAAACCAGAGGTGTTAGATGTTTGTGAATAGTTAGCTAGTTTATTATCTACTACACTTTGTAATTTTTCTTGCTTTGCAGTATCAATAGATGTGTCTATTCTATATCCCCCACTAAGAAGAGTTTTTTCCTTGTCCGCATATTCAGTTTTATACTTAGCAAAATAAGTTTCACTATCTTTATCACTACTAAAAGAATATTTTGGAACAAAACCATCTTGCTCCATTAATTTCAGTGTCGCATTATGAACGGCATATTCAACACTGTAGTCTATAGGTGCTGTTTTTGTATAAGGCTTTACATTTAATTTAATAACTTCTGCTTTTGCGGTATCAAATTCTATTTGTGATATCTTCCCTAAACTTAACATCTTATCTAAAACTAAATTTCTTCTATTTAGTGCATTATCCATGTGCTTAATAGGGTTATAGTAAGATGGATTGTTAGGAATCGACGCAAGTAGAGCTATTTGTGAAACATCTAAGGCTCTGTTACTCTTTTGAAAGTAAAATTGCGCAGCACTTTCAATGCTATAACAGCCATTACCGTAGTTTATGTTATTTACATAATATTCTAATATTTGTGCTTTGGAATATTTTTTTTCTAAATCTAGTGATATAACAGACTCTTCTAATTTTCTCCATATAGTTACGTCAAATGTAAGAAATACATTTCTTGCTAATTGTTGTGTTATTGTAGAACCACCTTGAAGCACAGATCCTTTGGATTTTATATATACCCAAATGGATCTTCGTATACCTTTATAGTCTATACCATTATGTTCATAAAACCTCTCATCTTCAATTGAAGTGACTGCTTGGCTTATATATGGATTCAAGTCAGCATCTTTTGTATAATAATATGAGTTGGTCTTAAATTCTTTTAATAATACGCCTTTATTATCGTAAACTTGAGTTGGCTTTCTGGTATTAAAAGCAGTGTCATTTATATTTTTGGCTATGGTGTTACCGGCTGCAATTGTTGATTTTATTTTAGCATTATATTTAATATAAATATATCCTGAAGCTGCTGAAACTGATAAGAAAATTACAACAAAAAATATCAATAAACATTTAACAACCTTTTTCCAAAGTTTCTTTTTGACTTTTGTTGGTTCTATGATTTTTGCATTATCATTCATTAATATTCCTCCTTTTTTTTTATCCTACAAAAAAGAAATTGTCCAGGTGGGGTCCTTGGACTATTATGATTTTTGTATACACAATGGAGGTGCCGTTTTGTGTAAGGTGTATTTGGATGAGTAGTAAGGTATAAGTAGTCGCCACGAGTAATGTTCTATTTTAAATTAAAAAATTGTATCTGAGAAACTATATATAAGAAAACACTGTAAGTTCTTATTATACTATTAAAAAAGGTATAATGTTATGTAAATATAATACAATTATTTTACATTATTGTCAATAAGATGGTAACAAACTGATTGGTACTCATTATTTGTTAATTATAATTAAATATAGCAAGGCGAAATATTATAAGAATAAGCGCTAAATTATACAATATATACCATAATATTATATATTATTATTATTTATATACTAATAATATATAATATGATAAAGTTTTTCAATAATAAACCGAATATTTATATATGCAAATGTATTTAAGGAAGCAATTAAAATCTAGTAAATTAGATAAGGAAGATTGACATTATAAATAACATATATTATGATGAAATGGAATTAGAGAAATAAGTAGATTATGAAAAGAACATGGGGAAAATAAATCGAGAAAAATCAATAAAAAATTAATTCAGAGGAGATGTTTTTATGGATAAGTATGTTTGTTTGGTATGTGGGTATGAATATGATCCAGAGGTAGGAGATCCAGACGGCGGAATAGCACCAGGTACTAAGTTTGCAGATATTCCAGAAGATTGGGTTTGTCCACTATGTGGAGTTTCAAAATCAGATTTTGAAAAAGTAGAATAAAAACAAAATACGATTAATATAATGTAATTTAAAAGCCAGGTATATTTAATAATAAACGATTAAATATATCTGGTTTTTTGTAGTTCATAAAAAGAAACTGCGGTTTGAAATGCGAAGTAATAATTTGCATTAATAAATGGCTTTATTTGAGACTAAGTGTGAGTATAAATATCAAGTGATATTGATACTTATACTCATTTATGGTATAGTAAATTGAATTAGTATATAGTAGTTGTCCATTAAGGAGATATATGTATGGGAATAATTAAGTCAGTATTTTATTTTATTATAGCCGGGATATTTGAAATAGGCGGGGGTTACTTTGTATGGATATGGTTGCGGGAGGGTAAAAGCATTTGGTACGGAATTTGTGGAGCTATAGCACTTATTGTATATGGTGTAATTCCGACGTTGCAACCTCCAAGTGCTAATTTTGGTAGAGTCTATGCCACATATGGTGGTATCTTTATTGTATTATCAATATTATGGGGATGGAAGATAGATAATATAATTCCTGATAAATTTGATTTGATAGGTGGCACTATAGCAGTAATTGGAGCTGTTATTATTATGTATGCTCCAAGAGGGTAGAATTTGATGAAGAATAAAATTTCAAAAAAAGAATTAAGGTTATTTCTTTACATATTAAACATATAGTGATACTATAGATATAATTTAATAAGTTAGTTATTCTCATCAAGAGAGATAGAGGGACCGGCCCGATGATATCTCGGCAACCATCAGGCGATAATTGCCTGAATAGGTGCTAATTCCTGCGTTAAGTCAATAGTAACTTAGCGGAAGATGAGAGAGGTGTCGTTGAATATTTATACCTCTTTCATCGTTATTGGTGAAAGAGGTTTTTTGATTTTTTATAAATTAAAATTTAATAATGTCTTATCAAGAGAGGTGGAGGGACTGGCCCAATGAAACCCGACAACCAGTATCGCAAGATACATGGTGTTAAATCCTGCAGCATGGCTGCAAGATAAGAATAAGTTTGGAAGTAGTGCCCAAGTTTATTCTTGGGCACTATTTTTTAGGAAAATATATAACAATGGTTACAATAAAATAAAAATGAATTGTAAGGCATAAAGAGGAGCAGAGATATTATGATTAAAGTTAGTGGTGTAAGCAAAAGTTTTTCAGAGGTAAAAGTGTTAAGTAATGTTTCATTTACAGTAGATAAGGGTGACATTTATGGTGTTATTGGGCATAGTGGCGCGGGAAAGTCTACTTTGCTTAGATGTTTTAATGGGCTTGAGACATATGATACAGGAACTATTAACATAATGGGCAAGGTGGTTAATGAGCTAAGCCGTAACGAGCTTCGTGAGTTTAGAAAAGATGTAGGAATTATATTTCAAAGTTTTAACCTTATTAATAGTAAAAATGTTTTTGACAATATAGCATTTCCACTTGAAGTATGGGGGAATGATAAGAGCTATATTAAGGAAAGAGTAGATGCCTTAATAGATTTAGTAGGTCTTAATGATAAAGTGAAAACAAACGTAAAGCAGTTAAGTGGAGGTCAAAAGCAAAGAGTTGGAATAGCAAGGGCATTAGCGCTGAATCCTAAAATACTACTTTGCGATGAGGCGACTTCTGCATTAGATCCTAAAACTACAAAATCTATATTACAGCTTTTAAGAGATATAAATAATAAATTTAATATAACAATCGTCGTAGTTACCCATCAGATGGAAGTGGTAAAAGAAATTTGTAATAAATTCATTCTTCTAGAAGGTGGTAAAATTAAAAGTCACGGATTTACGGATGAATTATTTATTAAACCAACAAAAGAGATGAAAATACTTATTGGTGAGGAAGAATTATTACCAAGTATTGGTTACAACATTAAAATATTTTTCACAAAGGAAATTACCCAAAGTTGCTTAATAACATCACTAGCAAGAGAACTTGAAATTGATTTTTCAATAGTATGGGGAAGGCTTGAAAAATTTCGGGATAGTGTAATGGGTAGCCTTATTATAAATACGAATGAGGAAAATAAAGAAAAAATATTAAAATATTTAGATGACAGATCTATAGAGTGGGAAATTAATTTTGAATTAGAACAAGATGAATTAAATAAGGAGGGAGTATAAATGACATTTCAAGAAATTTTAATACAAATTTTACTGCCTGCATTATTAGACACAATGTACATGGTAGTAATATCTACGATTTTCACAGTGATTTTAGGATTTATTACAGCGGTTGGGTTAATTATAACTGGGCCTAAAGGGCTAAGGCCAAACAGCTTAGTTTATAAAAGCTTAAATTTAGTAGTTAACATACTTCGTTCTTTCCCGTTTATAATACTCATGATATCTATATTCCCTTTAACAAAGTTAATCGTTGGAACTACAATAGGTACTAATGCAGCTATAGTTCCACTAACTCTTGGAGCAGCTCCTTTTGCTGCAAGAATAATAGAGTCAGCACTACTTGAGGTGGATTATGGAATTATTGAAGCAGCCAAATCCTTTGGTGCAAAAACTCACCAAATTATATTTAAAGTTATGTTAAAAGAAGCAATGCCATCTATAGTTCTTGGAATTACTTTAACTGTTATAAATATTATAGGATATTCTGCTATGGCAGGAACAGTTGGAGGTGGAGGTCTTGGAGATGTAGCACAAAAATATGGGTATTATAGATTTCAGACGGACATAATGATATATACGGTAATAATATTAATTATAATTGTGCAAGTCATACAAGCATTAGGAAATTTATTGTATAGAAAAATGATTAAATAAGATATTAGTGATATTTAACATCAAATATGATGATTAATTATAAATTACAAAAAAAGAAAGATTAAGAGGGGGATTTAAAATGAAAAAAATATTAAGCATATTATTATTAGTAGTTGTAATTTTTACATTAGGTGGTTGTGGGACAAAGAAAGAGGCAGTAACAACTGATAAAAAAATTATCAAAGTAGGTGCTTCACCAATTCCTCATAAAGAAATATTAGAAGTTGTAAAACCAATCCTTGCGAAAGAGGGGTATACTCTTCAAATAGTGGAATTTAATGATTTTGTAACACCAAACACGGCACTTGCTGAGAAGCAACTTGATGCAAATTTCTTTCAACACGTACCTTATTTAACAGAATTTAGTAAATCAAAAGGGTTAGATCTGGCTTGGACTGTAAAGGTCCATATTGAACCTATGGCTTTGTATTCTGCTAAATATAAAAAACTTAGTGATATAAAAAATGGAGCAAGTATTGCTATTCCAAATGATCCTACAAATGGCGCAAGAGCACTTAGAGTACTTGAAAAAGCAGGGTTAATAAAATTAAAAACTGGAGACCTTATTTCCAAAATTGATATTACAGAAAATAAAAAGAAATTGAATATAAAAGAATTGGAAGCTCCACAACTTCCAAGAGTTTTAAAAGATGTAGATGCAGCGGTTATAAATTCAAATTATGCATTGACAGCTAAATTAAAATTAACAGATGCACTAGCAGTTGAAGCAAAGGATTCACCTTATGCAAATGTACTTGCTGTTAGAAAAGAAGATAAAGATAAGCCTTATATAAAGGCACTTTCAAAAGCATTAACTTCTCCAGAAGTTAAGAAATTTATTTTAAGTAAATATAAGGGCGCTGTAATTCCAGCATTTTAAATTTAGTTTAAATAATTATAATAGTTTAACAAAATAAAATCACTTTGCTTTGAGCTTAATAGTTTAAAGTAAGGTGATTTTACAATACGATTACATAAGAAGAGGAGATTTTAATATGGAGATCAAGCAATTCTGTGCGCGGTATTCAATGGATAGGGTGGGGACAAATTCATTAAAGTGGGATGCTTTAGATAAGCGTTATGGTGACAAAAATTTAATCCCTATGTGGGTGGCAGATATGGAATTTAGGGCGCCAGAAGTAGTGGTAAATGCAATGAAGAAGAGAATTGAACATGGGATATTTGGGTATTCTTATGTACCTGACTCCTACTATAATTCTTTCATTAATTGGGAAAGGAATCAGCATAATTATGAAGTAGATAAAAAGTGGATACGTTTTTCAACTGGTGTTGTTGTATCTTTATATTGGTTTGTTAATGCATTTACAAAGTTTGGTGACTCTGTAATTATTCTTACTCCTGTGTATTACCCGTTCCACGATGCAGTTAAAGATACCGGAAGAAGATTAATTACATCTGAATTAATAAATGTAAATGGAGTATATACCATTGATTTTGAAGATTTCGAGAGAAATATCATGGAAAATGATGTTAAATTGTTTATCCAGTGCTCTCCACATAATCCAGTTGGTAGGGTTTGGACAGAAAAAGAATTGGATAAAATTTTATCTATATGTAAAAGATATAATGTGCTTGTTGTATCAGATGAAATACATCAAGATATTATAATTGGAGAAAATGTGCAAATACCTGCAGCTATTGTAAGTGGTGCAAAGTATGCAGACAATATAATAACAGTTACAGCACCATCAAAAACTTTTAACTTAGCCGGATTATTAAATTGTAACATAATTATATCTAATGAGAAGGTAATGGCAAGATATGATGCGTATTCGAAAACTATTAATAAAACAGAAGTTAATATTATGGGATTAACTGCAGCGGAGGCTGCTTATAATTATGGGGAAGAATGGTTAAAATCTCTGTTAGGGGTAATAAAACATAACTACAACCATGTTAAAGAAAGACTAGGTGATAAGGCACCCAAAATAGTTGTTACTCCGTTAGAAGGAACTTATCTTATTTGGGTAGATTTAAGGGGATATATAGAGCCTAATGAAACAAAAACATTTATACAGGAAAAATGTAGACTTGCTGTTGATTATGGTGAATGGTTTGGGGAAAATTGCAAGGGATTTATTAGATTAAACATGGCTACTAATCCTAAGTATGTCGAAAAAGCTGTGGATAATATCATAAAGAATATTAATTGTTTGTAAATTATAATAATTTAAAAGAGGAAAGTTATAGTATTTATAGAATAACTTAATATACAATTATTTTCTCTACGGAGGAAAAATTAGGAGGGATTTTTATGAAAACATTAAAAGGAACGGAAACTGCTCAAAATCTTATGAAATCATTTGCGGGTGAATCACAAGCTAGAAATAGATATACTTTTTATTCATCAGTAGCAAAAAAAGAAGGGTACATACAAATATCTAACATATTCACAGAAACGGCAGCAAATGAAAAAGAACATGCTGAAAGATTCTTTAAGTTTTTAAATAAAGATTTATGTGGAGAAGTTGTAGAAATTAATGCAACATATCCTGTAGCGCTTGGAGATACAAAGGTAAATTTATTATCAGGAGCTAATGGAGAAAATGAAGAATGGTCAGATCTTTACCCAGCATTTGCAAAAGTCGCTGATGAAGAAGGTTTTCCAGAAATAGCTGTAATTTATAGAAAAATTGCTGAGGTTGAAAAACATCATGAAGAGAGATATAGAGAATTATTAAGCAATGTAGAAAATAATACAGTATTCGATAAAGAAGAAGTAGTTGTGTGGAAATGTGGCAATTGTGGTTATATTTTCGAGGGAAAAAGCGCTCCTAAATTATGTCCAGCATGTGCACATCCTCAAGGATATTTTGAAATATTATCAGAAAAATTCTAATTATATTTTAAAAATATAGAATAAAAAATAACCCTCATCTTAATTTGAGGGTTATTTTTAGTTATATATAGACTATTTTTTAAAAATCCTTAATCTATATGCGTTAATTGCTGTATCGTATAATTTGTTCATCAGTTTATAATTGGCATATGCACCAACAACTAATCCAATACCGGGAACAAGCTGTAACATTTTTGCCAAATCTATATAATCTCTATATTCTTGTTGAAAAGTTTTCCAATCAAAAGAGTTTACATCCTCAGGCAAATTTTTCACGTGATTATCCCAATTCGATATTTGAGTGTAAATTTTGATTCTTCTTTTGTCACTTGAAAAAGCAAGCTGAAAAACATATAGAATATATAATCTTTCTTTATAATCTCGAACATCAAAGCCATAAATACTAGCTATTTCATACAGAAATTTCATTTTTAAACTTAGAAGTATGGGGAAGTCTGCAAGGCCAATTAAAAGTCCGGCACCACCAGTTCCAGCGCCACTAACAGTTGCAGCTTTTCTATAAAAATCAATACTGTTTTTTGCCAAAATTTCACGGTCCTCAAGAGAAGTATTAGTAAGTGGAGGTTTTGCTGTATATTCAGAACCAGTGAGTACAAGCTTTGTCATATTTTCAATTGAAATATTAATAATGTCCTGAATTTTATCAGGAAGTAAGTTATTCATTTTGTTTTGTATGCCTTTTGCAAAATCGCTTGAAAAAGAAGGTTCCTTTTTCATCTTTTCTTGCCATAAAAACATTTCCTTTAGTGAGTTTTCTTCGTAACTATTCATATTTGTCCCCTTAAATTATACTTGTCACTTGTCACTTGCCACGTGGGTGGCACTTTTTTCAATAAACTCTAATATTTTTGCTTGATTCTTTGCTAATATTTTTTGATTATCAATTAGGTAATCCATCTTTTTATGTAGATCTTGAGTAATTAATTCTGATTTAAGATTTATCTTATAATCATTTTTTGATTTTATCCTGTCTTTGTCTTCTTGTCTATTCTGGCTCATCATTATTACAGGAGCTTGAATAGCGGCAGTGCAAGATAAAACTAGATTAAGAAGTATAAATGGAAATGGGTCAAATAATTTTTTGAAAATAGTATTTATAATTATCCATATTGCTATGATTGCAAGTGCAACAATTATAAAACTCCAGCTTCCAACTGAAGCTGCTATTTTATCAGCCATTTTATTACCAAAAGTTGTTGTTTGTGCATGGGCAACGTTACTGTTTGTAGACATCCTATTCTCTATTAATTCATGCAATAGATCTTCTTCAATATCGTTGAAAGTTTCTCCTTGATCAATTATTTCACGTACAAGTTTTTCTGAATCTGAATTGTCATTTTCATTTCCCATATTAATATCCCCCAATATAATTAATTTAATTAAGGTAAGAGGTTGTTTTATATAATTATAATTAATTTAGAGGAAATATTCAATTAATTATTTTAAAAATGAGAGTTATTACATTAAATAAGTTTGTAACTAAATTATCAACTTCTATAATACTATTGTTAAATTAGATTATCTTTGCTAAAATAGAATTGTTAAGATATTTAAATATTGACCCAGTGGGATTTTTTAGTGCCCGCTAATTATAAAGTTTATTAAATTACCATCTACATAAGGAAGGAGATAATATTATGATTTATTCAACAGAAGTTTCAGAAATGATTTGTGTTGCTAAAGGACCTAATCATGGTTCAGCACCAATTCCTGAAGAAGGAAAATGGGTACAAAGTAAAGAAATTAAAGATATCTCAGGTTTAACTCACGGAATTGGCTGGTGTGCTCCTCAACAAGGTGCCTGTAAGCTTACATTAAACGTAAAAGATGGAATAATCCAAGAAGCATTAGTTGAGGTAATAGGATGTTCAGGTAGTACTCACTCAGCTGCAATGGCTGCAGAAATACTTCCAGGAAAAACTATTTTAGAAGCATTAAATACAGATTTAGTATGTGATGCAATAAACACAGCTATGAGAGAATTATTCCTTCAAATAGTATACGGAAGAACTCAAACTGCATTCTCAGAAGGTGGACTACCTATCGGTGCTGGACTTGAAGACTTAGGCAAAGGCCTTAGAAGTCAAGTTGGTACTATGTATGGAACACTTGCTAAGGGACCAAGATACTTGGAAATGGCTGAAGGTTATGTATCTAATATTGCACTTGATAAAAATAGTGAAATAATTGGTTATAAATTCATTCAACTTGGAAAAATGATGGATATGGTTAAAAAAGGTATGGATGCTAACGAAGCTATGGAAAAAGCTACTGGAACTTATGGTAGATTTGATGAAGCAGTAACAGTAATCGACCCAAGACAAAAATAATATAAAAAGGAGGAATAATATAATGGCTTTATTTGAGAGTTATGAAAGAAGAATAGATCAGATATTACCCGTATTAAAAAAACATGGAATAAATTCACTAGAAGAAGCAAGAAAAATATGTGAAGATAAAGGTATCGACGTTTTTGGAATAGTTAAAGGAATTCAACCAATAGCATTTGAAAATGCTTGTTGGGCATACTCCGTAGGAGCAGCTATTGCAATTAAAAATGGTTGTACTAAGGCTGCAGATGCTGCAGTTTATATAGGCGAAGGACTTCAATCATTTTGTATACCAGGTTCTGTTGCAGATGATAGAAAAGTTGGAATTGGTCATGGTAACTTAGCAGCTATGCTACTTCGTGAAGAGACTAAATGTTTTGCATTCCTAGCTGGACATGAATCATTTGCGGCTGCTGAAGGCGCAATTGGTCTTGCAAGAGCTGCTAATAAAGTAAGAACTAAACCTTTAAAAGTAATACTTAATGGTCTTGGAAAAGATGCAGCTTATATAATTTCAAGAGTTAATGGATTTACTTATGTTCAAACAAAATTTGATTACTATACTAGTGAATTAAAAGTAGTTAAAGAAACAGCTTATTCTGATGGAGAAAAAGCTAAAGTTAGATGTTACGGTGCAGATGATGTACGTGAAGGCGTTTCAATAATGCATTCAGAGGATGTTGATGTATCAATTACAGGAAATTCTACAAATCCAACAAGATTCCAACATCCAGTTGCTGGAACTTACAAGAAAGAATGTATCGAGCAAGGTAAGAAATACTTCTCAGTAGCATCAGGTGGTGGTACAGGAAGAACACTTCACCCAGATAATATGGGAGCAGGTCCAGCTTCATACGGAATGACTGATACTATGGGAAGAATGCATTCAGATGCACAATTCGCAGGTTCTTCATCTGTTCCAGCTCATGTAGAAATGATGGGACTTATCGGTATGGGAAATAACCCTATGGTTGGTGCTTCAGTTGCAGTTGCAGTTGCAGTACAAGAAGCAATGAGTAAATAAATTTTTTATTGTATGTTAATAAAAAAGTCTCTCATCTTGGTTTCCTATGTTTATAGAAAAGCTTAGGTTAAACTAGATAGGGACAAGCCTCACATTAAGTCATAATAGGCTAAATGTGAGGCTTTTTTTATTTTTGGTAAACATTAAAAAGTATATTTTTTACATAATATTAATTTAAAGGTTAAAATAATGTTGACATTAAATAGCATCGCGTATATACTGAATATATACACTAGCTACAAAGGAGCAAATTATGAATATTATAATTTCAAATTCATCGCAGGATCCAATTTATGAACAAATAGTGACACAAATTAAAACTGCTATTATGAAAGAAGAACTAGCACAGGGGGATGGCTTACCTTCTATAAGAAGTTTAGCAAAAGAGCTTCTTATAAGTGTTATAACAACTAAAAGAGCATATGAAGAGCTTGAAAAAGAAGGCTTTATAGAGACTGTTCCTGGAAAAGGTTCCTATGTATCATGTCAAAACAAAGATCTAATAAGAGAAAAAAGATTAAAAACTATAGAAGAAAACCTAGCTGGTGTTGTATCTGAAAGTAAGTTTTTAAATTTAAGTTTAGAAGAGTTACAAGGTATGTTGGCAATAATATATACCGAAGAAAATTAATGTATAATTAAATTTTTAGTTTTGAACTAATTAAAGGAGAATAAAAATGGATAACATCTTGGAAATAAAAAATTTAAATAAGTCTTATAAGGATTTCACTCTAGACAATTTAACTTTTAATGTTGAAAGAGGATCTATAATGGGGTTTATAGGCCCAAATGGTTCAGGTAAGAGTACCACTATAAAACTTATAATGAATCTTATCAAAAAAAATAGTGGAGATATAAATATTTTTGGATTAGATAATATAAAGCATAATAAAGAGATTAAGCAGAAAATCGGATTTGTTTATGACGAAAATTATTTTTATGAAGAATTAAACATCATAGAAATGAAAAACATTCTTCGACCTTTCTATAAAAGTTGGAATGATACTTTGTTTGAAAAGTATATAAAAGAATTTGAACTGCCTAAAAAGAATAAAATTAAAAACTTATCAAAAGGAATGAAAATGAAATTTTCTCTAGCAGTAGCTCTTTGCCATAATGCAGAGCTTATTATAATGGATGAACCTACTTCTGGACTAGATCCAGTATTCAGAAGTGAACTCATAGATATTTTGTATAATGTAATTCAAGATGAAAATGTAAGTATATTCTTTTCAACTCACATAACTACTGACCTTGAAAAGATAGCTGATTATATTACTTTTATTAATAAAGGAAAATTAGTTTTCTCAAGGACTAAGGATGAGATTATTGAAAATTATGGAATGGTTAAAGGGAGTAAAGAACTTTTAGACAATGATATTAGGAGAGAATTTGTAAGCATAAAAGAAAATAGTTTTGGATTTGAGGCTCTAACAAAGGATATTACTAAAGCAAGGGAGATATTTAAAGGCAGAGGAATTATTGAAAAGGCATCACTTGAGGACATTATGGTATATACAGTTAGGGGGAATGTTTAATGTTGAATCTAATAATAAAAGATATTCTTATTCAGAAAAAGACTATTATATATGCTCTTCTTTACGCTGCATTTATGTTCGCTTCTTTTTCTACTATTTTTCCCAGTGGATTTGGGTTATATGTAATGTCACCCATGGTAATCACCTATTTGTATATAACTCTTGCAGTGCAATATGATGATAAAAACAATAGTGAAGTTATACTAAATAGTTTACCACTTAAAAGATCTGATATTGTTATATCAAAATATATATCAACATTTGTGTTTGGACTTATAGGGATTATCTGCTCTACATTAGTGGGTACTATAGGCAATGCCACTGGACGTTTAAAGTTTATTGGCTCAATTTCATTATGGAATGTTGTTTTAGTTATAATGTCTATATGCATATTTAGTTCTATATATTATCCTGTTTATTTTAAATTTGGAGTTACTAGAATGAAAATATTTACAGTGTTAATATTTATGATATTTTTTTTCGTACCAATGAATGCTATGAGATATGTTATTGAAAATCCTAGTAATGTTTTTGTGCATAAGTTTAATTTGTTTATAAACAACACATCTAGTTTTACTATAAATTCTGTAGTTTTAATAACAGGCTTGATTTTATTTATGATTTCTCTAACAGTATCAATCCACATTTATAATAATAAAGAATTTTAACGACATCAGATTTCCATGGGCTTTAAATCATCTGTCATAGATATTGACTCTTTAGTTTAGATAAATAAACTTTTAAAAATAATAACAATGATTTTAATATATAAAATAAATTGGAGGTGTTATCAGTGAGAAAAAACAAATTAATAAGAATTGTAAGTCACAATTTTCATGACTATAAAATGAGTTATACTATGTTATTTTTGGGTCTATCAGCAGGATTTGGGATACTAGGGAATAAGTTTGGTATGTTGTATTTAGTCCTTTCTTTTTTACCAGTGCTTGTATGGTCACTGCTTTGGTTTAATGAAAGAAAAACAACTGATACATCATTATAATAAATAGCATAAATGGTATAAAACTTAAATTAATCTATGATTTTAATTGAAATCATAGATTGATTTTTTTGATTATGCAAGCTAAAGGGTGGTAATAATTTATTTTACTGACTTGGGCTAGGAAATGATAAAATTAAATAATCTATATAAAACAATAAAAATAATAATTGTTTTATATTCTAAAAAGTGGCAATAATCATAAGTGAGTATAATAATGTGTAGTGTTTAGAAGCAAATATATTAAAATATATCAGCCGTATTTATAATGTAAGTTGATTATATATAATGAATTATATATAATAGGGATGTACAAGAAAAAATATGAAGTAAATATAGTAATATTACTTATATTATACAAGGAGGAAATAAATGAATATAGATGTAAACTCACCACTTGATGAATTATTAGAAATTTGGGCTATGTATTCACAAAAACTTGTCTATACTATGCTAACTGAAAAAGCTGAAATTGATGAATTTAATAAAGTGAAATTAGTCCTAAAAACAAAAGGAATAATAAAATTAGAAATACATAATGTTTATGATAATGAATATGTTTTGAATTATCTTAAGCAAGGTGGACTATTTACAAAGAGAATTATTTTAAATAAGAAAGTAGCTAACTTAGAATAGTGCTAAATTTCATAAAGTATTTTCTAAAATAACTAGTGAATATGCTAGTTATTTTTTTATACGATAAGTAAGGTTTGTATATGTTTACTATTCTTGTATAGTATAAATAGAGAAATAAAACGGTAATTTAAGTTTGAATAATGTGATATTTTAATCTATTGCAATTATTCTTAACCTTTTTTATATTATAATCAAATATAATATGGTATAATTACGTTGGATTAGTATAATGCATTGGTATAGAATGTAGTTATTAGGGAATTATAAAGAACTCATACAGTGAGTAGTCTTAAAATATGAATAATAGTATAAAAATATATGTATAAAGAGAGTGGTGTTTTAAAAAGACAGCACTTTAAAATATAAATTCATTAAAAACATTCAAAAATTTTATAAGGAAGGAGAAAGGGAAAAAATAGCTGTAATTATTGGAAATAGTGAAAAGCTAGAGAAAGCTGAGACTATCGAAAATATTAAGATGATGAAACAATGACAATATGTGAAATAGATTTGGATATCGGAAATACAAACTATTCTCTCACAAAAATAAATCATTATAAAGTAGTTGTAATAAAAATATAAAAGAAAAGGTAGGTGAAAACCTGATTTATGGTTAGTTAATAGGAAAAAAACACTTGGAATAGTAAATTAACGAAGTTTCATAAGGAGGTATCTCATTTTATGGGTAGAAATCTAAAGCTCCTTGTGAAGTGGTTAATGCATCTTTAGAAGATGAGCAGCTCCGCGGCTAAAGGATCAATGTTAATTGTAGTAAGCGGTACTGACCTAAGTAATTATATTCTGTGATACTACCATTTTGTTTAGTAAACAGAACGAAAATATTGGATGGATAGAATGCCTAATATTTAGAAATCGGGGAAATAGTGAATAATAATTATAGAAGTAAGGGTAAAAACAAAATCAGAGTTATCCCAATAGGTGGACTTGGAGAAATTGGGAAAAACATTACTGCGATAGAATATAAAGAGGAAATTATTGTTATAGATTGTGGAATTTCATTTCCAGATGTAGATATGTATGGAGTAGATTTGGTTATTCCAGATATAACATATCTTTTGGAAAATAAAGATAGAGTAAAAGGAATTTTCCTAACTCATGGTCATGAAGATCATATAGGAGCATTACCTTATGTTTTAAAACAGATGAATGTACCAGTGTATGGAACATGTCTAACACTAGGACTTGTAGAGAATAAGTTACAAGAACATGGAATACTCGCAGATTGTACACTAAATGTAGTAAAAGCTGGGGATATAGTTAAGCTTGATAAAATTAGTGTAGAGTTCATAAGAGTTAGCCATAGTATAGCGGATGCATGCTCTCTTTGTATACACACTCCTATTGGAAGAATTATTCACACAGGAGATTTCAAAATAGATTATACTCCAATAGATGGAGAAGTTATAGATTTAGAGAGATTTGCAAAATTAGGTGGTCAAGGGGTTTTATTACTCATGGCTGATAGTACTAATGTAGAGCGTCCTGGTTTTACTATATCTGAGAAAGTAATTGGAGAAAATTTAAAGAAAATTTTCTATAAAGCTGAAGGTAGAATTATAGTAGCGTCATTCGCATCAAATATTCATAGAATACAGCAAATTGCAAATGCTTCAATTTTCTACGGAAGAAAAATAGCATTTAGCGGAAGAAGTATGGAAAGAATATCTGAAATAGCTATGGATCTAGGATATTTGCATATACCAGCTGAAGCTATAGTTACTGTAGCAGATCTTCATAACTATCCTGATGATAAGGTAACAATAGTAACTACAGGTAGTCAAGGTGAGCCACTAGCTGCTTTAACTAGGATGGCAGCATCTACTCATAGAAGTATTCAGATACAAAAGGGTGATTTGATTATTTTATCTGCATCTCCTATCCCAGGAAATGAAAAGTTCATATACAATGTTATAAATGAACTCTTTAAAAAGGGAGCTAATGTAATATACAATCCTACAGAGGAGATTCATGTTTCAGGTCATGCGTGTCAAGAGGAATTAAAATTAATGCACGCATTAGTAAGACCTAAATATTTTATGCCAGTACATGGTGAATATAGACATCTAAAACAACATGCGCTACTTGCAGAAAAGTTAGGAATGAGTCCTGATAATATTTTTATAGCAGAAACTGGGCAGATATTAGAAGTTGCCCCAAGCGAATGTAGAATAGCTGGAAGAATTCAAACGGGAGCTATAATGGTAGATGGGCTTGGCGTTGGAGATGTTGGGAATATTGTGCTTCGTGATAGAAAGCACTTAGCTGAAGAGGGTATCCTTACTGTGGTAGTTACTATAGAAAGAGAGTCTTATAGCATTGTTGCAGGGCCAGACATAATAACTAGAGGATTCGTATACATGAAAGAATCCAATGAACTTATTAATGAGGCTAGAGATATTGTACGAAAAGAATTAGAACAGTGCTTAGGTAATAAAATTAAAGAATGGGCAGTAATAAAATCTAGTATTAGGAATGCTTTAGGCCAATTCTTATATATAAAAACTAAGAGAAGACCTATAATTATACCAATAATAATGGAAATATAATAAGGCTAAGTTTTATGATTTATGTTTATTTATGGAAAAGGGTATGTATTGTAAAAATACGTACTCTTTTTGTATGCTACATAAGAATGATGAGGCATAAATTATAATATTAATAATGGAAATAATTAAAGTATTGACAAGGTACAAATACTTGAGTATATTATAAGGGTAAATGCAAGTGATTTGCAATAACTTAAAAGAGTCTTTTAGGGGCTTTTAATATTTATAAGTAAATTGAAGGAAATGATTTAAGGAGTGAAAAAACGTTGAAGAAAATTATTAGTATGATGCTTTTAATATGTGTTATATTTACATTAGCTGGATGCTCAAAGTCTACGCTTAATACCAAAGAAGAAGCTATAGGGACTGTTAAAAGTGATAAGTCAAAGCTACAGGTAGTTGTGTCTTTTAATCCATTGAAAGAGTTTGCAGAGGCTGTGGGTAAAGATAAAGTACAAGTGAAAACAGTAGTGCCAGAAGGCGTTGAGCCACATGATTTTGAACCAAAAATAAAGGATATGAAAAGTATAAGTGATGCTGATTTGTTTGTATATTCTGGATTCGGAATGGAAACCTGGGCCGCTAAAACTCTAAGTGCTATAGATAATAAGAATTTAGTTGTTGTTGATTCGTCACTTGGAATAAATCCAATAAAAAGTCAGGGTGATGAAGTTCAGGAACATGGTCAATTTGATCCACATATATGGCTTAGCTTAAAAGACGCTAAAATTCAAACTAAAAACATAAAAGATGCAATGGTTAAAGCAGATAAAAAGAATAAAGGGTATTATGACAAAAATTATGAGGAATTTTCAAAAAAACTTGATAAACTTTATAGTGAATATAATTTAAAATTCGCAGGAATAAAAAATAAGAATTTTGTTACCGGTCATGCGGCCTTTGGTTATTTGTGCAGAGAGTTTGGGTTAACACAAAATAGTGTAGAGGATGTATTTGCAGGGGGAGAGCCTACCCCTCAAAAACTAAAAAAAATAGTCGAGTTATCGAAAAAGTATGGAGTGAAAGTGATCTTCATGGAGGAACTTGCAAGTCCTAGAGTTTCTGAAACTCTTGCAAAAGAGGTAGGGGCTAAAGTACAAAAGATATATACAATAGAAAGCAGTGAAGATAATAAAGGTTACCTTGAGAGTATGGAAGCGAATTTATCTGAGATATATGAAAGCTTAAAATAATAATTAACCCTCGTCTTGATTAAGGCGGGGGTTAATTATTATTTTAAAACATTTATATTAGGTTAAAATTTGCTTATTTTATTAATAGTGTAAACAAAATACATTGCATTTTATATGCGATATTGTAAATTCGTGTAATATTATGTATAATAAACATAATACATCTTAAATGTATTTTAATGGAGGGATAGTATGGATGTTTTTTTAGCAAGGCAACCAATTCTTGATAAATTTAACAAATTACTTGGATATGAATTGTTATTTAGAGATAGCGGAAAAAACATATACCAAGCAGAAGATGGAGATAAGGCAACTGTTGAAGTTATAAAAAACTGTTTTGTAAATATAGGAATTCAGGAAGTAACTGGAGGTAAAAAAGCGTTTATTAATTTTACTGAAAATATTTTAAAATCAGATATTTTTATGGTTTTACCACCAAAAACGGTAATAATTGAAATATTAGAGGATATAGAACCTACAGAGGAAATAGTAGAGTTATGTAAGAATTTGAAAAAACAAGGTTATCTTATAGCCTTAGATGATTTTGTTTATTCAAGCAAGTACATAAAACTTATAGAGGTAGCAGATATAATTAAAGTGGATTTTAAAATAACTAAAGGGTATGAGAGAAGAAAAGTAATTGAACAGGTGAACTCCACCCATATAAACTTTATAGCAGAAAAAGTTGAAACTATGGAAGAATTCAATGAAGCTGTTTCGTTTGGGTATTCATACTTCCAAGGTTATTATTTTAGTAGACCACTAATGGTTTCAGGAAAAAGAATATCAGAAAATAAGATTGTTTATATGAAGTTATTACAGGAAATTAATAGTTGTAGTTTTGATATAGATAAAATAGAAGAGTTAATAAAAAAAGATGTATCATTATCATTTAAACTTTTAAAACTTATAAATTCAGCAAATTATGTTTTTAGAAGTAAAATAAAGTCTATTAAACAAGCGTTGACACTCCTTGGAGAAAAAGAAATAAAAAAGTGGTTATATTTAATAGTTTTCAAAACTATGGGTGAGGATAAACCAGAAATTATAGTAATAGAATCCTTAACAAGGGCAAGGTTTTCAGAACTAATATCATGTAAAGTTAGAAAAGGTGCTAATTCATTTAATGCTTATATGATAGGTCTATTTTCTATGGTGGATTTACTTTTGGATGTACCACTAGAGCAAATACTTGAGGAATTATTGTTACCAATTGAAGTTAAGGGTGCTTTAGAAGGGTGTAGTAATAATGATTGTAGAAAATTACTTGATTTAATCATAAATTATGAAGAAGGTAAGTGGGATGAGGTATCAAAAATTTCTAAACAACTAGAATTGGATGAAAGGTGGTTGCCAGATGCATACTATGAGGCAATTTTTTATGCTAATGAATAATTATCACGCACTTAGCGCATGTCAATTTCCTTTTAGTTTTTATTATCAAATAAAAATCAATGTAACTTAAAAAAATATTACTACTCAGATATTAATTCATAAAATATCTGAGCAGTAATAGATAATCAATTCTTATTTACTGTAGCATCTTAAATTATAATTTTGACTATTCTTCGCCAAATTTAGTTTCTACAAGGCTTACTAAAGCAGCCATAGCTTCTTTTTCATCTGCGCCTTCTGTAACGATTTTAATTTCTTCATCTTTTTTAAGTCCTAAACTCATTATGTTTATTATAGATTTTGCATTTGCAACGCCAGTACCATGTACGATACTAACAGTAGACTTAAATTTACTTGCAGTTTTTACAAAGATAGAAGCTGGTCTTGCGTGTAACCCTTGTTCATTTAATATTTTAACCGTTTTTTCCATTAATATAGCCTCCTAAAATTTAAATACTTATTCATCACTTATAACTTTCCTGATATCATAAAAATATAAGGAAGATTCTGATTTTATAAGAATCGATCGTTAAAGTCATAGTAACTGTATCTATAATGCAAAATTTGTAAATGTTTTCTATACACCATGAAATGCAGTATGTAAATAGTATAACATATTTATCTGTGATTTATTATAATTTTAAGCTGAATTCTTTTAAGCATTTTTTAATTCCATCGCTTGATTCTGAAAAATTTATATTATAATTATTAATTTTATCTGTACATAACCTTATATCACGCGAATGGTTTTTATATTTATCGTAGTCTTTTTCTAATAATTCATCTATTCTATGTTCTAACCCAACTTCTTTTAATATTAAAGAACATATATCATAACGGTTTAAACTGTTCTGGCTTCCAACGTGATAGGTATCATAAGGAAGATTAAATATTTGTGGAAATTGATCAATTACTTCATAAACATAAGTTAACCCTCTATATTCATTTGGGGTAGCCTTTATTTTTTTACCTTTTAAAATACTAGACAAGGTATCCAAAAGTATGTTGGGTGATAAACTACAATTTCGTTCTGGAAGACCGAAGAGCCAAGTAAATCTTAAAATCCAAAGTTCATCTAATGTTTGTTTAAGTATTCCTTCAGCTTCTAGTTTATTTTCACCATACACGGTGCTTGGGCGCGGGGTAACCTCTTCTGAATATGGACCAGGTTCAACATTCCCATTAAAAACTTGCTCAGAGCTAAGAAATATCATTTTTGCTTTGAATTCTTTGCAGGCTTTTGCAACATTAATTGACCCTGTAACATTAATTTTATAGGCTAACTCAGGATTTTTATCGCAAAATTCCGTGTTTGCGATAGCAGCTGCATGAATAACATAGTCTGGTTTAAATTTTTTAATGGTTTCAGTAACATTAGATTCATCAGTGACATCAAGCATAGACGAACTTGCTGAGAGTATTTCATAAGTGTTTATATATTTGGTAGCAAATCTTGTACAAAAGAAACCATTCCCACCGGTTAATAATATCTTTTTCATTTTAGCACCTCATTTTATATTTTAAACTATATTCAAAATTGTATTCTTAAAAATTCCGCAAATAGTATCAATTATTTTGTTAACAATTTATTGTTTGTTATTATTGTTTATTGTTTATTCCTATTGTATAATGAAATTAATAGAATTTCAATATGTAATTACAAATAAATTATTGCTATTTTAGGTGCTAAAATAATAATTAACGTAAAAAGTTTTCACTAAATAATTAATGAATGATTAATGGGGTAAGGTGGGATACTATGTTTGCACAGGAGAGGGCCGAGAAAATCATCCAGTTGTTAAATGAAAATCAAAAGGTAGTTGTAAAGGAACTAAGTAAAAGGTTTGATGTAACAGAGGATTGTATAAGAAAAGATTTAAAAACTTTGGAAAAACAAGGAATCATTAAAAGAACATACGGTGGAGGGGTACTAAATAGGCAGTTTGCACCACATGATGATATTTTGAGACGAGTAAATATTAATTTAGAAGGTAAAATAAAAATTGCAGAAAAGGCTTTTGAACTTATAAAGCCCGGAGAAACAATTTTTTTAGATATATCATCCATAAATATATTAATTGCAGAGAAAATTGCAAAAGGAAATAAAAAGCTCCTAGTTATAACTAACATGATTGATATTATTAGAACATTTTCAAAATGTGATCATGTGGACGTAATAGGCACTGGTGGAGTTTTTAATAAAGAAGTAAATGGTTTTGTAGGATCGTCAGCTATTGAGTGTATATCAAAGCACAAGGTAAATAGAGCGTTTATAGGTAGTTGTGGAGTTAATATGTTTGATAAAAGTATTACAACCTATGATATTGAAGATGGAAACACAAAAAAAGCTATTATTAGTTCAGCGAAAAAAGTGTATTTAGTGATAGAAAACAAGAAGTTTTATTATGATGCAACTTATAAATTTGCAGAAATTTCTGATGTAAATGTTATTATTGTAGATGAAGTTCCGGATAAAAAAATCCGCACCGAATTAGAAAAGATGAATGTAGAGCTAATCTAAAATTATAGTAAATAAATATTTTTAGTGGTATTTTTTTAAAATGATATTAATATGAGAGCGAGGTATAAATTTATGAAAAAAATAAATTTTGCAATGATAGGATTTGGTGGGATAGCAAAAACACATTCATTAGCAGTTTATGATGCTAATTTAAGGTTTTCACTTCCTTATGAGCTAAATTTAAAATATATTGTAACTAGGGACCCTATGATTCTTCCTATTAGTGGAGTTATAAATGTTACAGACATTGAAGAAGTACTTAAGGATGAAGAGGTTGATTTTATTGATATATGTACACCAAATAATGTCCATTTTGACAATGTGGTAAAGGCAGTAAAATACGGCAAAGCTATTTACTGTGAAAAACCACTAGCCACAAATCTTAAAGATGCAATAGAAATGGAAAGACTTGTTAAGGAAAATAATATAAAAAATTCTGTAGCTCTGGTTTATAGATTTATGCCAGCTTTGTCATTGCTAAAAATAGAGCTTGAAAAAGAGACAATAGGCAAGGTTATAGATTTTAAAGTGAGAACTTATCATGATAGTTATTTAAATGAAAAGAAAAAGGATACATGGAGAACTGGAAAAAATTCTGGTGGGGGTGCATTACTCGACTTAGGTGTCCACTTAATTGACATGATACAATTTACTATGGGTGATATAAAAGGAGTAGATGCAAAATCTAGAATTTTCTTTAAAGAAAGATCAGAAGTGGATGAAATTACAAATTGTGAATTTACATTGAGAAATGGTGTAATTGGAAGCCTTGAGGTTTCAAGGGTATTTACTGAAAGAGAACAAACAGATGATTACGTAGTTTATGGAAGCCTTGGTAGCATAAAGATTAGTTTTAATAATCCTTATGAAATTGAAGTATATAGTTATGAAAGTAATTCAACGGAGATAAAAAATGTAGCAGCAGGGGATAACTTATTAAAATTCTATGCGGATAAAAGAAATTCTTTGGGATATTTCCAAAATTGTCATACAGCGTCACTTATAAACTTCGCAAATAAGATTTATGATAATTCATATGAAAGCATAGCTGCTGATTTTGATGATGCATTAAAATGTCAAAGAGTAATTGATATGGTGTATGGGAGATAGGTATGAAAATTCTCGTATATGGCTCCAAAAAATAAATTTAAATGAAAATTTAATTAAGATTGGTATTAATAAACTAGAATTTGGTTAATATGGCAAGACTATAAATATAATTTGAAAAACTTAATATTTAATGCCATGGAACGTTTAAATCCTAGGAAAAAATCTGTTTTTGTGATATATTTAGTAGATATACATAAAACTTACAAGCGACTGAACTTACATGTGATTTGGCTTACTTGCATCCAACCTTACTCGCAATCAGATTTACGAGTAAGATTGTTATGTGGAAGTCTTTTCTCGAGTAATCTGGATTACGGTAGGGGATATTAAAAGTTTGCTAGATTAAAAGGAAGGTGTCAAACATGGAAACTAAGACCAGTTCATCAAATTTTATAAGAAACATTGTTATGGAAGATATAGAAACAGGAAAACATAAAAAAATAATTACTCGTTTTCCACCTGAGCCAAACGGATATTTGCATATAGGGCATGCAAAATCAATTATTATAAATTTTCAGTTAGCAGATGAATTTAGCGGTACGACTAACTTACGTTTTGATGATACTAATCCAGCGAAAGAGGATAAAGAGTACGTTAAATCTATAGAAGAAGACGTTAAATGGCTCGGATTTCAGTGGGATAATTTGTTTTTTGCATCTAATTATTTTGATGAGATGTATAAGCGTGCCGTGTTATTAATAAAAAAAAGTAAAGCTTATGTCTGTGATTTAACAGCTGATGAAATGAAAGAGTACAGAGGTACTTTAAGAGAACCTGGCAAAGTTAGCCCATACGTAAATAGAACAATCGAAGAAAATCTAGACTTATTTGATCGTATGAGAAAAGGTGAATTCCCTGATGGAGCAAAGGTTTTAAGAGCTAGAATTGATATGACATCTCCTAATATAAATATGAGAGATCCAGTAATTTATCGTATATCGCATGCAATTCATCATAATACGGGGGATAAATGGTGTATTTATCCTATGTATGATTATGCACATCCAATAGAAGATGCAATTGAGGGAGTTACACATTCAATTTGCACTTTAGAATTTGAAGATCACAGGCCTCTATATGATTGGGTTGTAAATAATTGTGAAATGGAAAGTATTCCAAGGCAGATTGAGTTTGCAAGATTAAATATAACAAATACAGTAATGAGTAAAAGAAACCTTAAGCAATTAGTAGATGAACAGGTAGTAGATTCATGGGATGATCCACGTATGCCAACTATAGCTGGACTTAGACGTAGGGGTTATACACCAGAATCTATACGTAATTTTTGTAGGGAAATCGGAGTTGCAAAAGCTAATAGTAAAGTAGATGGTCAATTGCTTGAGCACTTTATAAGAGAAGATTTAAGCCCTAAAACACCTAGAACAATGGCTGTTTTAAGACCTTTAAAAGTAGTTATAACAAATTACCCAGAATCTCAGGTTGAAATGCTTCAAATTGAGAACAATCAAGATGATCCATCAATGGGAACTCGTCAGGTGTCATTCTCAAGAGAAATATATATAGAAAGAGAAGATTTCATGGAAAATCCAATAAAGAAATACTTCAGATTATTTGTGGGTAATGAAGTAAGACTAAAAGGAGCATATTTTATTAAGTGCAATGAAATGGTTAAGGATGCAGAGGGAAATGTATCCGAACTACATTGTACTTATGATGTGGAGACTAAGAGTGGTAGTGGATTTACAGGAAGAAAAGTTAAAGGAACAATCCACTGGGTAGATGCAATAAATGCACTTCCAGCAGAATTTAGATTATATGAACCCTTAATTTTAGATGATGAGCAAGAAGACGGAAAAACATTCTTAGATCAAATAAATCCAAATTCTATAGAAATTTTACAAGGATTTATAGAACCAAATATGAAAGATTCAAAACCAAATGACAAATTCCAATTCTTTAGACATGGATATTTTAATGTGGATAATAAATACACAACAGCAGAAAAATTAGTGTTTAATAGAATAGTGTCTTTAAAAAGTTCTTTCAAAATTCAAAAATAGATTTTTGTAATGAAAGAGAGCCAGTACAAGATTATATCTTGTACTGGCCTCTTTCATTATGGGCAGGATATATTCGCTAGCCCACTAGATATATCATAGTATAATTTTCTCCAGATTGAGTTGCAATAAGAAGTGCAGTAACATTGGAATTCCATTTAGAATTTTATATTCGTAAAAGATTAGAATGTCTTAATGAAATTTCACGTTTCAAGCTCATATTGCAAGTCACACTGGAGAAGTTTTCTATTATAACAATTTATTAATAAGGCAGCACAAGATTTTATCTTGTACTGCCTTATTTTGTTATAATAATTTACCTACTATAATAATTTAGTATCGATTTCGTCTTTAATTCTTGTAATAAATGAGTCTAGTGCGATTGCACCCTCATCAGCATTTTTACGACTTCTAACAGAAACTTCGTTTAGTTCTGCTTCTTTCTCTCCAACTATTAGTAGGAAAGGAACTCTTTCATTACGAGCTTCTCGAATTTTATACCCAATTTTCTCTGCTCTAAAGTCAGCTTCTACTCTAATTTTAGATTTTTTAAGTTTTGCTACTACTGTTTCTGCATAATCATGATATTTCTCAGAAATAGGTAATACTTTAACTTGAAGTGGTGCAAGCCAAGTTGGGAAAGCGCCAGCATATTTTTCAATAAGCGTTGCAAGTGTTCTTTCGTAACAACCAATAGAAGTCCTATGAATAACATATGGAAGTTTTTTAATTCCATCCTTATCAATATAAGTCATGTTAAATCTATCTGGTAGTTGAAAATCAATTTGAACTGTAATTATAGTATCTTCTTTACCAAAAACATTTTTGATCTGTAAATCAAGTTTAGGGCCGTAGAAAGCAGCTTCACCAATAGCTGTTTTATAGTCTATTTTAAGATCATCTAAAATGACTTTCATCTTAGATTCAGTTAGTGCCCAAGCCTCTGGGTTATCAATATATTTTTCTTTATTATTAGGATCCCATTTTGAGAATCTATAAGTAATATCATCTTCAATTCCAAGAGTCTTGAGCATAAAGTGAATTAAATCTACAACACCTTTAAATTCATCTTCTAATTGATCTGGTCTAACAACTAAATGACCCTCTGAAATAGTGAACTGACGTACTCTTGTAAGACCATGCATTTCACCTGAGGATTCATTCCTAAATAATGTTGAGGTTTCTGCATATCTAATTGGAAGGTCACGATAACTTTTCTGATCTGCATTATAAACTGTAAATTGGAATGGACATGTCATAGGGCGTAATGCCATAACGTCTTCACCCTTGGATTCATCACCAAGAACAAACATTCCATCTTTATAATGATCCCAATGACCAGATACTTTATATAATTCGCTTTTAGCCATTAAGGGTGTTTTAGTTAGAACATAACCTCTTTTTTCTTCCTCATCTTCAACAAAACGTTGTAATAGTTGAATTACCCTTGCGCCATTAGGCATAAGTAGAGGTAATCCTTGACCTATCATTTCTGATGTAGTAAAGAGTTTGAGTTCACGTCCAAGTTTGTTATGATCTCTTTTCTTAGCATCTTCCATTTTCTCTATATGAGCATCTAAATCAGATTTCTTTGTAAATGCAGTTCCGTATATACGGCTAAGCATTTTGTTTTTTTCATTGCCTCTCCAGTAAGCACCTGCAACTTGAGTAAGTTTAAAGGCTTTTATATATTTTGTAGACATTAAATGAGGACCTGCACAAAGATCTGTAAATTCGCCATGTCTGTAGAAAGATAAGCTGGCATCTATTGGTAGGTCTTCAATTAACTGAACTTTAAAATTCTCATCTAATTGACCCATAAAAGCTATAGCTTCAGCTCTTGGAAGCTCAAACCTTTCTATAGGCAGGTCTTCTTTAACAATTTTTTTCATTTCTGCTTCAATTAATTTAATATCTTCAGCAGAAAAAGAGTCTTGTTTATCAAAATCGTAGTAGAAACCGCCATCTATAGCAGGTCCTATGGCAAGTTTAGTATTTGGGAATAATCTTTTAACTGCTTGAGCCATAATATGAGTTGCAGTATGTCTAAAGGCTTTTTTACCTTCCTCACTATCAAAAGTTAATATACTAAGTTCGCAGTCCTTAGTGAGTTTATAACGTAAATCTACAGTTTCACCATCTACCATGCCGGCACAAGCAACTCTTGCAAGTCCCTCGCTAATATCCCTAGCAACTTCAATTACAGTTATTTCAGATTCATAAGATTTTATTGAACCATCTTTTAGTTTAAGATTTATCATGTACATTGCTCCTTTCTTTTATATACTTGTTTAAATTTTTTCATATAGAAATGAAAAAATAAAAAATGTTATCAACAAGTTTGTAAACTTATATTTTTGAAAAATAAAAAAACCCCGTCTCAATTCTAATTATAGAATTGGGACGAGATTATAATTTCCCGCGGTTCCACCCAAATTGTTTATATAATAAACCACTTAATAATTATAACGGAATTACCGGGCTTTGTTGAAGCCGCTCAGAGGTAGTCTTCAGCTAATTTCATTTAAGAATACTTCCAGCTAATGTATTCTTTCTCTGTAAATGTACCATGGCTTACTTTCCTCATCGTAGTATTGATTTATTTGCTTATATTAATTATATCACTTGCGGTATATATGTCAAGATAGGTAAAAAGATTAATATGTAATTTATTCTAGTTTTATGGTACTTATAATATAATAATTTTTATTCGTTTTCAAATAACTTTAATGTGCATTATGTAAAAATATTGGTATAATTAATTTACTGTTTTATTAAATATGTGTAATTTATGCTAAAATTATTTAATACATATAATAAACGTTTACATTCGATAATTAAGGTTATATTATAAAAGACCATTAATAAAAACATAAATTCCACGATAGATATAGTAGTAAACTTATTAATGGACTTTAAGGTATAAAAGATATAACCAATTGTTTCATACATGATAACTGGAGGGGTATAAGTGAACGTAAAAAAAACAGCCAAAATCAAAATAAGTAAATTTATTAAAAGAACATATATAATTTTTTCAAATATATTAACTAAAAAAGGTAGAGAGCGGTTTTGTAAATTCGGAAAAAGGTACAAAAAATTCTATGTTACTTGTGGACGAGCGGTAGCAGTAAAAGAGAAATTGAGGGTGCAATATGATGAAATTCATGAAAAATTAGCAATAATTGAAAAAAGCCAGGAAAGATACAAATTATCATTAGATTCTACCAATGATGCTATGTGGGAAATTGATTTAACAACTAAAATGTTTTCCTCATCTAATAGATTTAATAACATTACTGGATATGACAAAGAAGTAGCAAATCCTATTGAAAATATAATTAAGCTTGTCTTAGAGGAAGATAGGGAAATTGTAATAAATGATTTTATTGATCTCATTAATGGCGGAATCTTATACTATCAGTGTAGATTAAAACTTAATTTTAATGGCATAGACAATAGATGGTTTTTGATTAGAAGTATGTGCCTTAGAGATACAAGAGGTGTTGCGATTAAAATTGTAGGCTCCATTTTAGGAATAGCTATTCAAAGAAATTTTGAAGAAGAGATTAATAAATTAAAATATTATGACATATTAACAGATACACCTAATAGAAAATTATTTATTAGCACATTAGAAAATGAGATTATTAAATCAAAGGGTACGTACAAGCAAATTAAACTTGCTATATTGTTTATTGATTTAGATAATTTTAAAGAAGTTAATGATACTTTAGGGCATACCTATGGGGATGAATTGTTAATAAATGTTGCAAATTTGATTAAAGCTACTATGGCAGAGGGAGATCTTGTTTCAAGAGTAGGTGGAGATGAATTTTTTATTTTAATGAAAAGTATTAAAGATTATTCTAAAGTAAGCAGATTATGTGTAAAACTTCAAAGCTTGCTAAATTGTGCGATAAGAATAGATAATAAACATGTATATACTTCGGCAAGTATTGGTATTGCAATCTTCCCAAATGATGGCTATGATACTAATATATTATTGAAAAATGCAGATACCGCGATGTATAGTGCTAAAAATAATGGTAAAGCAAGGTATTCTTTTTTTAATGAAAGTATGAGTTCTATAATTGTAAGACGTGCCGAAATAGAAAAGGGATTAAGGAATGCTCTAGAAAATAATGAGTTTGAAATGTATTATCAACCGCAAATAGATATTATAAATAATAAATTAAAAGGGTTTGAAGCGCTTTTAAGGTGGAATAGCGCAAAGCTTGGAAAAGTATCACCTGCGGAGTTTATACCTATTGCAGAGCAAAGTGGACTAATAGTTTCTATTGGTGAGTGGATTATAAAAATGGTGTGCCTCCAAAATAGTTTATGGAAAAGCAAAGGATATTTATATGATACTATTGCAATAAATCTATCTGGAATTCAATTACAGAATGATGATTTTGAAGAAAATCTAAAAAACATTATAAATGAAACTAAGATTAACCCAAAGTTTGTGGAACTTGAAATTACAGAAAGTATCTTCATGAAGGACTTTGAGCGCAGCATTAAATTGCTAACTGCAATAAGGGAATTAGGCATAACTATTGCTTTAGATGATTTTGGGACGGGATATTCATCGCTTAGTTATTTGAAACGCCTACCTATAAATACGCTGAAGATAGACAAGTCCTTTATAGATAATATCGATACAAATGAGCGAGAAAAGGTTATTGTAGATGGGATAATATTACTTGCACAAAAAATCGGACTCGACGTAATTGCAGAAGGGGCAGAAACAAAGAATCAAATTGAACTATTAAAAGGAATGGGATGTAATCAAATACAGGGTTATTATTTTAGTAGACCCCTATCGGCATGTGAAATTGAAGAAAAGTTTTTAAGTACTAACTGTATTAATTGTTAGAAAAAGATGGCATGGGATGGTTAATAATTAAATAATAATTAGAAAATAAATAAAGATTTACGAATTGCGACGAAAAATTGTGGATGTCTACAAGAATTATATTTTTTTATAAGAGACAGATATTTTTTCTTATCCTCAGTATCCTTGAATAAATTTATCTCAGTTATACTTTCATACATAACATGATATATTGACTCATCGCTTTTTAATCTAAATGTTCTGGACATAAAGAATCACCCTTTCTAATAAAAATTTGTAAAAATTTTACTCTAATATATTTTTAGATATTTTAAATGTGGAGGATATACTGTATAATATAATCAAATGGTAATTATTTGGAAAGGTGTGATTTAGGATGACTTATATAAAAAGATACGAAGAATGGGTAAATAATAAGTACTTTGATGAAGAGACACGAGAAGAATTAAAGTCCATAAAAAATGATAACAAAGAGATTGAAGACAGATTTTACATGGATTTAGAGTTTGGAACTGCAGGACTAAGAGGGAAGTTAGGTGCTGGACTTAACAGAATGAATATATATATTATTTCAAGAGCAACGCAAGGGCTTGCAGATTATATTAAGGAATATGGAAAAGAGTATATGGATAGAGGGGTAGCAATAGCATATGATTGCAGGCATTATTCTGTTAAATTTGCAGCTACAGCAGCACAAGTATTAGCAGCAAATGGAATAAAAGCATATTTATTTGAAGAATTAAGACCTACGCCAGAACTATCTTATGCAGTAAGAACGTTACATACAGCTGCTGGAATTGTTGTGACTGCTAGTCATAATCCTAAAGAATATAATGGATACAAGGTATATTGGGAAGATGGTGCACAAATTTTATCATCTACTGCAAAGGGAATAACAGAAAAAATTAAGAGTATTACAGACTTTAGCACTATAAAAGTTATGGATATTGAGGAAGCAAAGAAAAAAGGATTAATAGTAATCCTTGGAAAAACTATGGATGATGAGTACATGGAGAAAGTAAAGGGGCTAGCTATAAGAGACAATATAGATAAAGATATAAAAATTGTATACACTCCTCTAAATGGTACTGGAAATGTTCCTGTAAGAAGGGTCCTTAAGGAGAGAGGATTTACTAACATAATAGTAGTACCAGAGCAAGAAAAGCCAGATCCAGATTTTACAACCGTTGGGTATCCTAACCCAGAGGATGTAAAAGCCTTCAAATATGCAAGGGAGCTTGGGAAAAAAGAAGGGGCAGAATTGTTAATAGCTACTGATCCAGATTGTGATAGACTTGCTATAATGGTTAGAGATACGCTTGGAGAATATGTTGCCTTTAATGGTAATCAAACCGGTGCTATACTCATAAAGTATGTTATAGAAGGAATGAAAGAAAATGGCACCCTTCCCAAAAATGCTGCTATAGTTAAATCCTTAGTAACAGGGGATCTAGGCAGGGCAATAGCTACCAAATATGGTGTAGAAACTTTCGAAGTACTCACAGGGTTCAAAAACATTTGTGGTAAAGTCAATGATTTTAAAAAGGACAATAGCTTTGAATTTATATTTGGATATGAGGAAAGTATCGGTTATGTTGCTGGAACCTTTGTTCGTGATAAAGATGCAGTTATAGCATCAATGCTTTTATGTGAAGCAGCAGCCTATTATAAATCAAAAGGTAAAACTTTATTAGATATATTAAATGAGATTTATGTTGAGTTTGGATATTATAGAGAAAACTTAATATCTTTAGTTTTAGAAGGTATAGAAGGACAAGAAAGAATTTCTAGAATGATGGTGGAGTACAGAAAAGATTATTTATTAACAATAGGTAGTTCAAAGCTTACAAAGTTTATAGATTATGAGGTTGAGAAATCCTATGACATCTTGAATAACTCGGAAGAACCTAGTGGAATAGAAAAATCTAATGTACTAAAATTCTATTTTGATGATGATAGCTGGTATGCAGTAAGACCTTCAGGTACAGAACCAAAAATTAAAATATATATGTACTCTAAAGGAAAAACTCTAAAAGCTGCAGAAGATAAACTAGTAGAGATGGAAGAGGTTATAATAGCTAAACTTCAAAGCACAAAGTAGAAACAAAAATAAATATAGATAAAATAATTTAATAAAAGGATTCATGTAATGCTTAATATATTTTAACGCACTACATGAATCCTTTTATATATATAAATTTATCTAGAATGTATTGTAATTATCCCACGTAATCCATCACAAAATGAGTAAATGATTACAAAGGCGATACTAAA
This sequence comes from Clostridium estertheticum subsp. estertheticum, assembly GCF_001877035.1. Taxonomy (NCBI): domain Bacteria; kingdom Bacillati; phylum Bacillota; class Clostridia; order Eubacteriales; family Clostridiaceae; genus Clostridium; species Clostridium estertheticum. The sequence goes on along the minus strand of NZ_CP015756.1, from coordinate 4,461,573 downwards.
AGTCAACTAGATGTTTTGGATTAGTAGATACTATCTCTATAGCTTTTGTAATTGCAGTAGTAACATCGATTGTTTCCTGTTTGTTAATTTCAGCTAAGGCACTCGTGTATAGTTCTCCCTTTTCGGAAACGGTATATTTTGTAGTTAAAGAGTTTAGTGCTATGGCCTTAATATCTAATTTGCACTTTTCGCATTTGCAAATATCATCATATTTTTCTAATATCTTTTCTAATAGGTTGTTTACTTCAACTTCAGAAAAATTTTTTAAATGATACACTGTATACCTCCTTTTAGTCCTTTTATAAACAATATAGTACAGCAATTATAGTATGCATAATAATACTTTAAATGAAGTTTTATGTATTCATCTTAGCCGCTTAATACATTGTATGCAATAATCGTATATAAATGAATTTTAATGTAATTATTGCATCGAGAGGTGTTTAACATGTTGTGAACAAAAGTTGATGTTAGTCATTAAGAGAAATCATACATGGTATAATATATAAGAGATATACTAAAATAAATAACGTATAAAATATAAAAGGAAGGGACGTGTTTTTGTGAGTTTGAGATTTATCTATGGAGGAGCTGGGAGAGGGAAAAGTACTTTCTGCTTAGATGATATAAGACGCAAGCAAAAGGAAGAAATTGAAAAACCACTAGTACTTTTGGTCCCAGAACAATTCTCTTTTCAAGCTGAAAAGAATCTTATAAAAGTAGTTGGATCAACAGGAATAAAAAATGTCCAAGTACTCAGTTTTAATAGATTAGCATACAAAGTATTTAGTGAAGTTGGAGGCATAACCCTTAAACCTATGGATACCTCAGGAAAGGCAATGCTTATTCATAGTATACTTCAAAAAAATGGAGAAGAATTCAAGGTATTTAAAGGAGCAGCAAGGCAAAAGGGCTTTGTAGATAATGTAGCTAGTGTTATCACTGAGTTTAAGAAATATGGTATTTCGATTGGTGACATAAATAAGGTAAAAGAAGATCTAGGTTCGAACCCATTACTTATAGATAAGATAATAGATTTATCTCTTATATATGGGGAGTTTGATAATATTTTAAACATAAACTATGTGGATCCTGACGATGATTTGACTCGTTTATGTAGTCGACTTGATGAATGTAACATTTTTGATGGAGCAGAGTTCTGGCTTGATGAATTTACAGGATTTACACCACAGCAGTATGAAGTACTAGAAAAATTATATAAAAAGGCTAAAAGAATAAATATAACATTGCCATTAAAAAGCTCAGAACATTCAAAATTTATGGAGCCCTCTGATGCATTTTATTCTATAAAGTTTACGGAAGATAAGCTTTTAAGTTTAGCCCAGGATAGTGGGACAAGCATAGAAGCGCCTATAGAATTACAAGGAAATAAAGAATGTAAATTTAAAGATAATGTCGAGCTTTCATTTCTTGAGAATAATTATTTTACATTTCCGTATACACCATTAGTTAAGAAATGTGAAAATATAAAGATATTTAAAGCTCTTAATGGTTACAGTGAAGTAGAATATGTAGCTAGGGATATCTTAAGAATATGTAGAGATGAGAATATAAGATTTAACAAAATAGCAGTGATTACTAGAGATCTGCCAACCTATGAGAAATTAGTTAAAGCAGTATTTACGGAATACAATATTCCTTTATTTATAGACAAGAAAAAAGATATAACAAGTAACCCTTTAATAGTTTTAATAACTGGAGCTATTGAGATTTTCACTAAAAACTTTAGTTATGAAGCAATGTTTAGGTATCTTAAAACAGGGCTTTTAGATATAAAAAAGCAGCATATAGATATATTAGAAAACTTTATTATCGCAACTGGAATAAAGGGTAAAAGAAAATGGACAGAAATCGATTTATGGCAGGAAAAAATAAATTACTATTTTAGAAATTATTATAACAATGATAAGGCAAGTGAGGATGAAACTGAAAAAGTAGAGTCTACAATTAAAATATTAAATGAAACCAGGGACAAAATAATTATACCATTATTACAATTTAAGGAGAAATTAAAAGGGGGCGGGACCGTCACAAAGATATGTACAACTCTATTTGAATTCCTAGAGTCTATAAATGTATATAAAACCTTAGAGGAATGGATAGAAGGTTTTAAAGCAGAAGGTGATCAGGAGCTTGTCACTGAGTACAGTAAAATATGGAATCTAGTTATGGAATTACTGGATCAGATGGTAGAGGTTATTGGCAAAGAAACCCTATCTCTTGAAGATTTCGTAAAAGTACTTTCCATGGGATTTAGCAAACATCAAATGGGGCTTATTCCACCGGCGCTTGATGGAGTAACAATTAGTAGTGTTGAGCGTGTAAAAAGTCATGATATAAAAGCGTTATACATTATAGGGGTAAATGATGGAGTATTCCCAAAGGCAAGTAAGGAAGAGGGGATATTTACAGATAGCGACAGAATGATTTTAAAAGAAAAGGGTGTGGAGCTTGCAAATGACACAAAAACTGAGGTGTTTAATGAGCAGTATTTAATCTACGCAACGATAAGCATTCCAAGTAAATATTTAAATATAACTTATCCTATAGCAGATTATGAAGGTAAAACTTTAAGGGCCTCTATTATAATAACAAGGTTTAAAGCCTTATTTAAAAATCTAATAGAGGAAAGTAATATAACTCTTAGTAATGATGGCTCTCATAATAAGGAAAAATTAAGAAATGCACATGAAGCACTTGATAGACATGTGTTACGCGATTTTTATCAGGTGTGTGCTAAAGTACCAACATTTAATGATTTAATATTTGCGCTTAGAAGATATTTAGAGCAAGGTTGTATATCACCACTTTGGATCGCGGTTTATAAATGGTATCAAAAGGATCCATTATGGAGAGAAAAAAGTAATACCATTTTTCAAGGATTTGACTATAAAAATGAAGTGAAAATGCTTGAAAAAGAAAAAGTAAAACAACTTTATGGAGAAAAAAATTACTTTAGTGTATCTAGAATAGAAAAATATGAAGAATGTCCTTTTGCATATTTTGTTCAATATGGATTAAAAGCAAAAGAGAGAAAAACTTTTACATTTTCATCCCCGGATTTAGGTAGTTTTATGCACAGCGTGCTTGATGATTTTTCAAAACTTGTGGATAAAAGTGAAATAAAGTGGGCAGATCTTGATAGGGATTGGTGTGAGGAAAATATAGGAAATATTGTAGAAAAAGAAGCGGAAACGGGTACAAGTGGGTATATATTAAACAGTACCCCTAGGTACAAGTACTTTACGGAGAGACTTAAAAGAGTTTTAAAGAAAACTATCTACGTAATAGTTGAGCAGATGAAAAATAGTGGCTTTGAACCTTTTGGTTATGAAGTGTCCTTTGGCAATAATGAGGGAGATTATCCGCCGATACAAGTAGATTTATCAACAGGTGAAACCGTAAATTTAGTTGGTAGAATTGATAGGGTGGATAAGCTAATAAATGAGGGAGAAGAATTTTATAGGATAATAGACTATAAATCTGGAAATAAGGATTTTAAATTATCTGATGTATATTATGGTCTTCAAATACAGTTACTTACTTACTTGGATGCTATGCTTAGAAATGAGAAAGCTTTATCTAAAGAAAGTGCTATACCAAATAAAAGCGTGGATGAGCCAATTTTTCCAGCCGGTATACTATATTTTAAAATAGACGACCCAGTTATAAAGGCTAAAAATAATTTAGATGAGGAAGAATTAGAAAAAGCTATAATGAAAGCATTAAAAATGAAGGGGTTGCTACTAGCAGATACTAAGATAATTAGGGAGATGGATAGAAAGATAGAAGGTGCATCCCTAGTTGTGCCAGCATCCATTAAGAAAAATGGAGAATTAGGATCAAGATCATCAGTTGCAACTAAGGAGCAGTTTGATATGCTGCTTAATCATGTAAAGGAGAATCTTATAAAAACTTGTGAAGGAATGCTTTCTGGAGAAATAGACATAAAACCATATAAGAAAAAGGATATTACACCATGTAGTTATTGTGAGTATACGGCTATTTGCCAATTTGACCCTACATTAAAAGAAAATACTTATAAGATAATAAAGAATAGGAAGGACAAGGAAATATGGGAGCTCTTATCAAATGAAGCAAGCGAAGATATAAAAGAAGGTGGGGTGGAGAGTTATAATGATAAAAAATGATAATGAAATTAATGAAGTGAAATCAGATGTTACTTGGACGGATGATCAACAAAAAGCTATTTTAACAAGGGATTGCAATATCCTAGTAGCTGCAGCTGCAGGTTCAGGTAAAACTGCAGTACTAGTTGAGAGAATAATAAAAATAGTAACAGATGAGGACAGACCTACAGATATAGATAAGCTTCTAGTAGTTACATTTACCAATGCTGCTGCATCTGAAATGAGGGAGAGAATAGCTGCTGCGATCTCGAAGGAACTTCATAATAAGCCACAAAGCAAGTTACTACAAAGACAATTAACATTGTTAAATAAATCTAGCATTACAACTATTCACTCATTTTGCCTTGAGGTTATTCGTAATAATTTTCATGTGGTAGATTTAGATCCTAATTTTAGAATAGCAGATGGAACAGAAGCAGTGCTTCTTAAGCAAGAAGCTTTAGAGGAATTATTTGAAGATAGGTATATAGCAATTGAAGACGAAAATAAGAGCGAAGTAGAAAATAGTTCTTCGGATATACCTTTAACCCCTAAATTTCCTAATCTAGAATCCAATACTTTCTTAAAGCTGGTTGAAGCTTATAGCAACAATAAAGAGGATTTAGGTCTTCAAGGAATAGTTCTAAGCCTTTATAATTTTGCTATGAGTTCAACGGATCCAGATAAATGGCTAATAGATTCAGCTGAGAATTTTAACATTAAAGATGGGGTAAGCTTTAGCGATACCCCTTGGGCAAAAGTTTTAATGGATGATACTAAAATAGAATTACTAGGAATAGAAAAAGTAATGGTTAAAGCATTAAAAAATGTAGAAGACAATGAGGCTATAATTTTATATAATGAGGTATTCAAGTCGGATTTAGCTCTAATTGCGGATCTTTTAAGTGCAGCGAATAACTGTTTTGAAAATTTGGCAACAACTTTTGAAGAGCTAAGTTTTGCAAAACTTCCTAGTATAAAGGCATGCAAGGACAAGGAAAAACAAAAGGTCGTTCAAGAGATAAGAAATAAGGTGAAAAAACAATTACAAGAACTACAAAAGCAAGTAATGAATGCAAATTCAGAAGATTCTTTAGAAGATATAAGAGAATTATATCCACTTATGATGGAATTATCTCAACTTGTTATAGATTTACAACAAAAGTACAGAGAAAAGAAAAAGGAACGATCAATTATTGATTTTAATGACTTTGAGCATTACTGCCTCGACATATTAATGAAAAAAGATGAGGAGGGGGAGGTGGTTTTAGGCGATGATGGAAAACCAGAACCTTCCTCAGTAGCAATAGGGCTAAGGAATAAATATGAAGAAATTTTGATAGATGAATATCAAGATAGCAACATGGTGCAGGAAACTTTACTAAATATAATTTCAAGAGAAAAAATTGGATCTCCAAATGTATTTATGGTGGGAGACGTAAAACAAAGTATATATAGATTTCGTCAAGCAAGGCCAGAGCTTTTTTTAGGCAAGTATAATAGCTATTCTAAAGATGAAGGTGCGAAAACAAGAAAAATAACCTTATACAAAAACTTTAGAAGTCGAGAGACAGTTATAAATGCTGTGAATTATATCTTCAAACAAATAATGTGCAAAAATATTGGAGATCTTGATTATACAGATGAAGAAGCATTAAATTTAGGAGCGCATTTTGATGAATTAGTTGGGCAAGGAATAGTGGGTGGCCCCGTGGAACTACATCTTATTGAAAAAGAGATTAAGGACTCAGAAAATGACGAAAATGAAGAGGAAAGTGGGGGCCAAGTAAACATAAATGAGGATGAAACTCCAACGAACATTGAACTTGAAGCAAGAATTGTGGCAAAAAGAATAAAAGAATTAATGGCGCATAGGGATTATCAAGGGAGTAAAACCGAAGCTTTTAAAGTTTATGACAAAAACATTAAAGAATATAGGGATGTTGACTATAAAGATATTGTAATATTACTTCGTGCAACCTCAGCTTGGGCACCCTCTTTCCTCGCGCAATTAAAGCTTGAGAATATACCAGTTTATGCAGATACAGGGACAGGCTATTTTAGCACCGTAGAAATTCAAGTAATTATGAGTCTTCTTCAAATTATAGATAACCCAAGGCAGGATATACCAATGCTCTCAGTACTACGTTCCCCAATAGGAGGGTTTACCTCAGAGGAACTAGGTGATATAAGAATAGGGCAAAGGGAAGTAAGTTTTTATGAGGCAATGGTAAATTTCGTTGATTTTAAAGATACACGGTCTGAGGATAAAGAAGATCAATCTGGGGATAAAAAATTAGAGATTGGGGATAAAAATTGCGACTTAGAAGATAAACAGCTAGATTCTTTGGATAAAAAACTTAAAAGATTCCTAAAGAAATTGGATTACTTTAGAGACATATGCACATATATGCCTATCGATGAGTTCATCTGGTATTTATACACGGACACTGGTTATTACGGTTATATAGGAGCCATGCCAGGAGGCACTCAAAGACAAGCAAATTTAAGAGTGCTTTTTCAAAGGGCAAGGCAATATGAAGAGACAAGTTATAAGGGATTGTTTAATTTTATAAACTTTATAAATAAGCTAAAAGTAAGCAGTGGTGACATGGGTAGCGCTAAAACCTTAGGTGAGAATGAGAACGTAGTCAGAATAATGAGCATTCATAAAAGTAAGGGACTAGAATTCCCTGTAGTATTTCTAAGTGGAATGGGGAAAAACTTTAATTTGATGGATATAAATAAGAGTATATTATTTCATTATGAATTAGGGTATGGGCCAGATTATGTGGATCCAATTAGAAGAATTTCGTATCCTACAGTACTAAAGCAAGCACTAAAAAAGACAATAAAAATAGAAAGTTTAGCTGAGGAAATGAGAGTATTATATGTAGCTTTAACAAGGGCAAAGGAAAAACTAATAATAACTGGCTCAATTAGAAATATAGATAAAAATCTATCTAGAATGAGTTCAAGCTTAGACGAGAGCAGTGAAAAGCTAGGGGAATATGAAATATTAAAAGGAAAAAGCTATTTAGATTGGATAATACCTGCAGTAATTAGGCATGTTGATGGAAAACCTCTAAGGGAGCGTATACAAATAGGGGATGAAAATTTACATCTCCTAAGTGATCCTTCAAATTTCATTGTGCGTTTTTGGAATAGAGAACATATAAAGAAAGATGAGCAACTGGAGGAGGAAACTCTTGTTAGTGCAGAGGAAAGGCTTAGTATTCTTAAGGAAAAATCTATATATGATAAATTATTAGATGATAAATTATCGCAGGAAGAATTATTATATCAAAAATCATCTGAAGAAAAATTGATGTCAGAGATAGAAAAGAGGTTAGGCTTTGTTTATAAATACGAGAAGTCTACAAAAATGCCTACAGTACTTACAGTAACAGAGCTTAAAAGGAAGTTCAACGTTGAGCTAACGGAGATCGGTTCTGGCAATATGTATGCACCAAGACTTATAAACAAACCAAAATTCCTAGAAGAAGTAAAGGGCTTATCGCCAGCTGAAAAAGGAACTGCAATGCATTCAGTACTTCAAAGATTAGACCTAACTAAAGTGACAACATCCACTGAAATAGAAGCACAAGTTCAAATCCTTGTAGAAAAATCGTTATTATCCAAAGAAGAGGGCAAGGCTGTCCGTATAGATAAGTTAGGAAAGTTATTTAAAACTTTACTTGGGCAAAGAATGATAAAAGCATATGCTCTAAACCAATTGAAAAGAGAGGTTCCGTTCCATATGGAAATTAGTAGTACTGATATAGATAAAAGTCTTCCTGTAGAAATATATGGAGATGAGCAAATAATACTTCAAGGGATAATTGATTGTTATTTTGAGGAAAATGGGCAGATAATACTTGTGGATTATAAAACAGACTTCGTGAAAAATGGAGAGGTAAACTTACTAATTGACAAATATAAGTCTCAGCTTGATTATTATGCAAAAGCACTTGAAGTTACACTGAAAGTAGATGTTAAAGAGAGATACATATACTCTTTTAGCTCAGATGAAGCAGTGGAAGTAAAACAATAGAAAATATGGGATAGTCGTTAACCATCCCCACATTAACACTGGAGGACAGGAGAATACCAAGAAAGAATTCTAAAGAAAGGAGCCATAAATATGCGAATACTTCACACATCAGATTGGCATTTGGGGAAGACATTAGAGCAGTATAGTAGGCTGGAGGAACAGGAAGAATTCCTAAAAGAATTCAGAGAAATAGTTAAAGATAATGATATAGATTTAGTCCTTATAGCTGGAGATATATATGATAATGGTAACCCGCCAGCAAAGGCAGAAAAAATGTTCTATAGTACTATTAGCGATATTACAAGTAGTGGTAAGACTGCGGTGCTTGTCATTGCAGGTAACCATGATAATCCGGAAAGATTAGTAGCTGCAAGCTCCCTTGCATATGAGCATGGAGTAATACTCCTTGGGGAACCTAAAAGTATAGCTAGGCAGGGTGTTTTTGGAGAATATAATACTGATGATAATTATGATTTTGAAATAATAGAAAGTGGAGAAGGGTATGTAGAACTTAGCATAAGAGGGGAAAAGGCAGTTATAATAACACTTCCTTATCCAAGCGAAAAAAGGCTGAACGAAGTACTGACCACAGAATTAAATGATGAGGATAGGCAGAAAAGTTATTCGGATAGAATAGGAGAGTTGTTTGATGATCTATCCCTTAAATATAGAGATGACACTATAAATCTAGTAATATCTCATCTATATGTTATGGGGGGAGAGGAGAGTGGATCTGAAAGAAGTATACAACTAGGGGGAAGCCTCTCAGTATCGCCATCTAAGTTTCCAAAGAAAGCACAGTATTGCGCTCTAGGACATCTTCATAGACCACAAAAGGTCCCTGGAACTAAGGGCAAAATAAGATATTCCGGTTCTCCAATACAATATAGCAAAAGTGAAATAAACTATAGTAAGGGAGCGTATATTGTAGATGTTAAAGCTGGATTAGAGGCTGAAATATCAAATATATTGTTTAGAAACTATAAACCAATAGAAATATGGAAATGTGATAGCACAGAGGTTGCATTAGAGAAATGTAAGCTCGAGGGCGAAAAAAAAATCTGGGTGTATCTTGAAATAAAGACTAAGGAAATAATAAGTACGGAGAACATAAAGGAAATGAAAAGATTAAGACCAGATATAGTTTCTATACAGCCAATAATAGATGAAATTGAAGATTCTAAAGAATTAAAGGAAAGCTTGAGGGAAAAATCCATGGAGGAAATGTTCAAAGAATATTTTGTGCTTGCGAAGGGTGGTCTTGAGCCAACAAGTGAGTTAATGGACTTGTTCTTAAGTATAGCATTAGATGAGGAGGAAACCAAAGATGAAACCAGTAAGTCTTAAGATAAAAGGGTTAAATTCTTTTGTAGAGCAGCAAACTATAGAATTCTCAAAGCTTACAGAAAAAGGACTCTTCGGAATATTTGGGCCAACAGCTAGTGGTAAATCAACTATATTAGATGGGATAACTATAGCCCTATACGGAAAAGTATCAAGGGATACTAAAGAGTTTGTAAATACAGAAACAAATGTAGTAGAAATAAGTTTTGATTTCGAAATAGGACTAGGCAAAGGTCGCACGTCATATAGAGCAGAAAGATGTATAAAGAGATTAAAAACTGGAAACTTTAAAACTGCCTATGCAAGGCTAATTGAGATAAATAAAGAGAAACCTGAGGAGAACAAAGTTATCGCAGAAGGACCAAAAGATTTAGAGGAAAATATTATAAGTATTGTAGGGCTAAAGGTTGAGGATTTTACAAGGTCAGTAGTATTACCTCAAGGTAAATTTAATGAATTTTTAAAGCTAACTGGAAAGCAAAGGAGAGATATGTTAGAGAGAATATTTGCTCTTGAGAAATATGGCTCTAAACTTTATGAAAAGATAAAGAAAGTTAGAAATGAAAATTTAAACACTAAAACTTTACTTGAGGGAGAAATGAAGGGTTATGAGAATGTAGATGAAGAATCACATAATCAAATAAAGGAAATGCTGGTGATTTTAAAAGAAGAAGAAAAGGGGATTAAACTCCAGAAAAGTACTCTAGATAAAGAGTATGAAGTATATAAAAACATTTTTGAATTACAAAAGGAAAAGAGCCAATATGTAAAAAAAGAAGATTTGTTAAAACTCCAAGAGGAAGACATAGAAAATAAAAAAGTAAAATTTACAAAAGGAAATTTAGCATTAAATGTAAAGCCTTATATTGAAAATGTTTCAGAAACTCAAAAAAGCTTAACTATAAACGGAGAGAAACTTCAAAAATTAATCAAAGATTATGAACTTATATCTCAAAAACTAGAGAGTACAAAAATATCTTATGAGGAAGCTTTTCAATCTAAAAATGATAAATTACCAAGGTTGATTGAAAAGGAAGTAAGTTTAAAACAAGCATCCAATATTGAAGAGAAAATAACTTATTTAGCTAATGAGAAAGATGTTTTATTAAAAAAACATAAAGAACTTACTCATACTATAGCTGATAAAGATACAAAAACATCAATCATTCTTATTAATAAAGGAAAATTAGAAGAAGAGTTACAATCATGTGAAACAAAGTTAAATAAAATAGAAATATTGCCAGAGTATAGGGAAAAACTGTACAAAACATATAACAGTGAACTAGAAGTAAATTCAGCTGCTGAAAATGTCTTAGAACTTAAAAATAAAGGCGAAATCTTGAAAAAAACTTTGTCTAGCACGGAGTTGCTTCATAATAAGGCTAAACTTAACTTGAAAGATAAAGAAAATAAATTAGTACTTTTAGAAGAAAAAAGTGTGGAACTAGCGAATGATTTCCCGGGAGATAATAATTTGCTTTTAGAGAAGCAAGAAGTTTATAACACGCTTAAGGTAACTCTTGAAAAGGCTGTAGAAAATTATAAAATAAATGATGAACTTAAGGGTAAATATGAAATTATAAATACAGAAAATGAAAAAGTTAGGTTAAATATAGAAAATGTAGAAAAGTCCATAGAAACTATGAAAGATAAGGGTGAAAAGTTAGAAGGAGAGATAAAAGAAATAGAAATAGGAAATATGGCAGTAGTTTTAGCTTCTAATCTGCAAGAAGGTGACCTATGTCCGGTATGTGGTGCGGAGCATCATCCCAAAGTAGCAGAGTTAAAAGTTGATACAAATTTAAAAGCGTTAAAGAGTTTAAAAGAAGGTGTAGTGATAAACCTAGAAAATCTATCAAAGGATTATCAAAATGAGTTAATTAAACTTGCGGGATTTTCAAGAGATGTGCAGTATATAAATAGTCAATTATTAGAAGTAACAAAAAAGCTAAAGGATATAAACATAAAAGAGCTTGAGGAGGAGAAAAAGAGGAGTGAATTATCATTACTTCAGTTTAAAGAAAGGATCGAATTATATAATAAACAAAAGACAAATCTAGAAGTTATACTTGCGCAGGCTCGAGAAGAAAAAAGTAAAGTAGCAATGGAGGAGGCAAAAATTGGAGAAGGTTTAAGAAAAGAAAGCGAAGCGTTATTAGTTTTACAAAATGATATCTCTATTTCGGGAGAGAGGTTAGAGTTACTTTCTCAAAGTCACAAGATTTTAAATGAAGACTTATTACGTGAAGAGGATTCATTTAAGCAGGAACAAAATGGTAATGAAGAATCAATGTCCATAAAAGAAAAGATTTTACAAATTAAAAGGATAGATAATGAAGTGATAAAACTTACATCGAAGATTAGAAAAAATAGAACAGAGATCGTAACCTTAGAAAAGGAAAGAGTAGATATAGATAAGACTTTAAGGGAACTTACCAACTTGAAAACAGAAATAGAAACAAGTGGCAAGGAGAAAAGGGCGGAAATAGAACGCTTGACGCTTCAAATAGTGGAGCTTTGTGGATTTGCTCCTACGATAGAGCATACCCCTAAAATTGAAGTAGAAAAAGTAAGAGCCCAAATTAAAGAGATCACTTTAAAAGAATCAAGTCTAAAAGCAGTCTTTGAAAGAGAAAATATAGAAAAACAAAATGTTTTAACTCAAAAAACTAGCGAGGAAAACAAAAAAGAAATGTTGTCTAAGATGTTAATGGAGGGACAAGAAAAATTAAACATATCACTAAACGAGAATTCCTTTGAAGATACTAAAACAGTTTTACTCCACTCCGTTTCAAGAGAAGTATTGGTAATCTTCGAGAAAGAAATAAAACAGTATGAGGAACTTAAACGTAACCTTATAGATAATTTAAAACGACTTGAAATCTTGCTTCAAGGGAAAGAAGTAGATGTTATTTTATTTGAAGAATTAAAAGAAAAAAGAGAAGTTATTGGAACAGTTCTAGAGGAAAAGACCAAATCAATAGGTGCTCAATTTAGGGCACTTGTGGACATGGAGAGAAAGATGGAAGAGATTAAAACACTCCTAATAAAGAAAAAATCAGTAGAGCGTAAATTGGGTCTTTTAAGAGAACTTGACACTCTTATTCAAGGAAATAAATTTGTTGAATACGTAGCCATGAAGCAGCTGAAATATATATCTATGGAAGCTTCAAAACGGTTAAAAGAGATAACAAGGGGACGTTATGCATTGGAGCTTGATGCTAATGGAGCATTTGTAATGAGAGATGATTTTAATGGAGGCATAAGACGTGAAACTAACACATTATCAGGAGGAGAAACTTTCTTAACCTCATTATGTCTTGCACTAGCACTTTCCTCACAAATTCAATTAAAAGGGAGTGCTCCATTAGAATTCTTCTTCTTAGATGAAGGGTTTGGAACATTAGATACGGACCTATTAGACGTAGTAATGAATTCACTTGAAAAACTTCATTCAAGCACATTGTCTGTGGGAATAATAAGTCACGTGGAGGAGCTTCGTAATAGAGTTCCAATAAAACTAATAGTTACTCCCGCAGAGCAAGGGCAGGGTGGCAGCAAAGTAAAACTAGAGTATACGTAAAAGGAAATACCATTTCTCCTTCGGACCTTGCAATTAGAGCTTGGAACGTGAAATTTTATTAAGAAATTCTAATTTTTTGTGAATATAAAATTCTCTATCCTCTGGGTAGCTCTCTGGGGGGCGTAACAATTATCAATTGTTACGTGCTCACACTCGACGTCCTGTCTCGGGTTCGCTAGCCTGGACCTCTGGGAAGTTCTCTGGGGCACATAACAATTATTAATTGTTATGCATCCTGGCAGGCTTACGAGAATTTTATATTAGCAAAAAAAGAATTTCTAAATTCAATTTCAATGTTTCTGCGCTTCTTCTTGCAAGTCCCTATGGAGAAATTCCCTATGATTACGACGCATATATCAGTGGTTGTGCCTCTGCGTTCCGGTGGAACGAAGTCGTCGGGGGAGTTTCTGATTTTAAATAGGTAAGTACAGCGGCCTATGGCTAAGGGATTTAATGGAATTTTATCGAAGAAATTCGGCATATTTAATCTCTTTTCAGTGATGGTATGGTTAGGAATGTTGTTGAAATTTAGGAATACATTAGTTATCCGAACATATATATTTAATAATACTTTATGTTGGGGATGATATTTATGAAATTGAAATCAATAACAATGCTATTAACAAAACTTTCATTTATTATTGGTATAGCTGGATTTATAATGATATTTATGAAATTTGAAATACCAACAGTAATGATAAGAATAGCGATAATACTTTTATTTATTGTTAGTATGTCCGAAGTTATATCAACTCGGAAACTGAGAAAAGTAGTTTATCCTTTAATTATGATTTATTTTTTTGTAGGAATGCCCTTTTTAGAGAGTTTTATAGATAATAGAGTCTTGAGTAATGGAGCAGCTATATTAGGATGCGTTATTGCCGTTATATTTATATGTAATGACTTAATGATAACCAATAAAGAAAAAGAATTGTCACGATAAGATGAATAATTTTAATTATTATTAAAATGGAGGGAAACAAATGAAGATATTTTTATATTATGTTTTGGCTATTAATTTGTACGGAATTTTTGTAATGTATTCGGATAAGAACAAATCAAGAAAGGGAAAATGGAGAACCCCAGAGAAGACACTTTTCACTATAGCTATTGCTTATGGTGCTTTGGGCATATTTCTAGGTATGCGATTATTTAGACATAAAACTAAACATAATAAGTTTGTAATAGGAATACCAGCTATACTTATAGTTCAAATATTTATATTTTTTAAATATATTTATAGAGTACTTTAAAACGAGGCACATACTGAAATTAATATTCAGTATGTGCCTCGCTTTTTTTATATGTTTTATGAGGTTCTTATTCTAAGGGCTTTTAATATACATTATTAATTTTAGATTTGACATAAATATGTATATAATGTATAATTTAATAAAAATGAATAATTAATCATGTAACTGGCGGAAATGGTGTTTACCATAGGGAGCATGACTAAAGAAAGATATCGACCGTCTGGGTAAAATAAAATTTTATCCAGGCGGTTTTTATTATTCAATTATATAGGAGGTTTTGTTTATGACAAATTCAGAGGTTATACTTAAATATGGATGTAATCCACATCAAGGCTCAGCTAAAATCTACATGAAAAACAAGGCACTACCATTTGAAATTCTTAATGGAAACCCCGGTTATATTAATTTTATGGATGCATTTAATTCATGGCAATTGGTGAAAGAATTAAAACAAGCAATAGGATTACCGGCAGCGGCATCTTTTAAACATATAAGTCCGGCAGGTGCCGCAGTGGGGATTCCTTTAAGTGATGTGTTAAAAAAAGCATATTTTGTTGAAAACATAGAATTATCGCCTGTTGCCTCTGCATATGCAAGAGCCAGAGGTGCAGATAGGATGTCATCATTTGGTGATTGGGCGGCTATAAGTGATGTTGTTGATTTACCTACAGCAATGATTTTAAAACAATCTGTATCAGATGGAGTAATTGCTCCTAGCTACACAGAGGAAGCTCTGAAACTTTTGATGAAAAAGAAAAAAGGGAATTTTAACATTATTAAAATGGATCCAAATTATGAACCTGAAGATATTGAAAAGAGAGAAATATATGGTATAACATTTGAGCAGAAAAGAAATAATATTAAATTAGAACGCAAAATGCTTAATAATGTAGTAACTAATAATAAAAATATTACAGATGATGCAAAACGAGACTTACTTATTGCAATGATCACATTAAAATATACTCAGTCAAATTCTGTTTGTTTTGTTTTAGATGGTCAAGTAATTGGGATGGGTGCAGGACAGCAATCCAGAATACATTGCACAAGACTGGCTGCGTCAAAAGCTGATATATGGTATTTAAGGCAGCATCCGAGTGTTCTTAATTTATCATTCAAAGATGGCATATCGAGACCTAATAAAGATAATGTCATAGATCAATACCTTAGGGACGACACTACTCCTATAGAGATGAGGGAATGGGGCGAAGTGCTTAATGAAATACCTAAAAGGTTAACAAATAAAGAAAAAACCTCATGGATATCTAATTTATCAGGGGTATCTTTAGGCTCAGATGCGTTCTTTCCATTTAGAGACAATATTGATAGAGCATTTCAAAGTGGGGTAGAATATATTATACAACCTGGGGGTTCAATAAGAGACGACATAGTAGTAAAAGCATGTAATGAATATAATATAGCAATGGCTTGTTCAAAGATAAGATTATTTCATCATTAGAAAACCCATTTATAAGTATACAGAAACAAAGGTACTATTCATATGGATAGTACCTTTGTTTCTATTGTTTTATATGAGGGTAAACACATATTATTTTTCAAAATCAAAAACAATTAAAGATAATTTATTTTTATGGACATAATAGTTATTTAAACAATTACTAATTTACCTTATACGAAAATAATTGAAGAAACCATAAGTTTATCAAAAGGTTTGTGTGTCCTAATTATAAATTAGAAAGAAGGGATTTGATATGGAACTTGCATCAGTATATACAATCGCAATTTCGTTAATTGGGTGTATTTTACTTTCAATATTCTACAAGAAATTAAAATCAAAAACAGTAACTATAATAGAATATATATTAATAATTATGACAATTATAGGGGTTATATTATTGTTTTTTACCTAGTAACAATTGAATTATTGAGATTATTATATAACTTTTTTTGTTGTCAATATTAATTTTTTTAAAACGTAAATTTAAGTATGTGGATAACTAACCATTATAATTAAACTAAATATAAGTAAATTATTTATTATGGCAGTTAATGGGTTTATGAACATGTTATTAGACAAAGTTATCCTCATTTGGTGGATAACTTTGTTTGAATTGTGGATAAATTTTTAATTATCTGAAAATTAATCTTCATATAAGTTATATTTTTGAACTATTTCATAAATAGATAGTTTTTAATAATTATTGTAATTTAATTAATTTTTTATGACGGTATTAGTGTAAAAAAAGACAAAAATTTACAGAAAACTATAGTGTTATAAGTATGTTAAATTTTTTACAATTTTGCCTTGAACTTTTAATGTTTTGAGGTTATAATGAATTGCGACATCGTAATATAGGATTATTTGAATTATTATATATTACAAAACAAAAGTAAGTCTTAATGTAATAATGAATGAAAATAAGAAAAATATTACAGAACTAGGTTTAGTAAAATAAATTTAAGCCTGTGGATAACTTTTCTATAAAATTGAATATAATTTCATAAATATTGTATTATTATCATAATATGGTTTATTTATTGAAGAAACATATAAAGTTATCCACTAAAAGAGGATAACTTTCTTGATTTTGTGGATAAATATTTAATTATCTGAAAATATATTAAAATAGTAACAGAAAAACTTTTACGCTGTGTACTAGATTAAAACTAAAAATAACAAATTTCATTAAGAAATTCTACTATTTCGCTCATATAAAATTCTGAAAATTCAAGCTTTGACGTAGCTACGAGGTTTCATTAATTCCAATTCGAAGTGTTAATTTATGACAAGTTTCTTATGCTGAAAAGTATTACTATTCTCCTATGTGCATTGCAAATGAACTTGAAACGTGAAATTCAGTTGTTTCTGCGTTTCATATTGTAATTCACTTCGGAGAAAATGTATACTTGCTATGAATAGGTCTACTTCGTGTTTTACATGGAATAAACTTAGATTCTCTTAAGAAATGCTTTACTATCTAAACGACCTACGTGGTGAACCTTCACAAGTTACTTATTATATAGTTTATAATATAGTATTTCTTTTCTATCATCTTTAAATCTAAATTTTTCTCGGACTGCGATTACATCATCTTGATTAATATCAGCTATAACTAAACCCTCCTCAGTATATAAGCTACCTATTATGTTTCCTAGTGGATGTACAATCATAGAATCACCACTGTAGGTTAATCCATTGCTTTCACCAACTCGGTTTATCCCAGCAATATAACATTGATTTTCTATGGCTCTTGCTTTTAGCAAAGTAATCCAATGTTCTCGACGTTCGTTAGGCCAGTTAGCTGCAATAGTAATTAATGTAGCTGTTTTTGATGCTAGCTGAAATATTTCTGGAAATCTTAAATCGTAGCAGATGAAAGGAGTTATATTGAAATTAAAAGCATTAAAATGCTTTATTTCATTTCCACTTTCATAAAATTCAGTTTCATTTCCATAAGAGAAGGGATGGATTTTAGCGTAATCCACAAGCTCATTGCCTTGAGGTGACACTACTTTGTATTTATTTTTGGAGTGTGATGTGCCTTCTACATATCCAAAACCTATAGAGATGTTGTATTTAGTACTCATTTCCTTAAAAAATTCAATAGTTTCATTATTATCTTCTCCTATATAAGAAGGATTCATAGAAAAACCTGTTAAAGTCATTTCTGGGAAGAAAATTATATCCACATTTTCAGAAACTGCCTGTTTTATAAATTGCTTTGTCGTTTCTTTATTGGTAGACTTATCTTCAAAGGCAATATCTAATTGAGCTAGTGCTAATTTCATATTATACCTCCTTTTTATTTGTTAAAACATCTTTATTAATAATATATCCCTATAATACATATTATATCAGAGTAAGGATAAAATGCGCACAGGTATCTAAATCGCTAGCGTGTCTTGCAAACGAACTTGAAACAGAAAAATTTATACTATTATATTTAATTTACAAACATTGAATGTGAAAGCATGTAGGATAGTGAGAGATAGTATATAATGAGTTTTACATAATCTTAGTTTATGCAGTGTAAAATTCTCGTGAGATGAATAGGAAGGGGTGCTATATGTTTAAAAAATTAAAAGAACTTTTCTGTAGAATTATAGATGATGATATTACTGCTTTGGCAGGTCAGCTTGCTTATGACTTACTTTTATCATTTTTCCCTTTTTTATTGTTGCTTCTTACAATGATTAGTTATAGTGATTTAAAAAGTACAGATATTCTTATATATGTACAACAAATAATGCCAGAGAGTACTGTTAATTTAATTTACACTACTATTAAAAATGCGTCGAGTTCAACTACTAGTCATTTAGTGTCACTAAGTATAGTGGGTATAGTTTGGTCAGGCTCTAGTGGCTTTAGGGCCATAATTAAGGGGCTAAATAAAGCTTATGATGAGGAAGAAACAAGACCTTATTGGAAGACTATAGCTATATCTGTATTATTTATGGTAAGCCTTGCTTTTGCAATTGTTGCGTCAGTAGCATTGGTGGTATTTGGACAAATGATAGGAAGAACTATTGCACATAGTTTAAATCTATCAAGTGATTTTATATTAAATTGGGATATCATAAGATATCTAGTATCTGTAGGTGGAATGGGAATTACCTTTGCAGCGTTATATCATTTTACTCCTTGTAGAAGATTAACCTGGAAAGAGGTAATTCCTGGAGCTGTTATTAGTACTTTGTGTTGGCTTGTGGCTTCTTTGGGTTTCGCATATTATGTAAATAATTTTAATAATTACTCTATCCTATATGGTGGAATAGGGGCAGTTATAGTGCTTATGTTATGGCTTTATATAACTTCTATAATAATATTATTGGGTGGAGAAGTTAATGCGATGTTAGCATTTGAAAAAGAGGGTAAACAAAAACCTAAGTGTAAGAAGTATTAAATTAGTTTGTTTGCAATATCAACCAGAAATTTAATACTTATTATATGAACTGTAAAGAGAAATAATCAAGATCAGAAGTAGAAATGCTTCTGATCTTTTTTGTGAAAATAAAGCTGTTCATTATGGGAATATAATATTTAGAATATGCAAGTGTGGTCTTAAGGTATAAGTAATATTGGCATGATTTATTGTATTAATTTAATTTAAGTTGATATATATGGAAAAATACACATTTGAGACTGAATAAAAAGAAGGATTTATGTCGAATGTTCACAAACTTAATAAAAAATTAACACACATTTTGTAGTATTATGGTATAATCAATTCAGTGATTAAGACAATTTTTTATTTGATTGAATTATTAATTACAGAGGTAAATATGTATGATTACCATTGATTATCACGTATAAGATATAGAAAATATAATGTAATATAACATTAATTTGATAAGCGTATAAGGGTAAATTGGTCATGTTTATATTTTGGAGGGATTTTTATTTTCAAAAACAAATTGAGATAAAATTACATTTAATTAAATTAAGTATAAAAATACAAAATAGTTTTAAAAATGTAAATAATTAAAGGAAAATATAAGTATGATTACAAAATAATTTACAAAACAAAGGAGAAATTTAAATGAAAGTAAGAAAAGCTATTATACCAGCAGCAGGACTTGGAACAAGGTTTTTGCCAGCAACGAAGGCATTACCTAAAGAAATGTTACCTATAGTTGATAAGCCTACAATGCAATATATTATTGAGGAAGCGGTTGCGTCAGGAATAGAAGAAATATTGATTATTACAGGAAGAAACAAAAAGTCTATTGAGGATCACTTTGATAAATCGGTAGAACTAGAGCTTGAACTTGAAAATAAACATAAAGATGGTCTTCTTAAACAGGTTAGAGAGATATCAAATTTGGTGGATATACATTTTATAAGACAAAAAGAACCAAAAGGACTTGGACATGCTATAAATTGTGCAAGAGCATTTGTAGGTAATGAACCTTTTGCTGTAATGCTTGGTGATGATATAGTCGATGCTAAAACACCATGTTTAAAACAACTTATGGATTGTTTTGAAGAAAAAAACAGATCGATTTTAGGGGTACAAAAGGTAGAAAAGAAAAATGTGGATAAATATGGAATAGTTGATGGAGTTCAAGTTACTGATAGGGTGTACAAAGTAAATGACCTTGTTGAAAAGCCTGGAGTAGAAGCTTCCCCATCAAATGTAGCTATACTTGGTAGATACATAATAACCCCTGAAATATTTGATATATTAGATAATACATTACCTGGCAAGGGCGGAGAAATTCAGTTAACTGATGCTCTAAAGACATTAATATCTAAACAAGATATGTATGCATACGTATTTGAAGGACGTAGATATGATGTAGGAGACAAATTAGGTTTTCTAGAAGCTACGGTTGAATTCGCTTTAAAACGAGATGCTTTAAAAGTTCCATTTATGAGATATCTTCAGAGTTTAAAAAGCAATGATAAATTTAATGATTTATATGAAGAAGTAATGAGTGAAAGTCATAAGTAAAAAATAGCAATGGTACATATGATATGTTGTGGAAAGTTTAATATTCTTTAAAAAGGGGGATGTATAGATGCAACGACCACAAAGAAGTTCAGAAGTTACAGAGGTAGAGGAAACTTGTGAATACAAGAAAAGCCTAGGATATTTTATAATAAAAAGAATAATTGACGTTATTGGATCTTTAAGCGGAGTTATATTAATAAGTCCTGTGATGATTATTGTTGCTATATGGATTAAGATTGATTCAAAGGGGCCTGTATTTTTTGCTCAAAGCAGAGTTGGACGAGATGGGAAAAAATTTATGATGTATAAATTTAGGTCTATGTGTTCTGATGCGGAATGTCTTTTGGGGAAACTTAAAAATGAAAACGAGATGTCAGGACCTATGTTTAAGATGAAAGATGATCCTAGAATAACCAAGGTTGGTAAGTTTGTACGTAGAACAAGTATAGATGAACTTCCACAACTTTTTAATATATTAAAAGGGGAAATGTCATTGGTTGGACCAAGACCAAGTTTGCCCAAAGAAGTAGTGCAGTTTACATCTTTTCAAAAACGAAGGTTAATTGCAAAACCAGGCTTAACTTGTTATTGGCAGGTTAGAGGTAGAAGTGATATTAGTTTTGAAGAGTGGATGGAAATGGATGTTGAATACATAGAAGAGAGAAATACATGGGTAGATATAATCCTTATATTTAAGACAGTAGGAGTTTTGTTTGGAGATGAGGGTGCAAGGTAAGGTTAACTCTAAATTATAAGTTTAGAGTTTTTAAAATTAAGGAGTGTTTTTGAACTTAATAAACTAAAAGAGGAGGGAATATAATTATGAAAGGTATTATATTAGCTGGGGGATCGGGTACAAGGCTTTACCCTGTTACACAAGCAGTATCAAAACAAATGGTCCCAATATATGATAAACCAATGATTTATTATCCCTTATCCGTTTTAATGCTTGCTGGGATAAGAGAAATACTTATAATTTCGACGCCAAGGGATTTACCTGGGTTTAAGGAGTTATTTAATGATGGCAGTAAATTGGGTCTTAAAATAGAGTATGCAGTTCAAGAAGAGCCTAATGGACTAGCCGAAGCATTTATAATCGGAGAAGACTTCATTGGTGATGATAAAGTAGCTATGATTCTCGGGGATAATATATTTTGGGGACAGAGTTTTTCTCAAAGTCTTAATAAGGCTGCGACTCTTGATGAGGGTGCTATCATTTTTGGATATTATGTTAATGATCCAACTTCATTTGGAGTTGTTGAGTTTGATGAAGCTGGAAATGTACTTTCACTTGAAGAGAAACCTGAAAATCCTAAATCTAAATATGCTATTCCGGGACTATATTTTTATGATAATACGGTTGTAGAAAAAGTTAAAAGATTAAAACCATCGGTACGAGGAGAACTTGAAATTACCGATTTAAATAGAATGTATATGGAGGAACAAAAGCTTAAGGTAAACTTACTTGGGCGAGGCCTTGCTTGGCTTGATACAGGAACACATGCCTCAATGCTTAAGGCTTCAAATTTTGTAGAAGCAGTTCAGAGTACTCAAGGAACATATATATCTTGCCTAGAAGAAATTTCTTATAGAAAAGGTTGGATAACTATGAAAAAACTAAAAGAGCTAGCAAAACCGCTTTTAAAAACCGGATATGGAAATTATTTGATGGATATAGCTATGGAATATAAAAAAGCAAATATAGCAGCGTTAAAAGAATTAGCTAATATTGATCAAATAAAATAAATAATATATAACAGGATAAAATTTGGAGGAAAATAATATGAAAACTTACTTAGTAACAGGTGGAGCAGGATTTATAGGGTCAAATTTCGTTCATTATATGTTAAAAAAATATTCAAAGGATATTAAAATAGTAAATTTAGACAAACTAACTTATGCAGGAAATTTAGAAAATCTTAAAGAAATCGAAGGTAGAACAAATTATACCTTTGTTCAAGGTGATGTATGTGATAAGGAATTAGTAGGGAAGTTATTTAAGAGGTATGATTTTGATTATGTTGTTAACTTTGCAGCAGAATCACATGTAGATAGAAGTATAAAAGACCCTGAGATATTTGTTCAAACAAATGTACTTGGAACAGTAAATCTTTTAAACAATGCAAAAATTGCATGGGAAACCCAAAATGGTTTTAAGAGTGGTGCAAAATTCCTTCAGGTTTCAACAGATGAGGTATATGGTTCGCTTGGTGAAACTGGGTATTTTGTAGAAACAACTCCTATAGATTCACATAGTCCATACGCTTCATCAAAAGCTGCTAGTGACTTAATGGTAAAGGCATATTCAGATACTTATAAAATGCCAGTTAACATAACTAGATGTTCAAATAATTATGGAGCATACCAATTTCCAGAGAAACTTATACCTCTCTTAATAAACAATTGTTTAAACCACGAAGATTTGCCGGTATATGGAGATGGCTTAAATATTAGGGACTGGTTATATGTAGAAGATCATTGCAAAGCAATAGATATGGTAATAGAGAGTGGACGCCTTGGAGAAGTTTATAATATTGGTGGACATAATGAGAAAACAAACATATTAATAGTTAATAGTATTATTTATTATTTAAATAAAAATGTGGATAAGGCAGTAACACAGGATTTGATTAAACATGTTGAGGATAGATTAGGTCATGATAGAAGATATGGAATAGATCCCACAAAAATAAAAGATGAACTAGGATGGTATCCTGAAACTACCTTTGAAGTAGGAATAAAAAAGACAATTCAGTGGTATCTTGATAATAAAAAATGGATGGAAAATGTTACGACTGGGGAATATCAAAAATACTACAAAAAGATGTATAAAGGAGTATAAGAAATATAATGGGAAAATTTAAGTTTATAAGGACTGAAATAAAAGATTTATATATAATAGAACCTACAGTTTTTGGAGATAACAGAGGATATTTTATGGAGACATATAACTATGATGAGTTTAAAGAAGCAGGACTCGATATGGTATTTGTTCAAGATAATGAATCTAAATCTAAAAAGGGAGTACTTAGGGGATTACATTTTCAAAGGGAGTATTCTCAAGGAAAACTTGTAAGAGTTCTAAGCGGTGAAGTGTTTGATGTAGCTGTGGATTTAAGGAAAAACTCCCAAACGTATGGTAAATGGTTTGGTGTAATGCTTAGCGGAGAGAATAGAAGGCAGTTTTATGTACCAGAAGGGTTTGCTCATGGATTCCTTGTAACATCAGATGAAGCAACTTTTGTATATAAATGTACTAATTTATATCATCCTGAATTTGAAGGTTCAATAACCTGGAATGATTCGGACATAGCAGTGGAGTGGCCACTAGACGGTATAGGGGAAGTACTACTTTCAGAGAAAGATAAAAAAGCACAAGGATTAAAAGCTACAAATGTGAAATTCTAACGACATTTTATGTCGTTAGTATTTCAATTTAACAGCAACATAGGTGATGAATACAGCACTGAAAGTGATGAATAACTTAAAGAGATAGGAGATGATTTAATGAACAACCCCTTGATTTCAATTATAGTACCAATTTACAATGTGGAGGTTTATATAAGAAACTGTGTTGATAGTATATTAGGGCAATCATATGAAAATCTTGAAATTATACTTGTTGATGATGGATCTCCCGATAAATGTGGAGATATTTGCGATGAGTATAGATCAAAAGATAAAAGGATAAAAGTAATACATAAAAAAAATGGCGGATTAAGTTCTGCAAGAAATGCTGGAATAGATATTGCAAGTGGTGAATACCTAGGATTTATCGATAGTGATGATTGGATAGAAAGCGATATGTATGAATCATTATATAATGCTTTGACTTCTCATAAGGCTGATATTTCAGTTTGTGGTAGATATATTGTAGATGGTAGTAGAATAACAACAATCTCAGATAGTGAAAAAGCCGAGGTATTTACAAGAAGTGAAGCATTATCAGAACTAGTTCTTGATGAATATAGCGGCATGAAGAACTTTGCATGGGACAAGCTTTATAAGAAAGAATTATTTAATGATATTAGATATCCAGAAGGAAAGTATTATGAGGATATATTTACTACATATAAATTGTTTTCAAAATCAAATAAAATTGTAGATATAAAAAGTCCGAAATATTATTATTTGTTAAGGGGCGACAGTATCTGTGGTAGCAACACTGCCAGTAAAAGATACGATTATTGCCTAGCGAATATCAAGTGTTTAGAATATATTAAAAGCCTAGAACCATTACTTGGCGACATGTGTGACAAGCAGTTATTTAATAGATTACATTTTTGCTTAAATGATATGTTGTTACTTGATTACGGCACGGATGATTATGTTATTGAAATAAACGAAATTATAGGTAAATTAAAACAAAATTATTCTATCCTAAGAAATAGTGATGAAATGGGATTAAAACAGAAATTGTCCTTAATGTTTATAGCTAATTATTCTAATTTATACACTACCATTTACCCAGGGTATAAGAAAAATAAGACAAAAATAATAAATTTATTAAAACCAATTATTTCTAAAAAAGTTCTAAATAAAATGAAATATATTAAGTTAAAAGGCAAAGGATCCAAAGAAACAAAATATTTATATGAAACAAAGCCCGAACAAAATCATATTTTCCTTATAGGAACACCTAACCATGGTAATTTGGGAGATCAAGCTATAGTATATGCGGAAAATAAGATGTTAGAGGATAATTTTAAGGATTTTAAGATGATAGAGATTACTACAGTGGATCTAATTAAGCATATAAAAAATTTAAAAAAGAATGTTAAAAAAGATGATATTTTTATGTTACATGGTGGTGGAAACTTAGGAAATGAGTATTTCTGGGAAGAAGAAGGAAGACGAAAGATCATTTCTGAATTTAAAGATAATAAGATTATTTTATTTCCTCAATCAATATATTTCAAAGACACTGAAAATGGGAAATTAGAGTTTGATAAAACTAAAATGATTTATAATGCACATAAAAAATTAACATTAATTGCAAGAGAAGACACATCGTATAGTGTTATGAAAGAAGCTTTTCCAAATAATAATGTAATCTTAACACCAGATATTGTTATGTATTTAAATAAAACAAACCCAATACAGGAGCGAAATGGTGCATTGCTAAGCCTTAGGAAAGATAGAGAAGGGGTTTTAACTCAAACACAAAAAGATGAAATTAAGAATATGGCTGAGAAAAACTTTGATAATATAATTATTACAGACACCGTAGCTGAATATATTACAAAAGAACATGAAGTCTTAGAATATATGATTAATGTTAATCAAAGAGAAAAAGAATTAAATAAAAAATGGGATCAATTTAAAAAAGTGCAAGTAGTTATCACTGATAGGTTACATGGAATGGTGTTTTGTGCAATTACATCTACACCTTGTATTGTTATCGCAAATTACAATCACAAAGTTAAAGATACTTACGCTTGGCTTAAAGATTTGAATTATATCAAATTTGTAAATGATATAGAGGAGATTCCTGGTTTAATAAAGGAACTTAAAGGGATAGAAATTAAAGAGTATGATAAAACATTTGCTATGAAGAATTATGAGAAAATATTAGAAGTAATGAAACAGAGGTGAAGGTGAAATTTGAAAAACGGTATGAAAAAAGCTGTAATTATAACATATATAACTATAATAATTGGAAATGTAATTTCATTGATGTATACACCGTTTATGTTAAGCAAACTTGGAAAAGCTGAATATGGGTTATTTTCTTTAGTAAATTCAATAGTAGCTTATATTTATCTTCTAGATTTAGGATTTGGAAATGCCGTTATTAGATATAATTCTAAATATATGGTAGAGAAAAATGAGGATGGACGAAAAAAAGTAAACGGAATGTTTTTATCATTGTATCTGATTTTGGGTTTGATATCCATGATAGTCGGAGTAATAATTTATTTCAACTTAGGAAAAATCATGAGTAAGAGTTTAAGTCTTGATGAAATCAATAGAACAAAGCAAATGTTTATGGTTGCTATAGTTAACATATCATTATCATTTCCTTTAAGTATATTTAATTCAATAATAACGGCACATGAAAAATTTGTGTATATAAAAATAATCAATCTATTAAGAACAATTTTGAACCCTGCCATTATGATAACTGTATTGTTATTTGGGTCTAGAGCGTTTGGAATGGTTGTAGGATCAACGGTTTTTAATATTCTGCTGGGACTAGTTAATGTTATATATTGTTTTAAGATATTAAAATTAAAAATAAAATTTGCAGGATTTGATAAAGCACTATTTGCCGAGATATTTAATTACTCATTTTTCGTGTTCCTTAGTGCAATAGCGTATCAAATATATTGGAACTCAGATCAGCTAATACTGGCAATTTTTGTTGGAGCAGCACCAATTGCTATATACGCAGTTTCATCACAATTTAATACATATTTTTTATCATTATCTAATGTTTTATCAAGTATGTTTTTGCCAAAACTTACAAAGATGGTAACAGTCGAGGAAAACAGAAATGATTTAATGAGATTATTAACAAAAATAGGTAGAATTCAATATTACATATGTAGTTATATTTTTGTAGGTTTTGTTTTAGTAGGGAAACAATTTATTGTGCGTTGGGTTGGCCAGGGGTATTCATTCTGTTATGTCATTGCAATAATACTAATGTTTCCTCAAATATTTTCAATTATTCAATCACTTTTTGCGACAATGCTAGAAGCGATGAATAAACATAGAGTGAAGGCATACATATACTTATCTATTGCTATCATAAATATACTTTTATCAATAGTACTAGTTCAAAAATATCAAGGACTTGGATGTGCAATTGGTACAGCGATAGGTATGATCATAAATGCAGTAGCAAACAATATATATTATAAATTTGTTATAAAGCTAGATATAAAATATTTTTGGATGAACATATTAAAATTAGTAATTCCAACTAGTATAACATTTGGTTTAGGATTCTTAGCTTTGTCCCTCTTTAGTTTGACATCGTATATTTCAATTCTGATGTTTGGTATTCTATTCACAATAATATATTTCATAGTTTTTTGGATTATGGGATTTAATAAATATGAGAAGAAAATCTTCATATCAGCCGTAAGCAAAGGTCGGATTAAACAATAAATATTGCAGCTCCGAAGGAGATGATTTAATGGAAGTTAATAAACAACAATTAGTGTCTGTAATTATGAGTGTATATAATGAAAAAGAAAAATGGTTAATGGAAGCAATAGAATCAATCTTAAATCAAAGTTATAGAAGTTTAGAATTTATTATTATTTTAGACAATCCGGATAATAAGAAGTTAGAGAATATAATTAAATTTTATAACAAAAAAGACGCTAGAATACGATTCTTTAAAAATGAAAAAAACATTGGATTAGTTAGGAGCTTAAATAAAGCTTTAACTTATGTTAAAGGTGATTTTATAGCAAGGATGGATGCAGATGATATATCACTAGTAAGCAGAATTGATAAACAAATTGAATATTTAGGCAGTCATTTGGATGTGGATTTTATGGGTGCTAGGTGTATCAATATAGATGAGGATGGAAAAGAATTATATAGAGATGAAATTATGCCAGTGGATATGAAATTAATAAAGAGTTGCCTTTTAAATGTAGATTTTATTAATCATCCAACCTGGTTTTTTAGAAAAGAATGTATAGATAAAAATGAAGGTTATAGAGAAATTACATGCGCAGAGGATTATGACTTCCTATTAAGACTTATAACTAATGGATGTAAGCTTGGGAATACTAATGAGTTTTTAGTTAGATATAGGATTCGCAAGAGTGGAATATCCAAAAGTAATTCCCTTCAACAGCTTTTATACTCAAAACACGTTGTTAAGATGTATAAAGATAGGGTTAAATATGGGCATGAAAATGAGACAGTAGAAGATTTAAAAAACATAAAAATTAATATGCATGAAGAAAAAAAATATAGTCTAGCATTAGATGGGCTTACTAAATCAAAACTATATAAGAAGAAAAATCAAATTTATAGAATTTATTTAATATTAACAAGCTGTATGCGCTCAAAATATTTACGAATTTTACTTACGGATATCATTTTTCATAAAGTTAAAAAAGTAATGTATATAAAGAAGGCTAACTAGGGGGAATGTTTTTTGGATAGAGTTGATGTCAGTATTATAATACCTGTTTACAATGTAGAGGAATTTTTGCCAAAATGTTTAGATAGCGTTATTAATCAAACTATTGATAATAAAGAGATTATTGTAATAAATGATGGCTCTACAGATAATTGTTATGAAATAATTAAAGAATATAAAAAGAAATTTCCTGAATTAGTTATTATAAATCAAAAGAATAGTGGGATTAGTGAAACTCGAAATGCTGGGCTCAAAGCAGCAAGGGGTGAATACATAGCATTTGTTGATAGTGATGATTTTGTAGAGCTTGATATGTTTGAGAAAATGTATAAAATAGCTACTAATGGAAATATTGACATAGTTATTTGTAATTACATATTGTATAAAGAAGGCCAAGGCGTTCAGGATTCTAATTATAAGAAAATAGAAGGAATTGATAAAGAAGGTTTTTTAGATAAAGGTGAGGCCCTTAAGATGTTTTTATTAAATGATATCAAGGGTTATGTTTGGAATAAGCTGCATAAAAGAAAACTTTTTTTTGATAACAAAATTTCATTTCCAGATTTTGTAGTATGTGAGGATACTCCAGTTGGATTTTTATTACTTGCAAACGCAAATAAGATTTATTCAATGATAGAGCCACTTTATTATTATAG
Organism: Clostridium estertheticum subsp. estertheticum; assembly: GCF_001877035.1. Lineage (NCBI taxonomy): Bacteria > Bacillati > Bacillota > Clostridia > Eubacteriales > Clostridiaceae > Clostridium > Clostridium estertheticum. The sequence goes on along the minus strand of NZ_CP015756.1, from coordinate 4,432,006 downwards.
GCAAAGAGAGTTATCACTTACAAGAACATTTTCAATTAAATCAATGAAAGATATGATATATGGATGTTATATAATGAGAGATTTTATAACAAAAAACCCGCTTATTTATGGTGAGTTAATAGATTATTATAGGGTTTATTTGATAAAGACCCTATGGGCTATACATAATAAATACTTTATACAAAGCTCTGAAACTGGAGATAAGAAATATTACTCGGAGTTTAAAGATATAGTATCAAAAGAGGTAGATAATTTACAAATTTCAGAAATAATAAGGAATAGTAAGCTAACATTTAAAGATAAAGTTAATATATTGCTTATAAAAACAAAAACGTATGGCCTTATTTTCCCTCTATTGTACAAGATTAAAAATGTTATGAAGTAAAAAACATTGCTATTATTACCAATAGAATTTTGTATAATTAAAGGTTATGATTAAAAGCGCCCAAGGTCATTATTAAGGAGTGTTAGTATGGTGAAAATAAGTATTATAGTTCCAATTTATAATGGAGCAAAGTATATCAAAGAGTGTTTAGAGATGATAATGGAGCAAACATTTAAAGATTTTGAATTAATAATAATAGATGATGGATCTACTGATAACAGTAAGGAAATGTGCAAAGAATATGCAAAGATTGATTCTAGAATTAAATTAATTAGCAAAGAAAATGGAGGAACCTGGGCCGCTAGAAATAGAGGAATAGATGAATCCATTGGTAAATATATTATATTCTTAGATTGTGACGATTGGTATGAGAACAATTTATTTGAAAAAATGTATGAAAATATAAAAAACAATGATGTGGATCTAGTTATATCAGGGCAAAGCAATGTTTTTGTAGATAAAAATGGACAAATTATAAAAAAGACCACTGTATTACCAAAGAAACATAATTTTAAGACAAAAGATGAAATTTTGTCAAATTATATTTTTCTTAGAGAAGAAGAAATTGGAGATACTCTGTGGAATAAAATTTACAAAGCTGAGATCATAAAAAAATACAATTTGAAATTTGAGGATTATAAACGTGGTGAAGACACAATTTTTAATGCTAATTATTATCAGCACATAGACAAATGCATAGTCATTTCAGAGGCTTTATATAATTATAGAATTGAAAATGCAAATCCAGTATGGCTTAAATACTGTGATAATTATTTGGATATTGTAAGGAGCGAAAATGATACTATCGTAGGTAAACTTAAAGAATGGGGTAAATATAGCAAGGATGCTAGGGAATACCAAGCAACTCATTTTACTTATCGTATAATTGAGTATTTTTATAAGATAACTTCCTCTAAAAGTTTTTTAAATTTGGGAAGTAAAATAGAGCAAAAATCAACTTTAAAAAGTAAAAGCCAAGAAATATTAAACTTATTAGATAATGAAGAAGTTAGAAAGAATTTGGATGATTCCAAGGTGATTGGTAAATTCCATAAATTACTTGTTAAGTCTATGAAATCAAGAAATGTTGAATTGATATTGTTTTTAGTAAAGATCAAATTGGTATATAACAATATAAAAGGTGTATAGATCTAAAATTAATAAAACAATATAGTAAAAAGAACAATTACCATGGAGGTATTAAAATGAATAACGAAACTACAAAAGGATATAAAGAATTTATAAATGTTCTAAAAAGAGGGAAATGGATTATATTGCTTATAACAATATTAGCAACATTAACAGCGACTTTACTTAGCTATTATTCTATGAAAAGTTCTAAACCAATGTATCAAACAATAACTAGCGTTGTAATAGGAAATAAAGAAGATATAGTTAATGCGAAAAGTTTAAGTCCTACATTTGAGCAAATCGCAAACTCTAGTACTATACCAAGGAACGCTAGCTTATTATTAAAAGGTTCTGTACCAGCTTTAAAGTTGCAAAAGAGTTATGAGGTTACTGTATCAGCTGATGCTCCGATACTTACAATTACAGCTAGTGGAGAATCTCAAAAGCAGTCTATAGCTATAGCAAACGCTGTTATAACATCTTATTCAAAAGAAGTAAAGAGAATATATCCTTCGCAGATCATGAAAATAATGGAGAATTCGGGACAGAGCGATCTTATAAACAATAAATTTAAATCTATGAACGTAATATTAGCATTTTTACTTGGATTGTTCCTTTCAGTATTTATTGTAACATTTATAGGGTTCTTTGATGATAAGATCAGGACCAAAGATGATGTAGAGAAATATTTAGGTCTACATGTTCTAGGGAATTTACCAAAAAGAAATAAATCGCACATTTAATATAAATTAGAAGGGAGATGGATTTAATGGGAAAAACAAAATATACAGAATATCTTAATTTAGACTCAATTAATTTAAAAGCATTTAACGGATTAATATCAAATATTCAACTCTTAAACGCGGACAGTGAAAAAAAGGTTATTATGATAACTAGTGCTGGCAGTAGTGAAGGTAGATCAACTACAACATCATATCTTTCACTATTACTTGCAAAAAGTGGTAAAAAAACTATAATTGTTGATTGTGATCTGAAAAAGCCGAATATACACAACATGTTTGATTTAACAAATGATAAAGGACTTGTTAATTATTTATCCGGAGATGAATTGTTTGAAAAAGTAGTTAAGACTACGAAGATAAAGAATTTATCTATACTGACGTCTGGTACAGTAACATTAAATTATGCGGAACTTTTTGTATCATCAAGATTTAATGAATTTATAATTTCATTAAAGAAAGATTATGATTATATCATTATTGATACACCTCCGATTACAATAGGTGCTGATGCTGAGGTTTTATCAAGATATACTGATGGATGTGTTCTTGTTGTTAAATCAGGAAAAACAGAAAGAAAATCTGCGCATAAGGCTAAAGAAATTCTTCAAAAAGTGCATGCTAATATTATAGGTGTATTCCTAAATGAAACGGACTAAATATAATTTTATAAAACAAAAATAGAGGTGTAAACAAATGACAGATGTATTCATTATAGGTTCTAAAGGAATACCATCTAATTATGGTGGATTCGAGACTTTCGTAGATAAATTAACTCTTTATAAAAAAAGTCAGGATATCATGTATCATGTGGCTTGCCTAAATGTTAAGGAAGAAGAGTTTTATTATAATAAAGCAAGATGTTTTAATGTTAATGTAAAAGACATAGGTAGTGCAAAAGCAGTACTTTATGATTTGCAAGCTTTAAGCACATCAATAAAATATATTAAGGAAAAGAAATTATCTAATTCAATTGTTCTTATTCTTGCTTGTCGTATTGGTCCATTTATATCATTTTACAAGAAACAACTCAAGGATTTGGGAATAAAGCTTTATATAAATCCTGATGGGCATGAATGGAAACGTAGTAAATGGAGTATTCCTGTAAGGAATTATTGGAAATTTTCTGAGAAACTGATGGTAAAACATGCAGATTTACTAATATGTGATTCAAAAGGTATAGAGGATTACATAAATACAGATTATGATATGTACAAGCCTAATACTACATTTATAGCTTATGGAGCGGAAATCGGAAGATCTAAGCTAATGGAGAAGGATGATGTTATAACAAACTTTTTTGACGATTTCTTAATAAAAAGGAAAGAATATTACTTAATTGTTGGTAGATTTGTACCCGAGAACAGTTATGAGACTATGATAAGAGAGTTTATGAAATCGGATGTTGATAAGGATCTTGTTATAATTACAAACGTCGAGAAAAATAAATTTTATGAAAGATTACTAAAGGCTACGAACTTTACTTGCGACACACGAATAAAATTTGTAGGAACTGTTTATGATAATGAACTTCTAAAAAAGATAAGAGAAGAAGCGTTTGCATATATTCATGGACATTCAGTGGGAGGAACTAATCCTTCACTTCTTGAAGCTTTATCGAGTACGGATATTAATCTGCTTTTAGATGTTAATTTTAATAAAGAAGTTGGGAAAAATGGAGCTATGTATTTTAGTGATGAAGATGGCAATTTAGCTTCTTTAATAAGCAAAGCAGAAAAATTAACAGAAAATGAAATTTTAGCGATGTCTACAAGGGCTACAAATAGAATAAAAGATTCTTACTCTTGGGACAAGATTGTTCATGATTACGAAGAGCTTTTTTTATAAGTTTAAGGAGGCGTCGACTTATTAAAATATTGCATTATTCTCTTGGATTACCTCCACTACGGACTGGAGGATTAACTAAATATTCTGTAGATCTTATGTTAAAACAAGTTGCAGGTGGCAATAACGTTACAATACTATATCCTGGTCATTTCACCATTGATAAAAAATTACGAATTGATGAGAATAAGTCATTTAAGGGTGTTAAAGTATATGAAATACTAAACCCGATTGGTATCCCACTACTTAGCGGAATACCAAGTCCAGAGACATATTTTAAAAATAGAGATATAAATGTATATAGAGATTTCTTAAAAGAGTCAAAGGTAAAAATTTTACATATTCATACATTGATGGGCTTAGATAAAGAGCTTGTAGCAGCTGCTAAGGAATTAAATATAAAAACTATATTTACATCTCATGATTATTTTGGAATATGCCCTAAAGTTAACCTTATAGATTTGCAAGGAGAAATATGCGAGGAATATAATAATGGAGAGAACTGCATAACATGTAATAGAAATGGATACAGTAGTTCATTGGTATTTTTTATGCAGTCAAGACCTTATAGATATTTAAAAAATAGTAGTATTATAAAAAAGCTAAGAGCTTATAAGCAGAAATTAATTATTAAAAAAAATCATGAATTAACTGAAACTGAACTTATAAATGAAGAAAAAAACAATAAAAATAATCCTTCGGCTAGTGGATATGTTAGGTTTAGAAAAAATTCTATTGATATACTTAATAATATGGATTTTATCCATTATAATAGCAGTGTGGCAAAGAATACATATGAGAGATATATAAATAATGTAAATAGTAGAGTTCTTAATATTTCTCATTCAAATATAAAAGATAATAGAATAAAAAAACATAGTAATATCAAAGAACCATTAAAAATAACTTATATTGGATCCATAGAAAAGTATAAAGGATTATATTTTCTATTAGATGTGCTTAGACAACTACTGAAAAACAATATTAGTAAATGGAATTTGAATGTTTATGGAAAAAATGTAAATATAAATATAGATGAGTTTATGGGGAAAGTAAAGATAAAGGGTACCTATGTTTATTCTGATCTGGAGGAATTATTTAAAAATACAGATATACTTATAGTTCCAAGCATCTGGTATGAGACATTTGGATATATTGCACTTGAGGCATTCTCATATGCAGTACCTGTAATTTTAACTGATCTTGTAGGGTTTAAAGATATGGTGAAATCCGGAACTACTGGTATAGTAATAAAAGCCGATGAGGATGAATTATATAAAAGTTTAGGATCTATAGTAGAGGATAGAGAAAAACTATCTTATATTAATAATAATATACTAAATCTAGCAAGTATTTATACAATGGAAAAACATGCTTTGGATATAATGGAATTGTACTCAGGTCTGATTAAAGAATAGGAGAAATAAATGGAAATATTAATGGCATTATTGTATTGCTTTCATCAGATGTTTGCCAATTTACCTTTTGTTAGTAAAACATTAACTGGTAATTTAGATTTGTTTTATGCATTGGGGACGCTCGGGATTGTCTTTGTTATATTTAAAAAAAAGAGAGATATTTCACTCTTAATAATATGTGCTTTACCGATTGTAATTTATGGGATCATTCAAGGAATGGTAATACAAAATGTAGAAATGCAAAAACTTTTGGTTAATATTTCTAAAATTACTATATGCATTTCTTTAATGATTTTGGTATCAAGAAAAATTCATGACTTTAAGATTAAAAAGTTTATTGATTATATTTGTAGAATCTACTTAATACTCACACCTATAGCGATTGTTCTAAAACAAAATGATTATTTATGGAGGCTTCATGATACTATAAATAAATATAATCTTGTAAGACTAAATTTATTTTACATAGAACCTAGTGAACTAGGTTTTCACTTATCTATAATAATTATTATATTAATGTATTTAATTATTAAAGAAAAAACTCATAAGGTACAAGCTAAATATATAATCTATATGATAGATTGTTTAGGTCTATTGGCATTAGCTGGAGCTTACGGATCATCAGTAATGTTATTTTCCACCATAATATTCATATCATTTATTATAATTATAACAAAAGTTAATTTTAAAAATATTTTAGTTGGATATGGATTAATAATGGTCTTTACCATAATAACAATATTGTTCATAGTAACGAAATCATCAATGTACATGAGAACAGTAGATACTTTAAATGGAAAAGATTCTTCCAACAGTTACAGAGTAAATGTTACTCAGGAATTCACATCTACAGCAATAACTAAGACAGAAGGCATCGGAGTAGGCTTTGGAAATCTTAATACCGATAATACAAGGAAAATCTTTAAATCTACTGGAATGACAGCAGTAGTAGCGGCTTCATATCCGTATTTTATTGCAGAGGGAGGTATATTTGCAGTATCATATTTAGTTTTATTACTCACACTACTCGCGATTAATGTAGGTATCAAAAAAAATATGTTACTCGCAAACCTTCTGTTATTTAGTTTCCTATATCAGATTTACGGCGGTTATTTTACAAATCCATTAAATTGGATTGTATACGGATTAATACTAAGCAGTTGGACACCTGATAAGATAGAATTAGAAGGTAATTTGGACATAAGAAAAGAGATAATCTCATAGATTATCTCTTTTCTTATGCATTAATTTTTTAAAAATGAATTGAGTAATTACAGTTACCGCCCCTTTAGCCTATTGGCTAAAGAAATCTTTGTAAGGAGTATTTAGATTTATTCTTTTTTATCAATCATCTTTGTTAGATGTATCTTTGTCGTAAATATAGAATAAAAGGAATTTCTCCGGAAGTGACTTGCAATATGAAGCGCAGACACAATTGAAATCTCATTTAAAATTCTTCTTTTGTTAATATAAAATTCTCGTAAGACTGCCAGGTTGCATAACAATTAATAATTGTTATGTGCCCCAGAGAACTACCCAGAGGTCCAGTCTAGCGAATCCGAGACAGGACGTCGAGTGTGAGAGTTAGAGAATTTTATATTCGCAAAAGATTAGAATTTCTTAATGAAATTTCACGTTTCAAGCTCATATTGCAAGTCACATAGGAGAACTCTTTTATTTTCCAACAGTCATTTTAGCATACTCATGAAGTCCGGTTTTGTAACCTTTTATTGTATTGTTATCTATGGTGTTGTGCTGATCTGTATTGGAAGTTGAATAAATACCACTCTTAGATATTATTCCATTACTTGAGCTAATCTTATTATCCTTAATTGTTATATGGTGAGGCTGATCTTTTCCATTTGAGTCAAGTAATATCCCGTTACCTTTCTCTGGAGCTTTATTATCATTTTCGCCATTTGTATTATTTATAATATTATTAGATACAATGTTATTAGAGCTTCCAGCAGTTATATCGATACCATTCTTTTGTGCAGATAACACTTTGTTTCCAGTAGCAGTTGTATTTGATGTTTCATACATACATATTGCTCCTAGATTACCAACACCTTTGATGGACTCTTCTACTGTATTGTTTTTAACAATGTTATCTTTAGTTTGCCATACTTCTATTTGATTAAATCTATTGTTTTTGGAAATATTGCCTATAAGAGAATTTCCACTTGTAACTTTCTTGTCTCCGCCATAAATAGTGAGGCCTTCCTGACCATTACCGATGCATGTATTACCACTTGCTACAGAGTTTGTTGTACCTTTCCCAGTTGTTGAATTAAAACCAAATATCACTCCTTGCCCGCCACTGTTTTTTAACACATTGTTTGTCACGGAGATTTTGTTCCCATTTAAGCAGTAAATATGGCCGCTTATTTGTTCTTTTTGATAACCACCAAAAACTTTGTCATTATCAAAATTATTCTTATCGATTGTAATATTAGAACTATCGTTATCTATTTTAATCCCATATTTACGAATATCATCGAAATGAGAATTTGTAATAATACAGTTACTGCTTGCAGATATATTTAATGCAACATAATCAATCTTATTCGTAAATTTACACTCAGTTACATTTAGTCCTTTTTTCATATCAATGTTTATTGCAGTAGAGCAATTTTGGAACTCTATACCCTGAAAACTGTTGTCATTTCCTGCAAGAAATAAAGTGTTTTTGCCAGTACCAATGAATACTGCTTTATTTTTTGAAACTAATTTTATTCCATCTGGAAGTTTTACACTACCGTGAAGACTATATTTGCCCTCGGGTAACTTTATTGTACTTCCGCTTGGATATGAATTTATCATTTTTTGAAATGCGGCTGTGGTGTCCGTGGCTCCGGTTATGTCTAATGAGTATTTTTTTATATCATTCTTATTGATGTTATGAAGTGAAAGATCTTTTGTTTTGTTAATTACTACAAATGTACCTATGAGAAATGCAAAAAAGACTACCATAATAATTATGACTGTTTTATTTTTAAAAAATTTCATATATCCACCCTTTATTTTCATATTAGTAAAATTGCTATAATCTTAAGCCTACTTTAGTAAGTATATGTATATTACTTTAGTATACCCAGTCGCCCAGGAGTAATTCAATCCAATACTCTTAAGCAAATTGTAAATAAAAACAAAGGATAAAGTCTACAAATATTATAGCTTTTATCCTTTGTTTAGTAGATCCTAAGGAGAGGTTGTTACATTCCACAAGTCATTTTTGCATAAGAATGAAATCCAGATTTGTAGCCTGTTATAGAGTTACTATCTATTTTGTTATACTTATTACTATTAGAAGTTGAATAGATACCACTCTTAGGAATAATGCCATTACTTGAACTAATTTTATTATTTCTAATTGTGGTATATTGTGGCTGTGATATCCCAGCTGAGTCAAGCAATATTGCATTACCCTTTTGCGGAGCAGTAATATTATTGTTTAAGTTTGTATTTGCTATACTATTATTTGTTATAGTGTTATATAAACTTCCAGCAGTTATATCTATACCATTATTTTGAGCAGATAGTACTGTATTTCCAGTAACAGTTGTCCCAGTTGTAGTAAACAGACATATTGCGCCTAGATTACCACGCCCAGCTGTTGATTCTTCAACTGTATTGCCACTTACAGTGTTATTATCAGATTGCCATACTTCTATTTGATTGTATCTGTTATTTTTAGAAGTATTGCCTATAATAGAATTTCCACTTGATAGTTTCTTAACACCTCCATAAATTGTGATACCTTCTTGACCATTTCCGATACAGGTATTATTACGTGCTATGCAGTTAGTTGTACCCTTACCTAAGGTTGAACTGTAACCGAATATTATGCCTTGGCCACCGCTATTTTTCAAAATATTGTTTGTCACATTGATTTTGGTGCCACTTAAGCAGTAAACATGTCCACCTATCTGCGAATTCTTATATCCACCAAAAACCTTAGGGTTATCAAAATAATTTTTATATATAGTAATATTAGAACTATTCTTATCTATTTTAATTCCATATTTGTTTATATTATAGAAATATGAATTAGTAATAGTGCAATCACTACTTCCATAAATATCGATTGCTGCATAATTAATATTATTTGTGAATCTGCAGTTTGTTATATTAACTCCTTTTACATATAACACCCTTAAAGCAATAGAGCAATTTTGAAACTCTATACCCTTAAAAGTGTTATCATTACCTGTAGCGAATAAAGTGTTTTTACCAGTGCCCTCTATTACAACGTCACTACCTGCAATCAAACTCATCCCATCTTTCAAATTAACAGTGTCAGATATCTTATATATACCCTTTGGTAAATTAATAGTACTACCTTTTGGATATGAATCTATCATTTTTTGAAATGAAGCAGAGGTATCTGATATTCCCGTTTTATCCAAATTATATTTTTGAGCATCTATTGTTGCAGGACCATTAGTTGAATTAGCTGTCACAGTGGCAGCTTTTGTAGTAGTTACAAAAGAAGTACCATTTAATAAAGCAGTTAATATTAGGGTAACAGCTATACTTTTTCTTATGTTATTATTTAAGATATCAATTCACTCCTCTTATGTCGGTGGGGAGGTTATAATGTTAATCTATTTTTCACATGTTGCTAGGGCATACCAGTGAACTCCATATTGATAACCTGTTATTATGTTGCTATTTATTTTGTTATGATGATTAGTATTGGAAGTTGAGTAAATACCACTTTTAGCAATAATTCCATTACTTGAGCTAATTTTATTATTAGCGATTGTTATATATTGTGGATCAGCTACTCCGTTCCAATCAAGTAATATTCCGTTACCTTTCTCAGGGGTTTTAACAAAATTTTGCCTATTTGTATCAGCTATAAAATTGTTTGATACGCTGCAATTTAAGCTACCCGCAATTATTGCTATTCCATTACTTTGAGACGATAATATATTGTTATCCGTAACAGTTGTTCCTGTCGTACCAAAAAGGCAAATAGATCCTAAACTTCCACGACCAAATATTGATTCTTCTACGGTATTGCCTTGAACAATATTATTATCAGATTGCCATACTTCAATTTGATTAAATCTGTTATTTATAGATGTATTACTAACAATAGAGTTTCCATTAGAAACCTTCTTGCTTCCGCCGTATGTAGTAACGCCTTCTTGACCATTACCTATGCAGCGATTATTAAATGCGACGGAACTTGTTGTACCTTTTCCAGTTGTTGAATTATAACCAAATATAATACCTTGCCCACCGCTATTTTTTATAATATTGTTTGTCGCGAAAATTCTAGTTCCATTTAGACAATAAATATGTCCACTTATCTGTTCTACATTATAGCCATCAAAAACTAAAGGGTTATCAAAATTATTGTTATCGATTTTAATATCAGAACTATCGTTATCAATTAAAATTCCATATTTGTGGATGTTGTAGAAATATGAATTTGAAATCGATGAATCATGACTTCCATAGAAATTAATTGCAGCATAATTAATGTTATTTGTAAATCTGCAGTTTGTAATATTAAATCCAGTTTTCTGAAAAACACTTAAAGCAGTTGCACAATTTTGAAATTCTATACCCTCGAAACTATTAGCATTACCTGTGGAAAATAAAGTGTTATAACCAGTCCCTTTAATTATAACATCATTAGAGGCGATAATATGTAAATTATCCTTTAACTTAACAACATTCGACAATTTATACGTACCTGATGGTAATTGTATTGTACTTCCACTTGGTAATGAATCTATCATTTGTTGAAACTGGATTGAGGTATCAGTTATTCCTGTTATATCCAATTTATAAGTTTTAACATCTATTATAGTAGGATTACTTGTTGACTCAGATATACCAGCAGAAGTTGTAAGACCTACGGCATTTGTAGTATTTAGGAATGGACTAACAGTTGATAAGGAAATTAACATTATTAATAGTGTAATACTTTTTTTCATATTGTTTTTAAACATAATAAATCACTCCTTTTAATTTGGTGGCTAGGCTACCATACTCTCGTAAGGCCCTATGGCTTTGCGTCCTTACTTTTCAATAAGTTTGCTATTTTCCGTAAAAAGTTTTATCTTAAGGTATTAAAAATGAATTTTGTACTGTATAAAATATTATTAACAAGAGTATATTTGAAATAATATATTAACTTATCGTTAATAATCTTTTATTCTTTAGAATTTCCTCAATTAATTATTAAAGTAAGGTATAATTTATATAAGAATAAGCTTTAAGAGGAGAATTAAATATGAAGATATTAATCACGGGGGCTAATGGGCAACTTGGTCGAGAATTAGCTAATCAATACAAAGAGAAAAAGACCATTGATTTAATACTTAAAGGAAGGTCAGATCTAGATATATCGAATATTAATGAAGTATATAGTTTCGTAAATGAAAATAAACCAGATGTGATTATAAATTGTGCTGCACTTACAGCTGTGGACAAGTGTGAGACTGAAATAGATATGGCATATAAGATAAATGCAATAGGACCTAAAAACTTAGCAATAGCTGCAAATGAAATTGGCGCAGAAATTGTCCAAGTTTCAACAGACTATGTTTTTAGTGGCAATATAGATAAGCCACTAACGGAATTTGACAAAATAGAGCCTTTGACTATTTATGGGAAAACTAAGCTCGAGGGAGAAATATTAGTTAAAAATCATAATCCTAAACACTACATAGTTAGAACAGCATGGCTTTATGGAGATGGAAATAATTTTGTAAAGACTATGATAAATTTAAGTAAAACTAATACCACATTAAAAGTTGTTAATGACCAAAAAGGAACACCTACAAGTACAGTTGATTTAGCTAGAACTATAATTACACTTGTAGAGCAAAAAAATTATGGACTATTTCATTGTACCTGCAAAGGTGAATGTACATGGTATGAGTTCACCAAAGAAATTTTTAGATTTAAGGGCATAACGACGACGGTTTTACCGTGTACAACCGATGAATTCCCACGTCCGGCAAAAAGACCAGAATACTCAGTGCTTAGAAATTATATGTTGGAGCTTACAACAGGAGATATAACTAGAACTTGGCAAGAAGCAATTCATGAATATTTAAAATGAATGAAAAAAGTAGATTTTGTTAGCTTTTTTTAGTATTACGACATCCATAGCAATTAATGTTATAATTAAAGGAGAATCAGAAGAGATACGTAAGGAAGGTGGCATTTTATCCCACGATTTGTCATAATAACGCAAAATGATGATCTGCTTTTTTATTAATATAGGAGGTGAGTGTGATTAAAATTTTGCATTATGCACTTGGATTGCCTCCGGTTAACACAGGGGGATTAGCGAAACAGCCAGAAAATATTATGGTACGCCAAGTAGCTAATGGTAATGAAGTTTCATTAGTATATCCAGGAAATATTTCAATAGATAGAGAATTAAAAATCATAAAGAATAAATCCTTTAACAATATAAAAGTATATGAAATAAATAATCCGATTTCCGCTACATTACTCAGCGGAGAACATGATCCTAAAGTATCGCTTAAACATATGGGTTTTAATATATATACTGATTTCTTAAAAACTATCGAGGTTAATATCATACATATTCATACATTGGTGAACTTAGATGAAGAGTTTATATCCGCTGCGAATAAAATGGATATAAAAATTATATTCACAGCACATGATTATTTCGAAATATGTCCTAAAGTTAAAACTATTGGTTCAGGAGTGAAAACATGTACGGAGTGTGGTAATGGCGAAAAATGTGTGATTTGTAATCGATGAATTATATAAAAATACTCTAATATTGTTTAATTATTTCTACCTTTATTATGTTTGTTACCTTGCAGTGAGGGGGTTGTTTTACTAGCTGCTTTCATTAAGCTACATAATAAAACATACGCAATAGTTAATATTATTACTAAAACTATATATTTCATAAAGAACACGTCCTCTTCTATTAAAATGAGTGAAACTGTATAACCTTTTAATGATTATACTTATATAACGGTTACCTTATCAATATAGTTTCATTTTTGCAATTATACCGTAAAAAAACATTTCACTAAATTCCAGTTTGAATAATCTAAAATAATTGCAAAAAACCAAGGATAACTAGCGAAATGATGCTAATTATTTTTGGTTTTATATATTCTAATTAATTACTTTCTATGTATTTATAAGAATAAACAATAGGAATTCATAGTTTGGTGGGTTAATTGTATATTTATAGAGAAATATGACATTGTGTGATAGAATAAATGGTATAAGTTTATATTTATTGAAAACTGTTAAATTATGATAAAACTTTATAATAAAAAATAAGCGGAGGCTAGAGGGTATGTTTACAGCAATAAAAATAGCCTGGAGATTCTTAATAAACAGTAAAATTCAAACATTGGTAATAGTTTTAGGAATTGCCATAGGAATTTCGGTACAAGTATTTGTTGGTATACTAAGTGCAGGTCTAGAAACCTCTTTAATTGATAAAGTCGTGGGGAATTCAACTCATATAACGATCAATCCTAAAAACAATATAATAAAGGATTATCAGGTCAAGGCAGACAAAATTAAAAAGCTGGATGGTAGGATAACATCGGTGGCGCCAGTAGTTGGATATAATGCATCTCTTAACAGTAGAAATATGACGGAGCCTATACAAATTAGTGGATTTGTTTCTAAAGATTTAGAGTCATTATATAATATTAAAGATAAAATTTATAAAGGAAGAACTGTCAAAAATTCTGGAGAAGTATTGATTGGTAAGGAACTTAGTGAAAAATTAGGGTTAAAAATAAATGATAACATTAATATAATAACGGCTGATAATCGAAAGACGGTCCTAAAAGCCGTAGGATTTTATGATTTTGATACAATAAAAATTAATAAAATTTTAGTTATTACGAATTTTAAAACTGCTCAGAACTTGGCGGGGATTGGTAATGCTGCAACATCTATGGAATTAACTACGAGTGATCCTTATAATGCAGACATTATTGCAAGTAATTTAAAAAAAGGGTTAAATGATAAAAATTTAGTAATAGAAAATTGGAAAGATCAGAACAAGTTATTAGTAAGCGCTATAATGGGTGAAAAAGTATGTAGCCTAATAATTCAACTTAGTGTAATGATTGCTGCTGTTTTAAGTATAATAAGTATAATGAGTATAAGTGTGGTTCAAAAATACAAGCAAATAGGTATTTTAAAGGCTATGGGAATAAAAGATGGTTCTGCTGCCCTTATATTTTTAATTCAAGCTTTTATTTTAGGTGTAGTTGGCACATGTATTGGTGTGGGGTTAACCTATTTGTATGTAAAAGGGTTTAATAGATATATAGTGTCATCAGTTGATGGAAAACCTATAGTTAATATAATTGTTAATTATAATTTTATAATCAAAATATGTATTATTGATATAATAGCATCAACTTCAGCGGCATTTTTTCCAGCTTTAAAATCTTTTAAATTAACTCCTGTGGAGGTTATAAAAAATGGATAGCATTATAGAACTTAAAGATATTAATAAAATTTATGGAAAAAGAGTGAAAACACAGGTATTAAACAATATAAATTTATCTATTGATAAAGGTTCTTTTAATTCTATTATAGGGGCATCAGGTAGTGGTAAAACGACCTTATTAAATATAATAGGAATGCTTGATAGGCCTACAAGTGGACAAGTTGAATTGGAAGGCAGAAGAATAGATAAGATGAGTAGAAGGGTTTTAGCTGATATTCGAAACCGTGAAGTAGGATTTGTATTTCAATTTCATCATTTATTACCAGAGTTTAACGCTATCGAGAATGTCATTATGCCTAGATCTATAAGAGACATATTTTGCGGTAGAAAAACTTCTGAAAAAGCAAAAGAACTTTTGGAACTTGTGGGACTTCCAAAGGTTAAGAAAAATAAAGTTTATGATTTGTCAGGTGGAGAGCAGCAAAGGGTCGCAATTGCAAGGGCTCTTATGAACAGCCCTAAGATAATACTTGCAGATGAACCAACGGGAAATTTGGATTCTAAAACTTCTGAAGTTATATATAATATATTTAGAGATATAAATAAAGAACTTGGAACTACTTTCATAATAATAACCCACGATGAGAGAATAGCAAAAAAAACAGATAGAATAATTGAAATAGAAGATGGTGTTATTAAATTTTAGAGTGGATAATTAACCCATAATACATGGATCAACACCTCCATTACCTTAATATTATTTTGTGGATTTTATAAAATTAATTATGAAAATAGGAATTTTTGTGGTTTTTTATTGAAAAGATGTTTAATAGCAAAAATGATGATATAATATTAAGAGAACAAATTTTGAGAAACATAAAGAAGAGGTGTATATTGTGAAAGCTTTAGGAAAATGGAAAAAGCCGATACTAATACTAAGCGATGCAGTTTTAATAAACTTAGCATATATATTAGCTTTCTATTTTAGGTATAACTATAGAAATTTCAAATTTTATTCAAATGATTATAAAGAGATAGCGATAATAGTAACAGTTATTTACATAGCGTGTTTTTATCTATTCAAACTTTATGAAAGTCTTTGGAGTTATGCAAGTGTAGATGAGTTTATGTTAGCTATTGGCGGGTGTATTGCTGCAGATATTATAACAATTGCATTTGTTAGAATTATCGGACATCCATTTACATATGGAGTAAGTATACTCGCTTGTGCTTTTAGTATTCTTTTTATACTTGGGTTTAGGATGTCATTTAGAGTCTATGAAAGATTTACGGGTATTATTAATTGCAATGTCAGTAAGAATGATAGAAATAGAGTAATGATAATTGGTGCTGGGGCAGCTGCAGCTATGGTTATAAAAGAAATGAAAAGCAGCAGTCAAGCTAATTATACGCCTATAGCTGTAATTGATGATGAACCTTATAAAAAAGGGAAAAACATTTTGGGAGTAAAGGTTTTAGGAAATAGGAAAGATATTTTGTCTATTGCAAAAGCAAAAGATATAGAAACTATTCTTATAGCCATTCCAACTATAGAGGATGAGGATAAACAACAAATACTAGAAATATGTAAAAAAACAAAGTGTAAAATAGAAATTATTCCTGGTATGTATGAAATAATAAATGGAAAAGTTTCATTAAGTCAAATTAGAAAAGTAGACATTGAGGATTTACTTGGACGTAAAGCAGTAGTGCTTGATACAGAGGGTATTGCAGGTTATATTCAAAACAAAACAATCTTAGTAACAGGTGGCGGAGGGTCTATTGGATCTGAATTATGTCGTCAAATTATAAAATTTGCACCTAAACAATTAATTGTTTTTGATATATATGAAAACAATGCTTATGATTTGCAAATTGAACTTAAGTATAAATACCCAAAATTAGATTTAAAGGTACTTATAGGATCTGTTCGAGATAAAAAAAGACTTGAAGATGTTTTTACAAAGTATTCACCGGATATAGTTTTCCATGCGGCGGCGCACAAACATGTTCCACTAATGGAAGAAAGTCCTATGGAAGCAATAAAAAACAATGTGTTTGGTACTTATAATGTAGCAGAGTGTGCTCATAGGTTTAATGTTGAAAGATTTGTGATGATATCAACAGATAAAGCAGTAAATCCAACTAACGTTATGGGTGCTACTAAGAGAATGTGTGAGATGATTATACAATCTATGGATAAGATAAGTAAGACACATTTTGTAGCAGTGAGATTTGGAAATGTTCTGGGAAGCAATGGATCGGTTATACCATTATTTAAAAACCAAATAGCTCATGGTGGCCCAGTGACACTTACTAACAAATATATAACAAGATTCTTTATGACTATTCCAGAAGCTGCACAATTAGTGCTTCAATCAGGTGCTTATGCCCAAGGGGGAGAAATCTTTGTTTTAGACATGGGAAAGCCTGTTAAAATATATGATTTAGCTTGGGATTTAATAAAACTTTCGGGGTTTGAGCCAAATAAAGATATTAAAATTGAAGTTACGGGGCTACGTCCGGGCGAAAAACTTTATGAAGAACTGTTAATGAGTGAAGAAGGACTTACTAATACTGAACATGCGAAGATTTTTATTGGCAAACCTACTTTTAGTGATTTAGGAGTAATGAAAGAAAGAATGAAGGAGCTTGCGGTAATTATTGAGGCAAATGATGTTGATGCATTAACTAATAAAATTAAAGACATTGTTCCTACTTATAAAAAAACCGGTGGTGAGGATGATCAAGCTGTCTAGCTTTTAGACCACTTTTCAATGGCTAAGTTAAGTTAGAAGAACCACCCAAATGCATATTTGCGTTTGGGTGGTTCTTTTTTATTATGAACTAATTAATTTATGACTAATTAGAACTTAAGGAGTGATTTTACATGAAAAAGAATATAGGAATTTCGTATATGTTTTTAGTCGTGTTAGTGAGCTTAATTTTTATTGTGGTGATTATTCATAACAAGACAAAAATAAAAGGAAATTTGAATTTAGTTGAGCAGCAAAATGTAATAAATCGAGGTGAGGTAGGTAGAATTTCAGATTTGAATTTTTATCAGAAACTTCATCAAAAGAAGGATATAAATGCTTTGGTAGTCGGAGACAGCATAGCTCAAAGTACAGGTACATCTAATTTTCATGAAAAGTGGATTAATGTAGTAATAAAAGATGTGCAGAAAAAGTATAGATCAACCATAACAACTGATCCTATTACGGGAGGAAGTACAACGGGAATACGTGCTTGGGTTGAGCTAAACAATGCTAAACTTACAAAACAATATGATGTGGTATTTATATGTTTAGGACAAAATGACCAATTTAATATAAAACCAAAACAATTTAGAATGTTTTATGAGAGTATTATAATTAAACTTAAAAAATTAAATCCTAATATAGAAATAATACCAATTATAGAAAGCTCATTTAGACAGTATAATGATTATTCAAAGGTTATAGAGGATTTAGCGGAGCATTATAATCTTCAGTACGCTGATACAGTGGGGGCATTTAATAATTCAGGAAAGCTCTATTCTTATTTATCTAATGATTTGGTACACCCTAATGGCAAAGGATATGTTTATTATGCTAAAACAATTGAAAAGGTTATAAACGATAATTACTTATCTAATAAAAAAACAGATATTGATTGTAGTGTATTATACAATAACACTAAAAAATTAACTGATTTTGTTTTTAATAATTCGCCGGATTTAAATAATGGGTTTACTATAGAAAATGGATTTATTGGAAATGAGGTTTCAGAAAATTTAACTTTTAATACAACTAAGAGTGTAGCAATTATACATTTCCTCCGAAAACCTAATGGTGGAAAGTTCAAAGTATTTATAGATGATAACTTTATAAAAGAAATTAACACTAATTCAACATTCCAGGTTAGCTATTCTGATTTAATAGCTTATAATTTTAGGGAAAACCATAAGATAAGGATTGAGATTTCCTACGTAATTAAGAAAGGTTCTGTAAAAATTTTAGGACTTGTAACAAATTAATAATTGTTTAAGAGTCGAAAAATAGGGAAAAAAGGTAGAGATAGTATTGCAAATATACTAGTTTCTTGATATAATTATCAAATATTTAAGGATGACTAGTAAATAGGTATATATGAAGGGTGGTGTGTTATATGGGGCTTTTACGTTGGATAGGCGGAATAGTAGTATTCTTTTGGGTTGTAGGGTTTATACTTAAAATT
Organism: Clostridium estertheticum subsp. estertheticum; assembly: GCF_001877035.1. Lineage (NCBI taxonomy): Bacteria > Bacillati > Bacillota > Clostridia > Eubacteriales > Clostridiaceae > Clostridium > Clostridium estertheticum. The sequence goes on along the minus strand of NZ_CP015756.1, from coordinate 4,412,830 downwards.
GGTGGCGGATTGATACATATGTTGCTAGTAATCGCTGTAATAGTGTTTCTTGTTGATAAAATTTCTGGGAAAAGATAAATTTAATAAAATAATATATTATAAGTATTTAAAATTAAATACATAATTAAATAGGAACTAGCTGTAAGCTGGTTCCTATTTAATCATGTGGAAATATAAAATTATTTTTATAATATTAATCAAAGTATTAAATTTTGTGTTATCATGATAGTATGGAAAGCTTTTATTTTAGAGGAGGAATTTTTAATGGAATCAGAACCCGCGCCCATGCCTAACAGCAATATAGTGGTGCAATTAATATTAATTGTTATTTTAACACTGATAAATGCGTTTTTTGCATCTGCAGAGATGGCAATAGTATCTTTGAACAAGAACAAAATTAAACATTTAGCAGAGGAAGGTAATAAAAAGGCGATACTATTATCAAGACTTATAGAAAAGCCAACAAAATTTTTATCGACTATTCAGGTGGGTATTACGTTTGCAGGATTTTTTTCAAGTGCTTATGTGGCAACAGCGATTGCAGGTAAACTAACACTCGTTTTGAGTAATATAAGTGTACCTTATAGCGAAGGAGTTGCTCTAGTTGTTATAACAATTGGACTTGCTTATATAACACTTGTATTTGGAGAATTGTTTCCAAAACGTATTGCGCTTCAGAACTCTCAGGCTATTGCTATGTTTTCGGTAGTACCTATTATGTATATATCTAAATTAGTTACACCATTTGTGAACTTACTAACAGTATCTACCAATATTTTAGTGAAAATCACTGGTCTTGGCCATGATAGCAAAGAGGAAAAGCTATCAAAGGAAGAGATAAAATCACTTATAGAAGTAGGTCAGGAACACGGCATTATTAATGAAACAGAAAAAGAAATGATAAATAACATCATTGAGTTTGATGACAAATTGGCAAGAGAAGTTATGACTCCAAGAACTGACGTATATATGATTGATATAAATGACCCTATTACAGAATATTTAGATGAGTTATTAATCGAGCGTCATTCAAGAGTGCCAGTATTTGAGGGTGATGTTGATAATATCGTAGGAATACTTCATATGAAGGATTTTATGATAGAGGCAAGAGAAAATGGCTTTGAAAATGTAAATATTAAGAATATATTACATTCACCTTATTTTGTTCAGGAAAATAAAAATATAGATGAATTATTTAAAGAATTGAAAAGTTCTAAAAATCATATTGCGATGCTTATAGATGAGTATGGAGGATTTTCAGGGGTAGTTACAACTGAAGACATTACAGAAGAAATCATGGGTAATATTGAAGATGAATATGATCACGAGGAACCAGAAATAAAGAAAGTTGATAATAATACTTATATAGTAAGTGGGTTACTTTCTTTAGATGATTTAAATGAGCATTTAGATTTAAATTTAGTTTCCAAAGATTATAACACAATTGGAGGCTTTTTAATTAATCTTATGGGATGTATTCCAAAGATAAATGAGGAGAGAACTGTTGAATATGGAGATGTAATATTTAGAATAGAGGAAGTTCGCGAACGAAGAATAGAAAAAATTAAAATATGTATATAAGAATTACCCTACTTTTAGTAAAGTAGGGTAATTTAAAGTGGAGTAAATTATAACACTTTTTATATGAAGAAAATTTGAATTCGTATATAAATATGGTATTATATAATTAGGAAAGTATGTTATGATTATAATATACTAAGTATGGATAATACTAAGTATATGTGTTGACTTGGAAGGAGTTATCAAAGTGACTATTTTTATAAACATTGTTATCGTATTTTTACTGGTATTTATGAATGCTTTTTTCGTTGCCACAGAATTTGCAATGGTAAAGGTTAGAAAATCTAGGATAGAAACATTAGTACTTGATGGAGCTCAAAATGTAAAATACACTTTAAAGGTTGTAAAAGATTTGAACTCGTATCTATCTGCATGTCAGCTAGGAATAACGCTAGCATCCCTAGGGCTTGGATGGATAGGAGAACCTGCAGTAGCTGCAATGCTCACGCCGTTATTTAACTTAATGGATCTGCCAGAAGCCGCTGTGCACTCAATTTCGTTTATCTTAGGATTTTCACTTATAACTGGATTTCATATAGTACTTGGGGAGTTAGTACCAAAGTCACTCGCAATTATAAATACAGAGAAGATAGCAATGTATACAGCGCTACCACTGGTTTGGTTTTATAATATAACATTTCCAATAATGTGGGCTTTTAACCATAGTACTAGTTTAGTTTTAAAGATGTTTGGTGTATCACTAGTTGATGAACAGGACATAGCGCATACTGATGAGGAAATAAAGTTATTAGTTGAGGAAAGTTATAATCATGGATTAATAGATAAAACTGAATTAACCTTTATAGATAATATATTTGATTTTTCAGAGAAAACAGTAAAAGAAATAATGATACCTAGAACTGATATGGAATGTATTTACCTCGAAGATTCTTTTGAGGATATTATAGCATTTACTTTAGATGAACAGCTAACAAGATATCCAGTATGTAGGGATAGTAAGGATAATGTTGTTGGGTTTGTACATATTAAGGATTTGTATAAACAGAAAATTGAGGGGAATAGCCAAAAGATAGAGGATGTTATCCGTGAAATTAAATTTGTTCCAGAATCATTATCAATAAGTGAATTATTAAAAGTATTTAAAAAAGATAAGGTACAAATGGCTATAATTATTGATGAATATGGAGGAACATCTGGACTTTTAACTATTGAAGATATTTTAGAAGAAATAGTTGGAGAGATTCAAGATGAGTTTGATGAAGAGGTTAATGAGATTATTAAAACAGAAGATGGTGGCTACAGTGTAGATGGGAAAGTTCTTATTGAGGATATTGTCGAACTGTTAAGTATAGATATAGAGGAAGAAAACATTGATACAATTGGTGGATGGGTTTATTCACAACTAAGCTCATACCCACAAGTGAATGATAAAATTATTTATGAAAATTTTGAATTTATTATATTAGAATGTGATAGTAAAAGAATTAGCAAAGTTAAAATTAAGAAGTTAGTTGAAAAGTCAATTGAAAAAATAATTGAAAAATAGCAAGAAGCCCTTTTGGTTATGTAGTTAATAGCTAAGGGGCCATTTTTTATTTCAATTTGTAATATAAAACTGAATAAATATACAATATAATGAATAAATATTCACGATATTGTTGATTTTTTTATAACTCTATTGTATAATAATCTTTATTAATAAATTTTAGAGGCGAGGCGATTCAATATGATAAAAGCAGGTATAATAGGGTCAACTGGCTACGCAGGTGAACAGTTAGCGTGGTTTTTATACAAGCATCCCAATGTCGACGTAGAGTTTTATTCTTCACATAAATATGCAGACATGACTTATAGTGAAATATATAGTAACTTCTATAGTTATATAGATGATATATGTGTTGATATGGAGACAGCCATAAGCAAGTTATCAGATATAAATGTTCTCTTTATTGCTATGCCACATGGCAAATCATTTAAAATAACACAGAAAGCACTAGCTCTTGGCGTAAAAGTAATAGATTTAGGTGCGGACTATAGATTAAAATCAAAAGATATTTATGAGAAGTGGTATAAAGTTAAACATGAAAGTGAAGGTCTACTAAAAGATGCAGTTTATGGACTTTGCGAATTAAATAGAGAAGCTATAAAAAAGTGTAATTTATTAGCTAACCCAGGTTGTTATCCAACTGCCACTATATTAGCACTCACACCTATGCTAAATAGCGACATGATAGACACAAGCTCGATCATAGTTGATGCTAAATCAGGAGTATCTGGTGCAGGTAGAGCTGCAAATGTTGCCTCACTTTATACAGAATGTAATGAATCAATTAAAGCTTATGCAGTTACTACTCATAGACATACTCCAGAGATTGAGCAAGAACTTAGCAAGGCATCTGGAAATGATGTAACGATATGTTTTACTCCTCATTTAGTGCCAATGAACCGTGGAATATTATCAACCTGCTATGCAAAACTCACGAAAGATATAACTGAGCAAGATATTATATCTTTATATAGAAATTTTTATAAAGATGAATTTTTTGTAAAAATTATTGATGGATTACCTGAAACAAGATGGGTAAGAGGTTCTAATATATGTCATATTGGAATCAGAGTGGATAAACGCACAAATAGAGCAATAATAATATCTGCTATAGATAATTTAGTTAAAGGTTCTGCAGGTCAAGCTGTACAAAATATGAATATTATGTTTGGGTTACCTGAAACCACAGGCCTTGAAATTATTGCTATGGCACCTTAAAGTTTGCAAATTGTTTTATATATACTAATCTATATAGTTACTTGTAGAAATAATATGATATGGGGGTAGATACATGGAAAAAATGTTCTTTGAAGTTAGAAAAGCAGTTACTAGCGACATTGAAGAAATAAGGTTACTAGCAAAAAAATCGTTTAAGTTGTATGCCGAGAATGCAGGAATTACGGAACTAGTAGCACCTTTTGAGGAATCATATGATGATGTATTAAAAGCGATAGAAACTACTAATGTTTTTGTAGCTCTATCGAATGAGAAAGTTATAGGTAGCGTACGAATAGAGGTAAAACCTGATCATAGTGCTTATTTAAGTAGATTTGGGGTTTCATCGTTACATCAAAATAATGGTATTGGTAAAATATTAATGAATGCAGTTGATATTTCAATGATGGAGCAAGGAGTTACCAGTTTATATCTCCATACTGCATCTAGAATGTTTTCGCTTATTAGATTCTATTATGGAAGATGTTTCTATATAGAGTCAACAAATGATGAGTGTGGATATATTAGAGCATTGTTATGCAAAGAATATGCTGTAGCAACATCAAAAGAATCCTTAGATAATATAATTTGTAGCGATAGAGTAGTTTAAAGTGGAGTGAATATCTTGAAGATATTCACTTTTTTTGTATATATTGATTAATTTTAAGAAATTATATGTTTACAGATACACCATAATGCAGTAAAATGATAATAGTTCTCAAGTGACTATATGTATTATATGAAAATAGAATATATTTTTTTAAGTAAATATTGATAATGAATTTCAGTATTAACAACAACATTCATAAGGAGTGATTATATGACAAAGCAAATATCATTAATTGACGTAGAGATGAAAACTAGAGTTAAGGTAGTTGAAATAGCATTAGAGAGTAAAGTACGCAGAAGAATAATGGACATGGGAATAGTTAAAAATACACAGCTTGTAGTAACGGGGAAAGCCCCAATGGGAGACCCTATAGAGCTTTTGGTTAGAGGATATACATTAAGCCTTAGAAAAAGCGAAGCCAAAGATATTATGGTAGAAGTAGTATAAAAAATAAGGGAGGCTTAGTGATGAGTATGCCACTTAATTTTATTGAAATGGGAAGATTTGCAAAAATAAATAGTGTACATGGCGGGGAGAATATGTGCAAGAAGATTATGGAGATGGGCATGAGCACAGGTGCTATAATAAAAATCATGAAAAATGATAGCGGTCCGTTAATTGTTAAGGTTGGAGAGACACGATTAGTGCTAGGACGAAGTATGGCACAAAAGATTATGGCAAGTGAAGTATAAGAGTAATAAGAAAATATGGGGGCGTATATGAGTAACATGAATAATGAGGGGAAAGATTTAGTAATAGCTTTAGCTGGTAATCCTAACTGTGGAAAAACTAGTTTATTTAATGCATTAACTGGTTCAAAACAACACGTTGGAAATTGGCCAGGAGTTACAGTTGAAAAAAAAGAGGGTAGGTTCAAGTTTGAAGGTAGAAACGTGATTGTGGTGGATTTACCGGGAACGTATAGCCTTGGGGCATATTCGGAGGATGAAGTAGTAGCTCGTGATTTTATATTAAAAAGTAAGCCGGATGTTGTAATTAATGTAATTGATTCCACTAATATAGAAAGAAATTTATATTTAACGATGCAGATTCTAGAAACCGGTGCAAAAATGGTTTTAGCTTTTAATATGATGGATGAAGCAAGAAACAAAAATATACAAATAAATATTGATAAAATATCGAAAGCCTTAAATGTACCGGTGGTTGCAACAGTTGCTACTAAAAATGAAGGCATGAAAGAACTTATAAAGCAGGCCATGAAAATAGGAGATTCTAAGCAACATAATGTATTTAAAATTAATTATGGCAAAGACATAGAAAAAGAAATTAGAACACTTACAGAAACTTTCGAACAGACTGCGGTAACTAAAGAATATCCAACGCAGTGGTCGTCGTTAAAGCTTTTAGAGGGCGATGAGTATATAAAAAAATATGTGAATGAGAACGAGAATTCAGAAATGATAAATGATACACTTAATAAAAGTATAGAAGGTTTAATCGGAAAAATAGGTTACGAACCAGACGCGTTTATAATAGATAAAAGATATGAACTTATAACTAAAATAGTTTTCGACAGTGTAAAAAAAGAAGAATCAAATGTTGAGAGTACTTCTGATAAAATAGATAAATGGACCACTCACAAATACTTAGGAATACCAATATTTGCTGTGGTAATGTTCCTTATGTATCAAATAACAATGACATTTGGAAATGACTTCTTAAATGGGCTTGTGGATAAAGGATTTATTGCTATAGGGGAATTTGTAGGTGGCATTTTAGCTAGTATGGGAGCGCCGGTATTGTTGCAATCTTTTATAACTGATGGAATAATAGGTGGACTTGGGGCAGTTTTCGTATTCACACCTATGATTTTTACTATGTATTTCCTAATAGCTATCCTTGAAGATAGTGGATACATGGCAAGAGCAGCTTATATAATGGATAAATTTATGAATTCAATAGGGCTACATGGTAAAACAGCAGTATCCCTTATAATTTCTAGTGGTTGTAATGTAGCAGGAATTATGTCTACAAGGACACTAGATAGTAGAAAAGATAGAATGATAGCTATACTTATAAACCCTTTCGTATCTTGTAGTGCAAGACTTCCAGTCTATGCATTATTTGCTGGTGCTTTTTTTACCGGTAGAAAGATTTGGTTTTTTGATGCAGGTGGAGTTATTGTCTTTGGTTTATATGTTCTAGGTATTGCAGTTGCAATATTAATGGGTAAATTTTTGAGTGCTGAGGTATTCAAAGGCGAAGAATCTTATTTTGTAATGGAACTTCCACCTTATCGTATACCAACAATAAAAAGTGTATTTATTCATATGTGGGAAAAATCGTCCCATTTCTTAAAAAAGATGGGTACGATTATATTAGGCGTAGTTATAATCGTTTGGATACTCTCAAACTTACCAATGGGAGTTACTCCAGGAACTAAAGATAGTTTAATAGGGTCAGTAGGTTCGTTTATCGCACCAATATTTAATCTTGCAGGTTTTGGAACTTGGCAGGCGGGAGTGTCACTTATAACAGGTCTTGCTGCTAAAGAAGCGGTAGTTAGTACGCTCGGAATTGTCTATGCAGCATCAACTGATGCCTCGCTAACAGCTGCTATTCAACAGGCATTTACACCACTCACGTCACTAGCATTTATGGTAATGACTTTATTATATTGTCCTTGCGCAGCAACTATAGGGGCAATTAGGAGAGAAACAAATTCTAGAAAATGGGCTCTTATTGCAGTAATATATACATGCGTTATCGGATGGGTGGGCGGAGTTTTAGTTTACCAAATAGGAAGACTTTTAGGATTCAATTAGTATAAAGGCACATTAAATCATCTCCTGGGTCGCTGCAATATTAATGACTTCAGAAGGCGATTTATACTTCCGTTGAAGTTTTCTATTTGTTAGGGTATGTAATTCCCACTTATAGAGGTGGGAGACTTTCCTTCTGAAATGTCATTAAAAAAATAACAATTAATTGACAATGAAAATCAATATCGTGATTATAATATACAAAGGGGAGGTGAAACTATGTGCATATTACTCATAGGTGGAGATAAACTTGGCAATATTACGCAAAAACTAATACAAAATGGATTTAATGACATAGAGCATATAACCGGTAGAAAAAAAGACGCCAAAAATTTTAAATTAGCAGGTAACATAGATTTAGTAATGGTTTTGGTAGATTTTGTAGGGCACCAGTTAACAAAGATTGTTAAAGAAGAATCAAGAAGATCTAATGTTAAAGTGGTATATTCTAAACGTTCATGGATACACATGGAAAAGAAAATACAGGAATGTGCGAAGGAACTTGGGTGTCAGCCGAAAACTATTATTTAAATATAATATAAAAACATTAAATTTAAGGATTTATATAGAATGGAGGAATGTAGAATGTTAATGAGGGTACTTAAAAGATTAGCCGCGGGTGATCGGTATTCGAATAAGCTAATGGCGAAGGAACTTGGAATAGATGAAGGAATGGTTGAGCAGATGTTAATACAACTTGCGCAGATGAAATATATTGAAAAGGAAGATATGACGTCTTGCTCTGGTGGATGTAATTGCGGAAATGGATCTAAAAAGGCAAGCTGTTGTAGTTCAAAAACCGATATAATAATGTGGAGGATTACTAGCAAAGGTAAGGAAGCTGCATTAAGAGTTGCACACTAAAAAGGAAAAAAAACAAGCTAATATTATGCTTGTTTTTTTCTTTTTTAATTTTTTTTATTATGAATAAACATCAGAAAGTTCAACTCTTATGCTTTGATCTTTACCACGTACTTCACTATTGTATATTCTATTTTCATTAGAAATATTTCTAGAAGGAATACTAACGGTAAACTTACTCCCTGTACCATACTGACTCTCGACCTTTATAGTACCATCGTGCAATTCAACAATAGATTTAACTAGACTTAGGCCGATGCCTGTACCTTCTGCATTTCTTGATAAAGATTTATCTACTTGCTTAAATCTATCAAATATCATATCCAAGCATTTTTTTTCAATTCCAATGCCAGTGTCCTTTACTGATATTTCAATAAATTCATTTTTGTCATTAACATTTACTAATATTTCATTACCTGCATCTGAAAATTTGATAGCATTTGATATAAGATTTAATACTACTCTTTCTATTTTTTCTGGGTCGTAAGCAATTATTTTTTCTTCTGTATTAGTATCAAAAATAATATTTAATCCTTTGCTGTCAGTGAAATTAGTTACAGATAGCACTATATCTTCTACGAATTTAACTATATCGTTATTTGATAGGTTAAGTTTAAAAAAACCGGCTTCGATTTTTGACAAATCAACTATATTATTAATCATTTTAGATAATCTATAGGAGTTTTGTTTAATCGAATCTATATATTTAATGATTGAGTTTTTATTATCATCAAGGGAGCCACTTTCGCAATAAACATTAAATAACTGAGCTGTTGCAAATATAACATTTAGTGGTGTCTTAAGTTCGTGGGATATGTTAACGAGAAATTCTCCTTGTGATTTCAATAATTCTTTCATATTTATATTAGATTTAATTTCAGGAGTAACATCTATTACTAAAATTAGAATTTCTTGTATTTCACCGTTTACTTCAAGCACAGGTTCGAAGATAATATTAAAATATAATTCATTCCCATCTATAATATAGTGTTGTTTATTTAAATATTTAGTTTTCTTTTCCTTTAAGACTCCGCTGATGCGGCGATCATATTCGGTTGTTCGGAGCAATCCTAATAAAAATTTCATCGTATTGTTTTTTATATTCGTGTTGGGTATAAATTCAGGCTTAATCAAGTTAATAGTATTAAGAGCCTTCTTATTAATAGCGATAATTTTTAAATCAGGACAGGATAATCTAACAACAGGTAAATCAAAGGTATTTATCACTCTTCTTAAAATCTCAAAACGTCTTTTAATAGCTTCCTCATGTTCTAGGCATTCATTTTGATGGCTGATTATTTTATTTTGTATTTTTATATTTTGGTTTTTGAGAACCCTTTGAGTAACTTCAACAGCAGTGTGAAATATGTATTTCATCCTTCCATTATCAAATATAGGTGTTTGAGTAGAATCCCAATAAGTTTTACCTTTTGATATATTATTAAATTCAAATTCTTTGATATAATTTGCCTTTTGAGAAATAAGAACAGAATTGAAAATAACTTCAGCTGGAGTTCCAGCAAAGCCAGTTATTACTTCACTTATAGGTTTGCCAATACTATTTTCTTCTTTATTGTAATTAGAGTATGCGAAATTAAGGTATTTTTGATTTGCTTTAAGTAATATTAAATCGGGAACACTGTAAATAGCAACACCTGATATGTTATCAATAAACATTTGTTCAACGAAAATGAGTTTGTCATTAAGCCTGGAATTTGGTTTCTCAACAAAAGTATATAGTTTACTATTTGTCTCAGAGCCGATGGATATTGATATGTCCACTTCAAGTGCATTAAGGAATTTTGTAAATATATAGCCAGAGTACTTGTTATTTAGTTTATATTCTAAAGGATACAAATTAAACTTTAACATGTTTCCAACTTCTTTAATTGATTTGCCAACCAATTCACTCCAAGTGTATTCTGTTAAATCAAGAAATTCCTTATTAACCTCTGTTACAATGTTAGTACACGAATACAAGTATGGTACTATTATTGTTTCACTAAAAGTATTTATCATAAAATAACCCCCACCCATTAATTCTATACGTATACATGTTACCATATATTACAATTTATTACTATATTATATGTTAAATTTATATAATTTTTATAATTATATATTAGTTTAGAAAATGACTGTTGGAAAAATATTACAATTATGATACAATAGAAATATACTTAAAATTTACAAATGAACTAAAGAACTACATATAATATTATGTTATTGCCATACGTATTATTTAAGGGAGGTTTTCTTAATGAAACTAGATAAAATAGGAGGTAAATTCTTTGATGCATGTGAAAAACTATTTGCCAATCATGGTAGGTGGAGTGTCGTAGGTAGTATATTATTGGTGATTATTATAATAGGTACAGGAGGCTTTTATATTTCACAACATAAACTAAATAAACAGGATAGTCCTAAAGTTGTACAAGCAGTTCAGATTAAGCAGCAGTTAGAGGCTAAGAAGGTTGTAATAAAACAAAACCATAACACACAAAATATAAGTGATAAGGAACTAGTACTGTATAATACAATGCATAAAATGATAAATACTAAGATTGTGGCAGAGGATGGAAAGATATGGGGAGAAATAGAAATAACGGATGACAAGTGTGACCAACTAATTAACGATGTTTCAAAAAGTGGATATCCTGATAAGGTAGTGCTTTTAGAGTTTCTTACTCGTTGGAGAAATAAAGATTTTAAGAATGGGGTTGAGGAGCACAATTACTTATGGGATGGTCTTAATGGTACACTCGGAAAGGCAAAATCTCTTAGATGATAACGATATCAAAATAAAATATATAATAATTTTGAAAAAGTGTCTATAGGCACTTTTTTTTAATCTACGAATATAGACGTATTATCTTTAGATAAAATAATTTGATTTGAGAAAAAAGTTGAAAGATGTCGTAACTGATAGTATAATGCGTATGTAACTTTCTTTTTCATATGCTAGTAAAAGCTTATGGAATTCTTTAAGGGGTGTATTTATGAAGAAACATTTAAGCGAACTACAAGTATATAGTGGGATAGCGATTTTATTTGTGACACTTATACATAGCAATGCATTTTTTTTACTCAGTATATTACACTTAAAAACTTATGTTGAAGTGGGGTTTGTATTTACTCTTGTAGACAAAGTTGTCCACGTAGCAGTGCCGATGTTTATATTTATTTCAGGGTATAAATACGAAATGCAGGATAAAAATGAAAAATATACTAAACTTATGTATAAAAAATTTACTAAGATTATTAAACCATTTCTTATTGTTAGTATATGTTGGATATTATTTGAGTGGGGTAATCGTTGTTTAGATAATATAATATTGCATGATCGGGTTAATGTTTATTATGTGTTAATTAATTGCCTAAAGGATCTATTTAATACATTTTTTGGTGATAATTATGCATATCAATTATGGTATATTCCTATGTACACGCTTATTGTATTCAGTTATCCTATCATAATTAAATTTTTAAAAAATTCTAGAATAAGAATGATTATTTTATACGTTATAGCAATTATAATAACTGTTATTCAAATTAAAACAAAACTACTTGCTAGCTCATATATGCAGCCTATTAATTTTATATATTACTTTTACTTATACGAGTTAGGAGTTCAATTGTATTGTAAAAAAATTAAAAAAAAGTATAGAGCAATAACTATTATATGTTATTTAGTTTTATTACCAGTAGTATCACTTATAAAAGATCCACTTATAAGTAATTTAAGCACATATTTAATTTTCACTCCCATTGCAGTGGTTGCAATGTATTATATAGCAGTATATTTAAAAAACAGTAAAATACTATTGATTTTAGGCAAATATTCTTTCGCAATATATTTGTTCCATGAACCAGTTTTTGAAAGCAAAACATCAAGATTATTAGTTAGTCATGGTTTATATAGTTCTAAGGTCATGATACCATTTATAGCAGTAGGTTCCATTATACTTAGTATTTATTTTTATAAGATTTTAATAAAAACATCTTTAGGTAAATATGTTTTTAATATTAAAGATGACTTTAATTAATAGTTTATAATTACAATAAAAAAGACGTGATATATTTTAAAAATATATCACGTCTTTTTTATTGTAATAGCTTATTTTGGATAATTTAATAGCTCCGTAGGAGATAATTTAATAGCTTCGAAGAAGATAATTAATCAATTAAGTGTTTTGATCTTAGAAAGTCTTCGGCAACTGTTTTAGATTGTGCGCCGTTATCTACTTTTAAGTTCATAGCTCGCATTTCATCATCGTTAATTTTTCCATCTAAGGTGGATAAAACACCCTTTAGCTCAGGATATTTTTTTAATGTATCTGCGTTTACGAGTGAAACTGCATAATATGGTGGGAAGAAAGCTTTATCATCTTTTAAAAGTTTTAAATCAAACTTTTTAATTAACCCATCAGTGGAGAATGCATCTAAAACCTGGGTTTCATTATTTTTAAGTGCAGTATATCTAAGTCCACCATCTATACCTTTTTGACTTTTGAATTTTAAATTATATTTTTTCTGAAGCCCAAGATAACCATCTTGTCTATTAGCAAAATCCATAGTAACTCCAGCAGTTACTGTTGGACTAATTTTCGCTAAATCAGATATAGTTTCTAAGTTATTCTTTTTTGCAAAATCTTTTTTTACTGCAAGTACGTAAGTATTGTTAAATCCTATTGGTTTTAACATTTCTATGCCATACTTTTCAGCCAAGGTTGCTTTCCCAGTATCGTAAACTTTTTTTGGATCGCTCATAGTAGGTTGTTTTAGCATATTTACAAGAACTGTACCAGTATATTCTACATACAGGTCTACGTCTTTTGATTTTAAAGCACTAAATACTACATTAGTTCCACCTAAATTCAATTTTCTTTCAACTTTGTATTTTGTTTTAGCTTCAATTAATGACGAGACCATATCTCCAAGTACTAATTGCTCATTAAAGTTTTTAGAGCCTACTACTATCTTGTTTTTATCATTAATAAAACTTGTAGCTACTGTTGATAATATAACTAAAAGTACAATTCCTGAAGTTATAAGTTTGAATTTTTTACTTCCAAAGAAACCTTTGCGTTTAGAATTTTTACTATGAGTAACTTTTATTCCCTCAGGAACTACTATGTTTTCTATCTTACCTAGTACAAAATCTAACACAATAGCAAGGATACAAGCAGGTATAGCTCCAGCAAGAATCATGTTATTATCCACAGTTTGAACTCCGGAGAAGACTAAGTATCCAAGACCACCAGCTCCTATGAAAGCAGCTATAGTCATAAGGCCAACAGCTGTAACTGAAGATATCCTAATACCTGACATGATAATTGGCATAGCCAAGGGAAAACGAACTTTTAGAAGTACCTGGGTATTGGTAAGTCCCATACCATCGGCAGCTTCAATAAGTGCAGGGCTGACGTTCGTGAGTCCTGTAAATGTATTTTTTACAATTGGCAGAAGCGAATACATAACTACCATTATAATTGCGGGTTTACTTCCAATACCAAGTGCTGGTATTAAAAATCCAAGTAATGCAAGACTAGGTATAGATTGTATTACATTTGTAACACCAATTATAGGAACTGAAAGTTTTCTATATCTAACTATAAGTATACCAAGTGGTATAGCAATTATGATAGCAATAATAATTGAGAATAAAGTTAGTTGAATATGTTGTATAAACAAATCCATTATTTGAGATTTTCTTTCTACTACAAAATTAAAAAAAGAAGTGAAATTATTCATTAACATCTACCTCCATATCTATGAATTGATTACTTAATATAGATAAAAGGCTACTCTTTGTAAGAAGGCCTACTAGCTTATGGTTATCATCAACTACTGGAACAAAATTTATATCTTCCTTTTTTATAACCTCTAATATATTTATTATTGAATCTTCTTGGTTTACGGTTATAAGCTTGGTTTCCATTAAGTCTTTTATTCTTTTAGTTTTATCTGGATCTTTTCTTAGAGTTGTTCTAATTTGCTTTAACGTAACAAGTCCAGTTAGCGTATTACCTTTATCTACAACAAGTAAACTATCTACATTGTTAGATTTCATTATTTCAAGTGCTTGGAGTATTGTTCGTTCTCCAACTGATTTTACAGGTTTATCTATCATAATATCTTTTGCCATAATTAACTCAGGTTGATTCCATATTCTATTTTTACCTACGAAGTCACGTACAAAATCATTAACAGGATTCTTTAAAATTTCTGATGGCGTATCAAATTGAACCACATATCCACCATCCATAATACAAATTCTATCGCCGAGTTTTAATGCTTCATCCATATCGTGAGTTACAAATATAATAGTTTTTTTGTAGTTTTGTTGGATATTAAATACCTCATCTTGAAGTTGAGTTTTTGTTATAGGGTCCAGTGCACTAAAGGGTTCATCCATAAGAATAACATCAGGATCCATTACGAAAGCTCTTGCAACACCTACTCTTTGTTGCTCACCTCCACTTAACTGATTGGGATATTTATCTATATATATATCAGGATCTAGTCCTACCAGTGTTAATAACTCAATTACTTTAGTGTGTAACTTTTCTTTTTCCATTTTTTCTATAGATGGTATTAATGCTATATTATCACCTATAGTTAAATGTGGAAGTAGACCTGCTTGTTGTATAACATAACCCATGTTACGTCTTAATTTTATAGTGTTTTGGTCTCCAATTTTTTTACCATTAATCAAAACTTCACCAGAAGTGGGAGTTATTAATTTATTAATCATTTTTAGTGTTGTAGTTTTACCGCAACCACTAGGTCCTATAAAAACTACTAATTCTTCATCTTGTATAGTAATATTTATATCTTTTAATATTTTTCTACCATTAAAGCTTTTGCTTACATTTTTAAACTCGATCAAGTTAAAACCTCCTAATTTTATAAAGTAACAACTCATATTATAACATTGGGTTGTTACTTTGTAAAGATTGTGTAAATCCATATGAGTTTGTATACAATTATTACTAGATTATTATTTATCTATTAAGGCACATTTATGCAAACTTTTTTAAGTTGTTTTCTGGTTTGATTTGAACAGAAAAAAGCGATATATTTTAAAATATATCGCCTTTTTACTTATTGATTTCCATAAAGAAAAGTTTTAATTCTATTGTAACTACACTCGTCACAAATTACTATGAAGATATCTTTGATTTTGAAGGTAGAATGTGGACCCGGCGAAAGCATTAATTTATCATCACGCCTGATACCGATTATAGTTGCACCTGTACTTTGCCAAAATTTAGATTCAGATACTGTTTTACCTATAATAACCATTTCAGGCTGTATTTCAAATTCATATGGAATAAATGGATTGCTATTTTTAAATCTACTAGAATAATCTATTAGTTCATCAATAGAACAATTTATACTTTTATCTAACTCTTTTTTCTTTTCGAGTAAGTTAAAAATATTTTGTTTAATAGAACTTATTGAATCTATATCTTTAAATTTATCAATAAATTTTAGGCAATTATCCACGGAGGTTATGACTATTCCACTCCCTTTAGTAACGGTAACTATATCCATGTCACTTAAAAGAGTTACAGATCTTCTTATAGTTTCTGGTGATACGTTATATTCGCTCGCAAGAGAAGAGCGACCATATAGTTTATCCCCTATACAAAAATCTCCTGATAATATTCTATTAGTAATATCTATAGCTATTTTTTTATAAATAGGTTTTAAAATAGTGTTAGTTGTCATTTATTTTATTTTATCAAAAGGAATATTTAAACTTTTGACAAATCCTCCTCCCATATAATGTAGGGTTTAGTAAATACTTTATATAAATATTATTGCTTTTATAAGAGTAAGTATAAATTACTATTTTAATATTGTCTACAGTAGGTATTTTAAAATATAAAAATAAAGTAAAGTACAAAGGTGAATACTAGTAAGCTAATTAAATTATATAATGTAAATAAGGTGAGATATCTACTTTGAGCATTTGCAGTTCGTTTTTTTATGTACAGTTTATATGAGATAACACTAGCTAAGGAAGCGACTAGTGTCCCAAGTCCACCTATATTTACTCCAAGCAAAAGTTCCCGCCAGTTCGAAGTGAAATTTGCGAGTAGTATTGAACATGGCACGTTACTAACAATTTGACTTAATATAATAGATGAGAAATAAGTTGTTGTTTTATTTTGCAAAAAACTTCTTGCTAGTGATTTTATAAAAGGTAAACTTGATAAATTACCAATAAATATAAAGAAACATACAAACGTAAGTAATAAAATATAATCTACTTTTAATAGTAGTTTCTTATTTAATAGTAGCACTGTAAGCAGTGTAATGATAAATGCTAATTTGTAATTTATTATATTAAACACAGATAATATAATAAATATAAATAGAAGACAAAAGACCATCACTTTTACTTTGCTTTCAATAATTATGTTATCTAAATCAAATTTAAGTTTTTTATTTTTTTCTAAATTGTTTAGAACAAAAAGCCATACAATACCTAAAAGTGTAAATGGAATCATTGTTTTCAAGAATTCAAAACCTGTTAGTCTATAATAGGAAAAAAGAAATAAATTCTGTGGATTCCCCATAGGGGTAAGACCACTACCAATATTAGCAGCTAAGGTTTGAAATATAACTAATTTCATAGGACTAATACTCGCGCGTTTACTTATTATAAGGGCTAAAGGTACAAAGGTTATTAAAGCCACATCATTGGTTATGAGCATAGAGCTAAAAAAAGTTAAGTATATTAAAATAAAAGAGATCTTTTTAGAACTATCGTATTTTATAAGCAAAGTTACAGCTAGTTTGTCGAGCACTTTCATATGTTTAAAGGCACTGACAATGAGCATAAGATTAAATAATGTAAATAAAACTTTAAAATCAATGTATTCTATTTTAGGAGTGGAAAAGAATGATGTTATAATAGAAAGTGCTAAAGCTAGCGAAAAAACTAGATCTTTTCTAAATATACTTAATATCTGTGCAATGTTATTCTTAAGAGAACTTATGCTTAATATATCTAATCACCCACCCTGAAGTTAATATATAAAACTATAACACGTAAAAAAAGTATATATTACGTATAGTTCTTAGCGAAGTGAATGCATTAATAGTATTGCAATAAGCGTAATATATACTTTTTTATTTTTTATATTAAGTAAGGTAAAAATAGTGTTGCAAGACCTAGGAAGAAAAAGAAACCCAAAACGTCGGTTACTGTAGTAACAAATACAGCAGAGGCAAGTGCTGGATCAATATTGAGTTTCTTTAGTATAACTGGGACTGTAAAACCTGATATGGTTGCAGCTACCATGTTTAAAACCATAGAAAGACCAATAACTACTCCAAAAACAATATTCTTTTCCCATAAGTAACCTAAAATTGCTACAGCAACCCCCATTGCGATACCTGTAAGTAGACCTACACCGAATTCCTTTAATAATATTTTAAGGGAATTTTTAGCGTCTATTTCCCCAAGGGCTATGCTACGAATAATAATAGTTAGGGTTTGGGTGCCTGCATTACCTCCCATACCTGCAACTATTGGCATGAAGGTGGCTAAGGCTACGACTTTTTGTATGGTTCCTTCAAAAAGGCTAACGGTTGCGGCTGCAAGGATTGCAGTTAATAAATTTACAAATAGCCAAGGTAATCTACTTCTCACAGCAGACTTAAGTGACCCAGTAACCTTTTCATCTTCTTTTATACCTGCAAGACGATATAAATCTTCAGTATGTTCATCGCTAAGAATTTCCATTACATCATCTGAAGTTACTATCCCTAAAATCTGCATAAATTCATTTACTACGGGCATAGTTAAATAACCATATTTTTCAAATATGTGACCGACCTCTTCTTTATCCATATCAACAGGTATACTCATGGCATTATCATTCATAATATCAGATATTTTTACATTAAAGCTGTTAATTACGATATCTCGAAGGGATATAACTCCCTTTAAAAGAGCATTATCATCAACAACATATATATAATAGGCATTATCTACGTCAGGTGTTTCCTTCTGAAGGTAATGCAGAGTCTCGCCGATAGTCATATTTTCTTTTATACTGACAAACTCCGTTGCCATAATTCCACCTGCACTATCTGGAGGGTAGGTTAATAATTCTGTTACTTCATCAACATCTTCTTTATCCATATTTATCATAATGTTTTTAGCTTCGTCGTCTGTTACAGCTTCTAGTAAATCAACTAATTCATCTGAGGACATTTCATGTATGATTTTCTTTTGCATGATACCTTCATGAATTGATAGGAGAGCGTATTTTTCATCATCATCCGCATCATCAATAATATCTGCAATAATATTTGGGGATAGTTTTTTAAATAAATCCAGCTTAAATCCTTCGTATTGCCTAATAGCTATTAAAATATCAGCAGGATGAATAAATTGAATAAGTTTATTTACTTCATCTATAGACTCAGTTAATAAAAATTCAGTTAGTTCTATTTCGTTTAATTTATGTGACATGTTGTACCTCCTAATTGTGGCTATAGGGAAAAGTTTCAAAATAGTGGTACTTGCGCATTAGTATATATGAATTCTCTCTCTATAATAATATTAAACTTTACACAATATGTATTCTGACCAGGTCCGGAATCCATTTATACCACCTCCCATAAAAATAGCCTTTTAGCACAGTACTAAAAAGCTTAAGTAATTAAGATAATTTATTATATTCCACGAGGCACTGTAGTGTCAACTGTATAGAAATAATGTAACCGAATAACAAATTTATGACTAATAGAAAAAATGTGTTAAAATGATTATAGATTAAATAAAGAGCTTTATGAGAGGAGAATTTAGTTAATGGCAATTTTGGTATGTGGTGGAGCAGGGTATATTGGAAGTCATATGGTAGCTGAACTTTTAGAAAAAGGTGAAGAGGTAGTTGTTTTAGATAATTTTCAAAAGGGACATCATGATGCATTAATAGGTGGAAAGCTATATTGTGGAGATTTAAGAGATGATGTTATACTTAACAAAGTTTTTACGGAGAATACTATAGATGCAGTTATAGATTTTGCAGCAGATTCATTAGTTGGTGAGAGTGTTGTAGAACCTTTAAAATATTTTGAAAATAATATTGGTTCTACAGTAAATTTATTAAAGGCTATGAGAGATCATAAGGTTAAATATATAGTGTTCTCATCGACTGCAGCGACTTATGGTGAGCCAGATAATATTCCTATACTTGAAGATGATAAGACTTTTCCTACTAATCCTTATGGAGAGTCAAAGCTATGTGTTGAAAAAATATTAAAATGGTGTGATAATGCTTATGGCATAAAATATACTGCTTTAAGATATTTTAATGCAGCAGGTGCACATATAAGCTCAAAAATAGGAGAAGATCATAGACCAGAATCTCATTTGATACCTATTATTCTTCAGGTAGCACTTGGACAAAGAGAGAAGATAATGATATTTGGTGATGATTACAAAACAGAGGATGGTACTTGTGTTAGAGATTATGTTCATGTAACTGACCTTGCTAGTGCTCATTTACTTGCGGTGAAGAGGCTTAGACGAGGAGAGGACAGTATAACTTGTAATCTTGGAAATGGAAAAGGATTTTCTGTTGCAGAGGTTATTGAAGCAACAAGAAAAGTTACTGGAATTAACATAAAGGCTGAAATGGCGCCTAGACGTGCAGGAGATCCAGCGGTACTTATAGCTTCTAGTGATAAGGCTAAAAAAGTTCTCGGATGGGAACCTAAATATGCTTCTCTTGAAACTATTATAGAAACTGCATGGAATTGGCATAAAGGTCATCCAGAAGGATACAGTAAATAAGAGTTATCCTTTGAAAGTTCTCCTAGGTGACTTGAAATAAGAGTTTGAAACGTGAAATCTCATTAAGAAATTCTAATGTTTTGCTTTCGCAAAACAAGAATTTCTAAATGGGATTTCAATTGTTTCTGCACTTCTTATTTCAAGTCACTTCCGGAGGAAATTCATACTAGGATGGGTCTAGGGGGGGACAGGGTATAAAAGATGATTTAATTTGACAGAGTTTAATTGTGCTAATTGAAGGATAAAAGCTGGGAGATATTTTATAATATTATCTTTGGTTTTTATCTTTTTTATTGTGAAGAAGGGGTGGTGGCTATGAAGTTAATTATATACTCAATAATTTGTGGATTTTTAGGTCTAATATTGGGATCGGTAATTTTAAATATAGATGGTCAAGCTGGAGAATTTGGTATTATTTTATTTGGGTTAATTGGGTTTTTCAGTCCTGCATTTTATCAATTGAATAAAATATATACTGATAATAAACATAGCAATAAAATTAAATTTGATGTTGACATACTCTCAACACTTAATGATTTAAAGAGCAATAAAATACTTACTGATGATGAATATGAGAAATCATTATGCAACCTTAATTTAGTTGATGAGACCAATGAAAATCTTAGTAAGTACGATGAAAGTGTTAAAGTTTTATTTAATTTACCTCAAAAGAATATTATTTTAAAGGATGAAGATGATTATAGAAAGAAAATACTATTATTAAAACATTTATATAAACAGATATAATTAAAAAACATTGGAGGTATAGTAAAATCATGAATATTGAAAAAACTATTTTAGCACTTGAAAAAAATAATTATGAGGTTAGTTTCTTTAAAACCGTTAAAGATGCATCACAGTATTTAGAAAGTAGATTTAATGGTGAATATATAGGTTTTGGAGATTTTTAAGAAACAAGGGTAAATAATAAAAGAAGTTAGAAGATTTTATCTGCAACTCATTAAAAACCAAAGTGGACTTAAAAGACATTAACAAACATAGACTAAATATTGACAAAGGAAATGATAGAGAGTATTATATAAATAATAAGAATTATTAACAAATAATAAATGACTGGAGACGACAATATGAATGAAGTAATTAAATTATTAAATGATCATAGATCAGTTAGAGATTATAAATCTGATGCTGTAAGTGAGGAAGATTTAGACCTAATAATAAGAGCTAGTCAAGCTGCTCCTTCTTCTATAAATGGGCAACAAGTTACTATAATTAGTGTGCAAAATATTGAGAAGAAAAATAAGTTATCAAAACTTGTGGGAAATCAAGTTTATGTTGATAAAGCACCTGTTTTCTTAGTGTTTTGTGCAGATTTTTATAGAGCTAAGCTTGCGTCTGAAATTAATGGCGAAGAGTTTGTAATTACTGAAAGTGAAGAAGCAAAATTAGTAGGTGCAGTAGATGTAGGATTGGCACTTAGTAATGCGATAGCTGCAGCAGAGTCATTAGGTCTTGGAATTGTACCAATAGGAGGTATCAGAAAAGAGGCGGAGGCAGTAGCTGAACTTTTAGAATTACCTGAACTTGTATATCCGATGGTAGGACTTGTCATTGGTCATCCGGCTGATAAGTCAGAAGTTAAACCAAGATTTCCTAAAGATGTGATTTATAATAAAGAAGTTTACAATAAAGATTCTTTAGAGTTGAAATCAAAAATTAAAAAATATGATAAAGTAGTTAAAGATCATATGATAAAAGTAACAAATGGTAGACTTAGCAATTCATGGAGCCAGGATATATCAGGAACATATAAATATTTTTATTATCCAAAAGTGAAAGAATCACTTGAAAGACAAGGATTTAAAGGTAATAAATAATTTATATATTTTAAAAAAATTGTATAAACTTTCCTTAAGGGCAATTATATCCTTAGGTTAGCATATACAATTTTTTTATTTTTTTTGTATTTTATTGAATCATTCAGCTAAGACTAGATAAACACCATATTTATCTTTATAGTCTTTAGTTTTGCTGGCATAATTGGATAAAAAGTAACCTTTTAAAAGAGCAATTATGGAAATTATTATAATAAAATTTTTTAACTTTAAATTAATTTTCATAGGATTATATTTCTCCTTTCTCTCCATTACTATGTTACTATTTTGCTCTAAAATAATATTAAAAACCTATTGAAACATAGGGAAATTGCTAAAATATATACATGGTTAAATTGTTAATCAAAAATGGTGTGGTAATTTTATTATTTAAAAAGTTACACTAAAACATGGATAAATTTTTTGTTAACAATCTGTATCAAAGTGTAAAATGATTATGAATATGATAACATATTGATATCAAGCAGAAAAAGGGGAAATATGACGAAAAACAAAAGAATAAAAAAATGTAATCAAAAAAAGAAAAAAATGCTATCATTGTCATTGATTATTTTATTGGGAGTATTTGTCGTCTTTTTATTTATAATATCAACTAATAGTAAGGTAAATCTTAGAAAAACGAATTCAACTGAGGGTTTAAATAAAAGTAAAAATACCATGTTAAAAGGTGGTGTTCTTAAGATAACTCAAAGGGATGTAGATGAGAGTAAAAAAGCAGAAAATAAAACTTCAGGTATTGATAAAAAAAAAGAATTAGAAATTATAAGAGGTGAGGTTGAAAAGTCTAAATATGTTACTCGAAAAAAGGAAAGAAACACCAAAGATGTCCTAGTGAAAGCTGCAAATAAGCGCCTTTTGTTAATAAAGGTACATGGCGAGCTAAATAATGCATATTCGCAAGTTCAGTCACAAAAGGAGAAACAGGTGATATCAATAATGATTTCAACTGTAGGCAAACTTGAAACTAATCCTTCTTATGAGTTTAAGACAGATCAAGCTAGAATTAAATCTACTTATAACAAGCTTGATTCCCATAGTAAGACTGACATCAAGAATGCAATACTTTACAATATTGATGGAGATAGTATAATACAGTTGAGAAAATCTTTTGATTATAAAAAATAAAAAAAACTATCAAAATACATTACATGCATTTTGATAGTTTTAGTTTAAAAAAATAATAAATATTAAAAAAAATTGAGTTTATTTAGGAAGATCAATATCGCTAGGAATTTCAAGTCCAGCCATTTTCATTAAGTATAGTGCATTTCTAGTGGTAGAAACACCAGTTCGTAATTTATAGTCAAAGTATAGTTTATCATCTTTATAATATTCACGAAGGTGATAATTTCTAACTTTTCTATTTGTTTTTTCTATGTCACCAAGTTCTAGGTCATGTGTAGATACAAAACCTAAAGCATTTTCATTACTTAGTTTTGCAACTAAAACTTTAGCACCGGTATGTCTATCAATAGAGTTAGTTCCTTTAAAAATTTCATCTAATAAGAAAAAAATGGGGGTCTTATCTTCGGTTGCAGTTACAAGTTTTTTTATTCTTAAAAGTTCTGCGTAGAAGGAGGAAATATTTTTTTCTAAATTATCACTTGTCCTCATGCAAGTATAAATATCCATTATAGAGCAGGTAAAACTTTCACAGCACACAGGAGCGCCTGTATAGGCTAAAACCAAATTAATACCTGTTGTACGAAGTAGTGTGCTTTTACCTGACATGTTGGATCCTGTTATTAAAATAACATTTTGCGACTTGTCTATATGAATATCATTGTATATTCTCTTATCTCCAAGTAATGGATGACCGAGCTTTTTAGCATCGAATATAGGTGGACTATCGTGGAATTTTGGCATAGCCCAATCACTGTGTTCGAAGGCTATGGTTGATAAACTATTTAGTGCTTCCATTTCACCTATAACTTCAAGCCATGTTTTTAAAGAGGATGAACTAGCTTTTTTAAAGCGTTGTAGATTAATTAAACACTGATAATCCCATAGAGTAAGTATATTTATAGGGAAATAGTAAATGTTTTTTCTGTCAGATATTACAGTTACTAGATTTGCCAATTTTTTAATCTGAGTGGAAGCTTTCATTCCAGCTTTATTTATAAGCTTTTCTTTTAATTTTATTAAGTATTCTGAGTCGAACTTTTTCTTTTCTATGTGCTTAAGTAATCTATTATATATAAGAATAGAATCTTTATATTGATACACGGTGTCCAAATTTCTACTTACTTCTTTATATCCAATTAAAAGAAGTATTATGTGGAGGACGATTGCTAACATAAATATTCTATATGATATTACGGATAAAATAAAAGAGGATACTAGAAGAGATAAAGTTATTATTGGCAATATTCTTATTACGGCTATAGTTACCGGTTTTAGGAAAAATTCATTTTTGTCCTCTACCCACTTAAATAATTCCTTTGGATCATGATTTTTATTTTCACTAAGGATTGCTTCTGCTTCAAATCTTTGTGTCCATCCAATATTTTTAGCGAGCTCTTTTACGGCTTTCTGCCTTTTGTATATTTCTTCGATATTATACTTAGGTTTTTGGAGCGTTTCCTTAAGTTTTTGACGTCCTAGGTAAGTTACACAGGTGTTTATCCATTGGAAAAGAGAGTTATCACCAAATATATCTAGGTCTCTTGAGTAGCTGTGGGTTTCATCAACAAAGTCCTGACCACTATCAGAAAAACCCTTCCAATTATTATCGAGACGTTTTAGGGAATTTTCATTAATTTCACATAAAATAGTACAGCGGATTTTATTATACTTTATTTTTTTATGTTTTATTGCAAATGTTATGAATGTGATAAGTGTTGTAGTTAATACAAAAACACTTAAGTAATAAGTATCTCGCATATAGAAGAAAATTGAAAAGCTTATTCCGGCTACAAAGATTATTAATCTCAATAAGCTTATAAAACTTATGGTTTGGGTTTGTTTTTTTAATAAATCTTCATAATGTTTTTTTCGATTTGCGTAAGATGATTTTTGTCCTTCCATAATAACCTCCTAGATGATTATTTTATTAAATACATAATACCATATTAAAGGCTCAGTCCGCAATTTCCTATATTATCATAATATTGTAAAAGAAAATGAATTTTCTGATTTGTTCTTAAAAATATAGTAATTGTGGTAATATATAAGAATGAGAACAAGGAGAGGGATAGAGCTAGTTCCTCTGGTGATGTAAAGTTTTTAATATTTCTTAAGTATAGGAGATGATGTGAAATTGAAAATAACTATAACAGGGGATTTATATTCGGGAAAGAGCAGTGTTGCTAAGGGTGTATGTGAGGTAATGGATTATACCTATTTTAGTGTGGGTGAATTACAAAGAAGGCTTGCGGTAGAAAAAGGTATGTCTATTATGGAATACAATGATTATGTGTTCCAAAACAATTTAGATCATGAGGTTGACAATAGGACCATGGCAATTGGCATAGAGAATGAAAACTTTATTTTTGATGCCAGACTTGCTTGGTATTTCATACCAAACTCTTTTAAGATTTATTTCAAAGTGGATATAGATATTGCAGTAGAACGTGCTATGGAAAGCAATCGAGGAGAGTGTGAAAATTATACTTGTGTGCAAGAGGCCAAAGAGAGGATAATTGGAAGAAGAAGACTCGAGGTAACAAGGTTTAATGAAATATATAACATTGATATAGATAATGATAGTAACTATGATTTAGTTATTGATACTTCTCACATGACTATGAAAGCCGTAATTGAAAAAACTATAGAGAAGTTACGAGAATGTAGTGATAAAAAGTAATACGCGTATTTAAATAAATACACGTATTGCTTTTTATTCATTTATGAATAGTTTTCAAAAATACCGCAAGTATTCCAGATGTAATAAGTGGACCTACGGGTACTCCACCTAAAAATGATGCAGCTGCAACTGCTCCGACTATCATGGCAGGCATTATATCACTATGACCCTGAACAGTAAGATAGTTTAAACCTTGTCCGCTTAAATATGTTGTTAAAAAAGAAAGAACTAAAGCTGTTATGCCTATCCAGGATGTAAATACACTTTTTATGTTTACGAATGTTATGGTACCGTTAGCTATAGGTATCATAATGGCAGCTATAAGAAGTATTAGTCCCCATGTCATTCCGCTCTTTTGAAGAGGTGGATACACATATTTGTCCAATCCTAAAAGTTTTGCCATAAGTAAAATACATGTTGCAATGGCGACCGAATTTGCTTTGCCAAATATGGCAGCGGCAAGAATCAACAATAAAATAATAGTTGGATTCAAAGAAATCATCTCCTGAAATATATTTATTTCAATATTAAGATAAATTAAACATTCATAATATACTATTCATTTTCTGCTATATTAATTCTATAATATTTTTTTAAATGAAAGAAGGTTTTCCAAAACACAAACCGACCATGAAAATGCCATATAGCCAATAAACGCACTAATACGTAGCATATGAACCGTTTTTATGTATATATCGACTGTACCCTAATATTGATAGAACTGCCACATCTATTCACAGTTTATGGAGTTTTCCAAACAGACACGCCTATGATATCATATAAGTTGTTAGTTCTAATTGGTGTAAATTAGCTAATGATGCATTATTATATTGAGGAGAGGTTATATGTTAGAGTTTAGGAATTTAAGGAAGGTTTTTAAGAATAAAACCGTAATTAACGACATTAGTTTTACTGTAAATAAGGGAGAATTTGTAGTTATAGTAGGACAGAGTGGTTGCGGTAAAACCACAACCTTAAAAATGATTAATAAATTAATTTTACCGACATCAGGAAGTATAAACTTAGATGGTAAAAATATATTTAAGGAGGATACCATTAAGCTTAGACGGAATATGGGATATGTCATACAACAAACAGGACTTTTGCCACATATGACTGTAGGTGAAAATATTGGAATAATACCAATGCTTGAGAAATGGCCAGAAGAAAAGATACTTGCAAGGACAAATGAACTCTTAGAAATGGTTGGAATGAAGCCAGAAGAGTATATAAACAGATATCCATGTGAGTTAAGTGGAGGTCAGCAACAAAGAATCGGAGTTGCAAGAGCTTGGGCAACAAATCCGGATGTAATTCTTATGGATGAGCCTTTTAGCGCACTAGACCCAATTACCAGAAATCAGCTTCAAGATGAGTTGTTTAATCTTCAACAGGAATCTAAAAAAACAATAGTTTTTGTAACTCATGATATGGATGAAGCACTTAAGCTTGGTGATAGAATATGTATTATGAAGGATGGAAATATTGTTCAGTATGATACTCCAGAAGAAATTCTAAATAATCCTGCTAATGATTTTGTTAAAGAATTTATAGGGAAAAATAGAATATGGCAGCAACCAGGATTTATAAGAGCTAAAGATATTATGATTACGGAGCCAATTACAACTAGTGGAAATAGAACAGTAGTACAAGCTTTAGAAATTATGAAGGCAAACAAAGTAGACAGTTTGTTAATTATTAATAAACAAGATAAGCTAGAAGGAATTGTTACAATAAAAGATATTATAAGAAATTACACAGGTTCTCTAAGGGTAAATACTATTATGGGCACAGAAATTAAAACTGTTAATCTAGAGGACTCTTTAGTAGATATATTAAATCTAATGAATGAACTTAAAATCGGATATGTGCCAGTTGTAGATGATGGTTCAAAATTAGTTGGGCTAATTACTGAGAGTAGTTTGTTAATTGTTTTAAGCAATCAGTATATTAACCAGGAGGATGAGGAGTAATGGGAATAATACATTCAATAGTTGGTTTTAAAGATTTTATATTTCAAACACATGGGCAGATAATAGATTTAACACTTCAGCATATCGAATTAACAGTATTTGCTGTGCTTATAGCTATAATTATTGGAATTCCTTTAGGTATATTAATATCTAGAGTTAAGAAGTTAGCGGGACCAGTTATAGGTTTTGCTAATCTAATACAAGCAGTACCTAGTTTAGCATTACTCGGGTTTCTAATACCAGTAATGGGAATAGGTAGTGCACCGGCGATACTAATGGTGTTTTTATATTCATTACTTCCTATTATAAAAAACACATATACTGGACTTATGAATATAAATCCAGATGTAATTGAGTCATCTAAGGGTATGGGAATGACGAGTAAACAAATACTTAAGCTAGTTCAATTACCACTTGCATTTCCTATAATTATGACAGGAATAAGAATATCAGCAGTTACAGCTGTTGGGCTTATGACGATTGCAGCATTTGTAGGTGCAGGTGGACTTGGATACATGGTATTCTCAGGTGTACAAACTGTAGATAACAATATGATTCTAGCCGGAGCGATTCCTGCATGTTTACTCGCACTGTTAATGGATGCTATTGTAGCGAAAATCGAAGAAGGGGTTACACCTCCAGGAATTAGAAAAGCAGATGGTACAATTAAACTGTCTAGGAAAAAAAGATATAAATTTAACAAAATACAAAAAATTATAGCTAGTTGTTTAGTAGTTGTGTTAGTAGGTAGTGGCATATTTATGGCCACAAGAAAAACCGACACAATTGTTGTAGGGTGTTACAACAGTTCAGAACAAATTATATTAGGTAATATATTAGCAACGCTAATAGAAAAAAACACAAAAATTAAAGTAGAAAAAAAGTTAAATTTAGGCGGTTCGGGGTTGGCATATACAGCGTTAAAAACTGGTAAAATAGATATGTATCCTGAATATACTGGAATGAGTTTGGTTGGTATTATGAAGAAAGCACCAATTAATGATCCGGCTAAAGCATATAAAGTGGTAAGTGATTATTATCTTAAAAACTATGGTATAATTTGGCTCAAACCTTTTGGATTTAACGATACTTATACATTATCAGTAAGACAAGACACAGCAAAGAAATATAAATTAGAGACTATTTCAGACATTGCAAAGGTGGGAGACGAGCTTAAACTAGGTGCTACATTAGAATTTTGTAATAGAGCAGATGGGTATTCAGGAATAAGTAAAGTATATAATTTTAAATTTAAGGAATTTAATTCAATTGATGGAGGACTAAGGTATACAGCTATAGGGAATAAAAAAGTAGATGTTATAGATGCTTTTACGACAGAAGGATTATTAAAGTCATATAAACTTAAGGTTTTAAAAGATGATAAACATTTCTTCCCGAATTATGATTGTGTACCAATAGTTAATAGTAAAACCCTTCAGAAATATCCACAAATTAAGCCTTTAATTAACAAATTAAGTGGAAAAATTACTGAGGAAAAAATGATAGAATTAAATTATAAGGTTGATAAACAAGCACAAGCTCCAGCAAAAGTTGCAGAAGACTTCCTTAGAGAAAATAAGTTGATTAAGTAGTTTTAGTTTATGGAATGCATAATTAAAATGGTCCGTTTCTACAGTTTATGTAGGGAGGGGCTATTTTAATATTAAGAATTACTTCAACAAGTGCGAATAATGGCTAATAGACCAATTTTCAATTTCTTTAATAATTTTAGTTAGCGCGTTTCCTCTATCGGTAAGGTAATATTCAACTTTGGGTGGAATTTCTGCATAGATTTTCTTACCAACTAATTCATCATTTATTAATTCCTTAAGGTTTTCATTTAATACCTTTTGACTTATACCTATAGTTATTCTTTGAAGTTCTAAAAATCTTTTAGGTTCATCATATAAATGACATAACAAAACTGACTTCCACTTGCCTCGGATAAAATCCATTGCATAATCTAATAAACATATATATTCTTTACCTTTACAGTATATCATTAGGGTACCTACCTTTAATTATTTATATATTTAGGGGCTTTTGGTAAACCCATAACATATTAGCTTTAATTATATAGGAGCAAATTAATATAAGCAAACTTATACATAATGTTAAATAGGTATAGATATTTATAAGAATCTTACCTAAAGTGTAAGAATCTTACCTAAAGTGTAAGAATCTTACCTAAAGGTAAGGTAACTAACTAAATAGTGCGTACTAGCAAGTTAAATAGGGAAGCATTATAATGAACACAGGTTTTAAATAAATGAAGATTATATGGAGGTATATTATGAAAGTACTTGCTTTTAACGGGAGTCCTAATAAAAATGGAAATACATATGAGGCTATAAAAGCTGTAGCTACAGAACTTAAAAAAGAGAATATAGAGGTAGAAATTATTCATGTAGGAAATAAAGAGATACGTGGATGTTTAGCCTGTGGCGGATGTAGTAGAAACATGAATGAAAAGTGTGTTATTAAGAATGATGAGGTTAATGAATGGATTCAAAAAATGAAAGAGGCTGACGGAATTATTTTAGGCTCACCTGTACATTACAGCGCAATAGCTGGAACTATGAAATCATTTTTAGATCGTGCATTTCTTGTAACATCTACAAATGGAGGCATGCTTAGACATAAAGTAGGAGCTAGTGTTGTCGCAGTAAGGCGTGCAGGTGGTATTCCAACATTTGATCAATTAAATAATTATATTAATTACTCAGAAATGGCAATGCCTACATCAAATTATTGGAATGTAGTTTTTGGTACTGCACCAGGCGACGCAACTCAAGATGAAGAGGGAATGCAGATTATGAGAGTCCTCGGAAAAAATATGTCATGGCTTTTAAAACTTGTAGATGCTGGTAAAGACAAAGTAGAAGAACCTAAAGTTGAAGACAAGGTATTTATGAATTTTATAAGATAGCGACTAAAATTAGTCAATAATTTGTTCCACAGGCATTTAGCATAGTAAGAAAGTATAGGATTTGTCCGTAATTATTTGCAAACAGAAATGAAGAAAAGATTAGAATTTCTTAATTAAATTTCTAATTTAGAGCTCTGTTTGAAAATCATTACGGATGTTTTTATACTTTTTTGTATTATGCAACTCTGAGGCTTGAGGTAATTGGTATTGTATCTGATTTTCTAATAATTAAAGGATTGTTTTCTATTGCATGTCTCAAATTTTCTCAAACTATTTCAGCCTTTTTAAAGTTTATAAAATATGTAATCCATTACTTATAAAATTTTATGATATACTATGTTTAGTTTAAGAAAAGTTGTTACGTGGGGGTAAAAAATGTATAAATTAATAGCAATAGACATGGATGGAACCTTATTAAATAGCGAAAAGAAAATTTCACCAGCTAATTTTAATGCAATACAACAAGCAAAAGATATTGGAGTTAAGGTTGTACTGGCATCAGGAAGGCCTCTAATTGGGTTTAAAAGATATCTAGAAGAACTTAATTTAGTTTCAGAGGATAATTATGCAGTAGCATTTAATGGAGCACTTGTCCAGAACTGTGAAGGTAATGAGATAATATCTAAAACAACATTAACTCTTGAGGATTATAAATATATATATAGTTTAAGCAAAAAGCTAAATGTTAATATACATGCATTAACGGAAGATTCAGTAATTTCTCCCAAAGATACGACATTCACTAGGCACGAAGCAGAAATGAATCATATTCCTAATGATATAATTGCTGTAGACGATGTACCTGCAAGTACTACTATAGTTAAGGTTATGTTTGTAGACAAGCCAGAAGTTATAGAAGAGGTAATGGGAAAAATTCCAGAAGAAGTAAGTGATAAATATACAGTAGTTAGAAGTGCAGCTTTCTACTTAGAATTTCTCCCTAAATCAGTTAATAAAGGTGCAGGAGTAGCAGCACTTGCTGAAAAATTAAATATTAAACAAGAAGAAGTTATATGCATAGGGGACGCAGGAAATGATATCCATATGATTAAATATGCTGGACTTGGAGTTGCTATGGGAAATGCATATCCAGAGGTTAAAAGAGTTGCTAATTTTATTACTAAGACTAATGATCAAGATGGTGTAGCATTTATTATTAACAAATTCATTTTGAATCCACCAGAAGAGTTTGCGGTATAATACTATAAAAATAAAGCAAGCAAATTCCTTAGGAATTTGCTTGCTTTATTTTTATAGTAAATTTTAATAACAAAAATAAAATGATAGTTAAATTATCTCCTGGGTCGTTAAACAAAGTCGTTTGTTTTCTCACTGTTGTTTGGATGTTTGACTATAACCTCATTTGATTTTTCAAAGGAAGTTATATATGAATGCTTTTGAAGCATTTCTAATTCATTAGCTTTTTCAACTTTATAACGATCGTAATTATAGTACATATTGTTATTGTGAGCCATTAAAAGCCCTCCTTTTTTTATATATTTACTTTTATTATTTTAGACTTTTTATTTTCTTTAATACTATGAGATACTTGGTATTTAATATATAAAACATAATTAAGACAATAAATTGTATTAATTAGTGCTTAGTGGTAAATATTTTTATAAGATTTAAAAATGATCTGCAAAAATCATATGTGTTAATAAAGAAATGGTACAATAAACATACATTATTTTTATAGAAAGAATCCAGGAGGGTAAAATGATTAAAATTAAAAAAATATTATTAGCTTTTATGTGTCTTGTTATTATAGGTGGAGTATTATATAAAGTAAATTATGTAAAAAAGGAACATGAAAAATCGGTACAAGCCATAAAGACAAATGAGCAAGATAAAAAGTTGAATAAGATTGCTAATGAAAAGTTACTAGCGAAAACAAAAGGAGTAAAAGAAGCAGAGGCAGTGAAAGATGCAAAGGCACTGCTTAAAATTAACAAAGATAAAGAATTTTTAAAAAAGCATAAAGATTTGGCGAAGGTAGTTGTTATAGACCCAGGACATGCAAGCATTACTAGCCTCGAGCAAGAAAAGCAAGCTCCAGGTTCAACTATAATGAAAATAAAGGAGCCAGGTGGAGCTCAAGGAATTAATACAAAAACGCCTGAGTATGTGGTTAATATGGCGGTAGCAGTTAGACTAAAAGTTTTGCTTATTAAAAAAGGATATACTGTAATAATGACAAAGACAGAGAATAAACAAATGCTTGGGAATATTGCAAGGGCTCAGGTCGGAAACGATTCTAAGGCAAATTTAGTTATACGAATTCATGCAGATTCAAATGATAATTCATCTGTTAGTGGAGCGTCAATGCTTGTACCTACAGATACTGAAAATACAGATCCAATATATAAGGTGAGTAAACAATATGGACAAGTAGTTTTTAGAAATCTTATTAATAATGTAGGCATGAATGATAGAGGCGTTGTTGAAAGAGATGATATGACAGGATTTAATTGGTCTAAGGTTCCTGTTATTTTAGTGGAGATGGGTTTCTTATCGAATACTAGTGAAGAAAGGCTTCTTATAACTGAAGCTTACCAAGATAAGTTAGCGAAGGGTTTGGCAGAGGGTATTGATGCGGCGTTAAAGTAATGGTATCCAATTCGCTTACATGCATTGCAACAGAGCTCAAAACATGAAATTCCATTAAGAATTCTAATCTTTTGCGAATGTAAAATCCTCTAACGGCTCACCCTGGTTGTCCTGTGGGTTCGCTAGCCTGACTTCCTGTCAGGCTTACGAGCATTTTGAATTCGCAAAAGAAGAATTTTAAATGGAATTTTAATTGTTTTTTCACTTCTTGTTGCAAGTCACTCCAGAGAAATTTTATACTAGTACATATTCTCGGCAATTTTGTGTATTGACACTCGTCGTCTTACTCGAGTGAGCTAGGGTTATACTAATTTGTGGGTTAGAGTGATATGTTTCTTAGAGTATATAGAGTAGGAAAGTTGGTGTAAAAATTATTAGTATTTATTTTCATGTTATTTGGTATAGTTTATTTCTATTATGCCACACTAAATGTAATACAATTGAGAGTTGTTTATTAATTTATTTTAGTGAAGAGAGAGATGGGAGTATGAGTGATATGGATAATAATGATAAAAAACATTTAAAAAAGATTTATAAAAATTTTTCTGATTTAGTTTGTGTTGTTGCTACAACTGAGCTTGAGTCTTTTATTACTAAGGGTGAATTTACTAGTTTCTTCAATTACAGGATGAAACAAATACTCTCAGAGATTAATGAAAAAAGTGAGATTTTAGATGCTGGTGTTTTTTTTAATACAAAGGGTGAAATAACACTTATTGATGCGGGGGTAGTAGGCAAATTTATAGAGAATAATTATAATTTGAAAATGCTGGAGTATTATAAGAATACTTTTTTAAATAAGATTATTAGGGGAGTGGTTAATGGGTCCGAAAAGTCGAAAGTAGATTTTATTTTAATTTCATATTCAATACTATATGATACGCTGAATGAATTATATAAAACTATTAGCTGTAAGCAAGTGAATAAGATTATATATATAAATCGGTATGCTTTAGAGGATTACAGCAAAGAGGATTGTGCTATGGTCATTGCTACACTATTAATACTAGAAGATTTATGTAGATATATTGGTGTTGATAGACATAAAATGGTGAATGAATTAAAAAATAAAATTTACAAATAATAAAGTTAAATTAAAAAATAAACAAAATAACATGTTAAATTTTTAAACAATATGCTAAATATTTACAAAATAACAATATTTAGCATTGAATTAAGGGCTTTTTAAATAACGATTATATTTTGTTTAAAAATATTCAATTTAATATAAAAAACTTTTAGTTATATTTATTATAATTTCGACAAATAAACCACTGCATATAAATTGTAACCTATTGCTATTCTTTCTTAATCGTGACATTATGGGTGTATTGGGTTGAAGTTGTCATTAAAAAGAGATAATATAATGTAAACGTATTTCACAAAATGACATATTTTTTTTGAAAGTAATGTTACTGTATTCTCATAAGAAAGTATGGGAGGCAAACACATATGGTAATTATAGAGAATTTGTATATAGAAATAACAGATGGTGAAGTGAATTATAATTATGCTTACAGATTGGTAAAAAGTCACATGTCTGTATCAATGTATGGTAAGCTTACTGAAATACAAGCTTATGGTATTGAAATAGAAAGGCAAGATATTATCAATGGTACAGTTGTAAGAATACAAAGAGATTGTGTACAAAATATAAGTCCACAAAGGTATAAAGTTAAAGATCTTTTGAAAATATTATATGATAATACAGTATCACCTATTCATATGATTGACATATTGGGTGAGTATATTGATGAGTATACTAGTGATTTTGATGAAGTGTTAGCAAGTATAGCTTCTTGTTAATAATTTATTTTGACCTAACATATTGATGAGAATATTCCACCTTCAGAGGATGATTATTCTCTTTTTTGTATAATGGAAAATTACAAAAATATAGAGTATAATACTATAAATAGTCATAGTTATAATATAACATTATACCATTCCTATATAATACAATAGCTTACTAAAGCTTTAAATTTGTAAACATAGATTAACAAATGGGAGTTGATAAGAATGATTCTAGGTGTAGGTACGGATATAGTTGAAATCAGACGAATAAAACATGCAATGGAAAGCAACAATAAGTTTTTAGAAAAAATTTTTACAAGTACGGAACTAGAATATCTTAAAAGTAGAAATTTAAGGGCTGAATATGTAGCTGGGAGATTTGCTGCAAAAGAAGCTGTAGCAAAAGCTTTAGGGACAGGCTTTATGGGGTTTGATTTTAAAGACATTGAAGTTGATCGAACAACCCTTGGAAAGCCAGTAGTAATTTTAAAAGGAAAAGCAAAGTTAATAGCTAAAAAAGAAGGTCAATATATTATTCATCTTAGCATATCTCATGGGGAAGAAAGTGCAATTGCTTATGCTATATTAGAAGTTGAAAAGAAAAATGAAGAAGTTGTGGAAATAGCAAAGCTATCTGATCCATTATAATTGATTGTTTTAGTAATAGTATGTAATCATTAGTAATAGTATAAGTAGTAGAGTAAGCTAATAAGGCTTGCAACAATAATAATTGTTGTATCTCTAGAGAAATGCTAGGAGGATTACAATGAAAAAAGTATCGTTATTATTTTTAAGTCTTTTGTTCATTTTAAGTTCGGTGATATTTACTTCTTGTGATAAAACCCCAAAGGATACTAATGATATTACAACCTTTTTAAAAAACATGGATAGCTATACTACAAATATGAACATGGACATAAAGAATGATAAACAGACAATTAACTATAAGGCAAAACAATCATATTTAAAGGGAGGCGGATATAAACTAGAGTTAAACAAAAACAGAGTGTTCATATATAAATCAGATGATAAAATTTATATTAAAGATAAAAATAATGGAAGGTCATATGTACAAAGCAAAAGCTTTGATGAAGTACTTAAACTAAGTTTTATAGGTGAATACATAGGATTATTGTATACTAATGAGGAAATAAAATATGTTACTAAGAATGTTAATAATATTGAATACACAGTAATTAATTTATTTATACCTGGTAATAATAAAAATATTAATAATGCACTTTTATATGTTAATAATAAAAGCATGTTGCCAGAAAAAATGATTATTTACGATAATAGTGGTAAAGAAAAAATTAATATAACATATACTAATTTTATTGCCAATTTAAAGATTGAACCTAAAGAGTTTAATGTTCCATAATATATATTAAATTTTAGTAACAAGCGAGGTGAAGGTAATGTTTAAACATTTAAGACCTGCATGGGCTGAGGTTGATTTAGATAAACTAGCACATAATATGCGTGAGATTAGACGAGTAACGAAAAGTAAAAAAATTATGGCAGTTGTAAAGGCAGATGCTTATGGGCATGGAGCTGTAGATGTAGCTCCAGTACTACTTGAAAATGGTGCAGATAGTTTAGCCGTTGCAATGTTAAGTGAAGCAATGGAACTCAGGCGATCGGGCATAGAATGTCCAATAATGATATTAGGGTTTACACCACCGGAACTTATAGATAATTTGTTGAAGTATAATATTGAACAAACTGTATTTTCATATGAATTTGCAAAACAATTATCAAAGATGGCCCAAGATGAAAATAAAATAGCAAGAATACACATAGCTTTAGACACAGGGATGGGTAGAATAGGTTTTTTACCAAGTGATGAAAGTGTACAAGAAGTATATAAGATAAGTTTATTACCTAACGTAATCATAGAAGGGATTTTTTGTCACTTCTCAACTGCAGATGAAAAAGATAAGACATATACTAATATTCAAGTGAAAAAATTTGATGAGTTTTATCAAAAATTAGAAGCAAAAAAAGTTTACATAAACACAAGACATATTGCCAATAGTGCGGCTATCATAGATTTACCAAAAATCCATTATGAGGCAGTACGACCAGGAATAATAATTTATGGTTATTATCCGTCGGATGAGGTAAATAAGGAAAAACTAGATTTATTACCGGCCATGACTTTAAAAACAAATGTTGTACATATAAAAACGTTGCCACCTGGAGAATGTGTTGGTTACGGAAGAGAATATAAAACAGATAAAGAAAGTGTTATAGCAACACTTCCAATTGGTTATGCTGATGGGTATACACGGCTTTTATTTCAAAAGGCAAAGGTTATTATAAAAGGTAAATTTGCTCCAGTTATAGGGAAAATTTGTATGGATCAGTGTATGATTGATATTACAAGGATCAATGGAGTAAAAGTTGGGGACGAGGTTATACTAATAGGCGAAGATGAAAATAATAAATTTAATGCAGACGTTGTCGGTGGACTAATAGGTACTATTAGTTACGAGATAGTTTGTATGATTGGCAAAAGAGTTCCGAGAGTATACATTAAGGAAGGCGAAGTTGTAAAGATAAAAGAGTATGTATAATAATACTATTTTACATGTAAAATAGTCTATTTTATGTAAAATAACTTGTTGAAAAAAGGCGAAAAAACGAATAATTTCTTTGACAGATTGACATAGATTGAATTATAATAATTTTATACATATTGTTGTTTTACAAAATAGGAGGTATTAAATTCTCTATGTCGACTTCAAAGAAATTAGTAATAAACCTCTCGGAGGAACTTTACATTAAATTTAATAAGGCACTCAAAAAAGATTGTAAAAAAAGAAGTGTATTTATTAGGGAAGCTATAATACTATATATTGAGGAAAAGAAAAGACTTAATTATATAGATACAATGAAACAAGGATATTTGGAAATGGCTGAATTAAATTTAAAAATAGCTAATATGGGTTTTGAAAAAGATATTAAAGAGTTTAAAGAATACGAAGTTAAGCTTTCGGAGAGTGATTTGTCAAATGACAACAATAGTAAAAAGAGGAGATATATTTTATGCTGATTTGAGCCCGGTTGTAGGCTCAGAGCAAGGCGGGATTAGACCAGTAATTATACTTCAAAATGATATTGGCAACAAGTACAGTCCCACTATTATTATTGCAGCTATTACTTCTCAGATAAATAAAGCGAAACTCCCTACTCATGTTGAAATTTCTTCAGAAGAGTATGGTCTAAACAAAGATTCTGTGGTTTTGCTGGAACAAATAAGAACATTGGATAAAAAAAGATTAAAAGAAAAAATTGGTCACATGACTGATGGTGATATGAAAAAAGTAGATACAGCACTTTTAATAAGTGTAGGTTTATAAAATAGATAAGGGTATTTAATACCCTTATCTATTTTATTGAATTATACAAAGTTTGTTAAAATA
This sequence comes from Clostridium estertheticum subsp. estertheticum, assembly GCF_001877035.1. Classification (NCBI taxonomy): domain Bacteria; kingdom Bacillati; phylum Bacillota; class Clostridia; order Eubacteriales; family Clostridiaceae; genus Clostridium; species Clostridium estertheticum. Next base: position 4,374,054 of record NZ_CP015756.1, on the reverse strand, counting down.
GAGCAATAATGAGATAATATAGAAACTTCTTATCATAAAGGTGAGATTTGTACGAGAATACATAATAATTTTAAAGAATATTCACGAAATTTTTATATTAAAATTTATTAAGGCATTGTCATTATGTTATAATGTTATTAGTGATTTTACTGAAATGAATATATAAACGTTGTAAGGAGATTTTAATATGATACAAGTGAAAAAAGTAACTAAGATCTATGATAATAATGTAATAGCTTTGTCGAATATTGATATTACTATTGAAAAGGGGGAATTTGTATTCCTTGTAGGACCTAGTGGAGCGGGTAAATCGACTTTTGTTAAAATACTTTTAAAAGAGGTAGAACCAACTACAGGTAGTGTTACCATAAATGATGTAGATATAACAAGCATACTTAGAAAGAATATACCATACTATAGGCGGAAAATTGGAGTGGTTTTCCAAGACTTTAGATTGATTGATACCCTAAATGTTTATGAAAATGTGGCATTTGCACTCAGGGCTACAGAATGTTCTGCAAAGGATATTAAAAAAAGGGTACCTTATGTTTTAGATTTAGTTGGATTGTCGAAAAAACATATGGCTTTTCCTAATGAAATTTCAGGTGGAGAAAAACAAAGAGTTTCCCTTGCAAGGGCTATAGTAAATAATCCCACTTTGCTAATAGCAGATGAGCCAACAGGGAATTTAGATCCAGAAACTGCATTAGGAATTATGGATGTTTTAAATGATATTAACAAAGCAGGTACCACTGTGGTTATGGCAACACATGCTAAAAATATAGTGGATGCTATGAAGAAGAGAGTGCTCGCTATAGAAAAAGGTGTTCTAGTTAGAGACGAGCAGAGGGGAAGATACGGTTATGAAGATTAGTACAATTAAATATTTTATCATGGATGCTTTAAAGAGTTTAAAAAGAAATAAAACGGTTAGTATAGCTTCGGTGGCTACAGTGGCAGCTACTTTATTTATTTTAGGCGTATTTTTGCTAATTGTTTTTAATGTTAATGCAGGAGTTAAAGAACTAGGGGCTAAACTTCAAGCAACAGTTTATCTTAAAGATAATATAACGATAGCAGACAAGTCAGCTATAGAAAGAACTTTGAATGGAGTAGCGGGAGTTTCAAGTATTACGTTTGAAGATAAGAATGATGCACTAAACAATGCAAAGAAACAATTTGGTAAGGAAAACGAATCCTTAACAAAAGGATTGGAAAAGATCTTTCCAACTTCATATGTTGTAAAGGTAGAAAAGCCTGAGATGGTAAGTAGTGTCGTAAAAGCTGTTACTGGATTAAAAGGTATAGAGAAAATTAATGATGGACGGGAAACCGTTGATAAAATTATAAAAATAACGAATACTCTTAAGATTGTAGGAATTGTATTATTTGCAATCCTAGTAAGTGTATCTTTATTTCTAATTGGAAACACAATTAAACTTACAGTATACTCTAGAAAAAAAGAAATCGGAATTATGAAGTTTGTTGGTGCAACTGATTGGTTCATAAGATGGCCGTTTATTATTGAAGGAATGCTTCTTGGCATATCAGGAGCAATTATTTCTACTGGGGTACTGTATTATGCTTATAAACTGGTTTTTGAGAAGGTTACTAGTGGGGTACTTGGAATTACATTAATTAATCCTTATATTATATTAAGTACGACATTATGGCAGTTTATGTTAGGTGGCTTAATTATTGGAGCATTAGGAAGCTCTATATCAATAAGAAAGTTCTTGATTGTATAATACTAAAGCTTTTTTGTAAGGTTTTTAACTATGCTAAGTTGTTTAGCTTGTAGAAGCTTTAAAACTAACGATTTTAGAAGGGAATTAGTTCCCTTCTAAAATGTCGTTAAATATGTTTATTTAATATTAGTGTTATAAATTATATATAATTACATAATAATATATATAGAATCACAAAGAGGTGTATAAAATGAGTGATGAAAATAAGTTTAATAGTTTCAAAATTGTTGGAAATGATAGTGAAGGATTTAAAGCGAGAAAAAAGAAACTAATTATATGGGTTGTAGTGTTACTTATTATTACTAATTGTATAACTTTGTTTGTTTCAAATCAGATTTCTTTAGGGAGCCCAAACGGTAAAGTAATAATTGCAAGAGATGATTATGAACAAGTATTAAAGTTTCAAAAACTATTTTTAGTCAGGAATAAATTATATCAGTATTATGATGGTAAAATTAGTGATGATGTTTTAGTAGAGGGAGCTATAAAAGGTATGACTAATTCCTTAAATGATCCTTATACAGTTTTTATGAACAAAAAAGAGTACACAGATTTTAATACTCAAACAGAAGGTGCTTACACTGGTCTTGGCCTACAAGTGGGAGTTAAAGATGATAAAATAGTTGTAATTTCAACATTTGATGATTCACCAGCTAAAAAGGCAGGAATAATTTCTGGGGATATCATAAAAAAGGTTAATTCAACTGAAGTGACTGGGAAAGAATTAGAAAAGGCAGTTGCTATGATGAAAGGTAAAGAAGGCGGGGCCGTTACATTAACACTTAGTAGAAAAGGAAAAGCGAATTTTAATGTTAGTATGAAACGTGCTGCTATCGATTTAGTAACAGTTAAGGGCGAAATGTTAGCAAATAAAATTGGATATATTCAACTTACAATGTTTGATGAACATACTGCCGCTAATTTTAATAAAAAATTAGAGGAATTACAAAGTAAGGGAATGAAGAGCTTAATAGTTGATGAAAGAGGTAATCCAGGCGGACTTTTAGATCAGGTTGTAGATTTAACATCTAATTTCGTACCTAAGGGGAAAAATATAGTATACACAATAGACAAAAACAAGAAAAAGATTGAGTATAAGTCAAAGGGTGGTATAGCAATAGGCATGCCATTAACTGTACTAACGGATTCGGGATCAGCAAGTGCTTCAGAAATTTTTGCAGGTGCTATAAGAGACTATAAGGTTGGTACACTGGTTGGAGAAAAAACCTTTGGTAAGGGTATAGTTCAAACTATGCTTTCTGGAAGTAATAGTGGTTTTGATGATGGTACTGCATTAAAGGTAACTATATCAAAATATTATACTCCAAATGGTGAAAATATACAGCATATTGGAATTAAACCAGGAGTTGCTGTAGTGTATCCACAAGCACTTAAAGAGAAAGTATATAATAGAGCTTTAGATCCACAATTTAAAAAAGCCTTGGAGATAGCTACGGATAAAATTAAGTAATAATTAACAAATATCTACCAGTAACATGGTAGATATTTGGTTTTTAAGAACATTTTTATTAATGATGCTATTACCTTAATAAACTTCATTAATATGGGAGGAGAATTTTATCCAATGGAGATTGCAATACATACTTTAAGAGCAGTTGCTTATGCAATTGCAGACCCTTCAAATGCGTTTATTTTAATGATGATTGCATTGATTTTTTATAATAAAAACAAGAAAATTGCTGCTATGCAGAAGATGATAATGGGAGAAAGTTTAGACTCAGCATTTGAATTAACTATTTCTCAAATTGTAATAGGTATTTTTGCTGGGGCTGCAGCTAGTCTAATATTTACGTACGCAGGATTAGTTTTTGATGAAAACTCAAACATTTATTTATTGTTTATGGTTTCGTTATTTTTTATGGCATTTAAGCCTAGATTTATTTGCTTTTCTTATTCTGGTGCAGTACTAGGTATAGCCAGCTTATTGTTTAAATATGCAGCAAATACATTAAATATGCCACAATTAGATGTTATAAATATTGATATTTTGACTTTAATGACACTTGTTGGAATATTACATATTGTAGAGGGAAGTCTAGTTATGATAGATGGTTCAAGAGGAGCTATCCCGGTATTTACCAACAGAGATAACAAAATTATTGGTGGGTTTGCATTAAAAAGATACTGGGCGTTACCGATTGCGCTACTTATACTTTTAAGTGCAACTTCATCGAACTTAGTGGTTGGACAGAGCGTAATGATACCTGAATGGAGACATTTAATAAAAGGGAATATAATAGATCGAATTGTCAAAAATTCTGTTATAGCCTCGATTGCTTTGTATGGAGTCATAGGTTATAGTGGCATTACTTTTACTAAGAGTAAGAGGGCGAAGACGCTCACTTCAGGTGCTTTAATTATGGTTTATGGAGTATTGTTAACAGCCGTAGCGCAACTCGCGGTACTAGGCACAGCGTATCAATTTTTTATTCTAATATTTGCGGCAGTAGTACACGAGGCAATGCTTAGACTAGAAAAGCATATGGAGTTCACGATGAAACCTAAATTTAGTAGTAGTGATGAGGGAATTATGGTACTTGCGGTAGCCCCTAAATCTCCTGCCTTTCAAATGGGAATTGAAAGTGGCGACTTGATAGTTGAGCTTAATGGTAAAGCGATAGAGGTTGAAGAAGAAATCTTTAATATAATTAAAGGAAATTTTAGTTCGCTATCTTTAAAAATTAAGAAACCCTTTGGAGATCTTAAAAATGTAAATTATAGTAATATGGCTTCGAATAAAAGGCTAGGAATAGTAATTGTACCTAGGGAGATACCCAAGGATACTGCTATAGTTAATATGAATGATGAGTCCTTTAAAGAGGTAATTGAAAAAATAAAAAATAAAGACAAAGATGAATACAAAGATGAAGATAAAGACAAAGATGAAGACAAAAACATAAAACAAGAGGAAGATCAAAAGCAGGAACAAGAACAAGATAAGAAGTAAAGATGAGTTTTAAATTTTTCATAGAGTATATTATATACTTTTGTTAGCATGCTCTATGAAAAAGATATAATTTCAACATTCTATCGCTGCCATGAATGGCGGAGCGTATATTGGTATAGTGAATTTTCATACGTTACAAGGCTAAGAGGATATTATGTATTGACGTAATGTAACTTTATGTATAAAATTATAGATGATATACAATATTAAATAAAGGAAAATGGTGGACTGAAATGAGAATCTAATCTTATCTATATGAACTAATTTGTTTGCATGATAATTTAAACCCTTTGAAGGGTTTGTTTTTAATGTTGAAATTTATAGTTTTGGATGGGATAGAGGTACACTAGGTTTATATTTTTTGGTATTAATAAAGGATTCTTTAGAAATACTATTTTGATATGTTTTTTTAGTGCGAATTTTATCCTCTCCATATTAAAAAAGGAGGGGCTTTTTATGTTGATTTTACAAATAAGAGATATTAAAAAAAGTTTTGGTGATAGATTACTTTTTGACATAAAGAATTTAAAGATTGATTCTGAGGAGAAAATAGGAATAGTAGGACTTAATGGAACTGGTAAAACAACTTTAATGGATATTCTATCAAAAACGTTAGTTCCAGATGAAGGTTACGTGGACATATATGGTAGTTATTCTTATATAACTCAGCTGGATTATAGTTTTAATGAAAAGCCTTTTGCTCAAGTGGCTAGATTGTTTAAAGTACCAATAAATCATAGCAATTTTATGAGTGGTGGGGAAAAGACAAGACTTAAAATTGCTAATAGCTTAAGTGGAAAAACAAATATAATTTTTGCTGATGAACCTACATCTAATTTAGATATTGAAGGTATTAAACTTTTAGAGGAAAAGTTATTGGCATATAAAGGTGCTTTGGTTCTGATTTCTCATGATAGATTTTTTTTAGATAAGTTGTGTAATAAAATAATTGAATTGGAAAATGGAAAAATTAAAATATATAATGGAAACTACAGTTTTTATAAAAAGCACAAGCAACTAGAAATAGAAAGACAAAGCATTGAGTATGTTCAGTTTATACGAGATAAAAGAGGACTTGAGGAATCTATTGTAGATAGGAAACATCGTAAGGATACTATGAGAAAAACGCCTAAGCGTATGGGCAATTCTGAAGCAAGACTTCATAGATTAGGAAATCAAAAGGCTGAAAAGAATGTAGACAATGCGGCAAAGTCTCTTAAGTCTAGGCTTGATAAATTAGAAATAAAGGATAAACCATTAGATATATATATGACAAAAGTTGATATACAGAAAACTGAAAAATTACACAGCAAAATTTTGATTAAAGGAAGTAGGCTTAGCAAAAGTTTTGGAAGTAGAAAAATATTTGAAAATGCAAACTTTCAAATAGGTAATGGGTGGAAGATCGCTTTAATTGGAAATAATGGTTGCGGTAAAAGTACACTTATACGAATGATAATGGATAAAGATTCTAATATTAGTAGTTCTAGTACTTTAAAGATAGGTTACTTTAATCAAGATTTGAGTATGCTTGATGAAGAAAAAAGTATACTTGAAAATGTTATTAGGGAAAGTGTATATGACGAGACGTTTGTACGAATACTGTTGGCTAGGCTTTTGATTAGAGGTGAAGACATTCATAAAAAAATCAATTTTCTAAGTGGTGGAGAAAGAGTAAAGGTATCTTTTGCAAAAATATTCACTAGCGATATAAATATGCTGATTTTAGATGAACCTACAAATTATCTTGATATTTATTCATCAGAAGCAATTGAAACTGCTTTAAAAGAATTTAATGGTACAATATTATTTGTCTCCCACGATAGAAAATTTATAAGTGAGGTGGCGGACCATTTAATGATAATAAACAACAATAAAATTGAAGCTTTTAGCGGCGGATATAATGAATATTTACGAAAGCAAAATGAAGAATCACAAGGTTTTAATAAAAAAGATCGAAGGCTAATTATTGAAAACAAAATTTCAGAAGTTTTAGGAAAGATTTCGATGCCAAGTAAAAAAGACAATGTGGAACTGTTAGATTTAAAATATAAAGACCTTATAAAAGAATTAAAGGATATTAAAAATTTAGATTAGTAAATTAAAATAAAATACATGTGATAATATAAAAATATTATTATTATAACATAACTATATTTATTATGGGGATATTAATAATGGGTGATGTTTATGAGTAAAAAAATATTAATAGTTATGTCATTATTTATTATGTTATTGCATTCAACAGTGGCTTCTGCTATAGGATTTAAATATGTTGAAATTTTTGATCCAAAACAAGATAAAGTAGTAAAGGTAGTTCAGTTAAATGATGAAATTCATAATATGGTTGTAAGCTCGATTAAAGATGTGGATAGTTTATATCCCAAAAGTAAACCACTTACGGATGATGGGTATGCAATTAGAGTTCCAATTTACCCTGCAGTTAAGGTACAAGGTAAATGTTTAAACGCACTTGTAGATAATGTTTTTATAATAATTCCACAGCATGATGCACCATTTTTTATGATATTTGAAGATGATAATAAACTACTTTGTTTCCCTTTCAAAGGCAATGTAAGCACTTTGTCAAAAATCTTAGATTTTAAATTGAAAAGTTAATTAAATTTCTTTTATCGCAGTATCAATATTGAATCAATTATAAAAGCAATACTAAATGATAGAATAGGGACTTAGTACCCTATTCTTTTTGTAGATTTTATTTGTGTTAGAAGGGATAATTAGCAATATATAATTGCTAGGTGTGTTATTATAAAGTTTATAAATAACGATAACCAAATACATAATTGTATTCTAAAGGTGATGGAGGAATATAAATGTCTACACAAGTAATAATAGTTTTAATTCTTACAATTATAATTACTATAATTTCAACGCTAGCTTATTCTGTTAGAATCGTTGGAGTAAGGACAGGGAGAATAGCAGTATCTTTTGCGGTATTTAATATTTTTGCATTGGTTTCTAGAACTGCAAACAGTGTTCAAGCACCGCTACTTGCTAAAACAATTGAAAGTACTATAAAAGCAGGAAATCCTCAGAGTTTATTATCTACCTTTAGGTGGATACTATTTTCCACAACAATTGCAACAATTATTGGGTCAGCACTTATGCCAACATTTATAAAGGTTTTTGAAAAAGTAGTAGAATCATTTAGTATTAATCGTTCTATACCTAAATTATTAATGCATGCTTTCTCAAAATCAGGAATAGAGCAGTTCAAGAGTAGTGTTACAAAACCTAGAAAAGAGAATTTTGCACATTTTAAGAGTTTCAAAATGATGCCTAAAAAAATAATATTGCTTAATACTATAGCTTTTTCTATATCGACTGTTGGTGTTTTGGCATCATTGTATGCAGGATGTTTAAATCCAGAATTAAGAACCACATGTAGCACATTATCAGCTGTTATAAATGGCAGTGCAACAATACTTATGGTTATATTTATAGATCCATTTATATCAATTTTAACGGATGATGTAATAAATGGAGAATGTAGTCAATTGCAGTTTGATAGATGTATAATTTTTATTGTCGGGGGATTAATAGTGGGAACAATCTTAGCTCAGTTTTTATTAATTCCGGCAGCACAGGTAATATCATTTATAGCTAAATCAATTTAAAACTGAAAAGTGTGATTTAGATTTTTGTAAAAATTAAGCGAGGAGGAATAAGACGTGATACTTTCTGGAATAGAAATAAAGAAAAAGCTAGGTAAAGAAATTATAATTGAACCTTTTAATGAAGAACAACTTAATCCTAATAGTTATAATCTGAGATTACATAATGAATTACTTGTTTATGATGAACCAACTTTGGATATGAAAAAAGAAAATAAGGTTAAAGAGCTTTTTATACCAGAGGAGGGACTAGTTTTGGAACCAGGAAAATTATATCTTGGAAGAACAGTTGAGTATACAGGAACAAATAATTATGTACCTATGCTCGAAGGTAGGTCTTCTATTGGGAGATTGGGGTTGTTCATTCATATAACAGCCGGATTCGGTGACGTTGGTTTTCAAGGGTTTTGGACTCTAGAAATATTTTGTGTTCAACCAATAAGAATTTATTCGGGAGTTCAAATATGTCAGATATATTATCATTGTATTGAAGGTGATTATGATGAATATACGAGTGGAAAATATCAAAATAATGATGGTGTTCAACCAAGCTTATTATACAAAGATTTTGAACGTTAAATTAATATACCATATTGACATATTAAAAACTTATAGTTAAAATATAAAGTAACGAACAAACGTTCATATAATGATAAACAAGGCGGTGATTTTATGTATGAGTTTAAGTTACATTCAAAGTTTAAGCCAACAGGTGATCAACCACAGGCTATTGATAGCCTTGTTAAAGGAATTGAAAAAGGTGAAAAGTTCCAGACACTTAAAGGGGTAACTGGTTCAGGTAAAACTTTTACTATGGCTAATATTATTGAGAAAGTTCAAAAACCTACCTTGGTGCTAGCTCATAATAAAATCCTAGCAGCACAACTTTGCTCAGAGTTTAGGGAGTTTTTTCCTGACAATTGCGTTGAGTATTTTGTGTCATATTATGATTATTATCAGCCCGAAGCTTATATTGCACAGACAGATACATTTATAGAAAAAGATTCATCAGTTAATGATGATATTGATAAATTAAGACATTCAGCTACATCTGCATTACTTGAGCGTAACGATGTTATTGTGGTTGCTTCAGTTTCGTGTATATATGGACTTGGTAATCCAGAAGAGTATAAAAAACTTACAGTGTCACTTAGGGAAGGCATGGAAAAGGATAGAAATGAAGTAATAAGAAATCTAGTAGACATACAGTATGAAAGAAATGATATGAATTTTATTCGTGGAACTTTTAGAGTACGTGGCGACACTATTGATATATTCCCTGCATCGTCGTCTAGTGAGGGGATTAGGGTAGAATTTTTTGGAGATGAAATAGAGAAAATTAGATCATTTGATGCGCTTACAGGAGAAACTATAGGTATTCGTAAACATGTATCAATTTTCCCGGCTTCTCATTTCGCGACATCAAAGGATAAATTAGAGATTGGTATAGCTCAAATAGAACAGGAACTTGAAGAGAGATTAAAGGAACTTATTTCGGAAGATAAAGCACTGGAGGCGCAAAGACTTAAACAAAGAACTAATTATGATATTGAAATGATGAGAGAAGTTGGTTACTGCACTGGTATAGAGAATTATTCTAGAATTTTAGATGGTAGGCCTGCAGGAACAGCGCCACAAACATTGATGCAATATTTTCCAAATGATTTCTTGATGTTTATAGATGAGAGCCATGTAACTCTTCCACAGGTTAAGGCTATGTTTGGAGGAGATAAATCAAGAAAAACTAATTTAATTGATTATGGGTTTAGGCTTAAATCAGCTTATGATAATAGACCCTTAACCTTTCCAGAGTTTGAGAAGAGCATGAACCAAACAGTATTTGTAAGCGCAACGCCAAGTGCTTATGAGGAAGAGCATAGTGAAAACATCGCAGAACAAGTAATTAGACCTACGGGATTATTAGACCCTGAGATTGTTATAAGACCGGTTAAAGGACAAATAGATGATTTATATGCTATCATTCAGGACACAATAAAAAAAGGTTTTAGAGTTTTAGTAACAACACTAACTAAAAAAATGTCGGAGGATTTAACTAAATACTTTAGAGAAATGGACATGAAGATAACTTATTTGCATTCGGATATTGATACAATAGAAAGAATGAAAATTATTCAGGACCTTAGGCTGGGAACGTTTGATGTGTTAGTAGGTATAAATCTTTTAAGAGAAGGATTAGATATTCCAGAGGTAGCTCTTGTTGCGATACTTGATGCAGATAAGGAAGGTTTTTTGCGTTCTGAAACTTCATTAATTCAAACAATAGGAAGAGCTGCAAGAAATTCAGAGAGTAAAGTAATAATGTATGCAGACAGAATAACAAAGTCTATGAAAAAGGCTATGGATGAAACCACAAGAAGGCGCAAACTTCAGATGGAGTATAATGAAAATCATGATATAGTGCCAACTACTATTGTCAAAGATATTAGAGATGTAATAGGATCTATAACAGTCGCTGAGGATGAAGAGGTATATGAGACTCTCGAAGCGGCTAAAGAAGCAAATTATGATGAAACTAAAAAATTAATGGATAAGTATGAAAATGAGATGAAACAAGCAGCTAAGGATTTACACTTTGAAAAGGCAGCACAGCTTAGAGATATAATTTATAAACTTAAAAAGCAGATTAAAGATATTTAAATTTAATGGAAAGAATATGATTTGATCGTTTTGTAACTGAGGAGGAGACCATGAGAGATAAGATATTTATAAAGGGCGCTAAGGTTCATAATTTAAAGAATGTTGATTTGGAGATACCAAGAGATAAATTAATAGTGTTTACTGGACTTTCAGGATCTGGTAAGTCGTCGCTTGCTTTCGATACATTATATGCAGAGGGACAAAGAAGGTATGTAGAGTCATTGTCGGCTTATGCAAGGCAGTTTCTAGGCAATATGGATAAACCAGATGTTGAATATATAGAGGGGTTATCACCTGCTATTTCTATAGATCAGAAAACTACTAATAGGAATCCACGTTCTACAGTGGGTACTGTAACTGAAATTTATGACTATTTGAGACTGCTTTATGCTAAAGTGGGAACACCTCATTGTCCTAAATGTGGCAAGGAAATTACCCAGCAGACCGTGGATCAAATGGTGGATAGGATAATGGACATGCCACTAAAAACTAAAATTTCGATTTTAGCTCCAATCATAAGGGGGAAAAAGGGCGAACATATCAAAATTATAGAGAATATTAAAAAAAATGGTTTTGTTCGCGCTAGAATAGATGGCACTACTGTAGAGCTTATGGAAGAGGATATAAAACTTGCGAAAACTAAAAAACATAATATAGAGATAGTAATAGATAGAATTTCAGTAAAAGATGAAGTGCGTAGTAGACTTACTGAATCCTTAGAGAGTGCATTAAAACTAGCAGAGGGTACTGCCATTGCTAGTGTTGTTGATGGTGATGATATACTCTTTAGTGAGCATTTTGCTTGTATAGATTGTGGTATTAGCCTTGGAGAATTGGCCCCTAGGATGTTTTCTTTTAACGCTCCTTATGGTAAGTGCGACAATTGTGATGGACTTGGTACACTTATGGAAATTGATGAGGACCTTATAATACCGGATAAAAGTAAGAGTATTAAAGGTGGAGCTGTTATGTCTTTTGGGGAAGGTAGTCTTAAGGAGGATTCCTGGACTTTTTCAGTGCTAAGAGCTCTAAGTGAAAAGTACAAATTTAGTCTAGATACACCAATAGAGGATTATGAGCCAGAAATTCTTAAAATACTATTGTATGGAACAAATGGAGAAAAAGTTAAGGTTAATTATGTTAAGGAGTATAGATCGGGTACTTTTAATCATGCATATGAGGGTATTATAAACAACTTGAGAAGAAGATATTTTGAGACATCTTCTGACTATATAAAAAGAGATGTAGAACAATATATGGGTGATAATACATGTCCTAAGTGTAAGGGTGCAAGGTTAAGCCCAGAGGTACTTGCTGTAACAGTTGGTGGTAAGAATATAAGTGAATTTTGTCAATTGTCTATTGTAGATGAAGTTATATTTTTAAATGATATAAAATTATCAGAGAAAAATAAAATTATATCTAATCAAATATTTAAAGAAATAAATGATAGACTTAATTTTCTAAAGGACGTAGGCCTTGATTATCTAAATTTAGCAAGATCAGCAGCTACATTATCTGGTGGTGAAGCTCAGAGAATAAGACTTGCGACTCAGATAGGGTCTAGTTTAATGGGGGTTTTATACATCTTAGATGAGCCTAGTATTGGTCTTCATCAAAGGGATAATGATAAGCTTATAAAGACATTAAAACATTTAAGAGATATAGGAAATACGGTAATTGTTGTAGAGCATGATGAAGATACTATGAAGGCAGCAGATTTCATTGTAGATGTTGGGCCAGAAGCTGGAGAACATGGTGGAGAAATTGTTGCTGCCGGAACAATTGAAGATGTGAAAAATTGTGAAAGATCAATTACAGGTCAATATCTAAGTGGTAATAAGAAGATTGAGGTTCCAAGCAAAACCAGAAAATCTAATGGGAATTCTATAAAAATACTTAATGCAAGACAAAATAATCTAAAGAATGTTAGTGTAGATTTTCCATTAGGTGTGTTTACTTCTGTTACTGGTGTTTCAGGTTCTGGAAAGAGCACTTTAGTAAATGAAATTCTATTTAAAGGTCTTAATAAAAAATTGAATCACTCTAAAAAGAATCCTGGACTTCATAAAGATATAATAGGAGCAGAGAATATAGATAAAATTATAAATATTGATCAAGGTCCTATAGGGCGTACTCCAAGGTCAAATCCAGCTACATATACTGGCGTTTTTGATGTAATTCGTGATGTTTTCTCCATGAGTTCTGAGTCGAAAATCAGGGGGTATAAACCAGGAAGATTTAGTTTTAATGTGAAGGGTGGAAGATGTGAAGCCTGCCACGGTGATGGGATAATCAAAATAGAAATGCAATTTTTATCTGATGTTTATGTTCCTTGTGAAGTTTGCACAGGTAAAAGATATAATAGAGAAACTTTAGAGGTTAAGTATAAAGGGAAAAATATTGATGATGTTTTGAATATGACTGTTGAAGAATCTGTAAAGTTTTTTGAGAATATTCCGAGAATTTACAGTAAACTTAAAACACTAATGGATGTTGGTCTTGGTTATATAAGACTAGGGCAACCTTCGACGCAACTATCAGGTGGTGAGGCTCAGAGAATTAAACTTGCTTCAGAATTATCTAAGAGAAGTACTGGAAAAACGTTTTACATTTTGGATGAGCCAACTACAGGACTTCATATTGATGATGTTAGTAAACTTATTATAATACTTCAAAGACTAGTAGATTCAGGGAATACAGTAGTTGTAATTGAGCATAATTTAGATGTTATAAAGTGTTCAGACCATGTTATAGACCTAGGACCAGAGGGCGGAGACAAGGGTGGCAATATTTTGTGCACTGGTACACCAAAAGAAATATCTTTAAATGTAAATTCATATACAGGACATTATCTAAAAAAAATGTTATAATTTATATAAGGCTAGCATAAAGTGAATGCTAGTCTTTGATTATTTTTTAAAGAGGAGAAAGTGCATTATGGCTGAGATAAGCAAGATTATGAAATATGCTATTATAGCGATTATTTACATTATAATAATATTTGCATTGAGAATAATGTATAAGGACATAAAAGGTGGTGCAAAAAAGAAACCAGTTATAAAGAAAACTATGGGTCTTGAGGTAATTGAAAGAGGAGATAATCTTAATTTAAGGGTGGGTGCAGTTATACCTTTAAATGATCAACTTTCAATAGGGAGAAAGGCAGATAATCTTTTAATTCTGGGAGACAAATATGTGTCTTCTCAGCATGCAAAAATATACATGAAAAATACAAATTATATTTTGCAGGATTTGAGAAGTACTAATGGTACTATAATGAACAACAAAGCGGTTAAGGATACAGTGTATATAAAAAAAGGTGACATAATTAAAATAGGAACTTCAACCTTTAAGGTTATAGGGTAAATTATGAGTGCAAGCGGGGTGATATTATGGATAGTATAAAACAAGAGAGAAAGCTGCTACGGTATACCTATCTTTTATGTATAGTTTTATTTTTGAATATGTATCTTATTGGAAAAAATGAGTTCGACAAAAATGCTTTAATAATGGGTGGGATAATATGCTTTGTTTTTGCAGCCTCACATTTCGTTATAAGAAGATTTTTCCCGGATGGAGATAAGTATATTCTACTTTTTTCAAATGTATTGGCGGTTATAGGTATAGGAATGTTATATAGGCTGGACTCGCCCGTTGCAATTAAACAACTTATTTTTTATGCAGTTGGAATTGCTATATTTATTCTGGTGGTAGTTCTTTTCCCAAGTTTAAGTAAGTTTGGAAAGTACAAATATGCTTATATGATATGTACTCTTATTCTTATGTCTTTGGGAAGTATAATGGGAGCTAAAACTTATGGGGCTAAAAATTGGGTGAAAATAGCTGGGTTCACTTTTCAGCCAACAGAATTTGGTAAATTGTCTTTGGTGGCGTATTTAGCATCGTCGCTGCAGTATTACGGAATAAAAACCGATGGTAATTCAGAAATTTCTAAATTTAAGGCTTTAATTGAACCTGGAATAGTAGTTATGATATCACTTGGACTTATGGTAGTTCAAAAGGACTTGGGTTCAGCTCTTCTATTTTTTGCTATATCAATAACTATGTTATATATTGCTACTTCGAATTTTAAATATATTTTAATATGTTTAGTACTATTTATGATAGGTGGATTTATAAGTTATAAAATGTTTGGACATGTTCGATTGAGGGTTATGATTTGGGGAAACCCCTGGAAATATGCTACCGATCAAGGACTACAGATAGTACAATCTTTAATTTCTATAGCCTCGGGTGGTCTTTTCGGAACGGGGCTTGGCCTTGGACACCCTGGAATGGTTCCCGTAGTTACTACAGATTTTATCTTTGCTGCTATTTGTGAGGAAATGGGAGTTGTTACTGGATTTGCTATTATTATTTTATATTTTTTATTGTTTTATAGGTGTATGAGGGTACCTATTTATAGCAAGGATAACTTTACGAGGTTACTCGCGGTGGGATATAGTACAATGCTAGCCGCTCAAGTATTAGTTATAGTAGGAGGAGTAGTTGGAGCTATTCCATTAACGGGTATAACGCTACCATTAGTTAGTGCTGGAGGGAGTTCTATGTTAATAACTTTCTTCTCGCTGGGTATACTTCAAAAAATTTCGGAGGACGGTCAAAGTTATGAATGATTTTGTAAGTAATATAAAAAAAGTCCTGTTGGTATTTTTAATACTCTTTATTGCTTTGATTACATATATTACTTATGTATATATGTTTAATAGCCAGAAAGCTGTAGCTAGCACCTTTAATCGAAGGCTTTGGGCAGAGAGAAATAAGGTATTAAGGGGAACAATTTATGACAAGGATATGACGGCTTTAACAAAAAGTACGAAGACAAGTGAAACATCTCAAAAACAGAATTATTTGCAAGGTGCAGTTTTTGCACATGCTATAGGATATATGGATCCTGTTTATGGACTTAGTGGCCTTGAAAAAAAATATGATGCACAACTTATGGGCAATAACGATACAACGCTTTCAAAATTTGTCTTTTTTAATAGAGACACTGAGCAAAAAGTTGGTAATGGTTTAAGAACTACGCTTGACTCCAAACTTCAAAAAAAGGCTTATGAACTTTTAGGTGATCATCGAGGTTCCATAGTAGCAATGAACCCTAAAACTGGAGAAATTTTAGCTATGGTTTCTAAACCCTCTTATGATCCTAATAATTTAGAGAAAGATTGGAAGAGCATAGTTGCAAATAAGGAAATGCCTCTTCTTAATAGAGCAGTATCTGGACTATATCCACCAGGATCTACATTTAAGACTGTTACGGCAGCAAGTGCTTTAGAAAATATAGCCAATGTTTACAATAGCAGCTTAAATGATAATGGTAGTTTAATTGTTAATGGAACAAAACTATTGGAAGATTATAATGGTGAATCTTTTGGAAATATAGATTTTAAATCTGCCTATATGCATTCTAGCAATGTATTTTTTGGATCGTTAGGTCTTGATTTAGGAAATAAGGCATTAAAAGATACCTCAGAAAAATTTTATTTTAATAAGAATATTCCAACTATAGGTTTAACTGTAGAAAATAGTGTATTTCCAGATTATAAAAATAATGAAAAAGGTAATATTGCACAGAGTGCTATAGGTCAGGCCGGGGTTTTAGTTACGCCTATGCAAATGGCATTAGTTGTGAGTGCAGTTGCTAATGGTGGTACAATGATGGAACCGATGCTTGTTAAAGAAATATTAAGTAGCAAGGGTAAATCTATAGAGAAATTACAGCCAAAGCAGCTTGGACAAGTGATGACAAAAAATAATTCTGATGTTATGAAGGGTTTAATGAAGGAGGTAGTGTCTCAAGGAACAGGCACTAGTGCAGCTCTTTCGGGCATTGTAGTTAGTGGCAAGACGGGTACTGCAGATCATGATGACCCAAGTAAACAAGAAGCTCCGCATGCTTGGTTTACTGGATTTGCACCTTATGATGATCCTCAAATTGCTATATCAGTAATTGTAGAGGAAGGCGGACAAGGTGGCGCTAAAGCTGCTGAGATAACTAGAGAACTTGTTAGAAATTATTTGCAATAAAATTCTAACTTTGTTAATTCTAAAAAACATGCGAAAGCATGAGCATAATAGTGAAAATATAAAGTCAAATATTACAATAATATTTGACTTTATATTTTATATAACATGATTTATTTAGTAGTATAATTAGAGATAATGACGTATAAAATGAATGCTGGCATAGAAAAAATAATATATGTAGTAACTTGTAATAAATTGCCCGGGAAATTTAAACGTATTGGTATAATTTTGAATATATATGTTTAAATGAAAATAATTATAATCTTAAAGGGGAGGGGGTTGTATTATGTTTGACTTTGATTATCAGCTAAAGACTCTTCCAGATGCACCAGGAGTATATCTTATGAAAAATAATCTTGGTGAAATAATATACGTTGGAAAGGCTAAAATCTTAAAAAATAGAGTAAGACAGTATTTTAAATCATCAAAAAATCATTCTGTAAAAGTTATGGCTATGGTGAAAAATATAGCTGAATTTGAATATATAGTGGCTGATTCTGAGATGGAGGCGTTGATACTTGAGTGCAATCTTATTAAGAAATATAGCCCAAGATATAATATTTTGCTTAAAGATGATAAGCATTATCCATTTATAAAGATAACTATAAATGAAGAGTTCCCAAGGGTATTTGTAACTAGAAATATTGCAAATGATGGAGGAAAATATTTTGGACCATATACAGATTCCGCGGCTGTATATAGTACCATTGAACTTATAAAACAAATATTTCCTCTTAGAACATGCAGAAGAAATATTAAAGAAGGTGTCCTATATGATAGACCATGTTTAAACTATCATATAGGGTTATGTAAAGCACCATGTACAGGGTATATCAGTAAAGAAGATTATGGTAAAATTATAAAAGGCGCTTTGGATCTACTTACGGGAAGAGATAAAAGTATAAAGGAAGATTTAAGAAACAAAATGGAAACTGCATCGGAAGTTTTGGAATTTGAAAAAGCAGCAATGCTTCGGGATAAGATTATGGCTATAGAAAAAATAAATGAGAAACAAAAGATTATAATAGGAAATTGTGAGAATGAAGATTTCATTAATGTGTATGTTGATGAAAAAGATGTTTGTATTCAGGTGTTTTTTCTTCGCGATGGTAAGATAGTAGGTAGAGAACACTTTATTTTAAATGATGAAGCAGAGAATGTAGAAAATGAACTTATAGAAGAATTTATAAAGAGGTTTTATGGCGGGACAGCATTTATCCCTAAAACAATATATGTACCTTTTATAAGTGAGGTAGAAATCTTAGAACAATGGCTTAGCGCTAAAAAAGATTCAAAGGTAACTATTAAGATTCCTCAAAAGGGTGAAAAGAAAAAAACTTTAGAAATGGTTGCAAATAATGCAAAGATAACTCTCGAAAATTTTAAATTAAAGGATATGCAAGATAAGGAAATCCATAAAATCGCAATGAGGGAGATTACAGAATTATTAAAACTTGATGAAATACCTGATAGAATTGAATCATATGATATATCAAATATAATGGGTGTAGATTCTGTAGGGAGCATGGTGGTTTTTGAAGGAGGAAAGCCTAAAAACAGTGATTATAGAAGGTTTAAGATAAAGTCAGTAATAGGAGCAAATGATTATGATAGTATGAGGGAAATCTTAGAACGGAGGTTTCGTCGAGGACTGGATGAAGTGGAGAGAATAAAAGAGAGAAATTTAGAACTTAGTAAGGGCAAGTTTTGTGTGTTTCCGGATTTAATTCTTATGGATGGTGGAAAAGGTCAGGTTAATGTGGCCCTTGAGGTTTTAAATAATCTTAATATTGATATACCGGTATGCGGAATGGTTAAGGATGATAGGCACAAAACTAGAGGTTTGATATATAATAATATAGAGCTATTTATGAAAAGTAATTCCCAAAGTATGCACCTAATTACTAGAGTGCAAGATGAAGTCCATAGATTTGCAATTACTTATCACAGGACGCTTAGGGATAAAAGAACATTATATTCTATATTGGATAACATACCCAACATAGGTGAAAAGAGAAGAAGAGAGCTATTAAAAAAGTTTGGCAGTATAGATAATATAAAAGGTGCTGACGAAAAAGAGCTAATGGATACACCGTCTATGGATAGCAAGTCTGCAGAGTGCGTTATATTATATTTTAAGAATAATAAATAACCTTATTAGGAATATTTATATACATCATAAATTTAAACTGTTGAAATATTGTAGTAAAAAGGGTAAACTAAAAGAACTATATCTTGTATAATAAATAATATTATTTATGTTATGCAAGTATATAAATATATTAATATTTTCAAGGAGTAGAATATGAAATTATATGCGGAATTATTTAAACAAATAAATAAAGTAACAGACAATTCTAATATAAAGGTTGATGAACCAATGGAAAACCATACTTCTTTTAGAGTGGGTGGACCAGCCGATATTTTAGTGACACCAAGTGATGTTTTAGAAGTTCAAGCTTTAATAAAAATTTGTAAAAAATATAAAATTAAATATTATTTAATAGGAAATGGATCTAATTTACTAGTTAAGGATGGAGGAATTCGCGGTGTTGTTATAAAACTATGTAACCTTAATAAAATTGAGGTTGAAGGAAATAAAATAACAGCTCAAAGTGGATCTAGTTTATATGATGTTACAATGGCGGCGTTAGACAAAGGGCTTAAAGGTATTGAGTTTGCTAACGGAATTCCAGGTAGCATTGGTGGTGCAGCAGCTATGAATGCAGGAGCATATAACGGCGAAATGTCTATGGTTCTAGATAGTATACTCGCAATAGACGGTAATGGAGAATTATTAACAATAGACAAAGACGATATGGAATTGTCTTACAGAAGTAGTGCTGTTCTTAAATATGGATATACAGTTATAAGTGTTACTCTTAAACTGCAGGCCGGTGACAAGGAAGTTATAAAAGCTAGAATGGATGATCTTGCAAAAAAAAGAAGTGATAAACAACCTTTGGAATATGCATCGGCAGGCAGTACGTTTAAAAGACCTGAAGGGCATTATGCAAGTGTACTTATACAAGATTCAAATCTGAAAGGAACTCATGTTGGTGATGCAGAGGTGTCTGTTAAACATTCTGGGTTTATTATCAATAAAAAGAGCGCAAGTGCAACAGATATTTTGGATTTAATCAAGCTTGTACAGGATGAAGTTCAAAAAAAATTTGGTGTAAAGCTTGATACTGAGGTAAAGATTTGGGGAGAGGACAAAGAATCTTCTGAAATTTCGGTAAATCAGTGAGCTTTTTATAAATATTTTAAAAAAATTATAAAATAAATTGGATTTTAAAACGCACAATAGGATAAATCTTTGTGCGTTTTTTTTTTATACTTACATATCTATAATTATGATTATTTGTGTTATAATTAAAAATGAAACTGTATTAGTACAACTAAGTAGACAAACATTTAAAGTGAATAATTGATAATATTAAAATATTAGTAGCAATAATAAAATATTTGGTATAATAGAAATTCTTGATTTTTGTAGAGGGGGTTTTTTTTGATGAGATTTGTTATATTGACGGGGTTATCGGGAGCTGGAAAAACACAAACGGTAAGAAATCTTGAGGATTTAGGTTTTTTTTGTGTGGATAATTTGCCACCTACTTTAATTCCTAAATTTGCTGAGGCATGTTATAAATCTAATGGTAGTATTGACAGAATTGCTTTAGTTATAGATATTCGTGGTGGAAAGTTTTTTGATGATTTATTTGAAAGTTTAACATACCTAAAAGATGAAGGGTATGAGTATGAAATATTATTTCTAGAGGCCTCAGATAAAGTGCTTATTAAAAGATATAAAGAGTCAAGGCGAAAACATCCTCTAGCGCCAGAAGGAAGGGTTGTAAATGGAATTGAAACTGAGAGACGCAAACTTAGAGATGTACGTGAGCGTGCTGACCATATAATTAATACATCTAAGCTTTCAGCAAGAGAACTTACAGAAGAAATAAATAATATCTATGGTGAGGAAGGTCAGATAGAAACTAAGCTTGTTATAACTGTGCTTTCTTTTGGATTTAAATATGGAATACCTGTGGATTCAG
The DNA here is from genome assembly GCF_001877035.1 of Clostridium estertheticum subsp. estertheticum. NCBI lineage: Bacteria > Bacillati > Bacillota > Clostridia > Eubacteriales > Clostridiaceae > Clostridium > Clostridium estertheticum. The sequence goes on along the minus strand of NZ_CP015756.1, from coordinate 4,352,933 downwards.
ATTTGGTATTTGATGTGAGATTTTTGCCGAATCCTTTTTATATTCCAGAGCTTAAGAAGTATTCAGGTAATGACCAACCGGTTCGCGATTATGTATTAGAATTTGAAGGGACTAAAGTATTTGTAGAAAAACTTCAAGATATGCTACAGTTTCTTATCCCAAATTATAAAAAAGAAGGAAAAAGACAACTTATAGTTTCTATAGGGTGTACAGGGGGAAGACATAGGTCAGTTGCTATAGCAAATAGAATTTATGAAATACTTGGGCGTAATGGATATGATGTTAATATAGATCATAGGGACATAAATGAAGATGTAAATAGAGGTGATGGTAAGCTATGATGCTAAGGAATTTGCTGAAGCCTGGAATTAATATAAAAAGGTGGATTCTTCTAGGTATTGTAGGTGTTTCTATTTTAGTATTTGGGATTTTTGAACTAATAAATAAAGAATATCACTCTCTGCCAAAGATAGTTTTATCAGCGCTGATTATAGTGCTTGGAGCTTTGATAATATATGTTGCTATAATACAAATTATAAAATTTTTTATTATATTAGTTAATACAGGCAGTATTGATGTAGCTATAAGTTCGAAAAAATTTGAAGATTTAATATATGAAAAGAGAGTACTTATAAAGGGACCTAAGATTGTAGTAATTGGAGGAGGCACCGGTTTATCTACTATGCTTAGGGGGCTAAAAAAATATACTAATAATATAACAGCAATAGTTACAGTAGCGGATGATGGTGGGGGATCAGGTGTTTTAAGGGAAGATTTAGGAATACTTCCACCGGGGGATATTAGAAATTGCATTTTGGCGTTAGCAGATACGGAACCACTAATGGACGAATTATTGCAGTATAGATTTAAAGACGGAAGACTAAAGGACCAAAGCTTCGGTAATTTATTTTTAGCAGCGATGGATGGAATCTCAAATAATTTTGAAGAAGCTGTACAAAAAATGAGTTCAGTACTAGCTGTAACGGGTCGGGTTATACCGGTTACTTTAGACAATATGACATTAAAGGCAAAACTTAAAAATGGAAATATAATTGATGGTGAATCAAATATTCCTAAAGGTGTAATAGACAATAAGAGCCCTATTGATGAAGTCTTTATAGAACCTACAGATGCTAGGGCACTTAAGGAAGCATTAGTTGCTATAAATGAAGCAGATGCAGTAATCCTAGGACCTGGAAGCCTTTATACTAGTATTATCCCTAATATATTAGTAAAGGAAATAAGAAATGCATTGTATAAGACAAAGTCTATAAGGATTTATGTGTCAAATATAATGACACAACCAGGTGAGAGTGATAATTATACTGTTAATGATCATATAAAGGCTATAAATCGGCATGCTAAAGGAAAAGTTGTTGATTATGTTTTAGTAAATACAGGGAAAATAAGTAGTGAGCTAGAACTAAGATATCGTAATGATAATTCTAATATGGTTATTATAAATGAAGAGGAAATTAAAAAGCAAGGCATAGGGATAATAAGGAGTGATTTTGTAAAAATAGGAAAAGGGCATATAAGACATGATACAGAAAAGCTTGCAACCATTTTAGTAGAAACAATTATGGAGAAAAAGCTATTTAACGATAAAAAGAAAATAGGTGAGTACTTCTATTTATCACAGAGGCTTAAAGAAAACAAAAAAAATAATTAATTTTATGTTATTTTAGAAAATAAATGCAATAAGGAGTAGAATAATGTCATTTTCGTCTAAGGTTAAGAATGAAATTTGTAGATTTACAGATATGAGTAAGAAAGAGGCCATGGCTGAAATGGCGGCTATAATGAAGGTTAGTGGGACTATTGGGCTTGGATCAAACAAACAAATAAATTTCCAAATAACAACTGAAAATCCTGCAATAGCAAGACTTATCTTTAAATTGTTAAAGGAGCATTTTGGTATTCACGCTAGATTATTAGTTAAGAGAAGTAACTCCCTAAAGAAAAAAAATGTATATGTTGTTATAATTACGGAAGAAATGGGTGTTAAAGACTTATTAAAGCAAGTGGCGGTCCTTGAGGATGAAAACTTTTTTTCAATAGATTATACTATACCAAGTAGGTTAATTGATGCTGAGGAATGCAAACGCAAATATATAAGAGGGGCTTTTTTAGGTGGTGGAAGTATTAGTAACCCTGAAAAAAATTATCATGTAGAGTTTGTGACTCATGATAGTGATTATGCACAGGAATTAAGCACACTTATTAATAGCTATGGATTGTTTTCAAAAATAATACAAAGAAAAAGCAGTTTTGTTATTTATATTAAAGAGGGTGAACAAATTGTTGATCTTCTTAACATAATTGGAGCACACAATTCATTACTATTCTTAGAAAATGTAAGGATAATGAAAGAAATGAGAAATAATGTAAACAGACTTGTGAACTGTGAAACGGCTAATCTTAGTAAAACAGTAAATGCATCAGTAAGACAAGTAGAAAGTATAAAATTAATACAAAAAGAAATAGGGTTTAAGAGATTGCCTAAGAATTTGAGAGAGATCGCTGAGCTAAGGCTTGAGTATCCTGATGAATCGTTAAAAGAACTTGGAGCAATACTTGAACCACCAGTAGGAAAATCTGGTATTAACCATAGATTAAGAAGAATAGAAAAAATTGCTGAAGAATTAAGGAAAGAAGGAAGGTAAGGAGAGAATGTCAAAACATGAGGAGATAGTTAATCATATCCTTGCCCTGCAAATTGGAACTAAGATATCTGTAAGAGGTATCAGTTCTGAACTCGGCATTAGTGATGGTACATCTTATAGAGCGATAAAAGAAGCAGAAAATATGGGTATTGTTAATACCGTTCCTAGGGTGGGGACAGTAAGGGTTGAGAAGGTATATAAAAAAAATATTGATAGTCTTACATATGCTGAAGTTATAAGAATCCTTGATGCTACTATTCTGGGTGGTAAAGAAGGCATAAATAAAAGCTTAAACAAATTTATTATAGGTGCAATGGCTGTTGAATCAATAATTAGATATCTAAAGCCAGGATACCTTCTTATTGTTGGAAATAGGGAAGAAGCACAACTGCTTGCCCTTGAAAATGATGCTGCAGTATTGATTACTGGAGGTTTTGATTGTAGCGAAAAGGTAAAGATACTTGCGGATGAAAAAGGAATTCCTGTATTATCGTCAACCTATGATAGCTTTACAGTAGCTAGTATGATAAACAAGGCTCTTTATGAAACTATGATTAAAAAGGAAATTATTTTAGTTGAAGATGTGATGGATATTAATACTACTTGTCTTATGGGTACGGACACTGTTGCTACCTGGAGGCAACTAATGCTAGAAACTAACCATGAGAGATACCCAGTACTAGATGAGAATATGAAAATTGTTGGGATAGTTACATTAAGAGATTTACAAGGATGCAACGATGATGATGAACTAATTAATAAAATTATGAATAAGAATCCTGTATGTGTAACACCTAAAACAACTATCGCTTATGCTGCCCATATTATGGGTTGGGATGGAATTAAAATTTGTCCTGTAGTTGATAAGAAGAAGCTTGTAGGGGTTTTAACTATAGAGCATGTTATAAAAGCAATGGAGTTTGCACTAAGGCAACCACAAGTAGCTGAAACTTTAGAAGATCTTATTTTAATGAATTTTACATGTGTACACGAGGATAATAGCTTACATTTTAATGGCCAAATCATTCCTCAGATGTTAGATCCTTTTGGAACGGCCTCTTGGAGTTCACTAAATATGCTCCTATCAACTATGGGGATAATGTCATTAAGGCAAAATAATAATATTAATATTTCCGTGGATAGTATTATGTCGTACTTTATGAAACCTGTGCAAATGGGTAGTGATATAGATATATATGCAAAAATTGTTGATAAAGGTAGGAGTTTTTCTAAGGTAGAAATAAATATGTACAATAAGAATAATGAGCCTATTGCAAAGTCTATGATTTCTGCGAAAATATTTGGTAAATAATATATATAATTAAATTATGTTTTGAGGGGAAGTGAAAAAATGACGGAGAAACTAAAGATAAAAAAGCGGGAAGATTTAGGGAGTTTTGTACATCTTCATGTGCATACAGAGTACAGCCTTCTTGATGGCTCGGGAAAGATTAAAGAGCTTATAGCTAAGACCAAAGAGCTAGGCATGAAAAGTATTGCTATAACAGATCATGGAGTAATGTATGGATGCGTGGAATTTTATAAACAAGCGAAAGAACAGGGAATTAAACCTATTATTGGTTGTGAAATATATGTAGCTGCTAAATCTATGAATATAAAGGAAACTGATAGAGACAACGCTACCCATCACTTAATACTTTTAGTTAAGAATGCTAAGGGTTATCAAAATTTGATGCACATAGTATCGGCAGCGTCTATTAAAGGTTTTTATTATAAACCAAGGGTTGATTATGAATTTCTATCAAAGTACAGTGAAGGAATAATTGCTAGTAGTGCTTGTCTTGGTGGAGAGGTTCAAAGCCTTCTCTTGCGAGGTAATTATGAAAAAGCAAAAGAAATAGCATTGAAATATAGAGATATATTCAAGGACGGCTATTATTTGGAGCTACAATATCACGGTATGCAAGACCAGTTTAAAGTTAATGAACTCTTAGTAAAATTATCTAAGGATACGGGAATTCCACTAATTTGCACAAATGATACTCATTACATAATGCAAGAGGATTCAAAGGCTCATGATATTCTTTTATGTATTCAGACAGCAAAAACTGTTGATGATGAAAATAGAATGAGGTATCCATCAGATCAGTTTTATTTAAAGTCCCCAGAGGAGATGCAAAAGACTTTTGCATATGTCCCAGAAGCACTTAGTAATACAGTCAAAATAGCAGAGATGTGCAATTTTGATTATGAATTTCATGTATCGAAACTTCCAAAGTTTCCGCTGCCTGGCGGGGTAGATCCGTATGAATTTCTAAGAGAACATTGTTATGAGGGGTTGGCACCTAGGTATGAGGCATTTAGTGATGTACTTACCAGAGGCTTCTCTATAGAATACATAAATGAAATAGCGAAGGTTAGTCCAATTGCTAAGATGTATGTGGATAGACTTGAATATGAGCTGAATATAATAAAACAAATGGGATATGTTGATTATTTTCTTATAGTATGGGATTTTATCAAATTTGCAGTAGATCACGATATTCCAACAGGCCCCGGGCGTGGGTCTGCGGCAGGTTCAATAGTTGCTTATACTTTAGATATAACGAAGATTGATCCTATTAAATATAGCCTTATTTTTGAGCGTTTCTTAAATCCAGAAAGAGTATCTATGCCAGATATAGATTCAGATTTTTGTTATGAAAGGCGTCAAGATGTAATTGATTATGTTGTTGAAAAGTATGGATCTACTAATGTATCACAAATTATAACATTTGGAACAATGGCCCCTAGAGCTTGTATAAGAGATGTTGGACGTGCTATGAATTATTCGTATGCAGAGGTGGATAGAATCGCTAAGATGATACCATCTGTGCTTAATATAACTATAAATAAGGCTCTTGAAATGAATTCAGAGCTTAATTCCTTGTATGAAGATGATTCACGTGTTGAAGCGCTTATAGATATTGCAAAGGCATTAGAGGGACTTCCAAGGCATAGCTCTACCCATGCGGCGGGAGTAGTTATTGCATCACAGCCATTAGTAAACTATGTACCTCTTCAGAAAAATGATGAAATGATAGTAACACAATTTCCTATGGGAACCTTGGAGGAACTTGGACTTTTGAAGATGGATTTCCTTGGACTCCGTACACTTACAGTTATTAGGGATTGTATAGACTTTGTAAAACAAAATAGGAATGTATCTATAGATATAGATGATTTGGATATTGAAGATCATAAAGTCTATAAAATGATCGGAGAAGGAAAAACAGTAGGTATATTTCAACTAGAATCTGCAGGAATGACTAGCTTTATGAAGGAACTAAAACCTGATAAATTTGAGGATATTATTGCCGGTATAAGTTTATATAGACCAGGCCCAATGGCTGAAATTCCACGTTATATAAGAAATAAAAACAGTATGGATAAGGTGGAATATGTTACTCCGCAGCTTGAGGAAATCCTTGGTGTTACTTATGGGGTAATGGTGTATCAAGAGCAGGTTATGGAAATAGTTAGAAAACTTGCTGGGTACTCAATGGGAAGATCTGATCTAGTCCGTCGTGCTATGTCTAAGAAAAAGCACAAGGTTATGGAAGAAGAACGTTATAACTTTATTCATGGAATAGTGGACGAGACTGGAAACATAGAAGTACAAGGTTGTCTTCGAAATGGAATAACTGAGGTGGCAGCAAATAAGATATTTGATCAAATGATGGATTTTGCATCATATGCATTTAATAAATCGCATGCTGCAGCATATGCTGTTGTAGGTTATGAGACTGCATATTTAATGTGTTATTATCCTACAGAATTTATAGCTGCAATGCTCAATAGTGTAAAAGGAAATGCTGAGAAAATAGCCTTTTATACTAGGTATGCAGTTCAAATTGATATAGGGGTGTTGCCTCCTAGTATAAATGAAAGTTTTGCTGAGTTTACTGTAAAAGGCGATACTATAAGGTTTGGCCTATCAGCACTTAAGAATGTAGGGGTAAATGTAATAGAGAGCATTGTACGTAATCGGGAAGAGAAAGGCGAATTTTCAGGTTTTATGGATTTTTGCAATAAAATAGACACATCTTGTGTAAGTAAACGAGCAGTAGAAAGTCTTATTAAGGCAGGAGCATTTGATGATTTTAAAATTCATAGATCGCAACTGTTAGCGGTTTACGAGAAGGTATTAGATGGAGTAAACAATGATAGAAAGAGAAATATTTCAGGACAAATAAATCTGTTTTTAGATTTTGATAATGATTATAATAATTTTGAAATAGAGTATCCGAAGATCAAAGAATTTAAAAAGAAACATATTTTAGCTATGGAAAAGGAAATGACTGGAATATATTTGTCTGGTCATCCTCTAGATGAATACGAAGAGACACTTAATATACAGACCAATACTAGAATATCTGATATTGTGCTAGATGAGAGTCTTGAAGAAGATAATGAAATGCTTAGTGAAAGTTTTAAACTTCAAGATGGTGATAAAGTTATAATTGGTGGTATAATATCATCGGTTAGTAAAAAAGTTACTAAAAATAATGATATGATGGCATTTATTAATTTAGAGGATTTATATGCTAGTGTTGAAGTAATAGTTTTTCCAAAGACATTTGAAAAATATAAGTCACTTGTTGAAGAAGATGAAATAGTAATAATTAAAGGCAGGGTTAGTATTCGCGAAGAGGAACAACCAAAGATATTATGCGAAGATATTAAGCCACTTGTAAAAATTAACAGCGAAAAAATTTATATCTTAGTCGAAAATGATGTTATGATGAAAGATGCATTAAAGAAAATAAAGCAAAACTTAGCTATATATAGGGGAAGTACCCCTGTATATCTGTGTACAAAAGAGCCGAGAAAAATGTATGCTGTGGATAAAGCTTTATGGCTTAGCGAAGAAATTGATGTTATGGAAGTTTTAAGAAAAATGTTTGGCCAAGATAATATAAAAATACAATAAAATATTTTTGTATAATTGTAGAGGTGGTTATTAAAGGTAAAATTGTTATCTTTAATAACAATCTTAGTTAAAGTAGTAATTTTAACTTGTTAAATGGTAATATATATATCTTTAACTTAAATATAACCATTGAAAGGATTACATTACACTAGTAATAGGTCGTTTATTAAAAAATAAATATTTATTTCTATAAACCGTTGAATGTTTCGAGAATTTTGTATAATATTAGAGTATAAAGGGTATTTTTTAATAATAGTTATATTTTTGTTGTTAACATGGACATATTATGACCACGGTGGGGTAGATTTATCCCGATGGTACAGAAATGGAAAACAATTAATAATTGTTTTATACCTCAAAGAATTATAAAGGGGAAAAAATTAATAATTGTTTATTCTATAGAGAGTTATAAGGAGGAATAGTTATGAAAACAATAGCGGTATTGACAAGTGGAGGCGACGCACCAGGAATGAACGCAGCCATTAGAGCAGTAGTTAGGATGGCTATATTCAAAGGTATAAGAGTTATGGGTGTACAAAGAGGGTATAGTGGACTTATAAATGGTGAAATATTTGATATGGATAGACATTCGGTTTCAGATATAATTCATAGAGGCGGAACTATTCTTAGAACTGCACGCTGTGAAGAATTTAAAACTGAGGCTGGAAGAAAAAAGGCAGTTAATGTACTAAGAGTTTTTGGTATTGATGGACTAGTAGTAATTGGTGGGGATGGTTCTTTTGCAGGAGCACAACTTTTATCAGACCTCGGTATTGCAACTGTAGGTATACCAGGAACTATAGATAATGACCTTCCATATAGTGAATATTCGATAGGATTTGATACAGCACTAAATACAGTGCTTGATGCTATAAATAAAATAAGAGATACTTCAAGTTCTCATGAGAGAATTAGTGTAGTTGAAGTAATGGGAAGAAACTGTGGAGATATAGCATTATATGCTGGTATTGGTGGAGGAGCTGAAGAAGTAATTATACCTGAAAAAGGGTATGAAATAGATTCTTTGTGCAAAACTATATTTGAAGGCAAACTAAGAGGTAAAATGCATAATCTAATACTCCTTGCTGAAGGTGTGGGCGGTGCCAATGAACTTGCAAAGCAGGTTGAAGAAATAACCGGAATTGAATCAAGAGCTACAATACTCGGCCATATTCAAAGAGGTGGAAGTCCAAGTGCATTTGATAGAATGCTTGCATCTAAAATGGGAGTAGCTGCAGTGCAAGTACTTATAGAAGGTAGATCAGGCAGAGTTATTGGTATGAAAAATGGCAAAATAGTTGATGAAGATATCAATGAAGCGCTAGAAATACCAAGAAAATTTAATGAAGAACTTTATGAAATATCTAAAATTCTTTCTTACTAAAGTGATTTAATAAGAAGGCTTATATATAAAAGCTAAATATAAAATAATATACAATAAGAGGAGAATAATTAATGAAAAAAACTAAAATGATTTGTACAGTAGGACCAGCTAGTGGAAGTATGGAAACTATAAAAGATTTAATAAATGCAGGAATGGATGCTTCAAGACATAATTTTTCACATGGTGATCATCAAGAACATTTAGAAAGAATTGATAGAGTAAAACTAGTTAGAAAAGAAATGAATAGACATATTGCTATAATACTTGATACTAAAGGACCAGAAATAAGAACAGGAAATTTTTCAGCTGGTAAAGTTGAATTACAAGAAGGATCTAAATTCACTGTTGTTTGTGGTGAAGAAGTTATTGGAGATGAAACTATATGCTCTGTAACTTATGAAGAATTATATAAAGATGTTGTTGCTGGCGATACTATATTAATAGATGACGGTTTAGTTGGACTCACAGTAGAAAGCGTTGAAGGTAAAAAAGTACATTGTGTAGTTGCAAATACTGGTATGGTAGGAAATCACAAAGGTGTTAATGTTCCTGGAGTTGCAATAAATCTTCCTGCACTTACAGCAAGAGATATTGATGATTTGAAATTTGGATGTGAAATAGGTGTTGATTTTATTGCAGCATCATTTGTAAGAAAAGCATCAGATGTACTTCATATAAGACGTGTTCTTAATGAAAATGGTGGAGAAAAAGTACAAATAATTTCTAAAGTTGAGAATCAAGAAGGTGTTGATAACATTGATGATATTATTAAGTTATCTGATGCTGTCATGGTTGCCAGAGGAGATTTAGGAGTTGAAATTCCAACAGAGGAAGTTCCAATAGTTCAAAAAATGATGATAGCTAAATGTAATGCTGCTGGTAAAGCAGTTATAACAGCTACTCAAATGTTAGATTCTATGATCAGAAACCCAAGACCAACTAGAGCAGAGTCTTCAGATGTTGCAAATGCAATATTTGATGGTACAGATGCTATAATGTTAAGTGGTGAAACTGCTAATGGTAAATACCCAGTTGAAGCAGCTACTATAATGGCTAAAATAGCACAAACTGCTGAGAATGCTCTTAACTACAAAGAGAATTTAAAGAATAAGGGAGCAGTTCATATTCCTAATGTACCAAATGCTATTAGTTTAGCTACTTGTACTACTGCTATGGAATTAAACGCTTCAGCTATTATTACTGCAACTCAAAGTGGTAATACAGCAAGAAAAGTTTCAGCTTATAGACCAGAATGTTCAGTTATTGCTGTTACTCCTTATGAAGTAGTAGCTAGAAGTTTAGCATTAAATTGGGGCGTTGTTTCAGTATGTGCTGATAAAATAGAATCTACAGATAAACTTATAGATAATTCTGTAGCTATTGCATTAAAGGCAGGATATGTACAAAAGGGAGATTTAGTAGTTATTGCTGCTGGAATTCCTGCCAATTTTGTAGGTAGTACAAACATGATGAAGGTTCATATTGTTGGTGATATATTACTTCAAGGTAAAGGAAATATAAGTGCATCAGCTTGTGGTACAGCTTGCTTTGCGCAAAATGCAAAAGAAGCAAATGAAACTATGCGTGATGGTGATATTTTAGTAGTAAAAACATTAACTAAAGAATATACTGATTTATTAGATAGAGTTTCAGGAATTATTGTTGAAGAAGATGCAACAAGATCAGATGTTGTTGTTGAAGGTACTGCAAAAGCAGTTCCAATTATATACAATGCAAAAGGAGCAGTTGATATTATTAAAACTGGTTCTTTTATAACAATGGATGCAGCTAGAGGCCTTGTATATAGTGGTAGGGCTAATGTAAAGAACTAAAAAAACTTTCTGAAGTCGCTGATATTTAAGCGATCAAAGAGATGAATTAAGGATTGTCATATAATTGGCAATCCTTTTTTTTATAAGAATATAATATATTTTAAATAATTATGTATAAATAAAAAAAACTTGGTTACAATTATAAGTACAAGCAAACAACATGGCAACTGATTTCTTTTAAAGCACCTATATGGTGCTTTTTTTTTATCTGTAGTATAATAAAAAGTAAAGCAAGGAATTATAATTAAATATAATAGTAAAATTAAATAGTTGGAGGGGTAGATATGAGAGGGACTCTAAGTTGTACTGCCACAAATTGTGTTAATAATATGTCGGGGATATGCTCAGCTAGTACTATCAACATTTTAGGGTCGAATGTTCATAGTAAAGAGGAGACGCAGTGTGAAACATTTGCTGAAAAGGGACTAAAAAATTCATTTAATAACGTACTTAATATGAATGTTATTGGAGAAATTAAACAAGCATTTAATAATGACAAAATAGAGATGAGTCCAAAAATTGAATGCGAAGTTATAAATTGTGTGCATAATAGGGATGAAGAATGTGTTGCTCATAATATTATGGTAAATGGTAGAGAGGCTTTAAGCAGTGAAAAAACAGAATGTCAGACGTTTAAAGAATAAGTAAAATTTAATATTGTGAAATAAGCATTTTTTCTTTGCATTTGTTATAAAGGCATCTAGAAAGAAATCTAGATGCCTTTAGCATGGAAAAAATAGTAGTAGATAGAAGGTTGGAGGAGAATTCATGAAAAGAAAACTAGAGAATTATGTTATTCCTGTTAAAAAAAATGAAGATTATATAATAACTATAGATAATATGGGGTATGAGGGTGAAGGTGTAGGTAAGATTGATGGATTTACCGTTTTCGTTGCGGGTGCAATAGTAGGAGAAAAGGTGTTAATAAAAATTGTTAAGATATCTAAAAATTTTGGTTTTGGAAAGTTGCTCGAGATAATTGAGAAATCAATAAGCAGAATAGAACCAGTATGTGACATATATAAAAGCTGTGGAGGGTGCAACTTGCAGCATATAGATTATGCGGCCCAATTAGATTTTAAAACTAATAGAGTAAATCAAGTTATAAATAGAATAGGAAAATTAGAGAAAGTAATTGTGCATCCAACACTCGGGATGGAGTCTCCTTATAATTATAGAAATAAGGTTCAATTACCTGCAAGCAATAAAAATGGGGAAGTAAAAATTGGGTTTTATGCGGCAAGAAGTCACGACATAATTAACATGGAAAATTGCTATATTCAAGACAGTGTAGCAGATATTGTAGTAAAACTTACAAGAAAGTGGATAAAAGAGTTTAATATACAATGTTATAACGAAGAAAATCATCAGGGGATTTTACGTCACGTTATGATTAGAAAAGGATCTAAAACAGGACAGGTTATGGTTGTGTTAGTTACAAATGGTAAAAGCCTTCCTTATAAAGAAGAATTTATAGCAATAATTACTAAAAAGATCAAGGGTATTGTGAGTGTAATACAAAATATTAATAGTGAAAAAACTAATGTAATACTGGGAGAAACTTGCTTGACGTTATGGGGGAAAGATACAATAACTGATTACATAGGAGAATTTAAATTTGAAGTTTCTCCACTATCATTTTTTCAAGTTAATTCAGTTCAAACAGAGGTGCTCTACGATAAGGTACTAGAGTATGCAAATTTAGGCGGAGGCGAAGTTGTACTTGACGCTTATTGTGGTACAGGTACTATCTCATTGTTTTTATCTAAGACCGCTAAAAAAGTTTATGGTGTTGAAATAGTACCACAGGCTATTGAAAATGCTAAAATAAATGCTAAAGTAAACAATGTAGAAAATGCAGAGTTTTTAGTAGGGGAAGCAGAGATAATTATTCCGAAACTTATAAATGATGGAGTAATTGCTGATTTAGTTGTAGTTGATCCACCAAGAAAAGGTTGCGATAAAACTCTACTAGAAGCAATAAGTCATATGGGACCTAAATGTATAGTTTATGTTTCTTGTGATCCAGGTACATTAGCTCGTGATTTAGGAATTTTAAATGAACTTGGATATATTACTAAAGAAATCCAGCCCGTAGATATGTTCCCACAGACAGCGCACATAGAATGCGTTGCCAGGATAGAGAAAAGATAGGTGCCACCCACGTGGCAAGTGGCATGTGAAAGATTTTAAGCAAAATTAAAGTGCCTTTTATATTCCCTCAGACATTAGTTTGGGGGAACTTTTTAATCTAAGGGTAGTTATCTAAAAAAATGTTTACTAGTAGAAATGCTTTATTAATAACCATAATAATTAATATATGTATTTAATATGTTATAATAGAATAATATGAATATTTAGATTTTGCATAGAAAGGGAGCGATTAAGTGCAAAAGATTAATGAGGTTAAAGTTGGAATAGGATTTGCAACTGGAAGAAAAAGCTTCCAAAAGGTACTTAGAACTAACATAAACAATTGGGAAGAATCTGGTTTGGTGGAAAACAAAAGGATAAGTTTAAATGTTTTTGTGGCATATGATCTTCATTATAATAAAACTAAAGTAACTGATTACACGAACATACATCCTGATTTAGTTAAGAAAATTGATAGTAGCACTTTTATTGGAAGTGTATCAACGCAACAAGAAATTGACTATTTAATTAGAGAAAATATTCTTACTCTTGAAGAAACTAAAAAGATCTTTGGTAGGGGGTATGCAGCTAAACGTAATGCTGTACTATATAATGCTATCAAAAAGAATATGGACTATTTGGTGTTTCTAGATGATGATGAGTATCCAATGGCAGTAACTAATACTCGTGATACTGCAATTTGGGGAGGACAATTTGTTTTGTCAGAGCATCTTAAAAATATTAAGAATGCGGACATTACCCATGGACATCACTGCGGGTATATATCTCCTATACCATATATGGAGTTTAATGATATTATGACTGAAGGAGATTTTAGATCATTTATTGAGGCAATAAGTAATGATATTGTTAAGTGGGATAGTTTAAAAGCAGTTATGATAAATGGAGGAATAACTTATGCCAATACAAGTATACTTACTAGCTGTGATGCTGTAGAGGTTGTGGAAAAGGATCATTCTAAATTTATATCAGGGGCTAATTTGTGCATTAATCTTACTAAACCTGAGCGCGTTTTCCCATTTTACAATCCACCGGGAGCTAGAGGAGAAGATACTTTCCTAGCTACATGTCTAAGTGATAGAAAAGTTCTACGCGTGCCATGTTACACATTTCATGATGGATTTTCTACATATAATAATCTTTTAGAGGGTGTTCTTCCAATAAGACTTAAGTTTATTAGGGCTGATAATGAGAAGATTACTACACGGTTTTACAATGCGTGTATAGGGTGGATCCGTTATAAACCATTATTGCTATATATAACACATCCAGATCGTTATGAGGAAAAGATTAAAGAAATGAGAGAAGAATTGGAAGTTACGTTGCCTAAAATTTGTGAATTTTTCGGAAAACCTGAATTTATAAACATATTGTCAGAACTTGAGAAATACAACAAAAATGTAGAAAAACATTACGGCGAATTTCTTGAAACACAATGTATTTGGGCGAAGATTATGGCACACTTTGCAAAACGTATATGATAATGTGGGCATAAACTTAACATATATAAAATTTAAAAAGCTCCTGACATGATAAAATGTTGGGAGTTTCTACAATTTCATTTGTGCATATTCCTAAATTAAATCATTCAAAGTTTATCAAATGTTAACATATAATAAACTTTTAATAGAGACTATATATATATAGTGTGATAAAATATTAATGTATAATATTTGAGAGGGGATAAACATGGATTTAGTAAAAAAAATATTTCAAGATTGGATATTACCGATATTAGCAGCAGTTATAATAGCTTTTATTATAAATAAGGTCATTTTCTTTAATGTAACTGTTCCTACTGGGTCAATGCTGCCAACAATAAACCTAAATGATAAGATTTTAGTGACAAGAGTTCATAACCTAAATAATCTTAATCATGGAGATATAGTAGTATTTCACTCCGATGAACTAGGCGAAGATCTAATAAAGAGACTTATTGGATTGCCAAATGATTTGGTGGAAGTTAAAGAAGATGGATCTGTGTACATAAACAATAAAAAAATAGATCAAAGTTATGTTGTATATCCAGGTGGTAAAACAGGTAAATATAAAGTGCCTGCGGATAGTTACTTCTTTATGGGAGACAATAGAATTAATTCTTTAGATGCAAGATACTGGGATAAACCTTATATACCTGGGAAAGATATAATGGGTAAGGCAAGAATTAGAATTAGTCCTTTTAGCAAATTTGGAAAATTAAAATAATAAAATGATAAAATAGCGGAGTGCAAATGCAAGTTTATATATCTGCTATTTTAATTTTTTGAAAATTCAGTACTGATAGATTTATGCTATAATTTAACTGTTGTTAAATTATAATTTTATATAAAATTACAATTGCAAAAGCAACTGTAAGGCTAACATAAACTTATGGTATATTTGCAAAAAAACTATTAATATTTTTTTAGGATTAAGAATAATATATATATATATATATATATGGTAAAATCACAAAAACGCATAAGAATATAATTGTACTTTCAAAAGTCAAAATATAGTACTAAATTTACTACACAACAATGGTATTGAATCACGTTATAACATATGGTATTATGAATTATTAATTAAATTTATTAATTATAAGGGGGGACATATTATCGAGAAATCTAAAAAGTTTCTCATACAGCTTATGGTGGAATCAAACGTGAAGATTATTTACCGTTTGTACCAGCTAGTCAAGTAATGCCAAAAATAATAGCAATATCAATAATTCTAGGTATGATTATGGTCAATAAATATAAAAGGAGGTACATCTTATGGATAAAAAATTGTCAAAAGGTGCATACGGTGGAATAGCGGGTAAAGACTACGTTCCTTATGTTTCAACTGGTTCTAAATCTGGTGGAAACGTTGCCGTATTAATAATTGGTATTTTTTTAGCTGCTTTGTTCGCAGCATCAACTGCCTATTCAGGTATGAAATCAGGGCTTACAGTTGCGGCTGGTATACCAGGTTCTATAATAGGTTCAGCATTTATAGCTGCATTTGCTAAGAAAAAGGGTATACTTGGAAAAAATTTATTACAAGGTATGTCAAGTGGTGGAGAATCTGTCGCTAGTGGTATAATATTTGTTTTACCTGCAATTCTTTTAATAGGTGCTAAAGTTACTTTTCTCGAAGGTTTAGTTGTTGGTGTTGGTGGAGTTTTATTCGGTATAGGAATAGCTTCTCTTGTTCACAACTACTTAATGGTAGAAGAACATGGTAAATTAATGTACCCTGAATCAATGGCTATATCTGAAACACTCGTTGCTTCAGAAGGAGCCGGAGAAACAATGAAGTACATGGGAATAGGGTTTGGAATAGGAGGAATTATAACTGTTGTAACTAGTTCTTTTATGAATGTAGCTAACAATGTTATAAGTTATGTAAATGAATCTTTCTACAAGTGGAAATTTGAAGTGGAAGTTAATCCTCTGTTATTAGGTATAGGATTTATAGTTGGCATAGATGTTTCTTTAACTATGTTTGCTGGTTCTATATTATCTAACTTCGGTATTATGCCTTTAATAGGATATTTCATTAATCTTGGAAGAGATGGAGCAACTGTATGGAATGATCCTAGTGTTGCTATAAATGCTATGCAAGTTAAAGATATAGCTGGTAGTTATGTGAAATATATTGGTGCTGGTATGATGCTTTCTGGTGGTTTTATAGGTGCTATAAAGCTTATACCTACAATAGTAGCTTCTATTAAGGAGACTATGAGTGCTAAGTCTTCAAATGGTAATGGTAGTTCATCTGCTGGAAACATGATATTGCTTAGTGGTATAGTAATATCTTTCATAGGAGGATTCATGATATCTGGTGGTAATATATTAATGGCAATAACTGCTTCTGCATTATCATTATTCTTATCACTCTTATTTGCTATAGTTTCTGGTCGTTTAACAGGTACAATAGGAACTTCAAATCTTCCTGTATCTGGAATGACAATAGCTTCTATTGTTGTTGTAACATTATTGTTTGTTGTAATGGGATGGAAAAATCCTGCAAACAACAAATCACTACTTTTATTTGGTACATTTATAGTTACTGTTATATCTGTAGCGGCTGGTTATTGTCAATCTCAAAAAGTTACTTACATAGTAGGTGGCGACAAAAATGAAATGCAAAAATATTATGCTATAGCTGGTATAGTAGGTGTTGTAGTAGTTATTGGTACTATATTATTACTTTCGAGTAAACTTGCAATTACTGGAGATAACGTTCCATTTGCACTACCTCAAGCTAACTTAATGGCAACGTTAACTGCTGGCATAATGTCAGGTAAATTACCTTGGGTTATGGTAATTGCTGGTATTGTTATGGGAATTGTTTTATATATATTAAAGCTTCCTGTAATGACAATTGCTATAGGATTCTACTTGCCGATAGCTACGAATTCTATAATATTAGTAGGCGCGTTAGTTCGTTTATTTATAGAGAAAACTTCTAAATCTAAAGAAGAAAAAGAAGTTAAAATTGAAAATGGTATAGGATTATCGTCTGGTCTTGTTGCTGGTGGTTCAATAATTGGACTTATAGGTATTGTACTTCAAGTATTGAAAGTTATAAAAGGAAATGGACCAAGTGGATTTGCTGCTTCTAATGGAATGGCATTCATAATATTAGCAGTTCTAGTAATAGCCACTATAATACCTATAATGAAAAGTAAGGTAAAAGATGCTAGAAAATAATGAAGATGTTTTAAATATAATATTTAAAATTTTTGATGATTTAGAGTATGAATTGGACAAAGATAATATTGTGACTGTACTTGAAAAACAAGATCATAAGCTTCAAAGGGTCTTTAGAAAACTTAATTTCAAAATTCCAGATTATAAAAAGACTTCTTTAGATGAGTATGGAAGTTGTGTGTTTTTACAAATAGATGGCAAGAAAACTGTAAAAGATATTGGAAAAAATCTAGAAGCAAAGTATGGTGATAAAGCTCACCCACTTTATGAAAGATTATTGTTGTTCTTAAACCATATCGATGTTAATTGCCACTATATAGAAAAAACAAATTTATAATACAAAAGACGGTCTAAAAAATTTAAGCTAGAATAAAAGACTTGTATGCTACCAAAATAGACACAAAAACTATTTAATGTTATAATTTAACTACGGAATAAAACATTAGATTAAATAATAAATATAAAAACATAAGTTAAGGGCCGTTATGGCTCTTAACTGTTTTTTAGGAGATATTTATCAAGTCAAGGATGAATATCTTTTGAAAAATAATAATATTAATAATAAAGCAGACTATAATCTACTTTAGTAGATTATTAAGGGAGGAGAAAGAATATGGAATTAAACAAATTAATTGATGACATGAAAGAGGACATTATTAAATCTACACAAGAAATTATAAAAATTAAAAGCGTAGAAAGTGAACCTAAACATGGGATGCCGTTTGGTGAAGGTGTAGCTAAATCACTAGAATGTGCTTTGGGCGTTGCAAAGAGATTGGGGCTTCATACAGTTAATGTAGATGGATATGTAGGGTATGCAGAGTATGGAACGGGTGACGATTATGTTTTAGCACTAGGTCATTTAGATATAGTTCCAGAAGGTGATGGATGGATTTACCCTCCTTATGGCGCAGAGATTCATGATGGAAAAATGTATGGACGTGGAACTACGGATGATAAAGGACCAATAATGGCAACACTGTTTGGTTTAAAAGCAATAAAAGATGCAAAATTTCCTGTATCTAAGAGAATTAGAGTTTTATTTGGCACTAATGAAGAAACAGGAAGCAAGGAACTTGATCATTACTTAGAAAAAGAAAAACCACCAGTTGCTGGGTTTACACCAGATGCTGACTATCCAATAATTAATGGAGAAAAAGGTATAACTATTTTTGATATTGTAAAAGATTTTAATAACATAAATAAAGGTGAAAACATTATAAAATATATCAAAGGTGGTCAAGTTTCTAACATGGTACCCGATTATTGTGAAGCAGGAATTATTTCTACTAATGCTAATGTTATAGTTAAATTATTAAGGTCTTTTATAAAAGATACTGGGTATAAACTATCCGCAGTAGTTAACACAAATTTGATAATAATTAAATCTATAGGTGAAGCAGCTCATGGAAGTACACCAGAGTTCGGTAAGAATGCAATAATGCAATTATTACAATTTCTAGGGACCATAAATCTTGATTCAAATGATGCGACAGAATTGGTAGAGTTTTTAAATAAAAATATAGGAATGCAGACGCATGGTGAGTCTTTTGGTGTTTGCCTTGAAGATAAGATTTCGGGAAAGTTATCATTTAATGTTGGAGTTATAAATATGGATAAGAATTCTGCTACGGTAACATTGAATTTAAGGTATCCTGTAACAAACAAATTAGAGGATATGATGACTCCATTTAATGAAAAAATAAAAGGGACTGGATTAAGAGTGGAAAAATTTGTACATCAAGAGCCATTATACTTCCCACCAGATAGCCCAATTATAAAATCACTCCAAAAGGTTTATACTGAGCAAACTGGTGAAGAAGCTACACTGGTATCTATAGGCGGAGGAACTTATGCTAAAGAAATGCCTAATATTGTAGCTTTTGGACCAATGTTTCCAGGAGAACCAGATACTATTCATAAACAAAATGAATATATTACAATAGATAATTTAATTAAAAATGCTAAAATATATGCCCATGCATTGTATGAACTAGCAAAATAAATATATACATTATTTCACAAGATATATATCTTAGTAAATAATAAATAACATTTAGACCTATGTCTTATAAAATAAGATATAGGTTTTAGTATTCTTATGAGGTTGAATTTTATAAAACAAATTAATTGTGAATTTGTGTAAAGCCGTAGAATTAAACTGGACATAGAGGTATAATAGAATATTATACTATAAATAACTTTCATAACATTGTATAAATAAATTAAATAACATAAAAACTATAAAAAATATAGTTCTTTAGCGAGGGATAATTATGAAAATACAAGATATTAAGATGGGTAGAATTAGTACTCCGCTGAAACACGGATATAAAGTAGGCAAGAGAATACTTACATTTTCCGATGAAATAGTTATAAAAATGATTACAGATACAGGGGAAGTAGGTTATGGTAGCGCCGCACCAACACCGCTTATAACTGGGGAAACAGATAACTCAATAATTGGAGCTATAAATTATATTAAACCTGAAATTATAGGCTTAGATATTGAAAATATTGAAGAAATTATGAAGGTACTTCATAATTCTATTCACGGTAATAACAGCGCAAAAGCTGCTATTGATATAGCTATATATGATTTGCTTTGTAAAAAATATGGAATCCCACTTTATAAATTTTTGGGTGGTTATAAGACTTCACTAACTACAGATCTTACTATAGTAAATGATACAGTAGAGCAAATGGTAGGGAAATCTTTAAAAGCTGTAATGGATGGTTATACTTGTTTAAAGGTCAAAGTTGGGAATCATGTGGATTTTGATATAGAGAAAGTTAAATCAGTAAGAAAAGCGGTAAGACGTGGAATAAAGATAAGGGTAGATGCTAATCAAGGCTGGAGACCTAAGGAAGCTGTAAGTATAATTAGAAAATTCGAAGATCTAGGGCTTGATATTGAGTTTGTTGAGCAGCCGGTTAATGCCTGGGATATAGATGGACTTAAATATGTTACAGACAATGTTTCAACAAAGATTCTTGCAGACGAAGCAGTTTTTGGACCATCAGATGCTTTTAAGATAATTGAAAAAAGAGCAGCAGACCTGATAAGTATAAAACTTATGAAATGTGGAGGCATTAATAATGCAATAAAGATATATAACATGGCAGAAAATATGGGTATAAGATGCATGATGGGATGTATGTTAGAAAATAGAATAGGCATAACAGCGGCAGCTAGTTTTGCAGCATCAAAGTCTAACTTGGTTAAAGCGGATTTAGACACTATGTTGTACTTTGATAAGTGTGCAATAGTTGGTGGTGCAGCTGTAGAAGGAAATACTATAACTATTAATGATTCCCCGGGTCTTGGTATTTCAGATATCATTGGATGGAATGAAATTTCTTAGAGATATGTATATTTATTTTAGAGTTAATAGATCAAAAATAACAAACAAATGAGGTGATAGTTTTGAATAATAATGAATATGATATAGAGGTCAGTTCGGTGGAAGTCGAATTAAAGAAGCAGCTAGAGTTTAGTATAGAAGAAGATAAATTAAAATCTGTTGTTGATATCATTAGTGAGGAAATTCTAAAATATATTGAGAAGAGAAAGGAAATTACAAAGTATATTTTAGAATATAGAAAAAAAGTAATTGAAGACTATAGAGATGATGAAGATATGGTAATAGAGTATTTTGATCATGAGATATATGTGAAAGAAGAGGCGTTTAAAACTATTGATAGAAGACTTAAGGAATTAACTGCACTTAAAAGCTCTCCTTATTTTGGAAGAATAGATTTTTCTGAAGAAGATTATGGTATAAATGAAATGTATGTAGGAAGATTTGGGGTTACGCCAGACAATACTTATGAACCTTTAGTAGTAGATTGGAGAGCTCCTGTTGCATCTCTATTTTACACTGGCTCTCTAGGAGAGGCATTTTATGACGCACCAAAAGAAAAAGTAGCAGTGAATATTTTAGCTAAAAGGCAATATATAATAAAGAAAGAAAAGCTTAAAGGCATGTTTGACTCAGCACTAGATATAAAGGATGAAATACTACAAATGGTGCTTAGTGGGAATACGGGTGAAAAGCTCAAAGATATAATAATGACAATTCAAAAGGAACAGGATGATTTAATAAGACAACCAAGAACAAAAACTATTGTAGTTGATGGTGTTGCTGGTAGTGGAAAAACAACTATAGCACTTCATAGAGTTGCATATTTACTTTATAATTATAGGAAAATACTTGAGGATAAGGTCTTAATATTAGGACCTAATAATGTATTTATAGAATATATATCAACAGTACTCCCAAGTCTTGGTGAGTCAGGGGTTAAGCAAACAACCTTTAGAGACTTTGCTTTTGATATTTTAGAACTTAAAGAAGTAATGAGTCTAAAAGAATACATGGAAAAAGTGCTTAGTGGAGAAAAAGAATTTGCAAAAGACATAACATATAAAAATTCTATAGAATATAAAAATTTTATTGATGAAGCTGTAGAAAAATTGGATATTGAATATTTTAAGATTGAAGATTTATTCTTTATGGATGAGTTAATAATATCTAAAGAAGAAATAAAAGAACTGTTCCATAATTATTATAAAACCATGCCTTTATTTAGAAGAAGTAAGAAGATTAGAAGAATTATATTTTCTAAAATTACTGATGCGAGAGATGAAAAAGTTAGGGTTATACAAAAGGAATATGAAAAGACTGTTGTTTCTTTATCTGAGGAAGAAAAGGAATTAAAAATAAATGATTTAGATTTTAATAGAAGACTTAATATAAGAGAAGTTATAAGAGCAGTACTTCTGCTAAAAAGAAGCCTTACTTGGCTCAATAATGGAAACTGTGTTGATTTATATAACAAGATTAATGGGTATAAAAGACTAACTGAAAATGATTTAGGTGGTATCTTATATTTCAAGATTAAGCTTGAAGGTACAAAAACATCTGAACAAATAAAACATGTAGTAATAGATGAAGCTCAGGATTATAATGAACTTCAGTTTTTAGTCATAAAGGAATTAACCGGGTGTAGTTCTTTAACTATAGTTGGGGATAGCAATCAAAGATTAATACCATATGACGGTGAATTACCTATGCATGATATGAAAAATATACTTCCAAATTGTAATGTTCAGGATTTTAGACTAAATACTAGTTATAGATCTACAAAAGAAATTATGGAGTATGCTAATAAATATTTAGATGATGACCCAATTGTTCCAATAGTAAGAAGTGGTGAACCCGTAAGAGAAATGTTAATTTCAAATAGGGATGAATTTAGGAAGTTTGTACTAGGTAAAATTGATGATTTTAAAAATAAAACTTATGAAAACATTGCGATTATATGTAAAGATATAAAAGAATCTGAAGATATATTTGGGCTAGTTAATGGAAATGCAAGCATTAAAATTATAGATAATGAAAATGACGTATATCATAGTGGAATTGTAGTGTTACCATCATATTTTGCTAAAGGACTCGAATTTGATGCAGTAATTATGGTCTTAGATGAGCCTAAAGATGTCAGTGATCATAAAGCAGATAATGCTTCAAGTGAATATAAACAAGAAGATAAACTTAGGTACGTAATGGCGACTAGAGCATTACATGAACTTCAAGTGATTAAGAAAAACTTTTAATTTTTTTCTTAGAGGATGCTAACCAAAGGATATATCACATAAAATGCGTTTGAACAAGATTTAGAAATTCTTTTTTTAATTTCTTAGCGATGTGAAAGCAGTTATAGTGATATATCCTTTGGTCGTGGCATCCTCTAAGAAAAAAAGATATCATAATGAATTATTTTGTAAGTTCATCCCAATTTTCAACCATTTCATTTAATTCAATCAATGTACTAGCTTTATCTTTACTAGATATTGATCCACGGAGACTAGCAAGGTTTAAACTTATATTATACATTTCATCTCTTTCAACACTAAATTGTATTCTGGGTATAACTTTTTTCCATGCAATATCAATACTAGCGATATCTTGTTCAAGTTTACCCCAATTTTCAACTTTTGCATGTTTTATGGATAGATTTACAAAAGAGATAACATCTTCTGAAGGGCTCTGAGGCTTTTTTAAATAGTTACCCCCAAGCATTATTAATACAAAAACTGTTAAAGTAACTATAGGTATAAAGTAAGTTATAAATTTTTTCATAGTTTAAGTTACTCCTTTATATTTTATTTTTTTGTCTGCTTTATATGATCGTTATAAAGATCTACATGTAAACCACTTGTTTGATTATATATAGCTAAAAATACTTCAGAGACATCAGTAATATTTTGTTTTTTTAGTTTGTTCATTAACCATCTTTCATTCCTATTAATAATTATTAAGTTGTTTTGTACAATGCGGCCGTCATATATAACGTCATAATCAATACAAGCAGTAGAAGTTTTAATATTTAGATCTTTTGGCGTAACTGGATCACTTTCAGTCTTTTTTAAAATGGATAATTGACCATCTTTCTCGAGTACTGCATAAGCAACATCGTTTATGTCAAAAATACCTTTATCTCTTAACTGTGCTAGAAGGTCACCTATGGTATAACGGTATTTTTTCATGGATTTTTCGAGGATTTTACCATTTGTTATAATAATGGTAGGCTGACCATCTAGAATTTCTTCAGCAGTTTTTGATTTGATGGTTATCAATTGAAGGATAAGGCATAAGACAGTCCAGGTAATTAAACCTACCCAGTGAGGCCAAGCTCTACTAGTTAAGTCTGTAGTTAAAGTAGAGGCTGTGGAACCTATAGTTATACCAACTACATAATCAAAAAAAGTTAGCTGACTAACTTGTTGTTTCCCGAGAACACGAGTAAATATCAATAACGTAAAAAAGCCGATGACTCCTCTTACAAGAACCATTAGACCTTCATTCATAATAACACCTTCTTTAATAATAGTATCTCCATATTTATAATTTGTATTTATGTAGAAATTATAATAATTATTATTGTGATGCAAATTTAAAGAGATGATTGATAAATAAAATATTATTAAGTAAATTTAAGTATATTTATTTTAAAAAAATCATAAAATACTATTGAATTTTAATTTAATTCTGATATAATAAAATTAACAAAACAAATTAAACGTATTCAAATATTTTAAAAATTATATTTCTGGGGTATTCGTCAAGCTCTTATTTTCAACCTACAATATTTATACGGGAGTTCGAGATCTAGATGTGCATTTGGCTTATAAGACCAATTTTTAATTGGCAAGGACTGTTATACATCTCTGAGGACACCCACCTATCATAAAGATAGGTGTAAAAATTGGGGCAACGGTATTTTGGATTAATAATTTTAAAATTTTGATTAATTTATAAAGAGATAGAAATATCTCTTTTTTTATTGTGTCTTAAATTATAATTTAATTTTTTTATGTTATAATTAACATAAATTAATAAGACATTTAAAAAAAAGTAGCAAGCACACAATGTCTTGCAAAGAGGTGCAATAATATGAGAGAAGACAAAGTTCTTGAGATGATAAAGACTAACCCAATTGTTATAAAAAATATTGAAAATCCTAGTGATGAGATGAAGCTTATGGCGATAAAAAAAGATGGTATAATGATACGCTATATAAAAAATCCTACAAGTGAAATGGAGGATTTAGCAATACAAAGCAATCCACGGGTAATTGAGTTTATAAAGGAACCAACTTATGATATGAAAAAATATGTTGTGTCAAAAATATGGAATACTTTAGAATTTATTGATAACCCTTCAGAAGAATTGATAATAATTGGTATGAAGCAAAAGGGATATGCAATAAAATACGCTAAAAATCCAAGTGAAAAACTTCAAAAAATAGCTATAGAAAAAGATTATGATTCTATAAAATATATAGAAAAACCAAGTGAAGAAATACAATTTTTTGCTATAAGAATAAATTATGTTGCTTTAAGGTATATAAAAAATGCAACATTAAACGCTGAGGTATTGGCAATACGCGAAAATGAATCAGCTATAAGGTTTATAGAAAATATAGATGACAATAAAAAGATATTGTTTTTAAAAAGCAATGCATTGGTAATGAAATACATTATTAATGATCTCTCAATGGATAGTGTAGAGATGGCTTTTAAAGAGGTGTTATCTAAAGAAACTGTAAGGGACAATTATGTGAGAGATTTCATAAATTGCGACAGTATAAATGAGAAATACGGTAACATATCTATGGATAAAATAATCTTTATTTATAAATATGGTAGCAAAACATGCAAAAAAATAGCAGTTGATGAAAAACTGAATATGATGTAAGAAGGGATGAACTAATGAATTTAAAAGATACTATGTTAAGTGTAGAACTTGTTATAGAAACGAATGAAGTGCCTTTAATTGTAGGTGAGAGTGGTATTGGAAAAACAGCACTTGCGAAAACACTTTCAAAAAATAAAGGTTGGAGCTTAGTTATTATAGATGGTAACCTATTAAAAGAAGGTGAAATAGGGGGACTTCCAACAGTTGAGGATTATAGTTTTAAAGATATAAATGGCAAGGAGGTTCAATCAAAAAGCACTGTTTATGCGGTTCACACAAAACTACAGGAGATAGATAAATTAATAAATGATGGTAAAGAAGTGTTTTTATTTATTGATGAAATAAATCGTTGTGAGCACACAGTGCAACAGGAACTTATGAATCTAATATTAAATAGAGAGATAAATGGATATAAGTTGGACAATAGAGTAAAAATATTAGCAGCAATGAATCCTTCTAGCAAATATGGTGAAGATTTCGATTATCAAGTAGTTGATATGGATGCAGCGCAAGAAAATAGATTTGTTTTATTACATATGGAATGTGACTCTAAAGCTTGGATTTCATGGGCTATAGAAAATAACCTAGAGCAAAAAGTTATAGAATTCATATCTACATTTCCGGAATATCTACTAAATAATCAAAAGGATGAGCAAATAAGAGCGACACCTAGAAGTTACGAGCGGGTTTCTAAAGTATATAAAATATACAAGGAAAATAAAAACACTATTCCTAAAAGAATATTTCTTAATATAATAAAGGGAAATATAGGCAATAGGATAGCGAATGAGTTTATGTCATTTACGCAGGAAGACAATGAGACGTTAATTTCTTTTGATGATGTGTTTGCAGGTGAGGTATTATCACAAGAAATAATAACTAAGATGAAAAATGAAACCCACACTAGGTTATATTTAACAGCAAAAAATATAATTTATACATTGGATAATAAAGCGATTCTAGACAGCGATATAAAGAGGTTTATAGAATTATTGGGTATTTATCCTGTGGATTTAGGTGTAGGAATTATGCAGGATATTAAAGAAAGTAGTAATAATGTTTATAAGCTGTGTTTAGAAAATGAAGCCTTCGTTGAAATGTATTTTAAGGCCTATAATCAGATAAAAGGCTAGGTGAAATTATGGGAAAAAAATTTGAAATCCTTAAAAGTGAGCTTTATGATGAAATTTCTAATGTGAAAAGCATAAGGGATATGCCAAGCAATTTTTCGAAGGACTTCTTGAAACTCATTACAATGGTTAATTTTATGTTAATAGAGGATAAGGACAATTTCTATGGCTATTTTTTGCTTCAAATGTCTAGAGATATAAAATATGATATAAGCTCTCCAACAGCTGTGAATTTTAAATTATCTAGGTATGTTATTTACTTTAATCCCTATATCTTTTTAAACCTTACAGCAGAGCAGATGAAAAGCAGTATAAAACATGAGATTTATCACATATTATCCTTTCATTTAAAACGTGCAAGAGGCCTTAAAACAAAATATAGCACCTTGGCTATTAATATGGCTATGGATATAGTAGTAAATCAATATTTAGATTATCTTCCACCATTTTCTATAACGATAGACAGTATAAATTCAAAGTATAGATTAAGTCTTCAACAATATATGGGCATGGAATATTATGCAAAAGAAATCCAGAAAGCCTTGGATCTATTAGAGGAAGATGATGAAAGTGGAGAGGATGACTCTAAGGATAAGCATATAAAAAAAGAATATGATGCTAGTAAAACTCATGATTTATGGGAAGAATCTATAGAAGTAGACGAAGAAACTCTCGAAAATTTTACGCAGAAATATGCGATGTTATCAGAAAAAGGCAAAGTACCTCTTTATTTAGAGGGAATTTTGAAGGGACTAAGGAACGAAAAAGGTGATATTCCTTGGAATTTGTATTTGAAAAAGATTATGGGAACATTAGAAAGTGATAAAAAGAAGACTGTTGCAAGAAGAAGTAGGCGTCAACCTAACAGATTGGATCTGAGAGGAGAACTTAGGGGGCATACTGCTAGAATTACCTTGGCTATAGATGTAAGCGGTAGTATAAGCGATGAGGAGTTTAAGGGTGCAATAAAGGAAGTCTTTAATATAGTAAAAACTTATAAACATGAAATAACTTTGATTGAATGTGATACGCAAATACGGCAGGTATACAAGGTTAAATCTATTAATAGTATAAGAGAACGATGTACTAGTCGTGGTGGTACGAAATTTACACCTGTGTTTAAGTATGTAAATGGTACAGATACTAATATACTAATATATTTTACAGATGGAAAAGGCGAAGAAAAGCTGGATGTATTACCAAAGGGTTATAAAACATTGTGGGTTATATCAGGACGTGGTGATAAACTATCATTAAAGGAACCTTTTGGAATAATAAAAAAACTAAAACCTGTAGAGATAATAGAGGATACACAGGAAAGATTAGATATAATGGTTGATGGGTTTTCTATGCAAAGTCAAGAACCAATACATTAGCATGATAACCCCCTGAATTTCTTCTATGTGACTTGCAATAAAAATAGGAGAGTTGGTTAATAAATAAGGTAAAGGCGGATATATATGAGAAATTTAAAAATGATATTAGAATTTGATGGAAGTAGATATAAAGGATGGCAGAAACAACCAGATAACGATTTAACAGTTGAAGGTAAAATTGAAAGTGCATTATCTAAAATGGTAGGGGAACCTGTAGAGGTTACAGGTTGCGAGAGAACAGATATAGGTGTGCATGCTGAGAACTATGTGGCCAATTTCCATACCGACTGTGATTTAAGTATAGAGGCTATTATGGATTATCTTAATGGAGATTTACCAGATGATATAGTAGTAAAGTCTATGGATCGTGCAAGTGAAAAATTTAATTCAGGATATAATATAAAATCAATTACTTATGTGTATAAAATAAGTAATAGTGAATTAAGAAATGTGTTTAATAGAAAATATGTTTATAACTCTGAGAGGCTACTTAATTTAGAAGAAATGAGAAATACAGCAGGATATTTAGTTGGTACTCATGACTTTCAGTATTTAGCAACAGCACCTACAAACATTAAGTCTACTATAAGAACTATTAATTATATTAATATAATAGAATTAGAAGAAGATATTATTGAAATAGAAATTAATGCTGATGAATTCCTCTGGAATATGGTAAGAATTATCGTGGGTAGCCTTCTAGAAGTAGGTAAAGGAAATATAAAACCAATTAATATTGAAAATTTATTAATTGATACAGAAGCATCTGCATATATACCAATGGCTAAATCTAAAGGATTAGCTTTAAGAGGCGTTGAATACTAAGATAATGAAGCAAGAAACCACTGGAGTGACTTTCATAAGAACTAAAAATACGGTGTGCTACACTGGCATCATTATAAGTAAATAGAAAAAAAGATAATACTAAGGGCTTACCCCCAAGGTGTTATCTTTTTTCTGTTAGATATATTAATAACATCGAACATAATTGAAAATTATTACATAATATGGTTTTAGAGGATTAAAAGGGAAGTTTAAAATGACTATATATGATTAAAAAATCTCAATGAAATATTTGAAAATGTTTACAGTGTATAGCTGTAAACCGTTTGATGGGCAGATGTTAGCGTGTGTCCATTTATTTTTTTGAAATGTATTGACATAAGATATTTATGGGATTATAATATAATTCGCAAGCTAAATATACGTACACGAAACATTTGTATACGAAATATATTCAAGGTGGTGATTAAGTGGAAACATTGAATGAAAGTATAGAAGTTGCAAGACTTTTTCAAGAGGTTATGCAGTTATTTAAACATAGCATGTCAAAAGTATTATGTGATACAGGTATGTCTGCACCTCAAGGGATGGTTTTAGGACTTTTAAGTAAAAAAAAGAAGATGAAGATAACTGAACTTAGCAATGAGCTTTGTTTATCAAATAGTACAGTATCTGGAATTATAGACAGGCTTGAGAAGCAGAAAATGGTAGTACGCGAAAGAAGTGAGAAGGACAAGAGAGTAGTTTATGTAAGTATAGCGCCAAATTTTGAAGACATGCATAAAACTTTCCATAAACAGTTTGAAAAAAACATTGCAGACGTAATGAGTAAAGGAAATGCACAGGAGATTCATAAAATATTTGAGGGCTTAGACGTACTAAAAAAACTTCTAAAAGATCAAGAAAAATAAAACAATAACAATGAATGGAGATGACACTTTTGATTAAATTATTTAGATTTCTTAAACAATATACAGTACACATAATTGCAATAGTTATATTAATTTTTATTCAGGTACTTGCGAATCTTTATTTGCCAACATTAATGGCGGATATAATAGATAAAGGTATAGTTCAAAAAAATGTAGTTCAAAGTATTTCATTCCTAGGATATAGTGGAGCTTATAAAGGGATAGATTATATTATGAGAATAGGTGCTATTATGCTGATAATCTCAGCAGGTGGTGTTATATGTTCAATTATAGCTGCATTTCTATCGTCTAAGACAGCTGTTGGGCTTGGCAAAATCGTTCGTAACAAATTATTTGAAAAAGTTGAAGGATTTTCGCTACACGAGTTTGATAAGGTTGGTACTGCAACACTTATAACAAGGACTACAAATGATGTTACTCAGGTTCAAACAGCAACAGTAATGATTTTTTCTATTATGCTTTTTGCACCTTTAACTGCCATAGGTGGTATTGTTATGGCTTTAAGAGAGGATGCAACTTTAACTTGGATTTTTGCAGTTGTAATTCCGCTTCTTGGAATTATCATTGGAATAACTCTTAAATTCGCTATGCCGTTATTTAAATTAATGCAAGTTAAAATAGATAAATTAAATCTTGTATTACGTGAATCACTTACTGGTATTAGAGTTGTACGTGCATTCAATCGTATAAGGACTGAAAAGGCTAGATTCGATGATGCTAACACTGATCTTATGAATAATGCTGTAAAAGTAAATAAAATCATGGCTTTTTTATTGCCAATAATGATGTTTATTATGAATGTTACAACAGTTGCTATTATTTGGTTTGGTGCTAAAAGAATAGATACTGGAGGCATGGAAGTCGGTTCATTAATAGCATTTATACAATATGGAATGCAAATTTTATTCGGATTCTTAATGCTTGCTATGGTATTTATAATGATACCAAGAGCGCAAGCATCTGCAATAAGAATAAATGAAGTATTAGATATGGACCCAGAAATAATTGATTCAAAGAATACTAAATTAGCTGATAAACAAAGTGGATATGTTGATTTTAAGGATGTTACATTTAGCTACCCAGGTGCAGATCAACCAGCCATTAGTAATATAACATTTAGTGCAAGACCAGGTGAAACAACAGCTATTATTGGTGGTACTGGTTCTGGTAAGTCAACTCTTATAAACTTAATACCGCGTTTCTATGATGTCACTAGTGGTGCAATATTAGTTGATGGGGTAGATGTTCGCGAAATGAGTCAGGAAAGCCTAAGATCTAAAATAGGTTTTGTTCCTCAAAATACTGTTCTCTTTACTGGAACAATTGCAGAGAATATTAAATATGGTAAAGATAATGCTACCACTGCGGAAATTAAGCATGCAGCCACAGTAGCACAAGCTACTGACTTTATCAATGGAATGAAAGAAGGGTATGATCATCCTATTGCCCAGGGAGGTACAAATGTTTCTGGTGGACAAAAACAACGTTTATCTATAGCACGTGCCTTAGTTAGACAACCTGAAATATATATATTTGATGATAGTTTTTCAGCACTTGATTTTAAAACTGATGCAAAACTACGAGCAGCACTTAAAAAAGAAACATCAAAATCTACTGTAATAATTATTGCACAAAGGGTTGCAACAGTTATGGATGCAGATAGAATTATAGTAATAGATGACGGCTTAATAGCAGGAATAGGAACTCACAAGGAACTTTTAACCAGTTGTAAGATATACCATGAAATTGTATCTTCACAGCTTTCAGAGGAGGAATTATCATGAGTGAAAAAAATAAGAACAATAAACCAAGCGGGGGTATGGGTGGTGGACCAATGGGATCTTTTGCAGGTCCTAAAGTAAAAGCCAAAGACTTCAAAGGTACATTAAAAAGGCTTTTAAGTTACTTAAAACCACAAAGAACCAACTTTATCTTAGTTTTTATATTTGCAATCTTCAGTACCGTTTTTACAATAGTAGGACCTAAGATTTCAGGAAAAGCTATAACTAAATTAGTTGATGGTATGATGAATAAATATGGGTTATTACAATTACATGCACAGCAAGATAAAATATCGGCTGTAATAAAAGCTAATCCTGCAGCTGCAAACAGTCCAAAGGTAATTGGAGGCCTTGATAAAATTAAGGCAGAAGTATCTAAAATAATGGATATAAATGGTGGAATGATAGATTTCACATATATAAGAAACATTATTCTTTTATTACTTGGGTTATATGTAATAAGTACGATTTTTGGATTTCTTCAACAATATATAATGGCTGAAGTTGCACAAAAAACTGTATATAATTTACGTAAGGAAGTTGAAGATAAGTTATCTAGATTACCACTTAAATTCTTTGATTCAAAAACTCATGGTGAGATATTAAGCCGTGTAACAAACGATGTTGATAATATATCAACAACTCTTCAACAAAGTCTTACTCAGCTTATTACATCTATTGTCACAATCATTGGTATTGTAGTTATGATGCTCACAATAAGCCCACTTATGACTTTAGTTGTAATTTTAACATTACCATTATATATTGTTGTGACAGCATTTGTAGCAAAACGATCACAAAAATATTTTGCAGCACAACAAAAGGAAATTGGAGAACTTAATGGTCATGTTGAAGAGATGTATACTGGTCACAAGATTGTTAAATCTTTTGGACATGAGAAGGACTCAGTACAGGAGTTTAGAAATATTAATGACAGGTTATACAATGCAGGCTGGAAAGCTCAATTTATATCGGGGGTAATAATGCCTATGATGAGATTTGTTAGTAATATAGGTTATGTAGTAGTCTGTGTTGTCGGTGGATATTTAGCAACACAAGGAAAAATTACAATAGGTAATATTCAAGCCTTTATTCAATACTCTAATCAATTTACTCAGCCAATAGTTCAAACTGCAAATATTGCTAATATCATTCAATCAACAGTAGCATCCGCT
The DNA here is from genome assembly GCF_001877035.1 of Clostridium estertheticum subsp. estertheticum. Taxonomy (NCBI): domain Bacteria; kingdom Bacillati; phylum Bacillota; class Clostridia; order Eubacteriales; family Clostridiaceae; genus Clostridium; species Clostridium estertheticum. The sequence goes on along the minus strand of NZ_CP015756.1, from coordinate 4,319,847 downwards.
GAACGTATTTTTGAATTATTAGATGAAGTTGAAGAGATTGAAGAAACTTCGGAGTCTAAGGTAATTGAACTTCCAAAAGGCGAAGTTAAGTTTGAACATGTTGATTTTAGTTACAAAAAAGAAGAATCACTTATTAAAGATATGAATATTGATGTAAAGAGGGGCCATACAATTGCAATTGTTGGACCAACTGGTGCTGGTAAAACTACACTTGTTAACTTGCTTATGAGGTTCTATGAGATAGATGCTGGTAAAATCTCAATTGATGGAGTTGACATAAGAGATATAAAACGTGGCGAGTTACGTAGCATGTTCGGGATGGTACTTCAGGATACTTGGTTATTTAATGGGACTATAATGGAGAATATTGCCTATGGTAGAGAGGGAGCAACGGATGAAGAAGCTATGCAGGCAGCAAGAGCTGCTCATGCACATCACTTTATTAAGACTCTTCCGGATGGATATAATACAATACTAAATGAAGAAGCTTCTAATATATCACAAGGTCAAAAACAGCTTCTAACTATAGCTCGAGCAATACTTGCTAATCCAACTATTATGATACTGGATGAGGCTACAAGTAGTGTCGACTCTAGAACAGAAGTTTATATACAAAGGGCTATGACAGAACTTATGCAAAATAGAACAAGTTTTGTAATTGCACATAGACTTTCTACAATTAAAGATGCAGAGTTAATTTTAGTTATGGATAAAGGAAGTATTATTGAGATGGGTAATCATAATGAACTTCTTGCTAAAAATGGATTTTATGCAGATCTTTATAATAGTCAGTTTGCGGGTGCAAATTTAGATAATGAAGTAATGTAAAAAAAATGCACTGTAGAAAAAATTCTACAGTGTATTCTTTTATGTTGACAACCTTTACATTAAGTGATAATATAATTTTATAAACTAAATAATGTCTAACAGGATTGTGACTGATAATTCAGGCAAGACCTAGGTTAATGTGAAACATACTTATAGCGAGTTTATAAGTGTTTGATTTTAATTTGGGTTTTTTACTTTTAAAACTGTAATATTAAAAAAACAATTAATATTATTCGAAATTATATAAAATATAATTATATAAAGTGGTGTTAATAATGAAAATAAAAAAAGTATTGAATAATAATGCTGTTACTGTAATGAATAATGATAATAGGGAAATAGTTGTTATGGGGCTGGGATTAGCTTTTAAAAAAAGAGCTGGAGATGAACTTGAAGAGGATAGAATTGAGAGGGTATTTACACTAGAGAATAAAGAGGTATCTGAAAGATTAAAAAATCTCATTAGTGAAATTCCTGCAAAGTATGTAGAAATTTCAGAAGAAATAATAAAATATGCAGAAGCAAATTTAGAAAAAAAACTAAATGAAAATATATATTTAACTTTAACAGACCATATTAGTTTTGCAATGACTAGACACAAACAAGGATTAAACATAAAAAATCCTATGCTTTGGGATATAAAAAGATTTTATAAACAAGAATATGCAATTGGACTTACTGCACTTAATATTATAAAAGAAAACCTTGAGGTAACGTTACTAGAGGATGAGGCAGCCTCGATCGCTCTTCATATTGTGAATGCAGAACTAAATCAAGATATGCCAAAAGTTGTAGCTATGACAAAGGTTATTCAGGAAATACTTAATATAATTAGATATAACTTTAAAATGGATTTTGATGAAGAGTCCTTAAGCTACCACAGATTAGTAACTCATTTAAAGTTTTTTGCTCAACGAATGATGAATGAAACTACAGCTAAAAGTGATGATGAATATTTATATGACATTGTAATAGAGAAGTATAGCGATGTGTATAAATGTGTAAATAAAATAAAGACTCATTTAAAAAAAGCGTATAACACAACATTGTCAAAAGAAGAAATGGTATACCTTACTATTCATATTCAAAGAGTTGTTAATCGGGATACAATTAAATAAAGTAAATAAATGAGGATTGTGACTGAGATTCAGGCAAGACCTAAAATGTTTACTAAATAATCCATTTAATATTATTAGCTTTTAGAAATCTAAAAGCATGATAATTACTTGGAATGTTTAGTTTACAGTTTAGGTCTTTTTTTTATAAATTTTAGAAAAATTAAATTAAGGGGTGAATTAAATGGACTATAATAATTTAGCAAGTCAAATTCTTAAGTTGGTTGGGGGAGAAAAGAATGTATTAAGTGTTGTTCATTGTGCTACTAGATTACGATTTAAATTAAGAGATAAGAAAAAAGCAAATAAGATTGAACTCGAGAAAACAAATGGTGTTTTAAGTGTAGTTGAAAGTGGAGGACAATTTCAAGTAGTTATTGGAAGTGATGTTTCTGATGTTTATAAAGAAATAATGAAAATTGCAAGTTTTGGTGTGAAGTCTGATTCAGAAGATGAAGTAACAGAAAAAGAATCAGTCTCTTCAAAGATTTTTGGAGTTATTTCAGGAAGTTTTTCACCGCTAATTCCAGCGCTTGCTGGTTCAGGTATGTTGAAGGCATTACTTACAGTTCTTACAATGACAGGTTTGTTATCTGTTCATAGTGGAACGTATAGCATTTTGTCTGCAGCAGCAAACGCTATTTTCTATTTTTTACCAATATTCCTGGGTATTACTTGTGCTATTAAATTAGAGGCTAATCCATATGTGGGAGGTATCATTGGAGCGGCTCTTTTAGAACCGAATATTACAGCGCTGCTTCTTGTAGGCAAAACTACTTCGTTTATTGGAATACCTGTTGTATTAATGAATTATTCATCTACTGTGTTTCCAATTTTTATAGCTGTTAGTATTTTTGCAGTATTTGAAAGACTACTTAAGAAAGTTATATACAAAGATGTACAAATGTTTTTAGTACCTATGATATCTATGATGGTTATGGTGCCTTTAACTGTAATAGCCTTTGGACCTTTTGGTGTTTATGCTGGAAATGCTATTGGAGCAGGGGTTACATTTTTAAGTGGTAAAAGTGGCATATTAACAGGGGCTGTTATGGGTACTGCTTGGACATTTTTAACTGTACTTGGGCTTCATTGGGGGTTAGTGCCTATTATTTTATCAAATATTGCATCTGGTGGTGATCCGATTTATGCAATGGCCGCAGCCGCTGTTTTTGCTCAAATGGGTTTGGCTTTTGGTATTTTTGTAAAAACAAAAGATAAAGAATTAAAAACACTCTCAGGAGCTGCATTGTTACCAGCGTTACTCTCAGGAGTAACAGAACCTATAATTTATGGGTTGCTATTACGTTTTAAGCGTACTATTCCATATGTTGCTATTGCTGGAGCTATCGGTGGAGCAGTTAGTGGAGTATTAGGAGTACAAGAAAAAGTTTTTGCGTTCCCTAGTGTATTATCAACTCCAGCATTTTCGCCTATGCCTATGTATGTAATTGCTATGGCAGTTCCCTTTATTATGGTAGCACTTCTTATTATAATATTTGGATATGAAAGTAAAGATAAAAGAATAAAAGCTAATGATGAGTTGAATGATGGAGATAAATCATTATTATTAAAAAAAGAGATTATTGTTAGTCCATTAACTGGAGAAGTAAAATCGTTATCATTCGTAAACGATCCTGTTTTTTCAGCAGGAACAATGGGAAAAGGAATTGCTATAGAGCCAACAATTGGTGAGGTTGTATCGCCAGTAAATGGAACTATCAAAGCAATATTTCCAACAAAACATGCTGTTGGAATTATGTCTGATGGAGGCGCTGAAATATTGATTCATATTGGATTAAATACGGTTCAATTAGAAGGGAAATATTTTACCCAAATAGCTAAACAAGAAGATAGAGTGAAAAAAGGTGACCTATTAGTTAAATTTGATATAGACAAAATAAAAGAAGCAGGATATGAAGTTATAACACCTATCATTATAACAAATACTGACAATTATTCAGATGTTTTGGCAAGTAACATAAAACAAATTAAAAAGGGCGAAACACTATTAACTATTATATAGTTAAAAAATAATTTGGAATATAAAAAATGAGTAAGTAAAAAGTAATGAATAATAGGAGGAACTAAAAATGCAAAGTAATACAGAAAGATTTCCAAAAGGATTCTTATGGGGTGGAGCAGTTGCTGCTAATCAATGTGAAGGGGCATATAATGAAGATGGTAAGGGTCTATCAACGCAAGATATAGCACCAAGAGGCATCATTGGGAAAATCACAAAAGAACCAACAGAAGATAACTTGAAATTAATAGGTATTGATTTCTATCATAGATATAAAGAGGATATCAAATTATTTGCTGAGATGGGATTTAAGACATTTAGGACATCTATTGCATGGTCTAGAATATTTCCGAATGGTGATGATGCCATGCCTAATGAGAAAGGGTTACAATTTTATGATGATTTATTTGATGAATGTTTAAAATATGGGATGGAGCCACTGGTTACAATTTCTCATTATGAGACGCCTCTTGCCTTATCTAAGAATTATGATGGTTGGGTAAACAGAAAGCTTATAGGATTTTTTGAAAACTATTGCAAAACAATCTTTGATAGGTACAAGAATAAGGTGAAATATTGGCTTACATTTAATGAAATTAATTCAGTATTGCACCAACCGTATATGAGCGGTGGTATATTTACAGATAAAGAAAAGTTAACAAAACAGGATTTATATCAAGCAATTCATCATGAATTAGTAGCAAGTGCAATGGCAGTTAAAATTGGACATGAAATGATGCCTGGTGCAAAAATCGGGTGTATGATTCTTGGAGTGCCCAATTATCCATTAACTCCTGATCCTAGTGATGTAATTGAAGCAATGAAACAAGATAGGGAAAACTTATATTTTGCAGACGTTCATGTAAGGGGAGTATATCCTAAATATATGGATAAATATTTTAAAGATAATAATATAAAAATTATTATGGAACCGGGAGATGTTGAGGTTCTCAAAAATACAGTAGACTTTATTTCATTTAGTTACTATATGAGCTCTTGTGCAACCTCAGATTTAACAAAGGCAAAAGGAGTAAGCGGAAACATAATTTCAGGAGTCCCAAATCCATATTTAGAATCTTCGCAGTGGGGATGGCAAATAGATCCAAAGGGATTGCGATATATTCTTAATCTTTACTATGATCGATATCAAAAACCACTATTTATTGTTGAAAATGGGTTAGGTGCTGTTGACGAATTAGTAATTGGTAAAGATGGAAATAAAACGGTTGATGATGATTATAGAATTAAATATCTAAATGATCATTTGGTTCAGGTAGCCAAGGCAATAGAAGATGGGGTAGATGTAATGGGGTACACCTCATGGGGCTGTATTGATCTTGTTAGTGCATCAACTGCAGAATTTAAGAAACGTTATGGTTTCATATATGTAGACCGTAATAATGATGGTACAGGTACTTTAGAAAGATACAAGAAAAAAAGCTTTAATTGGTATAAAGAAGTAATAAGAACAAATGGAAAAAGTTTAACGACATTTTAGAAGGAAAGTCTCCTACTTTTATAAGTGGGAGTTGTATACTCTAATAAATAGAAAACTTCAGTGGGAATATAAATCTCCTTCTGAAGTCGTTAATTTCAGCTCCGCAGGAGATGATTTAATATAAGATTTATGCATTGAAGGCCACGTTGAAATTAATTTCAACGTGGCCTTTTAAATTTAAAAAAGGTATATATCATGTTTTTATATGCGCAGAGTTTGACGAAAGTTGCGAATGAATTATAGTGGTAAAAACACTATAATTAAAGGAAGGTATGTATATTTGTAGAAATATAATATGTATTAAAGAATAAATAGACTGATGTTATGATTAATAATATGATTATTTAAATAATAAAACAAAAGGAGGTGCGCATTATGAAAAATAGAAATCCAAGTATAAGTCTAGATTGTAGGGATCACAATGTAGATAAAAATGTTATAAACAAATATGAAATAGAAAAAATATTAACTGAAAAGATTATGAGACTTGAAGATGAATTGCAGCATACTAAGGAATGTCTTCAATCATCGAATGAGGAGCATCTTGTTTATAACGAAGAACTACTGAGTGCAAACGAAGAATTTAAAGCAGTAAATGATGAATTGTTAAAAATCAATACCCAGTATCAACATAAAAATCAAGAATTGTCTGATCTAAATAGTGATGTGACAAACTATTTAAATAGTACAGATATTGGAACTATTTTTCTAGATGACAAACTTTGTATAAGAAAGTTTACACCTAGTATTACTAAAGAGATAAACCTTAAGGTACAAGATATTGGGCGTCCAATGCATGATATATCAAATAATCTCATCAATGATGATTTAAATATAGGTGCAATTGAAGTATTGAGTAGTCATATGTTATATGAGAAGGAAATTGAAAGTAAAAATGGTAGTTGGTATTTATTGAAATGCGCACCATACTGTACATTTGACAATTTAATTAAAGGGGTTGTTTTATCTCTTGTGGATATAACAAACAAAAAACTATTAGATGAAACAATTTTATCGGAAACTTTAAAGACGGAGTTTTTCAGTAATCTTTCTCATGAACTGAGAACGCCCTTAAATATAATTTTATGTACTTTGCAGCTTTTGGATAAATATACAACTGGTAGTGAAGTTAATGAGAAAGAGAGAAAATTTAAACAATATATTGGCATAATGAAGCAGAATTGTTATAGGCAATTAAGACTCGTTAATAATATGATTGATATTACAAAACTTGATGCAGGTTTTTTTAATCTACATTTACAGAATTGTAATATTGTAAATGTTGTGGAGAGTGTTACTATGTCAGTAGCCGAGTATATTAAAACTAAATCTATTAAATTAATTTTTGATACTGATATAGAGGAGTGTATAATGTCTTGCGATCCAGAAAAGATTGAAAGGGTGATACTAAATCTACTTTCCAATTCGATAAAGTTCACAAGATCAGGTGGGAGTATGAAAGTGAATATGTATGATAAAGGGAAAAACATTATAATATCCATAAAAGATACAGGAATAGGAATTCCGCCTGATAAGTTAAATATAATTTTTGATAGGTTTAGACAGGTAGATAGGTCACTTACACGAAAACAGGAAGGTAGTGGTATAGGACTTTCCATAGTGAAATCACTTGTCGAGTTACATGGGGGTACAATTTCAGTAAGGAGCGAATACGGCAAAGGAACAGAGTTTATTATTGTACTTCCAATAATAGTGCTTCCTAAAGATAATGATATATTTGAGGTGTTTGAGTTTGAATCTGAATCGCAAGAAAGGATTGAGAGAATAGATATTGAGTTTTCCGATATTTACTCTTTAAATTAGATCGACTTGTGTATGTATCATTAAAATAGATTATTTTAAAAATATAGAAGTTTAAATACTATTATACTTTGGTTACAAACAATTTGTTATAATAATATGTACATAAATCTGTTAATGGAGGGCTACTATGAAAAAGAATAAGAACAGTGATACAAAAGTAGGGACTAAAAATTATGGTAGTGATGATATTAAAATAGATACAACAAAAACAGACTTTTCAATTGTTGGCATAGGTGCCTCTGCAGGGGGATTGGAAGCTCTGTCAGATTTTCTTCTTAATGTGCCTAAAAATAGCGGCTTGGCTTATGTTATAGTTCAGCACATGGAGAATGATAGTAAGGATATTTTGGTAGAGTTACTTCAGGGCGATACAAGTATGGAAGTGGTACAGGCCTATGAAAACATATTTGTGGAGCCGGACAAAGTCTACATAATTCCACCAAATAAGGATATGACTATTAAACATAACGTGATACATATTTCTGATTATAGGCAGCCCAGCGCTCTGCATCTGCCTATAGATTTCTTTTTTTGCTCACTTGCGAATGATAAGCGGGAGAGGAGTGTTGGTGTAATACTATCGGGTATGGGCAGTGACGGTACGGCGGGAATTAGAAAAATTAAGGAGAAAGGCGGAGGTGTATTTATTCAAGAACCTTCCTCTGCTAAGTATGATGGCATGCCTCGTAGCGCTATTAAGACAGAAGTAGCAGATGTTATATCGACTGTAGAGATAATGCCTTCAAAAATTATTTCTTATATAGAACAAAAGACAAATATGGTTGCGGAAGGTCAGGACCAGATAGAAAAACTAAATGGTTACTTCGACAATATTATAGCTATGTTACGATCATACACAGGGCATGATTTTTCTTCATATAAAAGAAACACTATACAACGTAGGATTGAACGATGCATGGGTATTCACCAATTTGATGATATAGCTACATATGTGGGCTTTTTAAAGAAGAATCCTCAAGAATTGGAAGTGTTATTTAAAGAATTCTTAATTGGGGTTACCAATTTCTTTCGTGAACAGGTGGAGTGGGAATTGCTAAAAGACAAAGTTATACCTGCACTCTTAGCACAGAGGTCGCCAACTGATACGGTTCGAGTTTGGATCTCTGGCTGTTCTACTGGCGAAGAGGCTTACTCTTTAGCAATTGTCTTTAAAGAGGTGATAAATAAATTAAAGCCTTTCAAAGACTTTTCTATTCAGATTTTTGCTACTGATCTAGACTCCGAAGCCATTGATAAAGCACGGGAAGGGGTTTTCTCTGAAAATATCACAAAAGATATTTCCAGCGAACGTTTAAGTAAGTATTTTAGCAAGGTGGACCGTGGCTATCAGGTTGTTAAGGAAATTCGGGATATGGTCATATTTGCTCAGCAAAACATGATTAAGGATCCTCCATTTACAAAGGTTGATATAATGATTTGCAGGAACTTACTTATCTACTTGACACCAGAGATTCAGAAAAAGTTAATTCCTCTTTTTCATTACAGTCTTAATAGTGGTGGATTTTTATTTTTAGGAAGTGCGGAATCAGTAGGGAACTTTACTGATCTTTTTAACCCACTTGATCTCAAATCGCGAATTTATCAGAGGCTTAGGCCTTTAATTCAGAAGGAGCCTATAGAATTTCCTAACTCCTTTGCACCGTATCAACCAGAAGCGAACCAGCCGTCGGAAGAGGTTCAAAACATGCAGTCTCTAGCTGATAAGCTGGTATTGCAATATTATTCACCGGCTGCAGTTCTTGTTAATGGTAAAGGTGATATTCTCAACATTACTGGGAGAACGGGTAAGTACCTGGAACCTGCCGCCGGTAAGGTTAATTGGAATATTTTTGTCATGGCCCGTGAAGGGTTAAACTATAAACTGAATGACGCTTTCTACAAGGCTGTTCGTGGAAAAGAAGTGGTTACTTCCAAGGGTGCTATTGTGCTAAATGAAGGTGGAGAGCTGAGGGTAGATATTACAGTAAATCCGCTTAAAGAGCCAGAGACGCTGCGAGGGATGGTAATGATTGTTTTTACCGACGTAGCAACTCCTACTGTATGCGAAAAAACAAGCGTAACTGGACAAACACCTATCAGTAATAAGCGGAATGGGGAACTAGAGCGAGAGCTACTACAAGCTCGACAAATGTGGCAAGCTACTAGTGTAGAAATGCAGATATCTCAAGAAGAATTCAAATCAAGCAACGAGGAACTACAGTCATGCAATGAAGAACTTCAGTCGACGAACGAGGAACTTACCACAACCAAGGAAGAAGTACAGTCCTCAAATGAAGAGCTCAAGACAATCAATTTTGAATTACAGGATAAGTTAGACGGCCTGTCACTTGTCACAAATGATATGAAAAATCTAATGGATAGCACTAAGATTGCCACCTTGTTTTTGGATAATGATTTGCTTGTTAAACGCTTTACCAATCAAATGACTGTAGTCTCAAGGCTTATACCAAGCGACGTAGGAAGACCAGTTACTGACATCGTGTCAGATCTTATTTATACTGAACTAACAGATGATGTTAGGCAGGTGCAAAGCACGCTGATTTCAGTTGAAAAACAGATATTGTCTCGCGATGGTAATTGGTTCAATGCGTCCATCTTGCCTTATCGCACATTGAATGGTAAAAGTGATGGTGTAGTAATCACTTTTGTAAATATCACTAAATTAAAAACGATAGAGGCGGAGCTCAGTAAATCAAAATTGGCTTTACAAAAGCGTATTGAGGATCAAGATGGCGAGCTGTTAATTGCAAATAATAGGTTGATGGATCAAGAAGAACGAGGTCATAGAGAAGTCGCTGCGTCTATTGATCATGAACAGTAAGTTATAGAAATTTCATCTCTCAAGGTATATATATAAGTTGTTTTACACATAGTAATAATAATATTTAAAACTGAGGGGTGAAGGTATTGGATATAATTTCGTTAATTAAGAAAGTTCATAAGAGAGAAGATGTTGTAGATATCCAGGAGGCATTTAATATATATAGTCTTTTAAGAGCAAGATATGTCAGCACTCAAACAGTTCAATTATTTAAGAACTTTGTTCATGACGTAGATTGGGAAGCAATCCTAAGTGGATTTCAGAAAAATTTTGAAAATCAAATAAATAATTTAGAAAAATTAGGTGAAAAGTTTCGTATAATAATGCCAAACAGACCTCCGGTGGACGTGAAATTTGCAACTCGACTTAATGATATAACAGATGATTATATATATAAAAAGATATACCATGATCTTGTAGCTCAGCTGATGTCTCTAAGCCATGCGGTTCGATCAACTAGTACGAATGATAATTTAAGAAATATTATCATAGAAGATTTAAAGGTACATTTTCAGGATTTTGATACCCTTTATAAGTTTGGTAAATTGAAGGGCTGGGAGGAAACATATCCTACTTATAAAACTGCTGTTATTCAGGATAAAGAACAGCTTTCAACTTCAGAAGCCTTTCATATTTGGGATCATATTGTTATGAGATATGAACAAATTGAACTCATTGGTATATTCTCAGGTTTTGCTCATGATACTGAGTTTAAAGTGATACTTGAACATGGGTTATATATTTACAACAAGCAGGTTAACAAGCTTGAAAAGTTAGCATTAAAGCTTAATATACTGTTGCCTAATAGATCATCACTACCGGTAGCAACTCCAATAGACCCTGAAATGATTACAGATAAGTTTATGTACCGAATCATTCTAAGCTGGCAATTAGCTTCATTAGATGCTCATCTCAGAGCAATTATTGAGACTATTAGGAATGAATCCTTGCGTAAGTTATGGACTGATATCCTTGATGATGAGCTCAGTTATTATGACAAATATCTTAAGTATGGGAAAATGAAAGGCTGGACAAGAGTAGTCCCAATTTATGGGGAGCCAGTTACATAAAACTGAAAAAGTATATATTACGCGTATTGCAATACGCGTAATATATACTTTTTTTGCTCACTTTAATATAACGTTATACTCTTTAAGCCAAGTATTTACTTGAATTAAATATGCTATAAGTTGAGGCCCTGTCATAAGTTGACCATACCAAGGATTTTTATATGCATTACCACCTGAATCAACTATTTCTTGAACATGCTTTTGGTCTATTAGTTGTAGTATTGGTGATGATTTATCCTTTAGTATATTATTCATAAGCTTTTGAACAGCCATTGTATAACCTGGATTATGAGTTTTTGGATAAGGACTCTTTTTCCTCCAAAGTACATCATCTGGAAGAAGGCCCGTGAGAGCTTCACGTAGAATTCCTTTTTCACGTCCTTTATAATATTTCATATCCATAGGAATATTATAGGCATATTCTACAAGTCTTTGGTCTGCAAAAGGAACTCTTACTTCAAGGCCACTCGCCATACTCATTCTATCTTTCCTTGTAAGCAAGGTTATCATAAACCATTTTATATTTAAATAGAATAATTCTCTCATTCTATGCTCTCTTTGACTTTCACCAGGAACACCTGGAACCTGTCTTAAACTTTCATCATATTTATCTTGAACATACTCTTCTAGTGGAAGACTCTGAAGATCACCAGAGAGTATACTTTTTCTATCATTTACGAATTTTGACCATGGGAATGTAGTCGCATTAATATCTTCCTCGCGTCTAAACCATGGATAACCACCAAAGAGTTCATCAGCGCATTCGCCAGAAAGAGCAACTGTAGAATTTTTTCTTACCTCTTTGCAAAAGAGATATAATGATGAGTCTACGTCAGCCATACCTGGTAAATCGGTAGCCATAACAGCATCTTTAAGATATGAGGAAAGCTCGGGTGTATCAATTAATATATCGTGATGATCAGATCCAATATAGTCTACCATTTTATAAATCCAGTCTGCATCCGTATTTGGTTGAAATTCTGTAGGTTTAAAAAACTTTCTATTATCAACATAATCTATAGAATAGGTGTTCAAGTTAGGCATATTATTTTTCTTGAAATAGGTAGAGGCTACTGCCGAAATTATACTTGAGTCAAGACCGCCAGATAAAAATGTGCACACTGGAACATCCGCAACTAGTTGCCTTTCTATTGAATCTACAAGCAATGAACGTATGTGATCTGTAGTTGTAGATAAATTCTCATCATGTGTTTTAGCAGTAAGTTTCCAATATTCTTTTGTTTTAATACCCTCCTTATTATAAATTAAGTTATGCGATGGTGGTAATTCTTTTATATTTTGAAAGATGCCACTACCAAGAGGTCTTGCAGGTCCAAAGCCGAATAGCTCAGTAAGACCTTGTTTATCAAGGATTGGGTCTACCAACGGATGAGCTAAAAGTGTCTTTATCTCTGAACCGAAAATTAATGAATTATCCTTGAGTGTATAAAATAGTGGCTTAACCCCTAGTGGATCTCTCGCTAAAAATAATGTTTGATGTGTTTCATTCCAAACTCCAAAGGCATAAATGCCGTTTATATGTTTAACACATTCGGCTCCCCAGAAAATAAAAGCTACTAGAAGCACTTCAGTATCAGAATATGAGGTAAAACTAAAACCATTTTCTTTTAATATCTTCCGTACGTCTTCTGTATTATATAGCTCACCATTATAAACGATAGTATAGGTATTATTGCCTATTTTTCTTGTCATAGGTTGTGAGCCGCCTTCTGGATCAACAACCACAAGACGCCTATGACCTAAAAGCGCATGCTTTGAAAAATGAAAACCACCGGCATCAGGTCCTCTTTGTTTTAATGTATCGGTCATTTTAAAAAGAATTCTATTATCTTTTTCAATATTAGCGTACAAATTAATCCATCCTGCAATACCGCACATTTTATCATCTCCTAAATTTAAATAACATTGTCATATATATGTTATGTTATTTATTTTGAAAGGTGTATATAAATAGTATAGGTTAATTTAGAATTCAGTAAAAACTCAGATAATTGACACTTGTACTTCTAAACATATTATGATAAACTAGAGACTAATTAAATAATAAACTACCTAGGGTAGAGGTGCTGTGTCTATTAGTACTTATTTGGAGCATGCAAGCGAGGATAAATAAGAAAAGGAGTTATGGCCGAAGAAAATATATTTGGTAAAATTATTTTCTGGTTTTACACATAATATGTGTAGGGTTGTCACTAATTTATTAGTGGAGAGCTACAAGGTACACGAAGTTTGTGTAAAAATACATATTTTATGCAGCAAGGGTGTTCCTTTGCTGCATTATTTTTTTTTGGAAACATGTATTAACAGTATAGAAGAAAATTTAATAATATTAATTACATAATAAGGATTCGAAAAAGTTGTAAAATTATTAGCTGTTAATAGGCAGCGACCCAGGAGATGATTTAATAATGTCAGTAGTTGTCCAAAAGTATGGGGGTTCATCTGTAGGTACTACAGAAAAAATTAAAAAGATCGCACAAAGTATAATAAAAAGAAAAGATAAGGATACGGATTTAGTAATAGTAGTATCAGCTATGGGAGATACTACAGATGATTTATTATCCTTATCAAAAGGGATAGGAGAAGAGCCAGATAAAAGGGAATTAGATGCATTACTCTCAACGGGAGAAATAATTTCAAGTGCATTACTTGCTATGGCAATTAAGGGACTTGGATATGATGCAATAAGTTATACCGCATACCAAATTGGAATTAAGACTAGTGGACAATATGGTAAGGCATTAATTGAGGATATACATGGTAACAAAATTAAAAAAAGTTTAAAAGAAGGTAAAATTGTAATAGTTGCTGGCTTTCAAGGAATAAATGGAGAAGGTGATATTACTACACTTGGTAGAGGTGGTTCTGATACTACTGCGGTTGCATTAGCTGTAAAGCTTGATGGAAGATGTGAAATATATACGGATGTTTCTGGTATATATAGTGTAGATCCCAGAGCTTATAGCGAGGCTAAAAAATTAGATGAAATAGAATATGAAGAGATGCTTGAACTTGCAAGTTTAGGAGCTCAGATAATGCATTCAAGGTCAATCGAGCTTGCTCAAAAATATGGTATACCTATATACGTAGGATTAAGTGATAGTGATATTAAAGGAACTGTAATTAAGGAGGTAAAAAACGTGAATATGGAAAGTAAACCAGTAACTGGTATTGCAACAAATGATGATGATGTTGCGGTAACTCTTAAGAATATACCTAAAGATGTAAATATATTGTCCACGATATTTGAAGCTATAGGAAGTAAAAGGGTTAATATAGATATGATAAGTCAATCATCACCTGTAGATGGAATGGTGAGTGTGTCATTCACAATTCCTAAAGAAAGCTTAAAGGATAGTTTGAAAATTATAGAAAAATTAACAGGTGATAATAAAGTTATAGTTGATGAGGATATAACTAAATTTTCTATGGTGGGTCTGGGTATGAAGACAACCTCTGGAGTAGCTGCTAGAATGTTTAAGGTTTTTAGTGCAAATGATATCGAGATTAAAATGATTACTACATCAGAAATAAGAATTACTTGTGCAATTAAAACTAGTGATAAACTAAAGGCTATAAAGATTGTTGCAAATGAATTTAATTTATAAATAATATAGCGATATAAGGAGGGATTTATGTGAGATTTTTCGGTAACGTAAAAGATGAGAATAATACGCTAAGTATTGCAGGTGTAAGTGCTCAGGTTCTAGCAAAGGAATATGGTACTCCACTTTACATAATGGATGAACAGCTTATACGAGATAATTGTAGAAGGTTCTATAAATCTTTTAAAGCTAAGAGCGAACATAATAAGGTAGCTTATGCAGGGAAAGCATTTTTAACTATTGCAATGTGTCAAATTATAAAAGGTGAAGGTTTATATTTAGATGTAGTTTCTGGAGGAGAATTGTATACTGCTTATAAGGCTGAATTTCCAATGGAAAACATATATTTTCATGGTAATAATAAAACAATTGATGAAATTAAAATGGCAATAGAACTTGGAGTAGGAACTTTTGTGGTAGATAATCTTCATGAAATGGAAATTATCAATGAAAATGCAAAGGAAAAAGGTATTATACAACGGGTTATTCTTAGAGTAACTCCTGGTATAGAAGCTCATACTCATGATTACATAAAAACTGGACAGATTGACTCAAAGTTTGGATTCACTATATTAAATAATGAACTTGAAGAAGTTATAAGGACTGCTTTAAGTTTAGCCAGTATAAAACTTGCAGGACTTCATTGTCATATAGGGTCACAAATTTTCGAAGTAGAACCTTATAGGGAAGCAGTAAATATAATGATAACTGTAGTTAAACATATAAAAGAAAAGTTTAATTATGATATAGAAGAATTAGATTTAGGTGGGGGATTTGGCGTTTATTATGATGAAGGTGATGAGCCTAAGAAAATAGAAGAATTTTGCTCAGTTATACTCGAGGAGACTAAAGTTCGTTGCAAAGAATATGGAATAAAACAGCCCATTCTTGTTATAGAACCGGGTAGATCAATTGTAGCTAATGCAGGTATAACACTATATACTGTAGGCGCAATAAAGGATATTCCAGATGTTAGAAAGTATGTGGCAGTAGATGGTGGAATGACTGATAATATAAGACCAGCTTTGTATAATGCACAGTATCAATGTGTACTTGCAAATAAAATAAGTGGACCATGTATGGAAGTAGTTACTATTGCAGGTAAGTGCTGTGAAAGTGGGGATATACTCCTTGAGGGTGTTAAGTTACCAAAGGTGAATAGTGGGGACCTCATGGCTGTATTATCAACTGGTGCTTATGGTTATTCAATGAGTAGTAATTATAATAAAATACCTAAGGCTCCAGTAGTTTTAGTTAATGAGGGTAATCACAAAATAATATGCAAAAGACAAACATACAAAGACATGATTAGTAACGAAGTGTGTTTATAGGTAACAAAGTATCAAATTCTCCAGAGTATCTTGCAACATGGGCTTGAAACGTGAAATTGTATTAAGGAATTCTAATATTTTGCTACAATAAAATTCTCTATCGCTCACATTCAACCTCCTGGCTCAGGTTCGCTAGCTTGGACCTCTGGGTAGTCTTCTGGGGTACATAACAATTATTAATTGTTATGTCTCCTGGCAAGCTCACGAGAATTTTATTTCCGCAAAAGAAGAATTTT
Source organism: Clostridium estertheticum subsp. estertheticum (assembly GCF_001877035.1). NCBI lineage: Bacteria > Bacillati > Bacillota > Clostridia > Eubacteriales > Clostridiaceae > Clostridium > Clostridium estertheticum. The sequence continues at coordinate 4,303,454 of NZ_CP015756.1, read as the reverse complement.
TAAATTCAATTTTAATAGTTTCTTCGCTTCTTGTTGTAAGTCACTCCGGAGAAACTTATACTATCATTTATTTGTACTAAAGCGTATCTGCAAAAAATAATGAATAAGAAAAGAGTGAAAGATTTAATGAACTGCCCCCTGTCAAGTAGACAGTGAAAATAATTAAAGATTTCAAGTAAGGCGTCTATCATTTGGTAGGCGCTTTTTTATGATAACGGCTATTATTATAATAGTCTATATAGTTTTTGAGAGATAGCGAGTTTATGGTTTTAGCATATTTAGTAAAAATAAAATTAGTAGTTCTTAGCGAAGTGAATGCATTTCTAGTAAAATATACTTTTAATTTTATACTCCTATATAATCCCTATCAATTGTCATAATAGCATTATAATAAGGGTAAGATTTTTTAAGAGCTATATTAATATCATCTTGAAGTTTAAGCTCATCACTTTCTGAAAATTTAGGATCGAAATCAATTACGACATCAAAGATTAAATTTTTATGATTACCTTCGCCTACAATTCTAAAGTCATGAATTGATTTTATTATAGAAAAGGATTTTAATATATTTAAAAGCTCTAATCGCGATGCGTTAACTTCCTTGTCCGTTTTATTTATAGGATCCATGTGAATAACTAAATATAGACTAAATTCATCAGAGATTTCTTTTTCAGCTTCGTCTATAATTTCATGGATTTTCACTATAGACATATCACAAGGGACTTCGGCATGAATAGATCCCATACATCGGCCGGGGCCATAGTTATGTATAACTAAATCATGGCAACCTGTAATATGATCAAAGGATAGTAATTTTGATCGAATTCCGTTTACTAGTTCTATATCAGGTGCTTCACCAAGAAGCGGGTTCATGGTTTTTTTTATAAGCGAGTATCCAGCATATATTATTATAAGGGATACGAGGATACCTATGTACCCATCTAGTGGAAAATCAATCCAAATAGATAAAAGAAGTGATAGTGCAACGCAGCTTGAACTTACCACATCACTTAATGCATCAGTTGAAGAGGCTTCTAGGGCTGAGGATTTTATAGCTTTTCCCATAATCTTATTAAACCTACTAATCCAAAGTTTAGCACCTATTGAGGCTAATATTAGTATAAAGGGTATAAGCTTAAAAATTACTTTTGATGGATGAATTATTTTATCAAAAGAGGTTTTAATAAATTCAAAACCTACTAGAATTACTATAAACGACACTATAAGACCAGAAATATATTCAAGTCTCCCATGACCAAAGGGATGTTCTCTGTCTGCTGGTTTACTAGCTAATTTAAAACCTAGAATTGTAATAACTGACGAAGCAACATCCGATAAATTATTAAAGGCATCTGCTGTAATTGCTATACTGTTTGATATTATTCCTATAATTAGCTTTGTAGTAAAAAGCACTAAATTTAGTACAATTCCAACTGAGCCACCTAGATAACCATAGGAATCTCTCACTTCTTTATTATTGATATCTTGATAATTTTTTATAAATTTTGAAATTAAAAATTTTGATAACATATTTACACCTCTAATTATATAGTATAATTTAAAAAATTAAATTTAAACACATTTTTCATAATTAATTATAGCATTTATTTAGTTTTTATAGAAATAATATGTAATAAATTTGTTATACTAGTAAGAGAGATAAGCAAGGTGCTTATATGTCTTAGCATTAATTGGAGGAATATATATGTCTAAAAAATTAGAATTTGCCCAAAATCTTATTGATTATATTTATGATAGCCCAACAGCATACCATGCTGTAGCAAAGGCTAAAGGAGATTTATGCAAAGCAGGTTTTGTGGAAATTAAAGAAGAAGATAAATGGGAACTTAAAAAAGGCGGAAAATATTTTGTGACTAAAAATGATTCTGCACTAACTGCGTTTGTAGTTGGAAAGGGAGAAATTGAGGAAAGTGGCTTTAAAATTATTGGAGCACACACAGATTCACCAAGCTTTAGAATAAAACCGAGCCCAGAAATGGTAGTAGATAATGTGTATGTAAGATTAAATACGGAAGTTTATGGTGGACCTATATTAAATACATGGATGGATAGGCCACTCGCAATAGCTGGTAGGGTAACTTTAAGAAGTGAGGATATTTTGCATCCTGAAACTAGGCTAGTAAATATTAAAAGACCAATTATGATAATTCCTAATTTAGCTATTCATATGAATAGAAATGTTAATGCTGGTATTGAGTTAAATAAACAAAAGGATCTATTACCATTACTTTCAATGGTTAATGAAAATCTAGAAAAAAACAATTATCTCATTAGTGCTATTGCAAAAGAGTTAGCCGTGGATCTTAAGGAAATTATAGATTTTGATTTATTCCTTTATGAGTATGAAAAGGGATCAATTATTGGACTTAATAATGAATTTATATCAAGCTCAAGGTTGGATGATTTAGCTATGGTACATGCTGGGATAAGTGCAATATCTAGGGGCTCGTCTGTCCAGGCGACAAATGTAATAGTTTGTTTTGATAATGAAGAGGTGGGAAGTTCAACAAAGCAGGGAGCTGATTCAAATATGCTAGTTGATATTTTAGAGCGTATTACAATTTCTCTCCATAAAAATCGTGAAGAGTTTTTTAGAGCTATATCTAAATCATTTATAATATCTGCAGATAATGCACATGCTGTTCATCCTAATAGTCCGGAAAAAAATGACCCAACAAACAAACCATATATTAATAAAGGTCCAGTTATAAAAATTAGTGCAAGTCAAAGTTATACAACTGATAGTAACTCAGATGCAGTTTATGAATTAATTTGCGAAAAGGCAGGTGTGCCAATTCAAAAATTTGTTAATCGTTCTGATGCTAGGGGAGGTTCAACTATAGGGCCAATATCTTCAACTCATTTAAATATAAGGTCAGTAGATATGGGAAGTCCAACTTTGGCTATGCATTCAATAAGAGAATTAGGTGGAGTATTAGATCATTTTTATGTAACAAAATCTTTTGAAGAATTTTATAAAATCTAAGATTAATTAGCTAATTAACATCCATATAAAAAACTCACAATATTTAATTGTGAGTTTTTTTGTTGTTTTTACTAATAATTGAACAATTAGTTGGGGATAATAATTTCAACTAGTTCTAAAACTTTACAAAGTTTATTAACAAAAAGTATTAAAGGGGTGTTTATAATGCCATATGTTATATTAGGGGCAATAGTTGCAATAAGTATTTTAGCTTATATAGTTGTAAGAAAAAATTTAAATCATTATGAAGAAGAAAATTTACTGAAAGATGTACCAACTATAAATGTGAATAGAGAAGATTTGGAAAAACATGCTTTCGAAATAGCACGTCATTACTCTGATGTAAAGAATACTAATTGCAAAAAAAAGCTTATTAGTAATTTAGATGGAAGCTACGCAAAAATTTTAGAAGGCTACGAGAAGATAGACAAAGAAGGTAAAAATAAAAAAGAGGTGTTACCTGCTGCAGAATGGCTTTTGGATAATCTTTATTTAATAGAAAAAGAATACAAAAGCATAAAGTATAATATGCCACAAACATATTATAAAGATTTACCAGTAATATATAAGGGAGTTATTAAGGGATACCCAAGAGTTTATCATATTGCCATTGAAATAGTATCTCACACTGATGGTAGAATGGATGAACATGTAATTGAAGAGTTTATTCGTGCATATCAAAAGAATGCCGTGTTGACGTCTGGTGAACTTTGGGCTATACCTATAATGCTCCGAATAGCCTTAATCCAAAATATTAGTAAGATAACTGAGAAAATTGTTAAAGCAGAGGAAGATAAAAAAGAGGCAGAATTAGTTGCAGAGAGGTTAATTAATGCTTTTAACGAAGATAAAATAAATCTAGAATTATCGCTTTTAAATAATCAAAAAAATATATTCACTTTGCACTTTACAGAAAGATTACTCAAACTGTTAAGGGACAATGGTATTGATTCTAAGGAGGTTTATGATTTTATAGATGAAAGACTTGGAGCTCAGGACACAAGCTCAGAAAAAATCATAGCACTAGAACATCAAATAGAGGCTAATTTTGAAATTTCTATGGCAAATTCTATTAATAGTATAAGAGTTATTGAAGGTTTAAATTGGAAAAAATATTTTGAAAAGTTAAGTCCGGTAGAGGTTATTTTAAGGGAGGATCCTGCAAGCATTTATAGAAAAATGGATTTTAAGTCAAGGGATAAATATAGACATGAAATAGAAAAATTATCTAAACACACAAAACTTGCAGAATCTTATATAGCAAAAAAAGCAATCGAATGTTGTTATGATAGTAAAATACCAGAAAATAATACTTATAAAAACCATGTAGGTTATTATCTAATAGATGATGGACTAGATGAATTAAAGAAAAAAATAGGATATAAAAGTACTGGCATGGAAAAATTGATAAACAGCGAAAATAAAAATATAGTTAATTTCTATATAAGGACTATTGGTATAGTTACTTTACTAATAGTGGGTTTAATTATTGTAAGTAGCTTATTAAATGATAATGATAAAGATTTATGGAGATATATATTGGCTGTAATTGTTATATTAGTACCATGTAGTGAAATAACAATCTCAATTTTAAATTGGAGCATAAGTCTTTTATGTACGACATCGTTTATTCCCAAAATAGATTTCGAAGAGGAGATACCAGAAAAATTTAGTACAGTTGTAGTAATTCCTACTTTACTAAATAATACTTCTAGGGTAACAGAATTAATAAAGGACTTAGAAATATACTATTTAGCTAATCCGCAAAGTAATCTATTCTTTGCACTTCTTGGTGACTTTAAGGATAGTGATACTAAGGATGAAGTGTCCGATAAAGGGATAGTTGATGTTGGACTTTTAGAAATAGAGAAATTGAATAAAAAATATTGTATACCAGGGAAAAATATATTTTTCTTCTTAAATAGAAGGAGACAATATAATGAAAAAGAAAATAAGTGGATAGGATTTGAGAGAAAACGTGGAAAACTTATGGAGTTTAATGAATTTTTAAGAGGTAAGCAGAATACTAGTTACAATGTAATAAGTAATAATGCAGAGAATCTCAGAATGGTTAAATATGTTATTACTTTAGATTCAGATACAAAACTTCCAAGGGACTCTGCTAGAAAATTAATAGGGGCAATGGCACATCCACTTAATAATGCTGTTATAGACAGTGATAAAAAGCGAGTAAGCAGAGGATATGGACTAATGCAACCAAGAATAGGAGTATCTATTCTTAGTGCAAATAAAACTATATTTTCAAAGATTTTTTCTGGCGAAACAGGTATAGATATTTATACTACCGCGGTGTCTGATGTATATCAAGATTTATTTGGGGAGGGCATTTTTACTGGTAAAGGTATTTATAATGTGGATGTCTTTAACTATATGTTAAGGGATGAAATACCTGAAAATACTGTGTTAAGTCATGACCTGCTCGAGGGTTCATATGTTAGAACAGCATTAGTTACCGATGTGGAGTTTATAGATGGATACCCATCATATTATAATGCTAGTTCTATGAGGTTACATAGGTGGACTAGAGGGGATTGGCAATTATTACGTTGGCTTAAAAAATCTTCACCATTAAACAAAATATCTAAATGGAAGATATTTGATAATTTAAGAAGAAGTTTGCTTGCACCTTCCGTTACAATTTTGCTTATACTAGCTTTAGGTGGAATATTGCCAGATAGTACGGATAAATGGGTTATTGCAGCTTTTGTAGCTATTTTAGCTCCTATACTTTTTGACGTAAGTGAAGCTGTAGTTTCTCCTGCTTTAGGGGTAAGTTTATCGGGCAAAATCGCAAATAGCAAGATGGCTATTGAACAGGTGTTTTTGATTTTTTGTTTTATACCTTATCAAGCGTATATGATGACGGATGCTATAATTAGAACATTATACAGGGTACTAATAAGTAAAAAAAACTTATTAGAGTGGCAGTCAGCAGCAGATGTTGAAGTGAAAGTAGGGAGAAAACTTAAAAATTTTATAGAGGCTATGTGGGTGGGCAGTGCAATTTCAGTTTTAATTTTAATTATATCATTTAATGCAAGTATGAGTGTTGGATTTCTTAGCATACCTTCTTGTGTCATTTGGTTTTTAAGCCCCGTAATTGCATATGCTATAAGCCGTGATAGGGAGTTTGAATCTTTTGAAATTACCAGTAAAGAAAAAAATTACTTAAGAAAATTAAGTAGAAAAACTTGGGCTTACTTTGAGGATTTTGTAAATGATGAAAACAATTGGCTTGGGCCAGATAATTACCAAGAAGAGCCACCTAATGGAGTGGCTCATAGAACTTCACCAACCAATATGGGAATGGAATTAACCTCAAATTTAGTTGCATATGATTTAGGGTATATTGGAATTATTAATGTAACAAGTAGAATAGATAAAATTATGATGTCGATGGAAGATCTGGATATGTACAAAGGCCACTTTTATAATTGGTATGATACTAAAACTAAGACGCCACTTTTTCCTAGATATATTTCTACTGTTGATAGTGGTAATTTAGTTGGGTACCTTTGGGTAGTTGCGCAGGCGTTAGATGAATATTTGAGGGCTCCATTGTTTAATCATGCTCAAATTAATGGATTGGAAGACACGATGAGACTTGCCTCTGAAGAGGTAGGAGTATCGCAAAAAGTTAAGGATTTATATCATGGCATATTAAATAGAATAGAGAGTGATACAATAGAATTTAATTGTTGGAAAACTATACTTAGAGATTTATCTAGTAAGCTTGTAGAAGTGGGAAGAAATGAATATTGCATGGAATCATATTGGAATAAAAAACTAAAAAATGATGTAGGTGGGTATCTAGAGGAAATAAGTGAACTATTTCCTTGGTTTGATTATGCCTTTGACAAAGACTCTGATTTAGAACTTACTAAATCTATGAGGTATTTGCTTGAGGGGGCAACAATAATTAGTATCCCAGAAAAAACAACAAATATATTAAATATGTTAGATGACAAATTGAAAAATGATAGACCGTTATCAAAATTAAAAAGTTTGTTACAACAGACAAAAGAAAAAACTCAATTTCTTATTAACAAAATAGAGAGCTTAAAGGAAAAATTAAATGCTATGGCAGAAGCCACTGATTTTAAGATGTTATATGATGAGGATAGGGAACTGTTAAGAATTGGTTATGATGTGGAGAATGATAATCTAGGTAAGAGTTATTATGATCTATTGGCTTCTGAGTCAAGGCAAGCTAGTTTTGTCGCTATTGCAAAGGGAGATATTCCTAAAAAACATTGGTTTAAACTTGGAAGATCTATGACAAATATGGGGAAAAGTAAGGGCTTAGTTTCTTGGAGCGGAACAATGTTTGAGTACATGATGCCACTGCTTATAATGAAAAATTATCCAGGAACAATGCTAGATGAAACTTATAATGCTGTAATCGGTGCACAAAAGCAATATTGTAGTGAAAGAAGGGTACCTTTTGGTATATCTGAATCCGCATTTTATAAATTTGATTTAAATTTAAATTATCAATATAAAGCATTTGGAGTGGCTGGAGTAGGATTAAAGTCAGGACTTGAAAATGAATTGGTTATTTCACCATATTCAACTGTCATGGCACTTCAAACTGACTTTAGAGGAGCTTACGACAATCTTAAAAGACTTACGTGTGAAGGCCTCGAGGGGAATTACGGATTTTATGAAGCTGTAGATTATACTAAAAACAGAATGTCTAAAGATGATCATAAGGCTATAATCAAGTGTTTTATGATTCATCACGAAGGTATGAGTTTGATGGCTTTAGATAATGTATTATTAAATAATATTTTACAAAAAAGATTTCATGCATTACCGAAAGTAAAAGCTACAGAGTTATTACTCCAAGAGAAAATTTCTAAGAGGGTAGTATATGATAGGGAACGTAAATTTAAGGTGTTAGGCACTCCTGTAGGAAAACAAAAGATTATTGTTAGAAAGTATACTACAGCAAAAACAGAAACTCCGGAAACACATTTAATTTCAAATGGAAATTATTCACTAATGATTTCTAATAGTGGAGCAGGATATGCTTTGCATGATAAAACTATGATTTATAGATGGAAGGAAGATGTTACAAAAGATAATACCGGTATGTTTGTTTATATCAAAGATACTGACAAAAATGAATTTTTTAGTGCGGCTTATGAGCCCTGTAAAAGGCCAAGTGATAGTTATGAGGTGACCTTCGCATTAGACAAGGCTGAGTTTGCAAGGAGTGATAAAAATATTGCCACTCGTATGGAAATTACTGTGGCTACAGAGGATAATTCAGAGGTAAGGAGATTATCAATTACAAATAAAAGTACTATAAGTAAAAATTTAGAGATAACAAGCTATTTTGAGATAACTCTAGCTCATTACGATGCAGATATAGTACATCCAGCATTCGGCAATTTGTTTGTGAAAACGGAGTATGTTGATAATCCTAGTTGTATCATTGCAACGAGAAGGCCGAGGTCTAAGGGTGAGAAACAGCCTTGGCTTATGCAAACCGTCGCAACTGAGGGAAATACTATTGGAACTATTCAATATGAGACTAGCAGGGCTAATTTCATAGGTCGTGGTGAGAACACAATGCATCCTATAGCAATGAAGGTAGATTTATTATCTAATACTGTTGGAGCTGTACTTGACCCTATAATAAGTATAAGAAGAAGAGTTAAAATTAAACCTGGTGAAACATGCATTATAGCATTCACTACGTCAATAGCTAATACAAAAGAAGAAGTGATAAGTTTAGCTAAAAAATATAGTGAATTTCATAACATAAATAGGGTATTTGAACTAGCGTGGAGTCAAACTCAGGTAGATATGAAATACTTAGGCATAAAATCTACTCAGGCAAATTTATATCAAGTTATAGCTTCCAAAATTTTATTTTTAAATTCTACTTTTAGACAAAGAGAAAAGTATATAAAAAATGTAAAAAAAGGACAATTTACCCTTTGGGGATATGGCATTTCAGGAGATTTACCTATAATTCTTCTAATAGTGCGTGAGAGTAAAGATAAAGATTTAGTTCGTCAACTTATAAATGCTCATGAATACTTAAGCCTTAAAGGATTAAGAGTTGATTTGGTGATAATAAACCTTCAAATGACCTCATATGATCAGCCACTACAAGCTGATATTAGGGATTTAGTAGGTGGAAGTCACTTAAGAGATAAAGAAAACAAACCTGGTGGACTATTTATACTTAATAAGGCTAATATTAAAGATGAAGATATAGATCTATTAATAGCTATAGCTAGGTTGGTTATAGATTCATGTAAGGGAATGTTGGTATCTCAAATTCAAAATAAGAACAAGAGATTACAGAAAATACCGTTGCTTCAAACTTTAAAAAAAGAATTCATGTTTAAGGAGCACAAGTTTAATATAAAGCCATTAGAGTATTTTAATGGACTCGGTGGTTTTGATGTAGAAGGTGAAAATTATACTATTCTACTTAAAGATTTTAATAATACCCCAGCACCATGGATAAATGTAATTTCAAATGGTAATTTTGGATTTCATGTGTCAGAATGTGGATCAGCATATACATGGAACAGCAATAGTCGGGAAAATAAAATTACGACTTGGTCCAATGATTGGATAAGTGATGAATGCTCAGAGGCTATATATTTGAGGGATGATAATAATGGAGATATATGGAGTATTACACCTAAACCTATAAGGGATAGTGGAGAATACTTAATAGAACATGGTTTTGGATATTCAAACTTCAAACATGAGGTTTTTGGTATTATGGGTGAAGTAACTATGTTTGTGCCAAGGTCGCATAATGTTAAGTTATGCAAGATAAAACTAAAGAATAATAGTGATATAGCAAGAGATATAAGTATAACCTATTATGCAGAACTCGTAATGGGTGTAGTACCTCAGCATACTGCTCAGCACATAGTTACTTATTTTAATGAGGAACAAGAATATATATATGCAACAAATTGTTATAACCAGCATTTTGGAGAATTAAAGTCTTATTTGAAACTATTTGGAGGTCATCAGCAAAGCTTCACTGGTGATAGGAGTGAGTTTTTAGGAAGAGGAGGAAGTGTTGAGAATCCGGAAGTTCTAAAGAGAATAAAACTATCAAACAATGTTGGAGCGGGACTAGATCCATGCCTTGCAGTTACTTCTAAAATTCATTTAGATCCTAACATGGAAATAGAATTAATAGCAATGCTTGGTGAAAATGAGAATTTAGATAATATTTCAAAGGTCGTAAAGGAATTTGAAGATTTTAAGATAGTGGATACTGAATTAGAAAATGTTAAAAAATATTGGAATAGGATACTTCATACGATTCAGGTTAAGACACCAGATAAGAGTATGGATTTAATGCTTAATGGATGGTTAATGTACCAAACTATAGTATGTAGACTATGGGCGAGAACTGCTTTTTATCAATCTGGCGGAGCATATGGATTTAGAGATCAACTCCAGGATGTTATGTCACTAAGCATGATTGAGCCTAGTATGACAAGAAAACAAATTTTGTATAGTGCTTCGAGGCAATTTGTTGAAGGGGATGTACAACATTGGTGGCACCCCGTTGTAGATAGTGGAATAAGAACAAGATTTTCTGATGATTTATTATGGCTACCATATGTCACTATGGATTATATAAAAAATACAGGCGATTTTGATATCCTTAATGAACAAGCGGAATATTTAATGGATACACCACTTGCAGAAGGTGAAGATGAAAGATATAACATTTCAGGAAAGACAGATTTTACAGGTAGTATATATGAACACTGTATAAAAGCTATAGAAAAAGCCCTTAAATTTGGACCTCACAATATTCCTCTTATGGGAAGTGGAGATTGGAACGATGGAATGAGTACCGTGGGTAATAAGGGTAAAGGTGAAAGTGTATGGCTAGGATGGTTCTTATATGATATATTAGAAGATTTCTCAAAGGCTTGCACATACGAAAATGATGATGAAAAACTTAAGAAATATAAGGATATGAAAGAGTATATAAGAATAAATCTAGAGGATAATGCATGGGATGGTAATTGGTATAGAAGAGCATATTTTGATGATGGTACGCCACTTGGTTCATCGCAAAATGAGGAATGTAAGATAGATTCTCTATCTCAATCTTGGGCAGTAATATCTGGTGCTGCAAATAAAGAAAGATCGACAGAGGCTATGAAGTCATTAGAACGTTATTTAATAAAAGAAGATAATGGCATGATATTACTATTAACTCCACCCTTTAGTAAATCTTCTCTGGAGCCCGGTTATATTAAAGGTTATGTTCCTGGAGTTAGGGAAAATGGTGGGCAATATACACATGCAGCGACTTGGGTAATACTTGCTTTTGCTAAACTCTATAAAGGTGATACAGCGACAAAGCTCTATAACATGATAAATCCTATAAATCATACAAAAACTCTGCCTGAATGTGAGAGATTTAAAACAGAGCCATATGTAATGACTGCTGATGTATACGGAAAAGAACCTCATGTAGGAAGAGGAGGCTGGAGTTGGTATACTGGAACTTCAGGATGGATGTATAGAACCGGAATAGAAGCTATTTTAGGTCTTAAATTAAAGGAGGGAAAAGGATTTACTATTAAGCCTTGCGTCCCAGAGGAATGGCCGAATTATGAGATTATTTATAAAAAGGATAATTATGAATATAGAATTGAGGTTAAACGTATTGGAGACAAAGGAATATGGCTTGATGGTAAGTTATGTATTGATGGGTTAGTACCATTTACTGATGGGGTTCATAAGGTTGAGGTTATAATTTAAAAAAACAGATGACTTCTAAAACGAAGTCATCTGTTTTTAACACTTTATAGCTTTAAAAAATTAAATGTCTTTATAAAGAGGATAGTCTTTTTTACAAAAGAAATTAGTATTCTTGAGAAAGAAGTTAGTCTTCTTCATCAACAAACTCTACTCCACCATAGTAGGTATAGTCAAATTCAACATTAGATATATTCATAGCAACTATGGGGTCAGTTACTGGGTCTGGGAGCATAGTAGAATCAGTTTCGGAATAAGATCTTATATCAGATGGTTCCTGATCATAGAAATCTCTTTCATATGGTGCATATGTTTTTACTTGATCTTTTGACATATTAGTACCTCCCTTTATATTGATGTTATATAGTGTTCCACAGAATAGAAATAAAATGAAGGTAATATTAGGTAGATTATATATAGTATAATCGAATATTACATAGTAGCTTAGCATAAAATAAAAATGCAAATAAAATTGTATATAAATAAAGGATATTCTAAAGGAGGTGTAGAATATATATAATTACTATCAATAAATAACTGTTATGTATAAATAAATATAATTAGTATTTATTGGTTTCTAAATTTAAAGGAGGAATAAAAATGACTCAATCAAGACAAATTTATAAATGTGATATATGTGGTAATATAGTTGAAGTTCTTCATGCTTCAGGAGGAGTTTTAGTCTGTTGTGGACAAAATATGACTCTTAAAGAAGAAAATACTACGGATGCAGCAGTTGAAAAACATGTTCCTGTAGCTGAAAAAATTGAAGGTGGAATTAAAGTTAAAGTTGGAGCAGTTCAGCATCCAGCAACAGAAGATCACCATATTGAATTCATAGAAGTACACACAGAAAATAAAATTTACAGAAAATTTTTAAAACCAGGTGAGACACCAGAAGCTGAATTTAAATTAGAAGAAGAAGTATTATTCGTAAGAGAATATTGCAATTTACATGGTCTTTGGAAAGCCTAGATTTCTTTTATTGTAGACAATTTAAGTAAATAGGTATACTATATTTATAAGACATTTTAAGTTTTATAATGTTATAGTCTATGATGAGAAGCAAGTAAATTTAAAAACAGATTTTTAGAGAGTCGTAGAAGGTGTGATTACGATAATTATGTTTAAATTGAATGGGTCTCTAAGACTCAGGATGAAGTATAGTAGTCCTTGACGTAAGCCTTACGTTATAGAGGTAGGATATCGTAGTGTATCTGTTTGAGAAGAAGCTTTAACATAGTTTCTAAGTATTAGGTGGTACCGTGTATATTCGCCCTATGGATTTATCCATAGGGCTTTTTTCATTTAGCACACTTTAAATAATGAAAAAATTAGATGTTGAGTAGAAAGCATATGAGCAAGTTTTAGTAATTAATTTTAGAATTACTTAACGATGTGAATTGCATTCGAATCAATATATGATTTTCGTTCATTATTTACATTTTAGGAGATGGTTATATTGGAAGATAATAAGAAAGTAATATTTAGTGGAATTCAACCTTCAGGTGACTTAACACTTGGAAATTATTTGGGAGCAATAAAAAATTGGGTTAAATTACAAGATGAATATGAATGCTATTTTTGTGTGGTGGATTTACATGCGATAACAGTAAAGCAAGAACCAAAAGATTTGAGAAGAAGAACTTTAGAATTATTAGCTATTTACTTAGCAGCAGGTATTGACCCTGAGAAGAATACCATGTTTATTCAATCACATGTTCCTGCTCATAGTGAAGCAGCTTGGCTTTTAACTTGCTCTACTTACATGGGAGAATTAAGCAGAATGACACAATATAAAGTTAAATCACAAAATAGTGCAGGAAGTATAGGAGCAGGGTTACTTATTTATCCTGTGTTAATGGCTTCAGATATTTTATTATATCAAAGTAATTTAGTACCTGTAGGAAAAGATCAACTTCAACATCTTGAAATTGCTAGGGACATAGCTGAGAGATTTAATAAAACATATAGCGATACATTTGTAATACCTGAACCATATATAGGTAAAGCAGGAGCTAAGGTAATGGATTTACAAGAACCAGCTAAGAAGATGTCTAAATCAGGAGAAAATGTTAATGGATTTATTTTAATAATGGACCCACCAGAAGTTATAAGAAAAAAAGTAAATAGAGCAGTTACAGATAGTCTAGGGGTAGTTAAGTTTAATGATGAGCAACTAGGTGTTAGGAACTTAATGACAATATTGATGACTATAACTGGGATGTCTATTGAAGAGATAGAAGCTAAATATGAAGGGCAAGGTTATGCTCAGTTTAAAAAAGATGTAGCAGAAGCAGTAGTTTCAGAGCTTGAACCTATACAGATTAAAATTAAGGAATACATAGGTAAAAAAGCATATCTAGAAGAAATTTACAAAAAAGGAGCAGAAAAGGCTAATTATGTTGCAAATAAGACATTAAGAAAAATGCAAAAGAAAATAGGATTTATTCCTAGATAAGGTGAAAAACAGTTTCTTCTAACGATTCATCATGCAGGATATTCTGATAGTAGATAATTCGTTAACATACTCTAAGTTTACTCCATGGAAAAGTTCCTAACGCACTTATTCGACGTCCTGTCTCAGAAGTGCTAGCAGTCCGTCCTGGACTGCTTACGAAACTTTTTCATTACATAAACAAGCGTATGTAAAACTTATTATATACTATCTATCATACTCCTACATGCTTTCATCTTTATGATTATAACGTATATATTCAGATCTAAACACTTAAGCTATTTTACTCAAATGTGTTAGCCGTTAGGCTGTCAGGCTTACGAGAACTTTATATTGGTAAAAGAAGAATTTATAAATGGTATTTCAATAGTTTCTACGCCTCTTTTGCAAGTCACTTTGGAGAAAACTTATTCAATTATCTAAAGCATATTGTGGGAAGTGCAAGAGAATAATTCTTAGATGAAAATTCAATGTTACTTTACTTCGTTTTGCAAGCTACTTTAAAAATATTACACACTATTATTAATTGATCCTTGCGGATAGTGCACTCTGTATATATAGTGAAAGTAGCCTAATATTAAGGATATAGGTATAGGCATATAAAAACCGACTTATCTATTTAAGAAGAGTCGGTTTTTTTTATTTTATATTATAATGTCATGCTACTTATTAAGTAATGCCTTTGAAATGGCATGAAATTTTTCATCACTTATTCCGAGTTTCTCTTTAAATCTGTCATCGTCCATTCTTTCAATAATTATCTTGTCTGGTGATAATTCATCAATAATATTTCTTAACTTGGAAACGGCCTCTTCGCTGTCATTGTATCCCTTGAGAATTGTTATCTCTAATATAAACTTACCCTTGTATTGTTTATTGAAAGAGATCATACTTGATATATGCTCATGGAAGCTATAACCATCAATAGGGCGTTGAATCTTTTGAAAATCCTTATCCGTAATAACTTTTATTTCTCCAATTACTTCATCACATTTATTGGCTATTTTCATGTATTCAACTCTACCCAATATATAACCGTTTGAAAGTAATCTCACTGCCAATCCTTTACTTTTCACTAGGTTAATAACATTTTCAATTTTATCATTAACCAGAGCTTCTCCTTTAGAGTTTATAAATACTAAATCCACTTCATTATTCATTAATTTATGTTCCAGTTCATTTAAGGATTCAGAAATATCCGAAAATGTTTGTTGTGTGTCTATTTTGTTGTGTGACCTTCCAATAGGGCAAAATATGCAATCAAAGTTGCAATACTTTTCTGGTAATATATTCATCTCAAGAACCCGCTTACCATCCTCAATATAAATATCCTTATAACTAAAATTACTCATTTATAAACCTCCTAAATTAATTTAATCAATTTGCACATTCTTATTATTTGTATCTAAAATTGATATCTGAGTTTCTCCTCCTAAATTATTTTTTACTAATGTTTCTAATTCTTTTAAAGCATTTTCAAATTCCACTTGTCTTTTTTCATCAGTCAATTCAATACATAAAAAAGCGTTATTTGTTTTTTCAGTTAATATGGTTCTTAATGATTCTCGCCAGTTCCAGCATCTGCAAATCGCTCCAGCATTGTCTTTATATACAACTTCCCCTTCATAAGGGGGTGAATTTTTATCTGTTCCAAGTGGAACAAAGTCTTCATCTCCAATTGCTTTTGTTAATCTTATATCGCCGTTAAATTTGTCTATATCCTCACCACCGCAAGGCAGCGCGTATCTTAATGAAATTGAATTGTATATGTCAACCAATGGATTAATATTTCCAATATGATTTCCTTTATCAACTCGCTTTAATAATGCTTCTATAGATGACCTAGCACCTTTTTTGCTTTTGAATTTTTGAAATGATTCTCTCCATATTTTTATTACTTCGTTATTGCTAAATTCTTCATTTTGCAAATATTTTAAAGCTTCTTTTTCAGCCCTTAAAATCATATCAAGGTATCCTTCTTGATTTCTTATGGTGTTATCTATTCCATGACAAATAACAACTCCAATCTTTGCATTAGGGAATAAACCCCAAAAACCATCTTCAATTATAAAATTTTTCACTAAAATTCCTCCTTATTAATAGGTATTATTCTGGGTTTCATCTAAATCATTTACTGGTATAAATAGCATTTGATTTGAATAACATTAAGCTAATATAAATTGTTATTTTATCGTTATCAGTTTTAAACCAATGATTCCAATTACAATTAATACAACGCAAATAACACGCATAATATCAATTGGCTCTTTAAATAAAATAACGCCTAAGACCACTGTGCCAACAGTTCCTATGCCAGTCCAAACTGCATATGCAGTTCCAAGTGGTAGACTTTTTAGAGATAATGATAAAAAGTAAAAACTTGTAATCATTCCTATAATGGTTAATAAACTGGGTAATGTTTTCGTGAATCCTAGCGAATATTTTAACTCGATTGCCCATGCTACTTCAAAAAATCCAGCTACCACTAAATAAATCCATTCCATAGTTACCTCCTCCTAAACTAAATTTAGAATAAATTATAAGAATATTTCATAGCATCATTTAAAGTGAGAAAAATAAAAAAGCCTTAAGAAATATTATTATAATATCTCCCAGGCTTTTGTCCTTCCGTGAACACAGATAACTGTGCGTTTTCTCTTGGACCAGCCAGTTATAAACTGCGGAACCCTAGAAAACTAAATAAATATTAAGTTTTATATAAGTTTTAACTCATATATTAATATAAACATAATAAATTAGGTAAGTCAATTTATTTTTTTACCTCCGATAATATTAGTAATATTTAAATAAATTTCACTTAAAAGAATTTTATCCTGCTACCATTATAAGTACAACCTTAGTTGACAGATATGTGTATAAAAGCTAAAATTGATAGGTAGAGATTTGATAGGTGAAATTTTAGAATCACTAGGAGTTAAGCTAGTGATTGTAGGAATATATATATGCGTTTACATAATTTGAAGTATAAAAAAGGAGAGGATACCTTGGAGGATTACATAAAACAGATTAAAAAGAGAAGAACGTTTGCTATAATTTCTCATCCAGATGCGGGTAAAACTACACTGACGGAAAAGTTATTATTATATGGTGGTGCTATAAGGCTTGCAGGTTCAGTTAAGGCTAGAAAAGCTTCTAAACATGCAGTTTCTGATTGGATGGAAATAGAAAAACAAAGAGGTATTTCTGTTACGTCTTCAGTTATGCAATTTAATTATAAAGATTTTTGTATAAACATACTTGATACCCCAGGGCATCAAGATTTTAGTGAAGATACATATAGAACGCTTATGGCAGCAGACAGCGCAGTAATGATTATAGATGGTGCAAAAGGAGTAGAGGCACAAACAAGAAAACTATTCCATGTATGTAGCATAAGAGAGATTCCTATCTTTACTTTTATTAATAAGATGGATAGAGAAACTAGAGATATATTTGAGCTTATGGAAGAAATAGAAAATGAATTTGGTATTAGATCTTATCCAATGAATTGGCCTATAGGTTGCGGGGTAGATTTTAAAGGCGTTTACGATAGGCGTACAAAGGAAATTATTGTTTTTGATGATGGAAAGCATGGGCAAATAGAAGTTAAGGAAACAAAGATTAATGCTTTTGATGAAAAGGCAATTGAGCTTATTGGCGACGATTTATATAATAAGCTTATGGAAGATATGGAACTTCTAGATGTAGCTGGTGATGATTTTGATTTAGAGAAAGTAGCTAATGGTGAGCTTACTCCAGTATTTTTTGGTAGTGCCTCAACTAACTTTGGTGTTGAACCATTTTTAGAAAGCTTTTTAGAATTAACATCACCTCCATTACCAAGAAATTCGAGTATAGGGAAAATTGATGTTTATAGTAAATACTTTTCTGCGTTTGTTTTTAAAATTCAAGCGAATATGAATAAGGCTCATAGGGATAGAATTGCTTTTATGAGGATTTGTTCTGGAGAATTTGAAAAAGGCATGGATGTTTATCATATGCAAGGCGGTAATAAAATAAAACTTGCACAACCTCAACAATTTTTAGCACAAGAGAGAGAAATAGTAGATACAGCTTATGCAGGAGATATTATTGGAGTTTTTGATCCAGGTATATTCAGTATAGGGGACACTATATGTTCGTCCTCAAATAAATTTGAGTTTGAAGGAATACCAACTTTTGCGCCAGAACATTTTGCAAGGGTGAGAACTGTTGATACTATGAAGAGAAAGCAATTTATAAAGGGAGTAACACAAATAGCTCAAGAGGGAGCAATCCAAGTATTTAAGGAACTACATATAGGAATTGAACAAATTGTAGTTGGAGTTGTAGGAGTGCTTCAGTTTGAGGTATTAGAATTTAGACTTAAAAACGAATATAGTGTAGATATTAAAATTGATAGGTTAGCATTTAAAAATATAAGATGGATTGAAAAGAGTGAAATAGATAAAGAAAAACTTAACTTAACTAGTGATGCTAGATTAGTTAAAGATTTTAAGGACAGGGATCTATTATTATTCCAAAATGATTGGGGTATTAGTTGGGCATTAGAGCATAATAAAGGTTTAATCTTATCGGATGTTAGTAAAAATAATGATTAAGTATATGTCAGGGTATTTTAGGTAACTTAATTAAAAATAAATAAAATGAAAAGTCTCTTGAAAATATTTCAAGAGACTTTTTTGCATTCAATTTTATAAATTTTTTCTTTTACTAAATAGAATGTCAATTATAAATACAACTGCAGCAACTATTAGTAATATATTAATTAAACTTCCACCTTTACTAAAAAGTACTCCCATTAACCAAAATAAAACCACAAATCCACCAAGCCATCGCAAGAAAGTCATATGAATACCTCCATTTATCAAAATAACTAAATATTATATAGTATTTAGTATTTCGACAATGTATATACAATATATTAAATTATTATTTTAAAAAGCGTATGGATACATTTGAAAATAAAAAAGTATTGTATATAATGGTATTAGAGAGAATCTTAAAAAAATATTTAAGCGAAAACTTTAGGGGGAGAATGATGGAAAGTAGTAACACGTCTATTAAAACTATTGATATAGTACAAATTAGCCTTATGGCAGCTATTATATATATTGCTACATATTTAATAAAAGTACCAGTGGGGAATAAGGCTGTATTTCATATAGGGGATAGCATGGTATATTTATCTGCCTTGTTACTAGGAAAGAAAAAAGGTGTTATAGCGGCTGCACTTGGTATGACTTTATTTGATTTATCAACACCGTGGTTTTATTGGGCGCCTTTTACATTGATTATAAAAGGAGGAATGGCATACATAACAGCTATGATTGCATATAGGAAGGGATATAAAGCAGATAATTTGTGGAATAATCTATTTGCATTTATAGTAGCGGGTGTATGGATGGTTTTTGGGTATTTTCTTTCAGGCCTTGTAGTATATAAGCTAACAACTAATAACGTACTACTTGCATTTGTGGATATACCTCCAAATATTGGTCAAGTTATAGTTGGTATTGCTCTTGCATTGCCATTATCATTAACGCTTGTTAAATATAATAAAAATCATGGATTTATAAATTAGTAAAAAAGGCTCATAATATAATAAATTCTGAGCCTTTTTTACGTATATTTAAAAAGTGACTAAACCTTATAAATGCTTATTTTAGAGTAAATGTCCTACTATTTATTTTTGTTTTAAAGTAGAATATACTGAAAATTATTGTTGGTATTAATATAAGGCTTATCACAGAAAAATAAACGTAAATGTTTAAAAATTTATATAATAATACTACTTTTGCAGAAAGGAAATAGGAAAATATGAATACTAATAATGTAATAATATATATTGTGTATTTGTTAAAGAAGGAAAGCCTTTTTATTAGGATTAGTATAGCATTTAGTACTAATACATATTTTATAAACCATCCGCCAACCATTTGAAGCATTACAAAGAATTCACCACCCTCTATAAAACTAAAATAACTAACTAACTGAGTTTGTATAAGTTTAGGGTAGTTAATTCCGAGGACTCTAACTAATGAGAAGGTAGTTAAGAGACCAATATTTGCGAAGATCTCCATTTGTATTACAATCAGTATTGCAATAATGGAATGTTTTATGATTTTGGGTTTATGACAAACATTTGATAAAAATGGAATACAAGCAGCTATACCACTATAACATCCCAGTGCTTTTATTACTGATAAAATAAAAGATTGAGTTACGCCATTTGCCATTATAGGAAGTAAGTAATTGTATTTTTTATATGGAGCTGTAAGAACCGCTAAAATTATTCCTGCCACCATTATAAGTGAAATACCAATTATAACAACTATAGTTATTGCTCTAGTACCTTTCTTTGTTACATAAATTGCTGGCATTAATATAAACAATAGAAAAAACCAAGTTGGAGTTTCCTGTAGCAGATTTACATGTATTGCATTTGATTCAACTGAAGCACTTTCCATTAAACTTACAATTAGACTTAGGATAAATAAAATTAAAAAAATATCACCCATAGTTTTACCGATAGCTTTATGATATATTTCGTCCATATTATAGCAACTGTTTTTTTTGCAGATGTAAAGTATATAAATAAAATAAAGGAATATTAATATAGAGGCAATTATAACAGAAATCCAGGAATCACGTCCTCCATTTATAATAAATACATTGGGGTAAGTTTTCATTGCTACAATAGATGTACCCCAAATTATGAACATCAAATGTTTTGTATTAAGCTTATCCATTTTATCTCCTCATCATTTCAGTATTTTTATACTAACATAGACGTAATAAAATTACGCCTATGTTAGTATTATTTACCAAATTAAAAATATTAAACTTAAATATTATATAATTTTAGAATATTAAACTTTAACATTACAAACAATAAAGCGGGTGATTAAAATGGAAAAAGTAAATATAGAGTATATTAAGGAGAAATTAAAAAACAGCTATGATGTTAAATATAGAGAAATAAAATGTGAAATGGGGATAATATTTGGCGTATTCATTGATGATTTATGTGATTCTAAATTTATTAGTGAATATATATTTAACCCGCTTATACAACATGATATTACAAATGTAGATATAGAGTATATAAAAAAAGAAATATTACCAGCTAATAATATTGGTGACATTAATACCAATGATGAGGCGATATCGCACATTTTGTCTGGTGACCTAGTGCTTATTTTTTCTTTTGCAAATAAATCAATTTTTTGTGAAGCGAAAGGGTATGTAAGGAGGAGTGTAGGTATTCCTGTTACAGAAAACGTTATTAAGGGACCAAGAGAAGGATTTACAGAGGCTTTTGTAGATAACGTATCGTTGATTAGGCGGAAAATAAAAAATCTCAATTTAAAATTTGAATCCATGACTTTAGGATCTAAATCAAATACAGTAGTTGTATTATGTTATATTGAAGGTGTTGCTCCTAAAAAACTTGTTGATTATATAAGAAAAAAAGTGTCCAATATAAAATTGGAGTTTATTTTAGATACGAATTATATTGAGGAAGCTCTTAAAAATAAGAACACTACTTTTGATACAATCGGCTCTACTGAAAAACCAGATGTGGTTGCATCAAAACTTTTAGAGGGAAAGATAGCAATAGTTGTAGATGGAACGCCGTTTGTAATTACTGCACCATATTTTTTTATAGATAATTTTCAATCGCCAGACGATTATTATTCTAATAAGTATTTTGGAAATTTATCTAGAATTACAAGAGTAATTAGCTTTTTTGCAGCTTGTTTATTGTCAGGTGTATACTTGGCTCTTGCGACCTACCATTTCTCTCTTATTCCATCTGTTCTTGCAATAAGGTTCGCAGTGTCTAGGGCAGGGGTGCCTCTTCCTACAGTTCTAGAACTACTTTTAATGACATTTTTCTTCCAGCTACTTAGGGAGGCGGGTATAAGATTGCCACAGTCAATAGGTCAAGCAATGAGTATTGTTGGAGCTTTAATATTAGGCGATGCTGTAGTTGGAGTAGGAATAGCCTCCCAAAGTACTGTGGTAATAGTTGCACTATCGTCTATATCTTCTTTTTTAGTTCCTAAACTTTATGGTGCTTTATCTATATGGAATATAGTTATTATTATGTTTTCAGCAGTGCTAGGGCTTCCAGGTTTTTATATTGGATTCTTCATTTTAATCGCACATATGTCGGGTCTGGAAAGTTGTGGATATCCATATTTGTTTCCGTTTGGCACATTAGAAAGTTTTAAATCTAAGGATATATTATATAGGAAAGATCTTAACAATATATCTAATAATATTTTCGATAAGGATAATTACAATGAGAAAATATAAAAAAATATTGCTTATAATATGTTTAATAATAAATTGTTTTAATATGTCAGCATGCTTTAGTTACAGGGATATAAATAGGGTTTTATTTGTTACTGCATTAGTCATAGATGTGGATCAAAGTGGTAACCCTGTAACATACATTGAAGCGTTTAAGGGAATAAAGGGGGCGTCTACTGAAGGTGTGGATGAGAGAATATTATTTAATGGTAAAGGAAAAACATTATTTGAGGCCATTAGAGATATGAACTCAACCTCAAGTTACAAATTAAATTATACACAAAATAAAGTCATAATATTTACTCAAAGGGCTGCAGAGCACGGACTTGATAATTTCGTAGACTTGCTATCTCGTGACCAGGAATTACTTGTAAGACCCTATATAGCAGTATATCCAGGGGATGCACAAAAACTTATGGGGTTGAAAATTACTCAGGAAAAGTACATTGGGTTCTTTATAACAGAACTTATACAAAACATTGGATCATCCCCAAGAGCTGTAATATTAACTTTAAATGATTATCTAAATAAAAGAGTTGCTGGAGAGAAAACATCTGTATTAACAATAATAGATATGCCAAAGGATAGTTTGGAGCCGAAATTACAAATAAATGGTGGAGCGGTAATCAAAGATGATAAAATGGTAAGCATTTTAGAAAGTACTGAGGGGCTAGGATATAACTTTTTAAAGAATACTTTATCAAGTGGTATTTTAGAAGTAACTAATCCTTGTGATATTAATAAATTTGTTACTCTAGAAATAGTAAAAAGTAAAACTAAAACAGAAGTAAATTATTCAGATAACATTGTTCACTTTAAAAAGAAAATTAAAGTTAAGGTAGATTTTGGTGAGGCTCAAGAAAGTATTATACTTACTAAAAAAAATGTTGCGAAAATGGAAGAGACGGCAGAAGATAACATCAAGAAGGCTTGCAATATCTTATTTTCTAAATACAAGGATAAGGGGATAGATATTTTTGAAATAAGTGATGAATTTTATAGGAAATATCCAAATGTAAAAATCCCAAATATTATTAAGAAAACTGAGTTGAAAGTCGAAGTAGATGTAGAAATAATGACCTCCGGAGATGATAAAAATTTTCATTAATTTAGCATTATTTATGTAATGGTATTTAATCCTCTTTTGTTGTAAAATATAATTACATTTGAAACATTGTTATACTATAATAATAATATATTATTATAGCGGGGTTGGGGTGAAATACATGGATTTAAAAAGAATTAGCATCTTGCTCAAAAGGGATGAGGGTACAAAACTAGATTACAAGCAAAAAATTGATATATTAATAGAAAGTGGTAAAAAAGAATTAGCTAAAGATGTATCTGCTATAGCAAATTCTCGTGGAGGACGTGGATATATCATAATTGGGGTAGAGGATAAAACAAAAAGAATTATAGGTATTGATGCCAATGAATTTAAAGAAGAACAAATTCAACAAATAATTAGTTCAAGATGTGAACCACCTATTCCAATATCCATAGATTTTATATTATATCAAAGCAAAAACCTGGCAATTATAACTATATATGATGGTGGTCAGAAACCTTATCAATTAAGGGAAAATGGGGCGTTTTACATAAGACGAGGGTCCACAACAGATACAATGAGGAAAGAGGAATTAATTTCCTGTTTACAAGAAAATTTTAATCTTAATATTGAGACTATGCCTATTATGAATAGTGATGTTAATAGTTTGAATTTCAATATAATCAATAAGTATTTTGAAAATAAAGGAATCTTAGTAAATAACGATAATAGGTTAGAATTTATGGACAATGCAGGAATAACTTTTATAGAAAGAGATTATAATAAAAGGGTAGTTACCCTGGGTGGATTATTAGTATTTTCCTCAATAAATAGTATTTATTTACCTCATAATATGATAAAGATTATAAATAAGGTAAACGATAAATTCGATGAGGTAATACTTGTGCAAGGTAATTTATTAGATATGTTAGATAGAGTAGAAGAAATTTTAAAAAAGATATTTCCATCAAATTATCCTATAAGTGCAGTTCATGAAGCCGTAAAGAATGCAATACTTTATAGGGATTATACTATATTTAACAAGGAAATTGAAATAGTAGTAAATTACAACAGTGTAAGTGTAATTAGCCCTGGTAATCTATTATTTTCAACTGAAGTTAATACTCATAATTATTTAAAAAGAAACATGTGGATATATGATAAGCTAATAGTTTTGGATGACAAAAAAAGATTTATAAAATCGGGGAAAGGATTTGCACGAATGAAAAAGGATTTTATTAAGTATGGTAAAGTAATATTTGTGGATTCAAAAGATGATAATACCTTTAAGTCTATTTTCCCAGGAGTTAAGCATTTTATTTGAGCCTATATTTAATAATGTCTATATATTAAATATATATTTAATATATACGGGGAAAATAGTTGAAAATAAACGTAATAAATGGTTAAATAGATATAAGTTAAAAAAATATATAAAGCTATGAAAGAAAAAAGTAACTATAGGAATTATTAAGAGAGCTAGTGGTAGGTGTGAACTAGTTAAGGAATATGGTGAATTACATTCTGGAGCTTTAAGCTGAAATAAAGTTATGCGTCACCATAGGTGACGATTAAATTAAGCTGAGACGGGTTGACCTTACGTTATAAGGAAAAAGCGGATTGTTAAATCAATTTGGGTGGTACCACGGAAAATATTTCGTCCCTTTCATAGGGGGCGTTTTTTTTATCCCCAAAAATAAGTAGTATTAAAATAGGGAGGAACAAATCATGGAAAATGTATATGATACACTTTTAGAACGAGGATATTTAAAGCAACTTACTCACGAGGATGATATCAAGAAAATATTAGGAAAGGAGAAGGTTACATTTTATATAGGATTTGATCCAACAGCGGATAGCCTACATGTTGGTCATTTTGTTACTATGATGTTTATGGCACATATGCAAAGGGCAGGGCATAGACCTATAGCATTAGTTGGTGGAGGAACTGCGATGATAGGTGATCCATCTGGTAAAACAGATATGAGAAAAATGCTTTCAAAGGAAGAAATTGATCATAACATAAGTTGCATAAAAACTCAGCTTTCAAGACTTATAGATTTTAAGGATGACAAAGCAATACTTGAAAACAATGCAAACTGGTTATTAAACTTAAATTATGTAGAATTTATAAGGGATATAGGAGTACATTTTACAGTAAACAGGATGTTAGCTGCTGAGTGTTATAAACAGAGATTAGAAAAGGGTTTATCTTTCCTTGAATTTAACTATATGCTTATGCAAGGATATGATTTTTTAATGTTAAATCAGAAATATGGATGCACTATGCAATTAGGTGGAGATGATCAATGGTCAAACATTATTGCTGGCATGGAACTGATAAGAAAAAAAGAAAGTAAAGCTTCTTATGGAATAACTTGTGCATTATTAACAAATAGTGAAGGCAAGAAAATGGGGAAAACGGAAAATGGCGCTTTATGGCTTGACGCAGATAAAACATCTCCACATGATTTTTACCAATACTGGAGAAATGTAGAGGACTCAGTTGTAGAGAAATGTTTATCTTTACTTACCTTTGTACCAATGGACGAAATCAGGAGGCTCTGCGCTTTAGAGGGTGAAAAAATTAATGAGGCTAAAAAAGTTTTAGCTTTTGAGGTTACAAAACTTATTCATGGAGAAGAAGAAGCTATGAAGGCTCAAAGCGCAGCACAAGCATTGTTTGGTGCTGGAGCTGATATGAGTAGCGTGCCGACTGTATCTATCCCAGGAAGCATGTTAGGTGCTGGATTGATGGATATATTAGTCTACACTAAAGTATTACCTTCAAAAGCAGAAGCTAGAAGGCTAATAGAACAAGGCGGATTAACTATCAATGATAAGAGGATCGAAGATAAAAATGAAACTCTAGTAGATACTGATTTCAAAGATGGTAAAGTACTTATTAAAAAAGGAAAGAAAAAATATTACTCATTGATCATTGAATAAAACATTCTAAAAGGCAAAGTTAAAATTTATATTTTAGCTTTGTCTTTTGATTTAAAAGGGCAATTTAATATTTATAGAAAATTATTGATATCCCCTTCAAAAAAATGGTTTATATACGATAATAAAATATTGATGATTTTTTAAATATTAGTAACTTAAACAAATTGGAGGTGGCTTATGGCGATAATTAGTAATAATCCAATTTTGCAAAATCCTTTAGCTAAAAAAGCTTTTAGTAAAATATCATTTGAAGCTGGAGAGAAATTCAATGCAAGAATTGTAAGTGTAGACCAGCAAAAAGGAGAAGTTAATTTAAAATTATTAGATGGATGGCAATTTGTGGCGAAGCTAGATAAGCCACTAGAACAAGGGACTAGCGGTAGCGTTCTGAATTTTGAAGTAGAAGGATTCGAAGAGGGAAAGCTTAAAATAAAGCTAGTACATGAGGATAGTAAAAACGTAGAAAATGACATTTTAAAAGACAATCATAGTGGAAAATTATTAAGCACTGACAAAACAGACGCTTTACTTTTTGAAAAAATGATAAAACATGATATGCCTCTAACTAAAGATAATATAACTGATATAAAAAACTTAGTTGATTTTAAAGGGAAAATATCTTTGAATGGGGAAAAAGAGGATGCTTTTATAACTAAATATATTGAAAGTAGAAACATTGACCCAAATAGTGCTAAAGCTAATGATATAACAAAAGTTTTAAAAGATTTTTTTGCAGTTTTAAAGAATCTAAATGTTGATGAGATATTATTATTTAAAGAAAATAATATTGGATTTACTAAAGAAAATCTTGAAAGCTTTATAAAGTTATTTAAGGGCGATTCAGCTATATATAACAATTTAAAAGAAATTAAAAACTATCTATTTAGCAGTGGAGAAAATAAAGATATGCAAGAGTCGATAAAGCCTTTAGCAGTAAGTCAAAATCAGAATGGTATTACAATGGTTAAAAACAATGAAAAAACTAGTACAGAGGGATCATTTATAGATAGTAAGTTTGATAATAATAATAATTTTAAAGAAGTAGTTAGTCTAATAAATAAAGAACTTAAAAATTTAGGTCTAAATCATATATTATCCAGTTCTACTATTAAAAGTTTAGGACAGGGTGAAAGCTTAGGACAGCGTGAAAATTTAGAAATAGGTGAAAATTTTGAACAAGTTGAAAATTTACAACAAAATAAAAATTTGGAACCAAGCAAAAGTTTGAAATTACAAATTGGAAGTTTTAATAAAGGAGAAATTAAAACTTTAGTGGACAAAATTTTAAAAATGGAAAATATAGAAATAAGTTCAGATAGTAGTACTAAAATTATAGATAATCTAGAGGAAAAATTGAATACAAAAGAAATTGAGCCTAGCAGTAAAAATTTAGATAATATAAATAAGAATAAAGAAATTCCTTTGAATAAGTTGGATAAAGCTACTGTTAGTGAAAGCAAAATAGAAAATAAAAATTTTACAAATACTAAGGTTAATGGTTATGGCAAAAACAATTCACTTAATGAAATTATAAATATGATAAAAAAAGAATTGAATTTTTCAGACATAGATAAAAAAGTTATAGATAATGTGGAAAAAGAGATATCAAAAACAGCTACAGATATTATTATTAAGGATCAAATAAAATTAAAGACAGGTGAAATTAAAGATATAGTTAAGGATATTATTCAAAATAAACTTAATCTTAAACCAGAGACTTATGAGAAGGTTATAGATATGTTTAATCAAAAACTTAACGATATAAAAATATTTAATTCTATTTCTCAGCAGTATTATTATTTAGATTTGCCTATAAATGTTAAAAATGATGAGTATCAACTTAAATTAATAATTAAAGATGATAGAAATAAAGGCAAAAAAATTGATAGTACAAATGTAAAGATTGCTACAAGTATAAAAACAATAAATATGGGAACAGTTGATGCATATATTAAAATTAGTAATAGTAGTATGAATATAGATATTAATTGCGATGAATTTTTTGTTGAAGTTTTGGATATTAGCAAGGAAAAGTTAATTAAGGATTTATCAAGTTTAAGTTATAGAGTTAGTATTAATGTAAATAATAAGGTTAACGAGTTTACGTTAGCGGAATGTGGGGAATTTTTTAATGATAGAAGTTTTAATGCAATCAATATAAAGGTATAATATAATTAGGTGTTTAAGACGATTAGCATATGAGGTGTGTTAAAATGAAAAAGATAAAAAAAGCTACTGCAATAAAATATGAAAATGGATATGATGCTCCTATAGTAACGGCAGCTGGAATAGGTTATATTGCAGATGAAATTGTTAGAACTGCACAGGAGAGTAAGGTTGCAATAGTACAAAATGAAGAATTAGCGAATTTGCTCTCAAATGTTGATATAGGATCGGAAATACCCGTAGAATTATACGATGCAATAGCAAAGGTCATTGCTTATGTTATGGATATAGATGCATTAATGAAAAAAAATTAGAACTTAAAAAAGAATATAGTGTAGTTAATTAGGAGGTGTATTATGGCGTTGTGGGCAATATCAGATCTTCATTTAGCTATCAATTCAGATAAACCTATGGATATATTTGGAGATAAATGGAGTAATCATCATGTGAAAATAAAAAAAAATTGGATTAACAAGATATCTCCAGAGGATACGGTACTAATTGCGGGAGATATTTCGTGGTCTATGCATATGTCTGAGGGTATGGATGATTTAGATTGGATTCATAAACTACCAGGAAGAAAAATACTTATCAAAGGAAATCATGATTATTGGTGGAGTGGTATAACGAAGCTTAATGCTCTCTATGAAGATATGAATTTTATTCAAAATAATTTTTTCAACTATAATGATGTTGCTATATGTGGAACGCGGGGCTGGAATTGCCCAGGGTCAACAAAATTTTCTATTCATGATGAAAAAATATATAATAGGGAATTAATAAGACTGCGAATTTCATTAGATGCAGCAGTTAAGAGCGGATATAAGAAATTTATTGTAATGCTTCACTATCCACCTACTACTGATAAGTTTGAGGAAACTGAACTTATCAGTATAGTAAAAGAATATAATGTTTCAAAAGTAATTTATGGTCACTTGCATGGGCCATCTTTAAATAGGTTATATGAAGGAAATATAGAGGGCGTTGATTATATAGTAACGTCTTGTGACTACTTAAATTTTGATCCTTTAAAAATATTAGAATAAAATATAAGTTAATGAAATGTGTATAATTAATAGCGATAAATTTGTTTATGTGGATAACTTATTAAATAGTCAAAGGCACATAAAGATAAATAACAAGTCAAATAAGCACGTTTTAAAATGTGAGTATATTGACTTCTTGTTTACTTTTATGTGCCTTATTTTTATTATTTAAATAATTTGGAAAAAAAACTAGATTTTTTGGTGTTTTCTAATGGCTCAAAGTTTTCTGTAGAAGATATGTTTGAGTTATCAGTATCAGCGAGTAACGCAGCAGCTTCTTCTTTGATTAGGTCTTTCATATCTCGTGCAAGTTCTTTTAAATTTTGTTTAACATTAGGGGTTGTTATCACATTGCTAAACCAAACTAAAGAATCGTCTGTATGTCCAAGGCGTCTATTTAATTCTCCGATAAGATACATAGCACTGTATTTATCCATGCCATATATGGGGAATGCTTCGGCGTAGTATGCATCACTAAGGCCTTCTAGAGCTTGTTTTAAAAATACTAGCTCTATTTCTTTAGAGGCCTGCGTATCTATTAGTCTGTACATCCAGGCAAGTTTCATGCAATTTATTGCTTTCTTACTAGATTTCGCATTTGTTATAACATAATTTAAAAGAGATAATTTATATCTTTCAATAGCAACATGAACATCATAAACTTCTGGGTACATTCGTCCATGCCACTTGCTTGATATAGATTTTTGTACTTGCTCTATTTCTATACTTCGTATAGTATAGAAATCTGTTTTCATAGCTGCATATCCACAAGAATTACAAAGCCATACATCATAGAAATAAGGATTAATTAATGAGTACCTAATAAAAAAATCACTGTCTTTTTTTATCATTCTATAAGCAGAGGATTTTACTGTTGCAGCCTTGAATACGTGGTTACAAACAGGGCAGGTGACCTCTTTATTATATAGAAAAGATCTTTCCTTGCTTTCTTTTACGGCTTCAGTTTCTTTGTTATATATGTTAATATGGTCAATATTATCAAATCCCATATTCTCTAGACCGGAAAATATATTTTTATCCATTTAATCACCTCAAAGTTAGATTTAATGTGGTATGATTAGTTATATAATTTACTATATTTTACTTAATAAATTGCTATTATAGTAATTTAGTAGTAAATTAATTATAACAGAAAATTAATATAAATATAATATTAATGTAAAACGTAACCATAAAAATCTGATATGTTAATTATAAACCTTAAAAGAATGAATATGAAATATTATGTAAAGGACTGAGAATATGGCAATAAGAGAGTGGAAAAGATTTCTAATCCCTTATGAACAGGGTGTGGAGGAGTTAAAAGTAAAGTTCAGAAGTATAAGAAGAGAATATAGACGTAAAAATGACTATTCACCTATAGAATTTGTTACAGGGAGAGTTAAAGAGATATCTAGTATCCTTGAGAAAGCTAATAAATTCTCTATTCCTTTGGACAGAATTGAATTTGAGATGGAGGATATAGCTGGAATAAGGATAATGTGCCAATTTGTTGATGATATTGATAAGGTGGTAAATTTAATTCGAGAGCGACGTGATATGCAGATAGTTTATGAAAAAGATTATGTTGCAAATGTAAAAGGGAGTGGATATAGAAGTTATCATATGATTATAAAGTATCCTGTGAACTTAGCTGGTGGTCAAACTGAAATACTCGCAGAATTTCAAATCAGAACACTTGCAATGAATTTTTGGGCTACGGTTGAGCATTCTCTAAATTATAAATATAAGCATGATATTCCAGAGTATATAAGAAAAAAACTTAAAAATGCTGCAGATGCTGCTTTTCAACTAGATGAACAAATGCTAGAAATTAAAGATGAAATTAAAGATGCACAAAAACTATTTGAGGTGAAATCTAATTTAGTATCAGATATAATGAATAATATACTTATGTTATCATCTCTTGGAAAATTAATGGATGCAACTAGGTATAGAGAACAAATAAACAAGTTATTAGAAGAAGGAGAAGTTTTTGAACTTAGTAGTTTACTTCGTGCAACTCAAAAAACATTAGACATGTATAAGGCATAATCAAAAGGGGAGTAGAACATTTTAAATAAAATGTTCTACTCCCTTTTTTTAAGAAACTACTATATTAACTAGTCGTCCTTTGATTACAATAACCTTGCGCACAGTTTTACCTTCAAGAGCGGCAATGAATGTTTCATCATTTAAAGCGGCTTGTTTTATACTTTCTTCATCTAAACCTTGAGCTATAGTTATTCTAGATTTAATCTTACCATTTATTTGAATGGCAATCTCTACTTCATCTTTAATAAGAGCACTCTCATCAAAGGTAGGCCAGCTTTGGTTAAATATAGAATAACCCATACCTAATGTCTCCCATTTCTCTTCTGAAAAGTGAGGAGCGAAGGGAGCTAAAAGTTTAAGATAATCTATAAGCACTTCTTTTAATAATTTACTGTTTATACTTTCATAATTAACATATTTTGATACAGCATTTGTAAGTTCCATAAGTCTTGCAATTGAAGTATTAAATTGAAGTTTCTCAGTATCTTCGGTAATACCTTTTATTGCAAAATTTCTCCAATAGTTCAATTCTTTTTCATTAGCACCGATAGAAGTTACATTATTAGTGTTTTTTAAAATTTCGTCACTTCCGGTGTCTACAGCCCTTTCAATTCTATCAACAAACCTTGATATAGCTTTTATACCATCATCACTCCAAGCACCACCCTCAGTATAGCCAAAACCAAACATTAGGTACATTCTAAATACATCTGCTCCAAACTCTTTTATATACTTGTCTGGTGAGATTGTATTCCCTTTGGATTTACTCATCTTTAATCCATCTTCTCCGAGTATTAAACCTTGGTGAGTAAGAGATAAGAATGGTTCATCAAAGTTTAAATATCCCATATCTCGAAGAGCTTTTGTGATAAATCTTGCATAAAGTAGGTGCATGCATGCATGCTCAGGACCGCCTACGTACTTGTCTACAGGTAACATTTTGTTTATTAAGTCTGTATCAAAAGCCTTTTCACTATTTTTATTATCTGCATATCTTAAATAGTAGAAAGAAGAACAAACGAATGTATCTAAGGTATCGGCTTCTCTATGAGCCGGGCCTCCGCATTTAGGACAAGTGACATTAATAAACTCCTCACATTTAGCTAAGGGTGATTCGCCGTTTGGTGTAAATTCCACATCATAAGGTAACTCTACTGGTAGCTGAGTCTCAGGAACAGGAACAGTTCCACATTTATCACAGTGAATTATTGGAATAGGTGCGCCCCAATATCTTTGCCTTGAAACTAACCAATCACGAAGTCTAAAGTTTACCTTGCCAGAACCTAAATTCATGGTTTCTAATTTTTTAACTATTGCTTCTTTTGCGTCATTTGTAGATAAACCATTAAATTCTTCACTATTTATAATTTTACCATGTTCAGTATAAGGAAGTTTTTCATCGTCTTCATTCTTGCTTTTAAAACCAACGATTACTCTTTCAATAGGTAAATTGTATTTAGTTGCGAAAGCAAAATCTCTATCATCATGAGCTGGAACAGCCATAACGCAACCAGTTCCATAAGTGTTTAGAACGTAGTCTGCAATCCAAATAGGAACTTTGCGTCCGTTTATAGGATTTATAGCATAAGAACCTGTAAATACACCAGTTTTATCTCTTGTAATAGACTGCCTTTCTATATCGGTTTG
The DNA here is from genome assembly GCF_001877035.1 of Clostridium estertheticum subsp. estertheticum. Classification (NCBI taxonomy): domain Bacteria; kingdom Bacillati; phylum Bacillota; class Clostridia; order Eubacteriales; family Clostridiaceae; genus Clostridium; species Clostridium estertheticum. The sequence continues at coordinate 4,269,966 of NZ_CP015756.1, read as the reverse complement.
TTTCCTGGCATCATATTTATAAGATTCAACAGCATCCTTGTATTCATCCTTAGTAAGAATGTCAACAAGATCATTTTCAGGGGCTATAACTACATATGAAACGCCATATAGAGTGTCTACCCTTGTTGTAAATACACTAAAGTCTACATCGGAATCCGATACCTTAAAAGTAACATCAGCACCAGTAGATTTACCTATCCAATGTCTTTGCATTGCTTTAGTTTTTTCTGGCCAATCTAAAGTGTCAAGCATTTCTAGTAGTTCCTCAGCGTAGTCAGTAATTTTTAAAAACCACTGAGTTAAATTCTTTTTAGTAACTTCAGTGCCACATCTCTCGCAAGAACCATCTGTAAGTACTTGTTCATTCGCAAGAACTGTATTACAACTAGGGCACCAATTTACTGGGGCTTTTTTTCTATAAGCAAGACCTTTTTCAAATAATTTTAAGAATAACCATTGAGTCCATTTATAATAATCAGGTCTACAAGTTACAACTTCATGATCCCAATTAAACATAGCTCCCATAGCCTTTAATTGTTTTTTCATATTAATAATGTTTTGCTCAGTAGAATCTTTTGGATGAACACCTGTTTTTATTGCGTAGTTTTCGGCAGGTAGCCCAAAAGCGTCAAAACCCATTGGTTGAAATACATTATATCCTTGCATTCTTTTCATTCTAGCCCAAGTATCTACGGGGCCGTAGTTAAACCAATGTCCAGCATGTAATTGGCTTCCAGATGGATAAGAGAACATTTCAAGTACATATAATTTTCTTTCAGTATTATTCTCATCAAATTTGTATAGATCTGTGTCTTCCCATTTTTGTTGCCATTTTTCATCGATGCCTGTATTATATTTTGCCATTAATATTCCTCCTTGTTATGTTTTAATCTTAAGCTTGATTAATTATTTTTTCTATATAGATTTTTTGTGATTAAATGTAAAAATATGTATGACTAAAAATAAAAAAACTTCCATCTCAAAAAAGAGACGAAAGTAATATTCCGCGGTACCACTCTAGTTAGGTTTTAAACCTCACTTGCAAATATAACGGTTTTAACCGTACTTGTTTTTACAAGTAGGCTTTTACTTACGATGTAAGTCTATAGGTAAGTTCATATTTTATCATTACTGCTTTGCAGCTAACAGCAGCTCTCTAAAAAATGATATAAATACTAATACTCCTAATCAAAGCTATTTATTATATTAGTGTTTGTTTATTACTGGATTGTTATCCATTATAATTTAAATAAAATTTTGTGTCAATACAATAAGCTCATGAGGATTTATGGTATTTTTATTTAAATTTCTTTAAAAGGTTTTTATTAGCATAAGATATAAAGGCAGTAAGTGCATAATCATAGATTACAAAGCCAACTTCTACAATAATAAGGAGCAAATAAAGATTTATATTTATATTTGGGATTTTTAGGAACAACATTTTATATATAAATACGATTATACCGGAGGTTATATTAAAATACAATAACTTTAGTACAATTTCTATAGGAATATTTCTTAGCTTTTCTACATAATATTTTACAAAACCATAGGAGCCAAAAATCAATATATAACTTAAGCCTATAAGCTTTGATGGTATAATAAATAAACTAAGTAAGGAAACCGCACCGTAGACTACAACAGTATTCTTTACTCCGGTAAGCATAATGGAAAGAGGAATTATGCAAGAAGCTATACATAGTACAGATAATCTGTTTGTAGGTATAACGGAAGATATATATAGTAATATCAAACTAAGTGCTGCGAATATTCCACCTTTAGCAATATGGTTAGATTTCATAAAATCATCTCCTAAATTAATAGACTTAGCAACACGAAATAAGATCTCCGCCGAAACATTCACAAATGGTATCTGCACACCAGAGGTTAAGGCACATGTTACCCATACCGCCGGAATTGTTATTTGTCCTACCATAATAGTTATTTCTATAATTTGAAGATTGATTATTTAGTTGATTAAAACTTTGTCTGTATTCAACATTATTAGGTTCTTGGGTGCAGGCACGATTAATAAAAGTATAAGCACTATCATGCCAACCTTTTTTTAGGTGAACTGTTCCCATTAAAAAATTCCATTCAGCGGTTTTTGTGTTCATGGAGCCTAATTTTTGCTCAGCAGAGGGGAGGTTACCACTATTTATATCCATTCTTATAGATTGATATATATTGTTATTATTGTAGTCATTATTTGAACTTGAACCATTATTAGAAGAACTATAATTGTTTGATGAACTGTTATTATTAGAAGATCCATTGCCTTTCATAAGTGTATCATAAGCTTCATTTAATTCTCTCATTTTAACTTCGGCCAGATCTTTTAATGGATTATCACCATATTGATCAGGATGATATTTTTTTGCTAGTTCTCTATAGGCTTTTTTAATATCTTCTTTAGATGTTCCTTCTTTTACACCAAGTACTTCATAGGGATTTGCCATTTTTATCTTCCACTCCTTTTAAATTATCAATAGTTTCTTTATTAAATACTTTATCCATCTTTTCCATGAGTCCTAATTCTAGTATATTACTTAATATATCTTCATTTTTAATTAAAGGTAAATTATTCAAATATTTTAAACACGAAGAGGCACAAGTGGCCAATATAAAATCAATTCTTGGTTTAATCAATATAGAAAAACTTTTGAAATCCAGATTATCTGTATTAAGTAATGAATTTATAGCATTAAAAGAATTACTTTTTATATCCTTTTCTAAATCGTCATAGGCATCTATAATATATATCCATTTGCCTAAATTATACCCAAGCCAGTATAAATCATCTTTAAAAGAGGAGTCTTTATAATAAAAGGATATTATAAAACCTGTAAGATCAGCAAAGACATGTGATAACCCATCTATAGATAGCTGTTCATCTATTGATAGATGCTCATAAGTACCCATATCATCATTATGATTTGCCTCTAGAGTGTTTAGAAGTAATAGTTTGTCTTTTGTATACTCCATTACATCAGTATATGATAATTCTGCCTTTGGTAAATAGGTTTTTAAAAATATTGAATAAATTTTGCTCTTCATTGTTTTATTATCTTGGACATCATCCATTAGCTTATAATAAGCTAATGTAACATTGCAAAAAGCAGCATAATCTAAAGCTTTATTATTATTTATCATAAGTCTTTTTTTTAATGGGTGTATTAAACATTTAAATTTAACAAAATTATATTTACTTTCTGATAAGGAATCCAAAAGTACTGCTAAAAATGTCATGTCAAAATTTAGAGTTAGTCTTGGAAGATTACCAAAATCATTTTTTATGGAATTACATAGACCGCAATAATAAGCTTTGAATATCTCGTAGTCTTTTATCTTCATTTCCATTTTGCATGGAGTTACATAACCAAACATTATATCTTTTCCATTGATTTTTTTGATTCTAATATTTCATAAATACTTTTAGAGGTAGTATCTGCTAAACTGTAACCAAGTAATCTTACAACTTCTTCAATCTCAGCTTCCGATGCACTTTCAATTTCTATATAAGGAAAAGGACAAAAATCCTTCTCATTTATGTCGATTTCTATAAGAGTATTTTTATATTTATAGCTTTCTCTATATTTTTTAATAGACTGAATAAGCTTGAGGCCTAAGGCTTCAAATATTCCCTTCGCTGCAATTTCATCTTTAATTTCAGATTCATGCTCATTCATAATTTTATATTTTTCTTGGCTTATAAGTTTTTTTGTGGTGATATAGTGAATAGTTGAATTTTTTAAATTATCTTTAACTGTACGTATTCTTGCATAGCCTTTACCAATTAGTAGTCTTTTATCCGAGAAATCATAAATATTATTTATTTGATCCTCTTGTTTTACTTTTAAACAATTTAGACTTAATAATTTTTCGCGAATTTCCTTAACATCGATGTCTATAATTCTAAGCTCTATTTCTTTCAAAATAATCCTCCTTGATACTTTAGGGTATATAATGATCAATAAATTAATTAACCATTAATTGTGATTATATCATAAGTTAAATAAAGTAACATTAATAATTCATTAAAATTATCAATTTTGATAGCAATATATGACTTTGTTATAATCATAAATACATAGTATAATAGTTAAGCACATTCAAATAAGTAAACTCATCTCTTTCAGAGCTGCTAACTCATCTCTTGCAGAGCTGTTTTAACTTGCGAATTATTTTCATGTGCCTTATATAATTATTAAGGTGGTGTTTTTTTGGAGTATATAAAAGAAGTTAATATAAATGAGGCTATTATTCATGTTTTAGATAACAATGCAGATGAACCTATCTTGAATGAATATGCATTAGATTTAGATGAAGAAAAATATAATTTTATACTTAAACATATTCAAAAATGCTTAAAAGATGAAGATTTAAAATATGGGGTATTTTCTCCTGAGTCAAATATAGTAAAAGATTTATCTCAAGAATATTTAAATGGTGAGAATAATATACTCGCTGTTTCAAAGGAACTAGCAAAACAAATGTTTATTTTAATGAGAACAAAGGGGAGTATTTCTTCTTGCGATTTAATAGTAGTATCTTTTACTACAGAGTTTGGTCCAGTACTTGGTATATTTAAAATGGATTATATAAAAAACTATGTTCACACTATTGAGTTTGTTGATGAAAAATTAGGGATTGATATAGTGCCACAGTTTACGGGTCTACCTGGTAGTTCTCAAAGAATACAAAAATGCGCTTTTATAAAACCAATTAGAGCTGAAAATAGTTTTGATTTAATGGTTATTGATAAAAGGAGCAAAACCAAGGAAAATGAGGAGAATGACTCAAACTATTTTATTAATAATTATTTAGGCTGCACGATTGTTGACAATGAAAGAGATATCACTAAAAGTTTTGTAAAGGCAGTTGAGAAATTTACCCAAAATACTTTCGCAGAAAATGCAGATGAAGCAGAAGTTGTTAGAAGTGCTATAAAAAGAAAACTTCGGGAAGAAGATAATATTGATGTTAAAGAATTGTCGCAGCAGATATTTCCTGAAAATAATGAAAATAAGGAAAAATTTGTTGAGTTTATAGCACAGCAAGGAATTTGCGAAAATATTAGTCTTGATAAAGAATGGATCGATAAAAAATTAAAAAGAGTAAGGCTCAAGATTGATAAGGATATAGATTTATATGTAAATGAAGAAACATATCATGATGATAGTCGCTTTGAAATACAAAGAAATGGTGATGGAACAATTAATATGGTTATCAAACATGTAAGTAATTACGTTGAAAAATAAAAAACAATAAGACCCACAGTAGAAATCTACTGTGGGTCTTATATTGATTTAAATTACTTAGATGAGTTAGTAGATCCTAAAACATTAGTAATTTTACCTTCAACTAATTTAGTTATGTTAGTTCTTGCTTCTCCTAAATATTTTCTAGGATCTATTTCGCCAAGGTTTTTTGTAAGTACTTTTCTTATTGAACCAGTCATTGCAAGTCTTAAATCAGTATCCATGTTTATTTTACAAACAGACATAGAAGCTGCTTTTCTAAGCATTTCTAGTGGGATTCCTTTTGCACCCTTCATTTCTCCACCAAATTCATTGATCATAGTAACATATTCTTGATCTACAGCAGATGCACCATGAAGAACTATTGGGAAATTATGAAGACCAGCTTCTTCTAATTTTTTTGTGATTAAAGTTAATCTTTCAAAATCAAGTTTAGGTTCACCTTTAAATTTATATGCACCATGGCTTGTTCCTATAGCAATAGCTAAAGAATCTATACCAGTTCTTGTTACATAATCTACTGCTTGTTCTGGATCAGTATATGTTGCATCTGCTGCTGAAACACTAACAGCATCTTCAACTCCAGCAAGTTTACCAAGCTCAGCTTCAACTACAACACCTTTAGAATGAGCAAAATCAACTACTTCTTTAGTTGTCCTTACATTTTCTTCATAATCAAAATGAGAACCATCATACATTACTGAAGTAAATCCAGAAGCTATTGCAAGTTTACATTGTGCCAAATCTGAACCGTGATCTAAGTGAAGAGCTATATCAAGACCAGTGTCTTCTATAGCAGCCTCTACCATTTTTCTAAGGTAAGTTGGTCTTGCATATTTCATAGCGCCACCTGATACTTGAAGTATAACAGCTGACTTGTGAATTGCACAAGCGTCGATAACTCCTTGAATTATTTCCATGTTATTGATGTTAAAAGCACCAATTGCGTAATTTCCTTCTATTGCCTTTTCAAACATTTTAGTAGTAGTAACTAAAGCCATATTAATTCCACCTTTCAAATTTTGTAGGGACATTTATTGTCCCTGCGGGACTTTTTATAATTCCTTATAATTATAAGCTATAAATGGACTATTTTCTACCCTTTTACTATAAATGATATCTACAAATTAAAAAATATTGCTTATAGATACCTTTTCATGGGACATTATATGATCAACAAGATATTTCATAACATGAACAGTGGCTAATCCTTCTGATTTATCTTTAATTTTTATATATTGAGTTAATTTTAAAATCTCGCTATCTATATTATCTAAGTCTTCATGGTGTGTATATATAGTTAAAAGTTTAGAAGTTTTCCTCCACTCAGCTATGTAGGTTAGTGATAATTCGTATGCATCTTGATACTTTTCTTTAATTATATAGCTCTCAAGAGTACAATTTAAATCTTGTAGCTTGCTACATTTGACGTTTATAATATTTACAGATAAAAATATTCCTACCATCATTATAACGAACAAGCTAAAAGCTATCAAAACATTTTTCATTTTTTATTACCTTTCCCTTCTTTAAGTTGATAATAAAACTTATTTTTAGAGTCAAGTATGCCTATGAAGAGATCACTGGCATAGGAAATTTTATTTCTTTTTAATATATTTTTTAGCCAAGTTTCATCTTTTTCTATAAGTTTTAAATTCTTATAATTAATGATGCCATCCATAATCAAAGGTATAGGTAAAGACTCTTGAGTTATGGTTATATTTAAATCATCTTTTGTAGCAGTAGATTGACCAGTTTTTGGTAATATAGACAATGCACCACTAGTCTCCAAAATAGCATATTGGATATCGGATAAATTAAAATATCCTTTTAATCTAAGTTCTTCTAGCAAATCATTAATATTAAATCTTTGATATCTTAGTTCTTTGATATCTATTTTCCCATCTCTTATTAATATGCTAGGGGTACCTGTTAAAAGTTTCCTAGCCTTTTCACTTTTTAGCTCAATGTAAGATGAGGCTACTTGTAGAAATAGCAAAGTAATTATTGGTATAATAGCATGTAAAAGTGGTATTCTTATATCTTCCATTGGAAAGGTTGCAAGATCGGAAATCATTAAAGCAATTACTAGTTCAAAGGGTTCAAGCTGACCTATTTGTTTTTTACCCATCATCCTCATAATAAATATTATTGAAAAGTATAAGAAAAAAGTTCTGATTACTAAAACAAGCACAATATCACCTCTTTACTATATAATGTATATGGTTTGTTAAATCACGAAAATTATAAGGGGTAAATGATACATTTTTTTAAAATTACAGTATAATAGTACTAATAACTAAAAATAGGGGATGGACAAATGGGCAGTTTCGATATAGTGCTTAAGGATGGTAGAAACGTAGTAGCCAAAGAGGGAACTACGTTAAATGATATTATTAAAGAAAATAATTTAAAAAATGATTTACCAGTAGTTTTAGGTAAAATTAATAATAAAATTTATGAGCTAGGAAGAACTATTATGAATGGGGGTAATTTTGAAACTGTTGATATTGCTAGCAGAATGGGAATGACAACCTACGTTAGGACTCTTCAATTTGTATTGATAAAAGCAATTTCAGAATTATTTCCAAGAGCTAATATTTCTATCGAACATTCTCTAAGTAAAGGATTGTTCGGAGAAATCGATAAGACGCAAGCACTTGATATTGATGATATATATGACATAAAAAATAGAATGAGTGAAATAATAAAAGCAGATACTCCTATAAGGAAAATAACGTTTTCTAAAGAGAGGGCAGTGGAGATATTTACGCAGTATAATATGCAAGATAAAGTAAAGCTTTTAAAATATGTTAACTCAAAGGAAATAAAACTTTATGAATTAAATGGAAGATATGATTATTTTTATGGACCTATGGCCTATTCAACAGGGATATTGAAAATATTTGATTTGATGTATTATGAGCCAGGTTTTATACTAAGATATCCGACTATTGATGACCCAGACAGACTTCCTAAGTTTAACAAACAAGAAAAATTAGCTAAAGTGTTTTATGAAGCAGCGCAATGGGGAGAAATACTAGGGGTTGGAAGTGTCGGTGCACTAAATGATGAAGTGGTAAATGGTGACATTGTTAATTTGATTAGGGTGGCTGAGGCGCTTCATGAAAAGAAAATCGCATATATTGCGGATATGATTCATAAGAAGAGATTAGCTAAACTAGTGCTTATAGCAGGACCATCGTCTTCAGGGAAAACCACTTTTTCAAAGAGGCTAGGTGTTCAATTAACTGTAAATGGATTAATACCAATATTTATTTCGTTAGATGATTATTTTTTTGATAGGGAGATTACCCCGAGAGATGAAAATGGCGATTATGATTTTGAATCTATATATGCTTTGGATTTGAAACTTTTTAACAAGGATTTAGAATTACTACTTTCTGGTGCGGAAATCGAAATACCAAGTTTTAATTTTAAAACAGGAAAGAGAGAATGGGTTAATAATAAAATTAAAATGCCTAAAAATGGGATTGTTATTGTAGAAGGAATACATGGATTAAACGAAATATTGACCTCATCGATACCGAAAGAGAGTAAGTTTAAAATATATATAAGTCCTTTAACGCAACTAAATGTAGATGATCACAATAGAATTTCCACAACAGAGGTAAGAATGATTAGGAGAATAGTTAGAGATTATTTATCTAGGGGATATGGCGCCGAAGATACCCTTAAAATGTGGCCTTCTATAAAACGTGGAGAAGAAAAAAATATTTTTGTATTTCAAGAGCAGGCAGATGTAATGTTTAACTCTAGTTCAGTTTATGAGCTTTGTGTACTTAAAAAATTTGCATTAGAAGAGCTTAATAAATTGGGGGAAGATAGCCCAGTATATTATGAAGCAAGTAAATTAAGAAGTTTTTTAAACTTCTTTAAAGATGTAGACAAAGACTTGGTTCCAGATAATTCAATAATAAGAGAGTTCACTGGTGGAAGTTGTTTTTATCAATACTAATGGAATGAAGTATGAATTTCTCCTACGCACCTTGCAAACGAACTCGAAACGTGAAATTACATTAAGAAATTCTAATATTTTGCTTATGTGAAATTTTCTACCACTCACACTCGACGTCCTGTCTCGGGTTCGTTAGCCTGACTTCCTGTCAGGCCTACGAAAATTTAACATTCGCAAAACAAGAATTACTAAATGAAATTTCAATTGTTTTTTCGTTTCGTATTTCAAGTCACCTTGGAGAAACTTCATACTTGTTGTCAATGGTATATTTTAAATGCCCATCGAATGTTCGTTAGCAGACTCTAAGTAATGTTTCAACGGTATCTATAAGGTAGAATGATTAAGAAGTGCTAGCACAACCGGGAGGAGTATATGTTAGTAACAATTAATAATTGTTATGCTTCCTAGGATGATTAGGCCAAATATTTATTCGTAAACCAAGAATTTGTAAAACTTACTATATACTATTTGTAATACTTTTACATGCTTTCATCAGCATAGTTATAAATTTTATTTTACACAATAGATTTAAAGTTGAAAAGTATGATATTTCTCCGAAGTGATTAGCAACAAGAAATGAAAAAACTATTGAAATTTAATTTAAAGATTCTTCTTTTGCTGATATAAAATTCTCGTAAGACTGCCAGGAAGGCAGGCTAGCGAACCTGAGGCATGATGCCGAATGTGAGCGATAGAGAATTTTATATATGCAAAAGATTAGAAGCTTTTAATTGAATTTCTTGTTTTGAATTCGGTTGCTAATCACGTAGGAGAAATTTTGATACATGACTTAGTTATTATTTTAAGAAATAGAAATGTTTAGGGACGATAAGGAGGACAAAATGAAAAATTATAGTGCTTTTGATATATTAGGTCCAATTATGATTGGACCATCAAGTTCTCATACAGCTGGTGCGGCGAGGCTTGCTAAGGTTGCTTCTATTATTGCGGGTAAGGACATAATGTCGGTCCAATTTGTGCTTCATGGGTCTTTTGCTAAAACATATAAAGGACATGGGACAGACAAAGCATTAATTGCAGGGATCTTAGGGATGGATCCTTGGGATGATAGACTTAAGGACTCAATGAATATAGCTAAAGAGGAAGGACTAAACGTTGAGTTTGCTTTCGCAGATTTGGGTGATGTTCATCCGAATACTGTAAAGTTTGTTATAACGAAAAAAAGTGGTAGAGTAATAGAAATTATTGGCTCCTCTGTTGGAGGGGGAAATATTTTAATATTTAGTGTTGATGGAGAAGCTGTTAAGTTTACAGGTAATTATCCAACAATTATAGTTAGGCATAAAGATATTCCAGGGATGATTTCAAAAGTAAGTACTATATTGTATGAGGAAAATGTTAATATAGCATTTATGAATGTATATAGAAATAGTAGAGGATTAAATGCCACTATGGTTTTTGAAACAGATAGTATAGTTGGTAGAGATGTTCTAAACAGAATTAAGAGCATGGGCAATATATATAATATAAGAGAAATTGCACCATTGGTAGAGTCGTAATAAAAGTAGAGATATTAGAGAATAATTAAGAGTAAGATTATTAACTAAAGATATTACAAGGGGGAAAAATTGTGTTCGTAAACAAAGGGATAGAGCTTCTAAATATATGTAAGGAAAAGAATATACCAATTTGGGAATATACTATAATGTGTGAGATTGATGAGAGTGGGCTTTCGCGAAGCCAAATTGTTGAAAAAATGAGAAAAAATTTAGATACTATGAGAGAAGCAGCAGAATATGGGCTCACAAACGAAACTAGGTCAATAAGTGGGTTAATAGGAGGCGATGCAATTAAACTAAACAGGTATGCACAGGCTAAAAACACATTAACAGGTGAGTTTATGATAAAAGCAATGGCAAGAGCTGTTTCTTGCTCAGAAGTAAATGCAACTATGGGTAAAATAGTTGCAGCACCTACAGCGGGATCTTGTGGGATTATTCCAGCTGTAGTTATTACTGCGGGCGAAAAGTTAAATAAAACTGAAGATGACCTAATTAATGCACTATTTACATCAGCTGGGATAGGTATAATAATTGCTAAAAATGCTACACTATCAGGAGCTGAGGGTGGATGTCAGGCTGAATGCGGTTCGGCTGCCGCAATGTGCGCGGCTGCGGTAGTTGAAATGATGGGCGGAACACCTGCTATGGCAATGGATGCAGCTGCTATTGTTATAAAAAACATACTAGGGCTAGTATGTGACCCTGTTGCAGGTTTGGTTGAGGTACCTTGCGCTAAACGAAATATAGCTGGGGCAGTAAGTGCTTTGACTACTGCAGATCTTGTTATGAGTGGAGTTACAAGTCGAATACCTTTTGATGATACAGTAATTGCAATGTATAAGGTAGGCAAGCAATTGCCTTGCGAATTAAGAGAGACTGCTATGGGTGGGCTTGCAACTACACCTACAGGGCTAAAACTTGCAAAAGAAATTTTATCAAAATAAAAAATATATAACATAATTTAATTTATTTTATAATATAATTAAACTAAAAGGTGATTATTTGGCACATAGAAGAGTAGTTCAGAATTATTACAATGATATAAATAATCTGGCAGATGTCTTAACTAAACTAGTTAATTCATATCGTTTGTTAATAGGCGGAGCAAATGAATTAAATGGAATTGCATTATCTAAAAAAAGCGACGTTAAGGATGCACTTAAAAGAGCGGATGGGGTAGGAAATATTATAGACGAGACAATAAAGGTGTTAGATGATGCAAGTTATAGTTATATGTCTTATTGCAAAATGAAAACCGAAATTATGAAAAGCAAGCTTCAAATAGAGTATATAGAAACAGAAATTGATGAGGATTTAAAATTAAAAGATTAAAGCATTTATTTGATTTTACTAGAATCAGAAAAATATTAGAAATATTAATTGGTACCTATTGGTTAAAGGCATGAAAAATGCATTTAACTAATAGGTATTTTTTGTATGATTGAATTAATAACAGAGACATAAAATGATTTTTATATTATATTATAATTCAAATCTTTGTCACCTTTTTTTTATTTGAAATTTACTTACCATAAGGTAAGAGAGTATAAACATTATAATAATAGTAAGCGGGAAGTTATGCGGTGAGTTTAAAGTAACTAGAGCATAAAGTGCTACGAGTATTCCGGCTAAAGTAATGGGGATACCTGTATAAACATTATTAAATGTAGAGTTATTATATCTTGCTAGTCTATATGCACCAGCTACAGGGTATACTAAAAAACAAATATAACCTAAATTTCCAAGTGAGATGAAATCATATAAAATAAATATTAATACAGCAGGTGCAACTCCAAAAGAGACTAGATCTGCTAATGAATCTAGTTCTTTACCAAGTTCACTAGATACTTTTAAAAGTCGTGCTACTTGTCCGTCATATCTGTCCATTAGAGCAGCTAATAATATAAAAATTACAGATAACTTGTAATTAGCTTGAAATGTCATTAACAAAGATAACAAACCAAAAACTAAATTTCCAAAGGTAAGAATATTTGGTATAAAAGATTTTTCCACTAAACACCACTCCCTAAATAATAAAATTGCATTATAAACTTAACACTAGGTTAGCATATAATTTGTATAAAAGATATTTTTAATTATACATTATTTTATAATAAAAATAAAATATACAAGGGTTATATCTTGTTTTAACGATCCAGGAGATGATTTTATGTTTTATAAAAAAAATATAAGTAGAATAAAAAACATTAATATAAATTTTTCATTATGGTTAAAATATAATAATCGTTATCTAACGTAAGGAGAAATGAGGAGGATTATAAAATGAAAATTTCGGAAATAATGACTAAAGAGGTTATAAGTTTATCAGTAGATGATACAGTTGAACGTGCAGCTCAAATTATGAAAGAGTATAATATAGGATCAATTCCTGTAAATACGCAGGGTAGAGGATTAGTTGGTATTATAACTGATAGAGATATAATTTTAAGATGTGTAGCAGAAGGTAAAGACATCAAAGTACAAAAGATAAGAGAAATTATGACTTCAAACCCAGTAGTAGGAGATGAAAATATAAATGTTAATGATGCTACTAGGATTATGGGTGAGAGGCAAATAAGAAGATTGCCAATTACTTCAGATAATGAATTAATTGGGATCGTAACCCTCGGAGATTTAGCATTAGAACCAAATTTAAAACAGGAAACTACAGACGTCTTGGGTGAAATTTCAATTCCTTGTTCGCATTGTTTTTAAAGCCAATTGTAATTAAGTCTAATATTATTTAATGAACATCCACAAGAAAATGGAATCTTGTGGATTTAATTTTAAAGAGGTATAATGTTTATAAATAAATCGTTAAATTAGGCGGAAATAGGAGAGAATGGAATGAATAAGGTGAAGTTTATTTACAACCCATATTCTGGAGAAAGCACTATAGCATCAGATTTAGACCAAATAATAATGATTCATCAAAAATATAATTATACAATAGTACCATATAGAATATGTAATGAATATCCTATATCGGATGCTTTTTTTGACATAGATGAAGGTTATAAATATGTCTTAATAGCAGGTGGAGATGGAACAATAGATAGTGTAGTAAATGAGATGAAAAAAAGGGAAACAGATTTGCCTATAGCAATCCTTCCCGTAGGTACTGCAAATGATTTTGCAAATTATATAGGAATGCCTCATGATGTATATGATGCATGTTATCAGATATTAAATAGTGATGTAAAAAAGATAGATTTAGGAAAGATAAATGATAAATATTTTGTAAACGTAGCGAGTACGGGGTTATTCACAGATATATCTCAGAAAATGGATATGAATCTTAAAAATACTATAGGCAAATTAGCATATTATGTAAAGGGAATAGAACAATTGCCCAATTTTAGAAAACTAAAAATAAAAGTCACCTCAGATGAAGTTTTATTTGATGGTGATATGTACTTAATGTTAGTATTTAATGGACAAACCGCAGGAAGTATGAGGTTTGCATACAAGGCTAAAGTGGACGATGGACTTTTAGATGTAATAATAATAAAGGCTGGAAATATGAAAAATATTTTAAATATTTTCATCAAAATGTTAAGAAATGAGCACCTTGAGAATGTTGAGGGAATTGTTTATTTTAAGACTAGTAAGCTTGAAATAGAATGTCATGAGGATATCGTTACAGACATAGATGGTGAGAGAGGACCAGATTTTCCTCTACTTATTACTTGTGAAAAGGGCGGAATATCTATAATAGGATCTAAAATACAATAAATTATGCATAATTTCATATGATAATTAATAAATATTAACAGTAGCAATTTTAGGGAGAGTAAGAATGAAAATATATTTTTTACTGCTGGTTATAATGATTTTATTATTATATGAAGGTATAATTTGTAGTCTATATTATGTTCCTAGGAAAATCAAAATAATAAGTTTTGTAGCTTTAATTTTAATGACAATTAGATACATAACCTTAATAATACTTTTAATTGTAAAGGATCAAAATCATTTATATATGTTAAAACCTTTAGTATACACAAACTTTTTGTGTATACCAATATGCGGCATAATCTCAGTTTTTATATTTGTTAGAAAAAATACGATTAAATTAAGAAAAATTATATTGATATCTGGAGTTTTGTGTTTAGGTTATTGTATTGTCATATATAATTCTAGTGCAAATACTGCTATATCAAATCTTTATGGATATACTATAAAATTACAATTAGAGAATTATTTTTATTATACGTCACTTATAATAAATTCAATCCTTATAATTATGGGCATAAATCTATTTAATACACGCTATTCAAATAAACTGGGATCATTATTAATAGTTATATCAGCGAGTATTACATTAATATCAGTCCTTCTAACTACGATAAATACAAGTTTCAATTTCCTATTGCTAGGAGATATTTCTTGGATTCTAACAATGGATTATGCTTTGAATAAAGTTAAAAGACATATATAGCTATAAAAATTACAGCTATATATGTCTTTTGTTTTTTAGCCTTGTCGTTTTCTAGGACTAAGGTTTGATGTACGTTTTTTAGACGGCTTCGGAGCAGTCTTTAAATTTGGTTTTGATGTTGTTTTTAAAGAAGGTTTTGTAAAGGTTCTAGGAGCAGGCTCAGAAACATGTCCAGGTTCTGTATTTGGTGTCCTAAACTTAGAATGTTTCTTCCCTTGATACTTTGGATGATTATTTGCTTTGGTAGGTCTTGATGGTATTAATGATTTTTTATCAGAACCAATCAAATCTTCTCTGTGAGCTTTTACTAAAGCATCTCTTACAATGCTGTAGTTTTCTGGATTCTTAAATTGCATAAGAGCTCTTTGCATGTTTTTTTCTTTTTGTTCGGTTGGAACATAAACTTTTGCGCCACTGAAAGGATTTACTCCAGTATAAAATATAGTAGTAGATAAACTGCCAGGTGTTGGGTAAAAGTCTTGAACTTGTTCTGGAGTGTAACCCATTTCGTTTATATATTCTGATAATTTAATTGATTCTGTGAGGTCACACCCTGGGTGGCTTGACATAAAGTATGGAACCAAAAATTGATCTTTATCTAGTTCTTTATTAGTTTCGTTATATTTTTTGACAAACCTATCAAACACTTCTTGTTTTGATTTTCCCATTTGGTCTAGTACTTTGTCACTAATGTGTTCTGGGGCTACTTTTAATTGTCCGCTAATATGATGTTCACATAATTCTTCAAAAAATTTAGTGTTTTTATCATATATTAAATAATCGTATCTTATTCCAGAACGAATAAAAACTTTTTTAATGTTCGGGATTACTCTAACTTTTCTTAATAAATCTAAGTATTCAGTGTGATCAATAATAAGATTTTTGCATGGAGTTGGGAACATGCATTGTTTATCACGACATACACCTACTTTTTCTTGAATCTTGCAAGCTCTGTGTCTAAAATTTGCAGTAGGACCACCAATATCGTGAATGTATCCTTTGAAATTCTTTAAGGTAGTTAAAAGAGTAGCTTCGTCTATTATAGATTTCTGACTTCTATTTTGTATAACTCGACCTTGATGAAACGTTAATGCACAAAATGAACAACTACCAAAACAGCCCCTATGGCTTGTTATAGAAAATTCAACTTCTTTTATTGCGGGAATACCACCTTTAGCTTCATATATAGGATGGTAGGTTCTGGTGTATGGCAGACCATAAGTTATATCCATTTCAGCTTGGGTTAAAGATGTCTGCGGAGCATTTTGAACTACATATCGGTCATTATGCTTTTGTACAATAGTCTTTCCTCTTATATCATCTTGTTCTAATGATTGTAATTTGTAACTCTCGGCATAAGCAAGTTTATCAGTAGAGACAATTTCGAAAGAAGGAACTTCTACATAATCCTCAAGGTCACTAATATCTTTTGTAGCATATACGGTGCCTCTAATAGAAGTCATTTTTTCTATACTCATACCATATTTAAAAAGATTAGCCATTTCAACTACAGTTTTTTCACCCATACCATAAAGTAGCAAGTCGGCTTTAGCATCGATTAATAAACTTCGCCTTACTTTATTGGACCAGTAATCATAGTGGGCAAATCGTCTAAGACTTGCCTCTATACCACCAATTACAATTGGAACATTTTTAAAGGCTTCTCTGGCCCTGTTACAATATACAATTACAGCTCTATCTGGTCTGTGACCTGATTCACCACCTGGAGAATAAAGATCATCATGTCTCTTTTTCTTTGCTGCTGTATAGTGATTAACCATAGAATCTATATTTCCAGAGTTTATAATGAATGCGAATTTAGGTTTACCAAGGCTTCTAAAATCTTCAATACCCTCCCAATCGGGTTGGGCTATAATGCCTACAGTAAAGCCTTCTCGCTCTAGAGTTCTTCCAATTATAGCGCTACCAAAGGATGGATGATCTATATATGCATCCCCTGTAATTATTATAAAATCTAATTGAGATATATTTCTTTCTTTTAAATCATTCATGCAAATGGGTAAAAATTGTTTGTTTACTATCATATAATCCTCCTGAGAGATTAGTCGAATCTTTAGCTCGTTTAATTATTATTAATTAAAGTAAAGTTCGTTTTCTTGTGTTTACTGTATATAATAATATTAACATATCTATAGAAAAATATGAACTAGAAAAGTTTATAAATATAATTGAATTTAACTTTTTTAGTTGCATTTTGAAGTATATATAATATAATTATATAGTGAGAATATTTTTTACAATTAAGAAAAGATAATATAATCTACTAATATAGAAGAAAAAAATTATAGGTGGTGAAAAAAAATGGAAAATGGCCCTCGAAGTAGAAGGTCAAAATTAATTTTAAAATTTAATATATTATGCAGAGAATTTCTTAAAGTATAAGTTGACATAGATAAGGTAGGAATATAAGTCAATGAGTTAAAATCCCATTTTGATGTTTCTCTGCATAAGAGGAGGGATATCTATGGAAATAATTTCTGCGTTTTTTTTAAGTTCAATCTTAAATAAAAATGTGTATGATGAGTTTGAGGATAATATTGGGAAGCTGTTTGATATTTATGTTACTACCGAGCAAGGATATCCAAGAGTTATAGGATATAAAATTAAAAAGGAAAGTGAAATTTTTAATTATGAATTTAGAAATATTGAAGTAGGAAAAGAAGACAAAAAAATAACCGTACAGGTAAGAGGGGTTAAAGAGATAATTCCTAGAAAATTTTCATATCTTTTATCTAAGCATTTATTAAACAAACAAATAGTAGATGTTAATGGGAAAAAAGTAGTTAAAGTTAATGATTTAACCATGACGAAAGTTGGCGGAGAAATAAGAGTTATAGCTGTAGAATCAGGTATTATTGCAGCGGCTAGAAAATATAAATTAGATGGCATAATAAAATTTTTTTATAATATTTTAGGAAGAAAACCTCAAGATAATAGTATAACTTGGGAAAGTGTTCAATCGCTCGAGATGGTAGATCACAGTTTAAAGCTAACACAGCCATATTCAAAACTCACTAAACTTCATCCAGCAGATCTTGCAGATATTTTAGAGGGACTCGATACATCCGCTAGAAATAAAATTTTTGAAAGTCTAGATAAGGATTTGGCAGCACATACTCTAGAAGAATTACAGCCAGAGGTTCAAGCAGATATTTTAAGTACTATTAATAATATGCTTGCACAAGAAATCTTAGATGAAATGCCTAATGATGAGATTGCGGATATTTTAGATGAAATGAAGGAAGACGACGCAGAAAAGATTCTGTTGAATTTTAATAAAGATGATGAAGAAGAAATTAGAAATCTTATGAATTATGAAGAAGAAGTTGTTGGTAGCATAATGAATAAGGATTTTATATCTTTTAATGTAAATATTACTGCTAGTGCAACTATTGAAATTTTAAGGGAACTTCAACCTGAAGATGAGGTAATACATTATATATATATCGTAGATGAAGATAAAAAACTTCAAGGAGTCATTTCTTTAAGAAATTTAGTTCTTTCAGCTCCTGCGAGGAAACTTAAAGAGATCATGGACGATAAAGTTATTAGAATAAAAGATAGTCAAGATATCGAGGAAGCTGTTGAACTGGCACTTAAATATGATTTGATTTCTTTACCAGTAGTTGATATTGATGAAAAGTTATGTGGAATAGTAATTATGAACGATATTATTGAAGAACTATTGTCTCCAAGATGGAAAAGAAAACTTAAAAAAATTATATAAAAAATACACTGTGGCTTATATTAGCACAGTGTATTTTTTTTGGAATTAAGCACAAACTAATACCATTAATGACATTTATATATTGTTATTTAAGGAGGAATAGGTTTGAGGCTTAAAAAACATTTACTCAAAAGATGTAGCGCTGTGGTTATGATTATCTTAATAGCATATTTTTCAAGTGAAGTTTATTTTAATATTCAAAGCACGCAAGCTATAGCACAGGTTTATAAATATGGCGCCCGTGGTGAACAAGTTAAACAAATTCAAACTAAATTAAAAAAGTGGGGATATTATAAGGAAAGTGTTGATGGAATATATGGCTACAATACATATCTTTCCGTTAAGTCTTTTCAAGAAAGCAATGGATTAAAAGTAGACGGAATGGCAGGAAATACAACACTCGCAGCTATAGGTCTTCCGTCTAGTACGCAGGCCTCTGGATCGCCTTCTAACAAAAATGTAACGAATAACAAGGATGTGGATTTAGTAGCTAAACTTATAAATGGAGAGGCTAGAGGAGAACCCTATGAGGGACAGGTGGCTGTTGGAGCAACAATTTTAAATAGAACAAGGGATGCAAGATTTCCATCTACAATAGCAGGAGTAATTTATCAACCAGGTGCATTCACGGCGATTGTGGATGGACAAATAAATGCAAAAATTGAAGAAAGTTCTATAAGGGCCGCAAGAGATGCATTAAATGGGTGGGATCCTTCTGGAGGTGCTGTATTCTATTTTAATCCTGCGACAAGTACGAATAAGTGGATATGGTCACGTACACTTATAAAAGTAATTGGTAAACATAGATTTTGCAGCTAACTTAACGACATTTCAGAAGGAAAGTCTCCTACCTTTATAAGTGAGGATATATACTGTAACAAAATGAAAACTTAAGTGGATCTCTAAATCTCCTTCTGAAGTCGTTGGCACTGCAGCTCCCAAGGAGATGATTAATCATCATCATAAATTTCACAGAAGTTACCTGGTAAATAAAGTTTACCAAGTGGCTTTTTTATAAATGGTTGTAAAACTTTATGTTTTATTATAAGTTATTGTTAATATGGGAGTATATAATTATATTTCCATATACAATAGAATTATTAATATTATGGTATAATATTAATAAGTATGTGTAAACATTTAACACATATTTCATACATATTTTACATAAAAACTGGTAAAGCATGCAACTAAATATAAGGTCTCACGTATATTATGTGAAATGTTTTTTTAAACCAGTTGTATTTATATGAAAACAAATTATGATGGGGGTACTGCTTAATGCCAAGTAAGTTCGAACAGCTGTATGACATGTACTACAATTGCGTTTATAGATACATTTTTGTTTCTGTAAAAAACAAATGGAATGCGGAAGATATAATTGCTACTGTGTTTACTAAAATATATGAGAACAAGGATAAAATTACTGAGGTAGAAGCAAGCAAGAATTGGATATTTAAAATAGCTCATAATACTATTATAGATTTTTATAGAAAAAACAGTAAAGTAATTCCTATAGAAAGCTTTTTGGATAGAGGCGACGAGGATTTTGGATATGAAAATATAGCTATTAGAGATGAATTTGAAGGTGTAAAGAAAATAATTGATATATTACCAGAAGAAACAAAAAAAATGCTTTATTTGAGATTTTATGGTGGTCTAAAATTCAGGGAAATTGCGGAAACAGTAGATATAACAGAAAGTACTGTTAAATCAACCATTTCTAGAGCTATAAAGAAAATTAAGAAGAGTTATGAACATAGTTTAGGAGGTGATGTAATTGGAAATAAATGAAAACAATATTGAGAAATCATTGTGTAATGATGCAGCAAAGATCGTTATTGATGAGGAATTTAAATCAGATTTAAAAAATAAAATAATGTTTGCAGATAAGTATAACAATATTACAAAGCAGCCTAAACATAAAAGTAACTTTATGAAAAATAGATATTTTAAAATAGCTTCAGGTTTTGTAATTTGCGTGTTTGTTAGTGGATCAATATTTAAGGCTATTGATATTCAAAATAAAAATATATTTACAAGGTCCAAAGGAATAACTAATTCAGCTATTCCAGCTATAAGCCCAAAAGGATCGCTTGAAGATAGTAGTAAGCAAGCATCTGGATTAAAGATTTTAGACGATATGATAAATAATAATTATAAAAATAAACAATTAGCAGTAATAAAAGGAAACGCAGGTAGCGTGAGTGATATCCTAAGTGGTAATAACGTTAAGAAGGCTATAAATAATCTTTTGGCAGAGAATGTTATTTCTAATAACGCTATCACGGCAGTTGTAAATCATGATAATAGTGATCCAAAAATAAACCAAGGACAAGGGACTGAAGTTAAACCTATTATCCCGGAAACAGTTATACCAGCAACAGTTATAAAACCAACGACAGATGCGCCAAGTGTACCTCTTGTTGCATTAACAACATATGATCCAAGGTATTCTATCGACGCAACGAAGTTAGCTAGTGTTAAAGATGACGGCATATATATAAAAGATTTAAAATCTTCAAATGAGAAGATGTTAATAGCATATAGCGATAAGACTCAAATAGTTAATAAGCCCAATTTTACACCTAGTGGCCAAATAATTTATTACAAAGCAAATAAAGTAGCTTTAGAAAATGGTGCTATCTATTTATCTAGTGAAAATGGAAAGGTATCTACTAAGATTGCGGATGGGAAAAATCCTATGGTGTCTAAAAATGGCAAAAAATTACTGTACGAGTCTAAAGGTCAAATATTCATTCAAAATTTAAAAGATAATACTAGTAGTTATGTTGCTAATGGTAAATATCCTGCTTTTTCTAATGATGACAATTTAATTAGTTATGTAAAAGAAGGAATAGAAACGAGTCCAGATATAAGTACTGTAAAAACAGCAGGTTTTGCAAAAATGGCTACTTTTTCAAGAATGATGAGCTTTGCGAAGGTAACATCTACCGAAAAAACAATTTCTACTTTATGCGTTTATAACATATTAGCAGATAAATCTTATGGTATAACAGATAATGGATCAATTGCAGATAGCAGTACTGAGTCTTGGTCAGGAGCTATACGAAATATAGAGGATACTAGTGGATTAGATGCAACTAGTCAATACAGTTATTGTGAGAGTATTTGGAGTTTAGATAATAAAGAAGTGCACGTTATTAAAGTTGATAATGAAACAGGGGATAGGGTTGTTAGTAATTTTAAATTAGATAAAATAAAGTGATTTTAGAAGGCTAGACAATTGTAATTGTCTAGCCTTTTAAAAATGCTTTATTCTTGAATACAATATTTTATTATTAAATTTAGTGTGTTTAATATTGAATCCATATGAGTTCTTTCATAGCCATGTGAAGCAAAGATCCCAGCACCGATTAAAGCTGTTTTTATGTCCCACCCAGCTCTTAAAGCTGCAGAGGCATCAGAACCATAGTGTGGATAAACATCAATCTTGTAATCAATTTTCTCTTTTTTGCATATTTGCGTTAATTTTTTTCTAAGTTCTAGATCATAGGGTCCTGATGAATCTTTAGCACAAATACATACACTGTATTCAGAAGAATTTTGATCAAGGCCTGGGCAACCCATATCTACAGAAACAAATTCTTTAGTTTTTTCTGGTATGGATGCAGAGGCACCATGTCCAACTTCTTCATAATTGCTAATAAATATATTTGTTGTATATGGAAGTTTTATGTTGTTATCCATTATATATTTGATAACATAAAGTAGTATTGCAACGCTAGCTTTATCATCTAGATGCCTAGATTTCACAAATCCTTTTTCAGTAAAAATGGTTCTTGCATCAAAACAAATAAAGTCACCAACACTTATTCCTAAATCTTCTACTTCTTTTTTTGTAGATATTTTTTCATCAATAATTATTTCCATATTCTCAGGAGTTCTTTTAAGTCCCCGAGCATCATCTCCACTAATATGGACTGAAGGCTTTATGCTTTGGATAGTGCCTGTGAAGGATTTGCCATCAATAGTTTCTATAGTACAATTTTCACCTTCTATAGAATTCATCATATATCCGCCAATAGGGTCTAGTGATAGTGAACCGCTTGGATTGATTTTTTTAACCATTGCTCCAAGTGTATCAACATGTGCAGAAAGTGTTCTTTGGAAATCGTTATTTTCACCTTTTAGTGTTGCTACAACTGCACCTTTATTAGTAACAAAATATGGAACATTTAAGATGTCTAGCTCTTTTTTTATGTACTTCATAATGTTCTCTGTAAACCCTGAGGGACTAGAAATTGAAAGGATATTCTTTAAATAATATTTAATTTTGTCTTCATTATAATTCAAATTATCACTCCTTCAAAATAAGATCAACATAAGTATAATTTTACCATAGAAGATGATGAATTAATACAAGATTATAGATTTAAAGGCGATAAATAAGAAAAAGAAAAACTTACTTTTCATCATGTTAGTAGCATATAGGAATATCGACTTCTTTGTAGTATACTATTTATGAGTATAAAAGGAGATTATAATGAAAAAAAAAGTAATTATAATAATAGGAGTATTAATCTTATTTAGTACATTTACATTTAGTGGCTACTCTTATATTAGAGTGAAATATTGGGATTCTTTGATTTTACCTGGAGTTAAAATTGAAAATGAAGATTTAACAGGTAAAACTAGGAAAGAAGCGCAAACAATAATTAATGACAAATATGCTAGTGAGGTCATGAAGAAAAAAATTACTATAGTAACTGATGAAAAAAAATATATAATTGACTATAAAATGTTAGAGGCAAAGTACAATGTTGACCAAACAGTAGAACAAGCATTGACTTATGGGAAAGATAGGAATATGTTTCAAAAATACAAAGCCATAACACATCCTGTGAGTAAACAAATAAAACTAACCTTTGAATATAACGATAAGGCCGTTGACAAAATATTAAAGGGAATAGCTAAAGATATAGATAAAAAGGCAAAGAATGCAACTATAACTAAGGATAGGGGTGAACAATTTGTTGTTACAAATGATGTCATTGGAAAGCAGTTAGAAGTAGATAAATTAAAAAACGATATTAAAAGCAAAATTGATGCTGGCGTATCCAAGGATGATGATTATATAAAGGCTGCGGTTAAGGACATAAAACCTAAAATTTCAGAGGCAGCATTAAAGACAGTAAATACAAGGATATCAAGGTATACTACTAACTTTAGTAGCTCATCAGAGGGTAGAGCGACAAATATAGCATTAGCAACTGGGAGTATAAATGGGAAACTACTTATGCCGGGAGATGTTTTTAGTTTTAATGATGTTGTAGGAGAGAGAACTGCTTTAAGAGGGTACAAGGCAGCCGGTGTAATCATTGGTGATAAATTGGAACAGGGGTTAGGCGGAGGTATATGTCAAGTCTCATCTACTTTGTATAATGCAATGCTCTCAACTTCGATTGTTTCTGCAGAAAGAATTCATCATACAATATCATCGGGTTATATTCCGAAGGGACAAGATGCTACAGTTGATTATGGAAACCTTGATTATAAGTTTAAAAATACATTCGAGTATCCAATATATATTGAAGGCCTTTTGTCAAATGGAAACATACATTTCAATATATATTCTAACTCTACATTAACTAAAAGAACTTATGAAATAGTAAATGAGGTGTCAGAACCTACTGACCCTAAAACAGAAACTATAAAAGACCCAACAATGTATCGAGGTCAAAGTGAGATTGTAAAGACAGGTTATGCAGGTTTTAAGGTTAAAGTGACTAGAAAAACTTATGAAAATGGAAAGTTAGTTAATACTGAAATTATAAATCAAGATACGTTTCACGTTATAAATGAAGTTAAGAAAGTTGGAACTAAGAGATAATAGCAGTTTGATTAAACTAAAGCGAACATTAAAAAATCTAAAGGAGCATTGTACTATGATTAACAAATATTTAGGATCAATAAGAAAAGATTATAATAAAGATGCGGATAAGACAAGAAACATTGATAAGGCTAAGAAGTTTTTTACCATGCGTGAAAGGAGTGAATACACATTAGACGATCAGACCTGGGATGATTTAGATATGAATAAGGTGTATGAAAAGCTGGATAGATCATATAGCAGTCCTGGAGAAGCGTCTTTATACTCAATGCTTAGAAATCCGCTAATGAAGGAAGATAAGCTAAAAGAAAGAGGAAAATTGATTCAGTCTATTAAAGAAAACACGAAGCTTCGAGAAACTCTTCAGTGTATTTTTTTTGAATTAAATAGTGATACTAAAAATAGTTTTTTAGATATGATTGAAACTGACCTTATCATAAATAAAACTAAATATTATGTGTACAGCATTCTAGGTAAGGTAATACCAGCAATAGCGATTTTACTTGCAATATTTGCAAGTCCTAAATATATGATATTATTATTTGCTATAGGTTCAATTAATATGATTATAAATTCTACAGAAGTAAGGGCAATTAAGTCTAATGGTATATTCTATTTGCAAAAGAATATTAAGGCAGCTAAAAAAATAGCAAGTATAAATGATAAAGAAATTGTTTATTACAAAGATAAGATAAAAACGCTTCTTAAAGGTATGAAAGACATAGATTTGAGTACAAAAACAATAGGAATTATAAATATGTGGGGGGGTGTTTTTGAATTCATTTCTGTTATTTTTCTTTTAGAGGAAACAACCTATTATTCTATATCTCATAAAATAAAAAGAGAAAAAGAAAGGTTAATGGATCTTTACTACATTGTTGGGGAATTAGAAGCATTAATATCAATTTCAGGTTACGAACATAATCTGAAGGAGCAATGCACAAAACCTAAGTTTACAAAGACTATTAGTTTGAATATAAAGGATGGGGTACATCCTCTTATAGAGAATGCTGTTCCTAACTCAATTAACATAAAAAAAGGCGGAATTGTGCTTACAGGTACAAATATGGCTGGAAAATCCACATTTTTAAGAATGATGGGAGTAAATATAATTTTAGCTCAAAGTTTTAATTTTGCATTGGCTAAAGATTATGAAGCACCTTTCTTTAACATAGTTTCATCAATTAGCCCCAATGATGATTTAACAAAGGGAAAGAGTTTCTTTATGGCAGAGGTAGAATCTATACAACGTATAATTAAAGCTCTAGAAAAGGATGCACCTGTATTTTGTCCTATTGATGAGATATTTAGGGGTACAAACCCAATTGAAAAAATTTCTATGTCAGCAGCCATATTAACATATATAAACAATGGAAAAAGTATTTCAATTGTAGCTACACATGATAGAGAATTAGTTGATATTTTAAAAGAAAATTATGAGTTTTACTACTTTAGTGAAAAGGTTGATAACCACAAGGGTTTAAGCTTTGATTATAAGATTAAAAAGGGAGTTTCACAAACAAGAAATGCAATTAAACTTTTAGAATATATGCATTATCCAAAAGCAATAACAGATGCAGCATATAAAAGAGCTGAGACAATAGAAAAATAGGAGGATTAATTATGAATTTAAATATAGTATTATTTCAACCTGAAATTCCACAAAACACTGGTAATATAGGAAGGACATGCGTGTTAACAGATTGCAAACTTCATCTTGTAAAACCTTTGGGATTTAGTTTAGAGGAGAAACAACTTAAAAGAGCAGGATTAGATTATTGGCCTTATTTAGATTTAGAGTTGCACGATTCATACGAAGAATTACGCGTAAAATATAAGAATTCAACTTTTTATTTTTCTACAACAAAGGCATCGAATTTCTACACAGACGTAGAATATAAAGATGGAGATTTTATAGTGTTTGGAAGAGAGTCGTCAGGACTTCCAGATAGTGTTCGTGGTAGCGACCCTAAGAGATGTATAAAAGTACCTATGATAAGCAGTACAACTAGGTCGCTTAATCTTTCAAACACAGTAGCTATTGTTGCATATGAGGCACTTAGACAGATAGGGTTTAAAGGCATGAGGTAAAAAGATAAACTATTTTTATATTGTAAGTATATATTACATAACACAAAATGGATTTAAATAAAGTGAAAATATAGGAGGATTAAGTCATGGAACATATTTATGATACTATAATTATTGGTGGGGGACCTGCAGGATTATCTGCTGGGCTATATGCATCAAGATCAAGAATGGATACTTTAATAATAGAAAGAGCAGAGTTTGGTGGACAGGTAGCTACAACTAATGAAATTGATAACTACCCAGGATCCATTGAAAATTGTACAGGAGCAACACTCAGCAAACGCATGAAAGAGCAAGCAGAAGAGTTTGGAACACAATTTGCAATGGAAGAGGTATTGGAAGTTGAACTTGAAGGTGATATTAAAGTAATCAAATGCAAGGATAAAACTTATAAAACTAAGACTATTATAATAGCATCAGGAGCGTTCCCTAGACTTAGTGGGTTTAAGAATGAAACAGAACTGAGAGGTAAGGGCGTTTCTTATTGTGCAACTTGTGATGCTGATTTTTTTGAAGATTTAGACATTGCGGTGTTAGGAGGAGGAGATTCAGCTATATCTGAAGCTATATACCTTTCTAAGTTTGGGAAAACTGTTACCGTAATACATAGAAGAAGTGAGCTCAGGGCTGCTAAGTCACTTCAAGAAAAAGCTTTCAAAAACCCGAAAATAAAGTTTGTTTGGGATACCGTAGTTGAGGAAGCCAAAGGTAAAGAAATGTTAGAAAGTTTAGTACTTAAAAATGTTAAAACTGGTGAACTTAGTGAATTAAAAGCAGATGGATGTTTTGTGTTCGTAGGATATCTTCCAATATCTGAATTGTATAAAGGGAAAATTACTATGAATGAGCGTGGTGATGTTATCACTGATGAGAATATGAGAACTAATATACCGGGAGTATATGCAGCAGGTGACATAAGAGTGAAGTTATTAAGACAAGTAATTACAGCCTCCGCAGATGGTGCAATAGCGGCTACCCATGCTGAACATTACATTGAAAACAAATCATAAAAAAGAAACTCAGCATATTTGCCCTGTCATTTATTATGGTGATAGGAAAATATGCTGAATTTTTTTATTTTTAGACCTAGCTTAAGGTATAATCTATTCGCTCTATGTTATAATATTTATAAGATGATTTACATGAGGTGATGGATAAAATGAATATTAATTTTGGCTTAAACCTGGTCCAAGAACAAAAATTAATAATGACGCAAGAAATGCAAATGTCTGTGAAACTTCTTCAAATGTCAGCACAAGAGCTTGGTCAGTATGTTAATAAGGAAATGCAAGAGAATCCAGTGCTAGAGGAAAAAGATTTGCAAAACAGCAAAAGTAATGACTATGATGTTAATGATTATAAAGAAATAATTAAATACCTTGATAAAGATGGATATAAAGTAAAAAATAATGCAACAAGGAATGATGGTGATGAAGTTTCTCCATTTTACTATATTGCAGAGGAAAAATCTCTTAAAGATTATATTAAGCAGCAAATAGGTGAACTTACCCAGAAAAGCGATATTTTAAGTATATGTAAATACATGGCAGAAAACTTAGATGATAAGGGTTATTTATCAGCAAGTCTACCTGACATATGTAAAGAACTTGGAATATCAAATAAAAAGGCAGAAATAGCTCTTTCAATTTTTCAATCTTTAGATCCTGAAGGTATAGGAGCTAGAAATCTAAGAGAGTGTTTAATAATTCAATTGTATAATCTAGGGATGGATGATGAAAACATCTGTAAAATAATAAATGATTATTTGGAACTACTCGCAGAAAATAAGTATAGTGAGATAGCAAAAAAATTAAAAATTAACATAAGTGACGTCCAAAAATATGGAGATATAATAAAAAATTTAGAACCTAAACCATCAAGAGGGTTTTATACGGGCGAGACTGTTAAATATGTTGTACCGGATGCTTATATTAATAAAATTGATGATCAATATGTTATTTCTATGAATGAAGATGTACTTCCTAAATTAAATATAAATAATTTGTATAAAGAAATAATTAAAGATGAAAAAGATACAGAAGCCGTAGAATATGTAAAAGATAAGCTTAATAGCGCGATGTTTCTTATAAAAAGTATTGAACAAAGGAAAAACACTGTGTATAGAGTTTTAGAAGAAATATTAGAAGTTCAAAGGGAATATTTTGATAGAGGCGTTGAATATCTAAAACCAATGACGCTTAAAATAATAGCTAACAATTTAGAGATGCATGAATCTACCATAAGCCGTGCAATTAGAGAAAAATATGTAAGTATAAATGATGGTAAAGTCGTTAAAATAAAAGATTTTTTTACTAATGGAATAACATCAGGTATAGGCGGAGAGGATATATCTACAATTAATATTAAAAAGAACATTAAGGAACTGGTAGAGAGCGAGGATACAAAAAAACCAATGTCTGATCAAAGTATTTGTAATCGGTTAAATGCTGAAGGGGTAAATATCTCTAGAAGAACAGTAGCAAAATATCGCGAAGAACTTGAAATTAAAAGCTCAAATAAACGTAAAAGATTTTAAAAATTTGTTTATTTAATAGCTCTGTTAACAGAATGTTAACATTTTTTTTGGAAATACTAATTTAAAAATGTTAGCATTTCAACTATAATGTAAGTGGGAGCAGAAAATATATGCTGGGACTTAAACAGTCCAGAAAGGTGTTCAAGTGGAGAATATTTTAAAGTTAGAACAGAAAATAGTGCCTGAATTGATAGAACTTCTTGAAAAACGGCATGATATATTAAGAACGATATGTTATAATCAACCTATAGGACGTAGAATTTTATCAGATCATATGTGTATTAGCGAGAGAATAGTAAGAAATGAAATAAATTTTCTGAAGTCTCAGAACTTAATTGAAGTTAATGCATTGGGTATGTTTATAACATCTGATGGAGAAGAAATTATACATCAGTTAAAGGAATTTATTCATGAAATCAAAGGATTATCTAAAATTGAGAAATCTATTGAAAAACACTTGAAGCTTAAGCAAGTTATAATTGTTCCTGGAGATGTAGAAATAGATAAAAGTGTTCTTAAAGAACTAGGGAAGGCAGCAGCAAATTATGCTATGGATGTCATTGAAGATAATAGTATAATTGCATTGACCGGTGGAACTACTGTGAAAGAAGTTGTAGATAGTTTTCCTAAAAACAATAAATACAAAAACATCTTGGTGCTTCCAGCTAGAGGTGGTATGGCGAGAAATGTAGAAATGCAAGCTAATACTTTGGTTGCAAGGCTAGCAGATAGAATTGGTGGAAATTACGAATTACTACATGTACCTGACAATTTAAGCAACGCGGCACTAGAAACCATATTAAATGAAAAAGAAATAAAAAATATAATTGATAAAATTCGAAGTGCTGATATTCTTCTTTATGGTATAGGT
Source organism: Clostridium estertheticum subsp. estertheticum (assembly GCF_001877035.1). Classification (NCBI taxonomy): domain Bacteria; kingdom Bacillati; phylum Bacillota; class Clostridia; order Eubacteriales; family Clostridiaceae; genus Clostridium; species Clostridium estertheticum. The sequence continues at coordinate 4,239,662 of NZ_CP015756.1, read as the reverse complement.
ATCGCAAAAGATATGGCTCTTAAAAGGGGAATACCACAAAAAAAAATTAGAGAACTTGAAGAATTGGGTGCAGTAGGTGAAGCATTTGGTCAATATTATAATGAATTAGGTGAGATACTTTATTCCACACCTACTATTATGGTAAAAAATGAAGATGTTAAACATGGAAAAATACTAATTGCAGTAGCAGCAGGAAAGAATAAAGCTAGAGCAATTATTGCCACTGAAATCAACCGTTCTAGTACTGTTTTGATAATTGATGAAGCGGCTGCACAAAAAATTATAAATATTTTAGAAAAAAGAGAGTAAACTATATAATGATTTTATTAAAGAGAGAATTATATATTTACATATAATTATTTAATTAAAATTTTAGGAGGTTTTGCCAAAATGGTAAAAGTAGGAATTAATGGATTTGGAAGAATAGGAAGAAACGTATTTAACGCATTAGTAAAAAATTATTCAACAGAGTTAGAAGTAGTAGGAATCAATGATTTAACAGATGCTGCTACACTAGCACATCTTTTAAAATATGATTCACTTTACGGAAAATTTGACGGAACTGTAGAAGCTAAAGAAAATTCTATAGTTGTTAACGGAAAAGAAATTAAAATATTCGCTGAAAGAGAACCTAAAAACATTGATTGGAGTTCACTTGGAGTAGAAATCGTACTTGAATCAACTGGATTCTTTACAGATGCTACTAAAGCAAATGCTCATTTAGGAGTTAGTGTTAAAAAAGTTCTTATATCTGCACCAGCTAAAAATGAAGATATAACAATAGTTATGGGTGTTAATGAAGAAAAATATGATTCATCAAAACATAACATAATATCTAATGCATCATGTACTACTAATTGTTTAGCACCATTTGCTAAAATATTAGACAAAGAATTTACAATAGTTAAAGGTTTAATGACTACAATTCATTCATATACTGGAGATCAAAGATTATTAGACGCTCCTCATAATGATATGAGACGTGCAAGAGCTGCTACATTATCAATGATTCCAACTACAACAGGTGCAGCTAAAGCAGTAGCATTAGTTTTACCACAATTAAAAGGAAAATTAAACGGATTCTCATTAAGAGTTCCAACTCCAACAGTTTCATGTACAGATTTAGTATGTGAAGTTTCAAGAGATGTTACTGTAGAAGAAGTAAATGCAGCATTTAAGAAAGCTTCTGAAAATGAAATGAAGGGTATTCTTGGATACTGTGAAGAACCATTAGTTTCAATAGATTACAAAGGAGACGAAAGATCTTCTATCGTTGATGCAATGTCAACAATGGTTATTGAAGGAAACATGGTTAAAGTAGTTTCATGGTATGATAATGAAGCAGGTTATTCTAATAGATTAGCTGATTTAACTAAATTTGTTGCAGATAAACTATAAAATTTAGTTTACTATAAAACTGTAAGTATAGTATTAGGGTCTGGTTTTATAGGTAGTCTATGGAACCAGGCCTTTTTATTGCTTATTTCAGTATATGAGTATGGTTCACAGAACATACTACATTTGATAGTTAAAAAGTTTATAATATAAACAGTGTGAGAGGAGAATGTGTATGAAATTTAATAAGAAAACAATTGAGGATATTGAGGTTAAGGGCAAAAAGGTTTTAGTAAGATGTGATTTCAATGTGCCATTAAAAGATGGAGAAATTACAGATGTAAATAGATTAGTAGGTGCAATGCCAACAATAGAATATTTAATTAAAAATGGAGCAAGATTAATTTTATGCTCACATCTTGGCAAGCCAAACGGCGAGGCAAAACCAGAACTTTCTTTAGCACCAGTAGCTAAAAGATTAAGCGAAATGTTAAATAAAGAAGTGATTTTTGCAGCAGATCCAAATGTTGTTAGTGATAATGTGAAATCTGTCGTATCTAAAATGAAAGATGGAGACGTTATATTACTAGAAAATACAAGATATAGAAAAGAAGAAACTAAAAACAAAGAAAACTTTTCAAAAGAATTAGCATCTCTTGCAGATATTTTTGTAAATGATGCATTTGGAACAGCTCATAGAGCTCATTGTTCTACAGTTGGTGTAACTGAGTTTGTTAAGACATCAGTATGCGGATATTTAATTCAAAAAGAATTAAAGTTCTTAGGTGATGCAGTAAATAGTCCTGTTAGACCATTCGTTGCAATACTCGGTGGAGCTAAAGTATCTGATAAAATAGCTGTTATTGCTAATTTACTTGATAAAGTAGATACACTAATAATTGGTGGGGGAATGGCATATACATTCTTAAAAGCCGGTGGTTATTCTGTAGGAAGTTCTCTAGTTGAGGAAGATAAGGTAGAATATGCTAAAGATATGATGCAAAAAGCTGAGTCAAAAGGAATTAAATTCTTAATACCAGTTGATCATATAGTTGCAGATAAATTTTCAGCTGATGCAGAGCCAGTAGTTACACTGGATCAAAACATTAAAGATGGTTACATGGGACTTGATATTGGACCTAAGACTTGTGAAATATATAAAGGTGCTATAAGCACAGCTAAGACTATTGTTTGGAATGGACCAATGGGTGTATTCGAATTTAAAAACTTCGCAAAAGGAACAATTGCTGTAGCTGAGGCTATGTCAAAAGTTGATGGAACTACTGTAATAGGTGGTGGAGATAGTGCAGCAGCTGTTAATCAATTAGGATTTGGAGATAAAATGACTCATATATCTACAGGCGGCGGAGCATCTCTTGAATTTTTAGAAGGTAAATTATTACCAGGAATTGAAGCTCTTACAGACAAATAGTTAAATAAAACTATGGTACTTTTAAGTTTTAAATATATATGTTTTACCGATTACAAAGAGATATTAGGAGGTTTTTTTTATGAGAAAAGGTATAATTGCAGGAAATTGGAAAATGAATAAAACTGTAGCACAGGCTGTAACTTTAATTGAGGAAATGAAGCCATTAGTTAAAGATGCAAAATGTGATGTTGTTGTTTGCCCTACATTTTTATGTTTAGATGCAGTAATAAAAGCAACTAAGGGTACAAATATAAAAGTTGGAGCTCAAAATATGTTTTATGAAGAAAGTGGTGCTTTTACAGGCGAAATTTCTCCAGGAATGTTAGAAGATATTGGCGTTGATTATGTTATAATTGGACATAGTGAAAGAAGACAATATTTCAATGAGACAGATGAAGCTGTAAACAAAAAGCTTAAAGCTGCTTATAGCCATAATATTATTCCTATACTTTGCGTAGGAGAAACTCTTAGTGATAGAGAAGGAAATATTACAGAAAAAGTTTTAGCAAGTCAAGTAAAATTAGATTTAGAAGGACTTATAAAAGAGCAAGTGGAAAAATTAGTTATTGCTTATGAACCAATTTGGGCTATAGGAACAGGTAAAACTGCAACTGCTGATCAAGCTAATGAGACAATTGCATTTATAAGGGCAACTGTTGGAGCTATGTTTGGTAGTGAAGTAGCTGAAAAAGTTAGAATTCAATATGGTGGTTCTGTTAAACCATCAACTATAAAAGAACAAATGGCTAAATCAGATATAGATGGTGGTTTAATCGGAGGAGCTAGCCTTAAGGCACAAGACTTCGCCGGAATAGTAAACTACTAAAGTAGATTCATCTACTAAAGTAGATTCATTTACTAAAGTAAATGGCCATATTGGTTGGTTAATTATAATTATAATAAATTACAAAAATAGCAATACATAGAAATGTGTATTGCTTTTAGAAACAATTAGTGGGGGGAAATAAATGTCGAAAAAACCGGTAATGTTAATGATTTTAGATGGATTTGGATTATCAAGTACCGTAGATGGAAATGCAGTAGCTGCAGCAAGTAAACCGAATTATGATAGGTTAATAAAGAAATACCCAAGTACAAAATTAGTTGCAAGTGGACTAGAAGTAGGACTTCCAGAAGGCCAAATGGGAAATTCAGAAGTTGGTCATTTAAATATAGGTGCTGGTAGAATTATATATCAAGCACTAACAAAAATAACAAAAGAAATCAAAGAAGGAGACTTCTTTCAGAATGTTGCTTTTAACAAAGCAATAGATAAAGCAATAAAAGCAGATTCTTCAATTCATCTTTTAGGATTACTTTCTGATGGAGGAGTTCACTCTCATATTGATCATTTGAAAGCTTTAATAAAGCTAGCTAAAGATAAAGGCGCTAAAAAAGTTTATGTTCATGCGTTCTTAGACGGTAGAGATGTGCAACCAGGTTCAGCACTTAAATACATAACAGAAATAGAAGAATATATGAATGAAATAGGTCTTGGTAAAATGGCTACTATTTGTGGTAGATATTATGCTATGGATAGAGATAAGAGATGGGAAAGAGTGGAACTTGCATATAATGCTATGGTCCTATCTAAAGGTGAGAAAGATACATCAGCAATAGAGGCAGTTAAAAAAGCTATGCATGATAACAAGACAGATGAATTTGTTCTTCCAACTGTTATAATGGAAAATAATAAACCAGTTGCAGCTATTAGTAATAACGATACTGTAATATGCTTTAACTTTAGACCAGACAGAGCTCGCGAATTAACTCGAGCAATAAATGATAAGGTATTTGATGGTTTTAAAAGAGAGTCATTAAATCTTAATTATGTATGTACTACTCAATACGATCTATCTATAGAAAATGTTGATGTTGCATATACACCAGAAAGTTACACTAATACACTTGGAGAATATGTTAGTAAAATGGGTAAGAAACAGCTCCGAATTGCTGAAACTGAAAAATATGCTCATATTACGTTTTTCTTTAATGGTGGTGTTGAGGCTCCAAATGATAATGAAGATAGAGCATTAATACCATCTCCAAAAGTCGCAACTTATGACTTGCAACCAGAAATGAGTGCCCGCGCGGTTACTGCAGAGTTACTTAAAAGATTAGATACGGATGAATATGACATGATAATATTAAATTATGCTAATCCGGACATGGTAGGTCATACAGGAGTTTTTGAAGCTGCTAAAAAGGCTATAGAAACAGTTGATGAATGTCTTGGAAAAGTTGTTGAGTCAGTACTCGGTAAAGACGGAACTGTATTTATAACTGCAGATCATGGAAACTCTGAGCAAATGATTGATTACGCGTCTGGTAAGCCAATGACTGCACATACTACAAACTTAGTTCCATTCACATATGTGTCAAATCACATTAAAGATTTAAGAGAGAGTGGAATACTTGCAGACATTGCACCTACTATGCTACAAGTTATGGGGCTCGATGTACCTAGCGAAATGACAGGGCAATCTTTAATTAAGTAATCTACTGGATCGCTGAAATATCATTAAATTTTAAATGAAAATTGAATCAAACTATTATATTATCTGAGTTTAGTTTAAATTCTATTAAACTTAGGATTATATTGATTAAACTTAGGTAATAATAACATAGATAAAAAATTTGGAGGTAAGATAATATGAAAAACTTTATTGAGATCATTGATATTTTTGCAAGACAAATTTTAGATTCAAGAGCATTTCCAACAGTTGAAGTTGAGGTAACACTCGAAGATGGAACAATAGCAAGAGCGTCAGTACCATCAGGTGCTTCTACTGGTATATTTGAAGCAGTAGAATTAAGAGATGGAGATAAAGATTTATATAATGGTAAAGGAGTTTTAAAAGCTGTTAACAATGTAAATAATATAATAGCTGACGAACTAGTTGGAATGAATGTATATGATCAAGTAGCTATTGATAAGGCAATGATAGCACTTGACGGAACACCTAATAAGGCAAAACTTGGTGCTAATGCGATTCTAGGAGTATCACTTGCATGTGCAAGAGCTGCTGCTGAGTCATTAGGACTTGGATTATATCAATATATTGGTGGAGTAAACGCTAAAGTTTTACCAGTTCCAATGATGAATATTATAAATGGTGGAAGCCATGCTGATAATAATGTAGACCTTCAAGAGTTTATGGTTATGCCAGTAGGAGCAACATCATTTAAAGAAGCTTTAAGAATGAGTGCAGAAGTCTATCATGCACTAAAAGCATTATTAAAGAGTAAGGGACTCGCTACTGGTGTTGGTGATGAAGGTGGATTTGCTCCAGATTTATCATCAAATGAGGAAGCTATAAAAATCATAATAGAAGCTATAGAAAAAGCTGGATTTGTTCCAGGAAAAGATATATTTATAGCACTTGACCCAGCAGCATCTGAATTCTTTGAAGATGGTAAGTACAACTTAGCATCAGAGGGAAGAGTACTTACGCCAGAACAAATGGCTGATTATTATGTAGAACTTGTTAACAAGTATCCAATAATCTCTATTGAAGATGGAATGGCTGAAGAAGATTGGGATGGTTGGAAATACTTAACAGATAAAATAGGGGATAAAACTCAATTAGTTGGTGACGACTTATTTGTAACTAATACAGATAGATTGAAAATGGGAATTGATAAAAAAGTTGCAAATTCAATTCTTATAAAATTAAATCAAATAGGAACACTAACTGAAACTTTAAATGCTATAGAAATGGCAGAGCGTGCAGGATATACTGCAGTAGTTTCTCATAGGTCAGGAGAAACTGAAGATACTTCAATAGCTGATTTAGTTGTAGCTATGAATGCAGGACAAATTAAAACTGGTGCTCCAGCTAGAAGTGAAAGAGTTTCTAAATACAATCAGCTTCTAAGAATAGAAGAAGAATTAGAAGAAGCAGCTGAATATAGAGGAATAAAAGCATTCTATAATATAAAAAGATAGTTAGTAATAAAATAGGAGTATAGTCTTTACGGCTATGCTCTTATTTTTTATTAAGTCTAAGGTGGATTTTTAAATGAAATTGTGTTAGAATTAACATAAAATTATAATGATAAAAATATATTTTTATGTTTTTTTACAATAATAGTGTAGTAAGCAGATAAATTACATTTTATTGTAAGATACCTTATAATATATTAAAATAGTCAAGAATTTAATAAACAGGGGGTGTATATATGCGTAGTTTAATAATTGTTTTATTGGTTATATCGTCAATTGCTATAATTGTTTCAGTTATGATGCAACCTAGTAAAACAGATGGATTAAGTGGCCTTATAGGAGGGACTTCGGAAACTTTTTTTGCAAAAAACAAAACCAAAACAGCTGAATCAATGCTAGCGCGAGTTACAGTAGTTTCTGCACTTTGTTTTACTTTTTGTATAGCAATGCTAAATATAGTAAAATAATTAATCATAGTTTAGGTACATTAATAAATATTTTAGAGCAGTTTATTTAAATAATTTTAATAAACTGCATTTTTTTATATTTTAAAAAAGTATTATATTAAAAAAATATCTAGTATATAAGTAATATGAATGAACATTAGTTAAAGCAGTCTATGATTATTAGAGGTGAAGGATGATGAGCGAATATAGTTCAAAATTAGAAAGTAAGGATATGGATTTTCTTTTTGAAGGTATTTTAAGCCTTCAAACAAAGGAAGAGTGTTATAGATTTTTTGAGGATATATGCACTATAAATGAAATAAAGGCATTTGAACAAAGATTTCAAATAGCAACAATGCTTGTAGATAAAAGAACATATATAGATATCACAGGTGCTATAGGCGCAAGTACTGCCACAATTAGTAGAATCAACAGATCACTAAATTATGGTAGCGATGGATATAAACTTATATTAGAACGTTTGAAATTAAAAAAATAGGTATAACTAATTTAAAAATATGCATTTACATATAAAAAGTGACGGTTAATATATATTTACTCGGTTTAGCTAATGACAAAAGAGTGATATAAATTAACCGTCTATATTTTTTATTGTGTTTAAGTTCTTGCGCAATGTGATATAATTATAGGTACATTTATGCCTTAAAGTGGAGTGGTAAAAAAATTAGATAGATCTAAAATAACACTAGACGTAACTAGTATTAATATAATATAAGGAGTGGTTTCATGGATTTGAAAAGTTTGTTAAACAAAGAGCAATGTGAGGCTGCAATAACGGTTGACGGACCATTGCTAATACTTGCTGGTGCAGGCTCTGGAAAAACTAGAGTTTTGACTTATAGAATTGCACATATGATTCAAGATTTAAACATATATCCATCACAAATCTTATCTATAACATTTACTAATAAAGCTGCTGGTGAAATGAAGGATAGGGTAAGATCACTTGTAGGTAATATAGCAGATAATATGTGGATTTCTACATTTCATTCTAGTTGTGTTAGAATTCTAAGACGAGAAATAGATAAAATAGGATATAATAAAAATTTTACTATATATGATAGCTATGATCAAAAAAGTTTAATTAAACAGTGCATGAAGGAAATTGATATAAATGATAAAGACCTAACAGATTCAGAAATTTTAAACAAAATATCAAGTGCTAAAAATGAACTTATTTCTGCTGCTAAATTTAAAAAAGAAAATGAGGGCGATTTTAGAAAAAATAAAGTAGCTGATGTATATCTTCTTTATCAAAAGAAGCTAAAGGGTAATAATGCGTTAGATTTTGATGATTTAATATTTAAAGCTGTTGAACTCTTAAAGAATAATAAGGATGTTTTGGACTTTTATCATTCAAAATTCAAGTATATTATGGTGGATGAGTATCAGGACACAAATAAAGCACAGTATGAGCTTATAAAACTTTTAGTAGATAAGACAGAGAATATATGTGTAGTTGGAGATGATGACCAATGTATTTATGCTTGGAGAGGTGCGGATGTAACCAATATCCTAGACTTCGAAAAAGATTATCCAAAGGCGAAAGTTGTTAAACTTGAGCAAAATTATAGATCAAAAGGTAATATACTTATGGCGGCTAATGAAGTCATAAAAAATAATTCTCAAAGAAAAGATAAGGCTCTTAGAACTGAAAAGGAAAGTGGCGAGAAAATTAATCTGTATAGAGCATTTACAGATAGAGATGAAGCAAATTTTGTATCTAACCAAATCAAGACAATTATGGCAGAGGGAAATAGAAGTTATAAAGATTTTGCAATTTTATATAGGATGAATTCTCAATCACGTATTTTTGAGGAAAGTTTTCGAAAACATTTAATCCCATATAAGATAGTGGGAGGATTAAAGTTTTATGACAGAAAAGAAATAAAGGATATAATGGCATATTTAAAGCTTATCAATAATCCGCTTGACGATATTGCCTTAAAGAGAATTATAAATGTACCTAAAAGAAATATAGGGGATGCAACTATTCAAAAGATTCAAGAATTTGCAAATGGAATAGAGCAATGTTTATATAGTGCTATTCTAGATGTAGAGTATATACCTACACTTACAACTAGAAATAAATCATCTATAAGTAAATTTGTGAGTCTTATGAATAATTTTATGGCTAAAAATGAAGAGGTATCAGTATCTAAGCTTATTAAGACTATTATAGAAGATACAGGATATTTAAAGCAACTCGAAAACTCTAAGGAACCAGATGATGAGAGTAGAGTTGAAAATATAAAGGAATTAGTATCAGATGCTGTAGAATTCGAAAGAACTTCAGAAGATAAATCACTCTTAACATTTTTAGAGGGGGTAAGTTTAGGTTCAACCACTGATGATCCTGATGAAACCATTGACACATCAGCAATGATGACAGTTCATAGTGCTAAAGGGTTAGAATTTCCAGTAGTATTTATGGTAGGAATGGAAAATGGAATATTTCCAGGCATGTCCTCCATTAATAACCCTACTGAAATGGAAGAATCAAGGCGTCTATGTTATGTTGCAATAACAAGGGCGGAAGAAAAATTATATATAACTTCTGCAGAAAGTAGAATGGTATTTGGTAGAAATGTTTCATATCAACCATCAGATTTTATTAGTGAGATTTCTCCAGATTTAAAAGAAATTATAGGTGGAGCTAAAAATAGGACTACGCAGGTGTTAAAGAGAAAAAATGCCAAGGAGTCACAAAGATATAATCCACATGGTCTGTTAAGTAAAACTGCGCCACAAGATTATGTATCAGCTACGGCACATGGAGATAATTCAGGTCAGCAAAGTATTAATAGTGAGAATGTTATTAATAACGGATTAAATAACATAAGTAGCGAAGCTACAGTAGGTAGAAAAGTTAGACATACTAAATTTGGTATAGGAACAATAGTGTCAAGGTCGAGTTCTGATGGTGATACTTTGATTTCAATAGCTTTTGATAACATGGGAATAAAAAAGCTAATGTTAGGTAAGGCACCACTAGAAATGTTATAAGGTTTGTTAAAATAAGACTAGTATTTTGATTGTTATTTATTTGAATGTAACTTGCGCATCATAAATGTAATTTGTGCATAGTGTATGCAACTGAGGCATTTTGGACAAAATAGCTAGTAAGAATGCTAGTCATTTTATTCAAAAGGCCTAAAAGTTGTGTGCTATTTTGCGTAAAGGTTGTATTTTATGAATATGAGTGAAATTTGATTAAAGCAGCTTCTAGAGGGATAGGTGAAGAATAATATGATGAATGATGAAGATAGAATTAATGAAATTAAAAATATAATTAATTATCATAGTGATAGATATTATAATCAGGATAATCCAGAAATATCAGATTATGAATATGATCAAATGATGTTAGAACTTAAAGAGCTAGAAAAAGAGCACCCAGAACTTATTACCTTAGATTCTCCAACTCAAAGAGTAGGTGGAAGTGCTAAAAGGAAAGGTGGGGTCCTGGTAAAACATAATGTTCCAATGCTTAGCTTGCAAGATGTATTTGCAAAAGAAGAGGTATATGCTTATGTAAATAAAATGATTGAGGAACTGGATGATCCAACATTTGTTGTAGAATTTAAAATTGATGGTTTGTCAATGTCTCTGCGTTATGTAGATGGTAACTTAACAGTGGCTGTGACCAGGGGTGATGGAATCATTCAAGGCGAGGATGTCACTGAAAATGCTAAAGTAATTAAGGATGTTGTAAAGAAACTGAAAGATAAAGTTCCCTACCTTGAAATTCGTGGAGAAGTATATATGTCAAATGCATCATTTGATAAAATTAATGAACAACAAGAGTTATTAGGTAAAAAGATATTTGCAAATCCAAGAAATTGTGCTGCCGGTACATTAAGGCAGTTAGATAGTAAGATAACAAAAGAAAGAGGAATATCTCTATTCATTTTTAATATCCAAGATATCAAAGGAATTGAATTTAAAACACATACAGAGGGTTATGAATGGTTAAAAAAGCAGGGAATAAAGGTCATTGAAAATTATGTGAAATGTAAAACAGCTGATGAAGTGTGGAGTGTTATTCAAGATATTGGAGAGAAAAGAGGAACCCTAGCATATGATATTGACGGAGTTGTTATAAAAATTGATAATTTGGAAGATAGGAAAGAACTTGGAAACACATCGAAAGTTCCTAAATGGGCTATAGCCTATAAATTTCCTCCAGAAGAAAAAGAAACGAAATTACTTGATATTGAAGTATCAGTAGGGAGAACCGGTAGAATTACTCCTACAGCAATATTTGAGCCGATTCGTTTATGTGGAACATCAGTATCAAGAGCAATCCTTCATAACCAAGATTTTATCGATGATTTAGATATAAGGATTGGGGACATAATTGTTGTTTATAAGTCAGGAGAGATAATCCCAAAAATCAAGTCTGTAGTGAAAGAAAAACGTATTGAGGGATCAAAGGAATTTAAAATTCCAGAGATTTGCCCAGTTTGTGGAGCACCAACAGTGCGGGAAAAAGATACTGCTGACATCAAATGTATAAACCCTAATTGTTTGGCACAATTAGAAAGACGTATAATTAATTTTGTAGGCAGGACTGCTATGGACATAAAAGGTTTTGGCAGCGCATATGTTAAGGAACTTATTCGTTTGAAATACATAAAAGATATTGCGGATGTGTATTCTTTATTTAATTATCGCGAGGAACTTGTCGATCAGGGTATAATTGGAAAAGAAAAAAATACAGATAAGTTATTAGATGCTATAGAAAAGTCAAAGGGAAATGAAGCACAAATGTTGCTTACAGGCCTTGGTATTCCGAACATTGGAAAAGTGGCAGCGAAAAGTATAATGAAACATTATAAATCTATTGAAGACTTGCAAAATACGTCTTTAGAAGAATTGCAAGATGTCTCGGATATAGGTGAAATAAGTGGCTTGTGTATATTGAAATTTTTTGAAGATAATAAAAATAGAGAAGTAATAAGTAGATTAAAAGATTATGGAGTTAATATGGCTGTAGGGGATGTCACAAGCGAGGATAATAAGTTTGATGGATTAACTTTCGTTGTAACTGGAACATTAACTACTATAGGCCGAAATGAGGCCACGGAAATGATAGAGAGTCATGGCGGAAAGGTATCGGGCTCCGTTTCTAAGAAAACAAGTTATGTGTTAGCAGGAGAGAATGCTGGAAGTAAACTTACGAAAGCGCAAGAGTTAGGAATTGAAGTTATATCTGAAGAAGAATTGGTAAATATGTTAAAATAGTGAATAAATTAACTAAAAAATGGAGCTTTTAAAACATAAGAAATAACATGATAATTAATAATATAATTATCATGCTATTTTTATTAGTGTTGATATTATTTGTTATTTGTATCATAATATATGAATATAACAATATTAGTATGAAAATATATTAGAAAGAGGTAAATCTTATGGAAAAGGATTATATGGAATATAATGAAATTGCAGAAATGCTTAAGATATTAGCTCATCCGGTAAGGCTTTGTATTATTAATGGATTACTGGGAAAAGGGACATGTAATGTAAGTCACATGCAAGATTGTTTAGGTATTCCACAATCTACTTTATCTCAACATTTACAAAAATTAAGAATGGCAAAAATAATTGTAGGAAAAAGAAATGGGCTAGAGATCAATTATAGTATTTGTAATGAAGAAGTTCGTGAACTAATTGAATTCCTTTTTAAAAATAAGGTTTAATAAGTATATCAATTAGTTCTTAATATTAATTAAACACTATAAATATAGTGGTACACGAATAACTATCGTGTATCACTTTTTATTTAATAGTTAAAATAAATTAAATTTCTATTGATTTTTAGTTAATATGTGTTATTATATTATTATATCGTAATATTGAGATATAAGAATGTAAATGGAAAAAATAATATAAATATAAATTAAAGTTTCGACGGAGGTATAAATTATGTTTAATTCTTCAAAGGTTAAAAATGTAAGCGCAGAAGAGGTATATAAACTTATAAATGGTGATAAAGAATTTATTATAATAGATGTAAGAACTAAAGAGAAATAAGTTCTTGGAGATACAGTTTAGCTAGGTAAAGTCTAGAAAATATAAGGAGGAATAATTGTGATGAAAAAGATATTAATCGTAGGTGGCGTCGCTGGTGGAGCTTCAACAGCGGCCAGACTTAGACGGCTTGATGAAAGTGCAGAAATAATTATGTTTGAAAGAGATGAATACATTTCTTTTGCAAATTGCGGACTGCCTTATTACATCGGTGAAGTAATAAAGGATAGAGATAAGCTTTTAGTACAAACACCTGAGAGTATGAATGCAAGGTTTAATGTAGATGTTAGAAATAACAGTGAAGTAGTTGCAATTGACACCAGTAAAAAGGTTGTAACAGTTAATAGTAAAATCCTTGGTACCTACGAGGAAAGTTATGATTATTTAGTGTTATCACCAGGCGCAAAAGCAATTAAACCTAATATAGAGGGTATAAATAGTAAAAGAATATTTACATTAAGAAATATACCAGACACTGATAATATAAAAAAATATGTAGACACATTGACGATTAAAAGTGCTGTAGTTATTGGTGGAGGATATGTTGGGGTTGAAATGGCTGAAAACTTAAAAGAAAGAGGATTAAAGGTTACTTTAGTAGAAGCAGCACCTCACATATTGGCTCCTTTTGATACTGATATTGTTTTAAATGTTGAAAAAGAAATTTCGGATAACGGTGTGGAAATAATTTTAAATGATGGAGTGAAAGCATTTAAAGATACTGAAAATGGTGTTGAAATAACATTAGATAGTGGTGCAAAATTAAGTGCTGATATGATAATACTCGCAATAGGTGTATTTCCTGATACTAAATTTGCAAAAGAAGCTGGTATTAAATTAGGCGCCAAGGGTCATATTATGGTAAATGATAAAATGGAAACTAGTGCAGAGGGAGTATTTGCAGTAGGTGACGCTATAGAAGTTGTAGATTTTGTAAATAAGACTAATACTGCGATTCCACTAGCTGGACCTGCAAATAAGCAAGGAAGAATTGCAGCTGATAATATAGCGGGTCTAAATTCCAGCTATAAAGGAACTCAAGGCACTGCAATTTTAAAGGTTTTTGGACTTACAGCAGCAAGTACTGGCAATAATGAAAGAACTTTAACTAGACTTAATATTCCTTATAAAGTTATACTAGTTCATCCAGTTAGCCATGCTTCTTACTATCCAGGTGCACTTCCTATGACATTAAAACTTATTTTTAATAGTGAAGGTAAAATACTTGGAGCTCAAGGTGTTGGTTATGATGGAGTTGATAAGCGGATAGATGTACTTGCTACTGTTATACGCCTCGGTGGAACAGTTGACGATTTAACAGAATTAGAACTTTCATATGCACCACCATTTTCATCTGCTAAAGACCCTGTAAATCTGGCAGGATTTGTTGCACAAAATGTGCTAGCTGGAAGAATGGAAGTACTCACAACTGATGAGTTTAGTGCTTATGATAAAGAAAATGCTGTAGTATTAGATGTTCGTACTGAAATAGAATTTGATAATGGACATATTGAGGGAGCTATAAATATTCCAGTAGATAATCTCAGGGGAAGAATTGGCGAACTTGACAAAAACAAAGAAATTATTGAATATTGTCAAGTAGGTCTCAGAGGATATGTAGCAGCTAGAATTTTAGCTCAAAAAGACTTTAAGGTTAAAAACTTAACTGGAGGATATAAATCAGTTTTAAGTTCAGAATTTGAGCCCAATAAGACTGGAGAGAGTGATAAAATAAAAAGACAGAAAATAGACCCTGATACTCAAGTTATAAGGGATGAAGTAGCTATAGAAGATGATAAGTATGATAAACTTCTCGATGCATGTGGATTATGTTGCCCAGGTCCGTTAATTCAAGTTAAAGCTAGTATTGATGAATTAAATGAAAACCAAATATTAAAAGTAACAGCAAGTGATCCTGGGTTTTATGAGGATATTAGAGCTTGGTGTACTAAAACAAATAATGAATTATTAGATTTAAGAAAAGAAAAAGGTATGGTATATGCCTTTATTAAAAAAAAAGGCAATAACGATACTAAGGTAAATAAATCTTTGCCATCAGAAACACGAGAAAAAAACAATAAAACTATGGTAGTTTTTAGCGGTGATTTAGATAAAGCCATTGCGGCATTTATTATAGCAAATGGAGCAGTTGCAATGGGTAGTAAAGTTACCATATTATTTACCTTCTGGGGTCTTAACATTATAAGAAAACCTGAAAAAGTATCAGTAAAGAAAGGGCTTATAGATTCAATGTTTGGATTTATGATGCCAAGAGGCAGCAGAAAGCTTAAACTTTCTCAAATGAATATGATGGGTATCGGGGCTAAAATGATCCGATCAGTAATGAAAAATAAAAATATAAGTTCTCTTGAAGATTTAATAAAATCGGCAATTGATAGCGGAGTGGAGGTGGTCGCTTGCTCAATGTCCATGGATGTTATGGGAATTACAAAGGAAGAACTTATCGATGGTGTGAAGATTGGTGGAGTTGGTTATTACCTAGGTCAAACTGAAGATTCAAATGTAAATCTATTTATATAATGTATAATAATATTGCTTATAACTGGTGTTATAAGTTTGCTTTAGAAAAGAAAAGATACTACTAATAATATCAGTTAGTAAAAATTAAGTTATTTCAGTAGAAAACATTGATTAAATTGTTAACATGGTGTAAACTAAAATCAAATTAAATAATAGAATATAGGTTTAATTAAATTTAATTAATTAAAAGGGAATCAGGTTAAAATCCTGAACTATCTCGTAGCTGTAATAGATGAATTTAAGTACAATATGTCACTCTGAAATGGGGAAGGCGTACTTAGATAATGATTCTTAAGTCAGAATATCTGCCTATATTTTTGCACCGTAACTCTACGAGTGATAGAGGGAGCTTTATATGAAGATTTGTTGATTTTATATTATTAAACATATTTTTGATTGTTTCCTTCTAACGCTTTAGTTAGAAGGTTTTTTTTGGTTGTAAATTATTTTACATATTGACATTGGGTAAAAAATAAAAGGAGGTGGCACATGAATAAGGATGGGAAACCTCATCATCATAGAATCGGACATAAACATGGCGAAGGATTTTCAATAGATTTTTACGCTTATATTTCCCAAATAAGACACTGGAATTCTACTTTTAAAGTATCTCTTTCTGTTTTAATACTTATTCTTTGTATTGTATTGGATAACCCATATGTTTCGGTTGTGGTAATTATTGCTATGGCATATCTGACCATTGTAAAAGGAGGGCTTCCAGTATTTGAGTATTTATCAATACTTGCGATTCCAATTATATTTATCCTACTTGGCACAGTTACAATTGCTATTGATTTTTCAAAGCAGCCAATTGGTCAGTATAATCTGTATCTTGGTTTCTGTTATGTGTTTACCTCTCAGGCAAAGATTAGGGAAGTATTGTTTTTAATTCTCAAGGTTTTTGCAGCTATCAGTTCGCTACAAATGATGACACTGTCTACTCCGTCCTCTGAGATAATATATGTTCTTCGAAAGGCACATGTCCCAAAGCTTATTGTAGAATTGATGAACCTTATTTACCGTTATATTTTCATTTTAATGGATACTTATACTAAAATGAAAAATTCTGCAGAATCCCGTCAGGGCTACTGTGATTTTAAAACTTCCTGTTATACTTTTGGAAGCATTGCAAGTAATATGTTGGTTGTTTCGCTTAAAAAAGCAAACACTTATTATGATGCAATGGAGGCCAGATGTTATGATGGAGATCTTCTATTTTTGGAGGAGGATAAAAAAGTAGAGACAATACAGATCGCATATGCAGTAGTATTCGTAGTTTTTTTGTTTATTATCTGGGGCTTTACAAGATAGAAAGGAGATATTATGAGGAAACCAATATTAAATGTAGAAAATCTATATTACGTCTACGGAAATGGAAAGGCCGCATTAGACGGTGTAAGCGTGGATATCTATGAAGGCGAGAAGATCGCTGTCATTGGCTCTAATGGATCAGGCAAATCCACATTTTTCTTGAATATAAACGGTGTATTTACACCGCAGCAGGGAAAAATCATTTATCGGGGTAATGTCGTAAATAAAAAAAATTTAAAAGATCTTCGAAAGAATATCGGAATTGTATTTCAGGATGCAGACAATCAAATAATTGCATCTACAGTTAGGGCAGAAGTTGGATTCGGGCCGATGAATTTAAAGCTTCCAAAAGAGGAAGTAATCAAGCGGGTTGAGGAGTCCCTTTCATACATGAATATATCAGATTTTAAGGATCGTCCACCGCACTATTTGAGTGGTGGTGAAAAGAAACGCGTGACTATTGCAGGAATTATTGCTATGAAATCTGAGATTATTATATATGATGAACCGACAGCATCACTTGATCCTTTAAATACAATGATGTTAGAAGAGGTTTTGGCCAAACTTAGTTCTGAGGGTAAGACGATGCTGATTTCCACCCATGATGTAGATTTTGCATACAGATGGGCGCAAAGAGTGCTTGTATTCTGCCAGGGGAAAATTATCGCAGATGGGACACCACTCGAAATTTTCCTAAACACTGAAGTTTTAAAACAGGCGAATCTAAAACAGCCAATTATGCTAGAGGTTTATGAATCACTAGTAGAGAAACACATGCTTGCGGATATAAAAGCTTATCCTAAAAGCACACAAGAATTTAAAGAAATGCTTAAAAAGTAGTTGTTTATTCTAGGTGTTTTACCGAATTAATATAAATTAGAAACAAATAAGGGGGAAAAATAAAATGAATCAAAAGGAAAAGAAAATTGTCGCTATTGTTGCATTCTTTGGAGTAACTTTTGGAATAGTTCCGGCAGCTAATGCAATGCACATCATGGAAGGGTATCTGCCACCAAAATTCTGTATTTTGTGGGGAGTTATATGCATGCCATTCTTAGTAGCAGGATACTTTTCAATTAAGAGAACATTGTCCAAAAACCGTAAATCTATCACTATTCTTGCTATGGCAGGAGCGTTCATTTTTGTGCTTTCATCTTTAAAAATTCCGTCAGTAACAGGAAGTTGTTCACATATGACTGGTACCGGACTTGGAGCAATCTTATTTGGACCTACTGCAGTCAGTATTCTAGGGATTATTGTATTGGTTTTCCAGGCAACTCTACTTGCTCATGGAGGACTAACAACTCTTGGTGCTAATACATTCTCTATGGCTATTGCAGGTCCAATCCTTTCTTATGGAATCTACAAATTATGCCAGAGACTGAAAGTCAATAAACATGTAGGCATTTTTCTTGCGGCATCATTTGGTGACATATTTACCTATTGTGTAACAAGTGTCGAGCTTGGACTTGCATATCCTTCTGCAAACGGTGGCGTTGCTTCATCAGTAGTCAAATTCCTTGCAGTATTTGCACCAACACAGCTACCACTTGCAATTATCGAAGGTATTCTAACCGTTGTTATTATTATAGGTCTTGAAACATATGCAAAATCGGAATTGACAGTTCTTGAATTCCTAAAAGGAAGTGATAATTAATGACAAAGACGAAGAAAAAAGTTATTATTTTATTAGTTATTGCTGCATTAATTGCCCTTATACCATTATTTATGTTAAAGGGTGCTGAGTTCGGTGGATCAGATGATGCAGGCAGCAAAGTAGTTTCGCAGATTACAGGTACCGATTATAAGCCCTGGGCTACGCCTATTATGGAAACTTTGATTGGCGGAGAGTTACCAGGCGAAATTGAGAGTTTACTCTTTTGTCTACAGACCGGTATTGGAGTTGGTGTTCTTTTCTTTTTTCTAGGAAGATTTGTAGAGAGAACTAAAAAAGAAAATCGGGATAATAAAACTAAGTAATTTTTTTCGGATATTCATATAATTAGTTATGTTTATAAGAATGATTTAAAATATAATTACGTTTAAAAAGGGAAGATAGGTGAAAGTCCTGCACGGTCCCGCCGCTGTAAAAGAAGAGCCTATGCACAAAAACCACTGGGAAACTGGGAAGGTAGCATGGGCAATGAATCTTAAGTCAGAATACCTTACCGTAATTATATACAATTAACTCTACGAGAGATAGGGGAGGTTTTATAATATATGGTTATAAATTTAGATGAAAAGTTTGAGTTAAATAGTTATATATCTAATATTGAGAAGCAAATCATTGAAAAAACACTTAAAAAAAACGAAAATAATGTTAGCAAAACTTCAAGGAACTTGGGCATTTCAAGACAAGATCTTCAATATAAAATGAAAAAACATAATCTAATCCTAAAATGAAAAAAGAGTATTAAATTTTATATTTAAAATGATTAGGTGGCTTATTTTTATAGAAAATTAATTATTATGGAGGTTTTTTATGTTTAAAAGAAAAAATATAATAACTATAGTTTTAGCTGTTTTTTGTTTTGTTCTAAGTGCATGTGGCAACAGTGGAGTTATTAATAATGGACAAAATACTACTAAAAAAGCAACAAGTGCTGTAACTTATCCACTAAAGGTGGTTGATTCATATAATAGAACAATTACTATTGAAAAAGAACCTAAAAGGATTATTGCAATTGCGCCAAATATAACAGAGGGAATATACGCCCTTGGTAAAGGTACAAGTCTAGTTGGTAGAAGTGATTATGATAATTATCCAGCTAAGGCCAATAAGGTTACATCTGTTGGTGATTTATTAAAACCAAATATAGAAAAGATTGTAGAGTTAAAACCTGATGTAGTAATAGCATCGACTCATTTTGATAAGAATGTTATTAAAAAATTAGAGGAGCTTAATATAAAGGTTATAGTGCTTTATGGTGAAGAAAATTTTACTGGTGTATATGATACCATGTCAAAACTTGGCCAAATTGTAAATGCAAGTGATAAAGCGTTGTCAATAATATCAGCTATGCAAAAGAAGGTTGCAGATGTAACTAAGAAGGTAAAAGGTGCTAAAAAACCTACAGTTTACTATGTAGCGGGTTTCGGTAAAAGTGGTGATTTCACAGCAGGTAAAGATACATTTATAGGTAATATGATTGATATGGCTGGTGGAGAAAATGCTGCGAAGGATGTAGTGGGTTGGAAATACAGTGTAGAAAAGCTGGTAGAAAAAAATCCTGATGTACTAATATGCTCAAAGTTGTATGGTTCGAAAAAAGGCATAGAAGCTACAAATGGGTACAAAGATTTAAAAGCAGTAAAAAGTGGAAAACTATTAGAGGTTGATGAGAATATTATTACTAGGCAGGGACCAAGACTTGCAGATGGTCTAGAAGCAATTGCTAAATTAATTCATCCTGAACTTTTCAAATAAAAGGAGTTGCTTTGCCATGACGTTTATAGAAAAGAAGAATTTTTATAGAAGAGTTTTTATAATGGGATTGTTTTTGCTCCTAATTGTAATAATTGCTTCGGCAAATGTTGGAGTGGCGGATATTTCTTTTAAGCAGGCAGTATTTATTGTAATAAGCAAAATTCCCATATTAAAAAATTTTGTGGCGTTAGATGGAATTAAGTCTACATCTGTGATCATAATGTTAAATTTAAGACTTCCTAGAATACTTTTATCATGCCTTGTAGGAGCATCACTTTCAGTAGTTGGTACTTCTTTTCAGGGCATTTTTAAAAACCCAATGGCAGACCCATTTGTTCTCGGAGTTTCATCTGGGGCGGCACTTGGAGCCACTATAACTATGGTTTTCCTTAAGAATATTCATATTTTTGGAATGAGCATGATAGCATTTAGTGCGTTTATTGGTGCTATAATAACTACATTTTTGGTATACAATATTGCTAGAGTTGGTACAAAGGTCCCAGTTACCACTCTGCTACTTGCGGGTGTTGCTCTAAATTATTTATTATCCTCGGTTATTTCATTAATGATGACATTTAACAGAGAAAACATTGAAGAGATAGTTATGTGGACTATGGGGAGCTTCTCTACAGCTAATTGGGATGAGGTGATTCTACTATTTGTTATAGTAGTCCCATCAATCCTATTTATATCAATATTTTCAAGAGATTTAAATGTTATGATGCTTGGAGAAGATAGTGCAAGAAGCCTTGGTATAGATGTAAACGGGTTTAAAAAATATATATTTGTGATAAGTACATTAATGGTGGCGGCAGTTGTAGCTGTAAGTGGGATAATTGGCTTTGTAGGGCTTATAGTGCCTCATGCTATTAGAATGATATTTGGATCTGACAATAGGATAGTCATACCATTTTCTGCACTTGGTGGAGCTATATTTTTGATAATGTGTGATACTCTCGCAAGGGTTGTAGTGCCACCTTCAGAAATACCGGTTGGAATTATTACTTCAATTTTTGGAGTCCCATTTTTTGTGTATTTATTATATAAAACCAAGAAGAAGGCGATTTAGATGATAGAAATAAATAATATGAGTTTTTCTTTTGAACAAGAAGTATTAAGGAACATTAATATAAAATTTGAAAGTGGTAAATTTTATACGATTCTAGGACCAAATGGATCTGGTAAGACTACACTTTTGAGATTACTAGCTAAATCACTCCATAGTGATAAAGGGAAGATTATTATTAATGAAAAGGAATTAACTCAAATAAAACCAAGGATGTTAGCAAAGGAAATGGCTGTGGTTTTACAAAGTACAGAGATAGAATTTGATTTCTCAGTACAAGATATAGTTCTTATGGGAAGAATGCCTCATATTTCTAGATTTTCCTCAGAAAGCGAAAAAGACATGGAAATTGCCATGAAGGCTATGAAAGCGACAAACACCTGGGAACTTAGAGATAAAAGTATAAATACATTAAGTGGGGGAGAACGACAACGAGTGGTAGTTGCAAGAGCGATTGCGCAAGAAACGGGGATAATACTTTTAGATGAGCCCATTTCACACCTAGATATTCATCACCAGATTGAAATAATGGATCAATTAAAACAATTAAATTTAAATAAAAAAATTACAATCATCGCAGTATTACATGATTTGAATATAGCGGCTGCATATTGCGATCATATGATACTAATGTATGATTGTGGAGTTTACAAAGAGGGAATTCCAGAGGAAGTATTAACAAAAGATATACTTAAGCAGGTTTATGGATTAGAGGTGTATATAACTAAGAATCCTAGAACTGCAAAGACTTTTATTATGCTTTTTTAGTATAAAAATTCTATGATCAATATAAAAAATAGCCCACAGGTTTTATCCAATAGGCTATTAATAAACATTTGGGTGCCACTTGACACATGGGTGGCACCTATTTATTTCAAACTGTTATATATCATATCTAAGTTTTCTTTCATGCACGTTAGATAATCTTTATTATCTTCTTTACTCTCTATGGTGTGTATTTTTTCAACTTTAGCACCTACTTCTTTAGCTAGAGCATCTGAAACCTTCGTGCTTACCATATCCTCAACAAATATAGTCTTAATTTTATTCTTTTTACAATAATCTGTTAGTTCTTTTAACTTTTTAGCACTGGGTTCACCTTCTGCAAAAACGCTTTCTACGCTGTTTTGCTTTAGTCCGAAGTCTCTGCAAAGGTATGCAAAAGCGGCATGGCCAGTTACAAAGTTTTTGTTACTAACGGTTTTAAATTTTTTGTTGTATTCATTGTAAAGAGTATCAAGCTTTAGAGCGAAATCATTATAATTTTTTTCATAATAAGCTTTATTAGATGAATCTGTTTTTATTAAAGCATCCCTTACATTTTTAGCTTGATTTTCTGCGCCTTTCAAACTAATCCATACATGGGGGTCATATTGACCGTGTTCTTCTTTTTCAGCTGAGTCTGTATTTTCAATTGGTGTTGAACCCTTTGATGCTTCAACCGTTATTAAATTTTTATTGTCTACAGATTTTAAAACCTTATCCACCCAAGATTCCATACCAAACCCATTATACACAAATATTTTAGCAGTACTTAAGCTTTCAAGATCCTTTGCCTTAGGCTCAAAATCATGTGGTTCGGTACCGTTAGGGATCATGGTTACTATATCAACCTTATTTTTTCCTATGGCAGTAGCAATTTCTCTCATTGCATTAAATGAAACTACAACTTTTACTTTGTTTTGAGTCTTTACAGTAGTAGTTTCTGTTTTCTTACTACCACAAGCTGTGAAGGTTACTATTGTACAAATAAGTAAAATGAATATTGACATTTTTTTAAACATTTTTATCGCTCCTTAAATTTTCTGCTTGCAAACCATTTGCATTATCACTTATAATATAAGTATAAATGGCACCTTTGTCAATAGTAATAACTTTAATTCTTTCCAAATTAGTATATTAATGCTTTGATAAGGTGACAAAACTATATAAACTGGAGGACAATTATGATTCAAATTAATAATTTATTTTTTTCTTATACAAGCGGGGCGCCCTATATTCTTAATGACATTAGTTTAACTATAAATAACGGAGAGTACCTATCGATATTAGGTGATAACGGCTCAGGTAAAAGTACCCTTGTAAAATTAATATTAAATTTTTTGTCTCCTACTAAGGGTTCTATAGTAAATTCTGATAAGAATATTGGTTATGTTCCTCAAAAGTCTGATTTTCTAAACTCACAGTTTCCTATTACTGTATATGAGATGCTTAATTGCTACAGAAAGGTATTGAAAATAAAAGATAAGACTTTAGTAACTAGGAGGTTAGAGGCTATTAATATGCTCGATTTTAAGGATTCACTAATAGGAACACTATCAGGGGGTCAATGTCAAAAGATTTTTATAGTACGTGCATTGCTAGGAAATCCTGATTTATTAATTTTAGATGAGCCATCAACAGGAATTGATGTAACTAGCCAAAAAGAGATTTATAGCTTAATTAGAGACTTAAATAAAAATAATAAGATAACCGTTATCGCCATTGAGCATAATCTTAATGCTGCTATGAGTAATTCTTCCCTTATTTATCATCTATCAAAAGGAAAGGGTCATTTATGCACGCCTGATATTTATATTAAAGAATTTTTAAAAGCAAACAAAGAGGAGGAATTTAATGTTTCAGTATAGCTTTATGCAAAATGCTTTTATGATTTCTATATTAATTTCTATACTTTGTCCATGCATTGGGTTTTTCTTAGTACTGAGAAGATACTCAATGATTGGTGATACTTTAGCTCATGCTTCTCTTGCTGGGGTTGCAATTGGGCTTCTATTTAACAAAAATCCTATAATAAGTTCATTCGTATTTACATCATTTTGTGGACTTTTAATTGAATTTTTAAGAGATTATTTTAAAAAATATGCTGAGCTAATACTTGTTGTAGTTCTGTCTTTAAGTGTTGGAATAGCTATTACTATCATGAGTTCTGGGGAATTACATGCAAATGTAAATTCATTTCTATTTGGAAGTGTATTAACTGTAACAAGAGATGATTTATATGCCGTATTAGCATTAAGTCTTGTATCAATTCTAACCTTAATAATATTATATAATAAACTTGTTATTATAGCTTTTGATGAAGAAGCAGCAAAAGTTGGGAGAATAAATGTTAAATTAATCAATTACATTTTTGCTATATTAGTTGCTGCGACAATATCTGTTTCTATGAGAATTGTTGGGGTACTGGTTTTAAGCTCAATGATTGCTTTGCCTGTTGCTACAGCAATGCAACTAGGGAAAGGGTTTAAATCGACTCTTTTATACTCAGTACTCTTTAGTGTTATAGACATACTCTTGTCACTATTTATTTCTTATTATATGAATTGTGCGCCTGGAGGCATAACTGCGTTGATTTCAGTTGCATTACTTGCATTAGTTATATTAATAAAAAAGGTAGGTTTATTATTATCAAAAAGCGTTGTAAAATAAATTGCCAAGAGATATTTTTAAATAAAATTGATAATAAATTGAATTTTTTTAACATATAATACAATATAAATGCAAATGGCTTGCATTTATATTGAATGGCAAAAATAGATATGTTTAATAAATACATCTATTTTTGTAGCACATTCTAATCTATTAAGATAATAAGTAAGATTTTACTTTTAGGAGGAATAAAAAAATGAAAACAAAGGTTGATATAATTTCAGGATTTTTAGGAGCTGGTAAAACAACTTTAATAAAAAAGCTGCTTGAGGAGAAATTGTATAGCGAAAATCTAGTTATAATAGAAAATGAGTTTGGTGAGATTGGTATTGATGGAAGTTTGTTTAAAAAATCAAATGCCAAAGTAAAAGAAATTAATTCAGGATGTATATGTTGTACTCTTAAAGGTGAATTTGGAAAAGCTATTGAAGAGGTTATAACAAAATACAAACCAGACAGAATAATTATAGAACCGTCTGGAGTTGGGAAACTCTCAGATGTTATTAAAGCATGTGATGCAGCAAAATTGAAAAATCTAATAGTGATTAATATGATTATAACGATTGTAGACATATCAAAGTATGAAACATACATAACTAACTTTGGTGAGTTTTATAAAAATCAGATAGAACATGCAAAGACCATTATTTTAAGTAGAACAGAAAAATCTGATAGGAATAAGATAGAGGCTGTTGTTAAATCAATACGTAAATTAAATAGTAAATGTAATATAGTAACAACACCGCTGGTTAGTATGAATGCTAATACTATAATAGGTGTTGCAGAGCAAAGTGACTCAGTATCAATAGAAAGACAGATAAAAAGTGCTAAGAACTTCTTAATAAATGGAATAACCTATGGAAAAGTGAGTAAAGCTGGAGAGAATAATACTCATAACCATAATGCTGATGAAATTTTTGAAGTTTGGGGAGTTGAAACTCTTAATTCATATAAGGCAGAAGAATTAAAGAAAATTATGAAGAAGATTGAAAATGATAAGGTTTATGGGTTTATTCTAAGAGGCAAGGGGATTGTTCAGAGTGATAACCAAAAATGGTTGCAATTTGATTATGTTCATGGAGAGATTGAGGTTAAGAGCATAGCCCCTGACTATACAGGGAGGGTATGTTTAATAGGAAAGGACTTAAATAAAAATAAACTTTGTAATTTGTTTAATATAACAGTATAGATGAGGTTATAATTTATGAAGATAAAAGTAGACATAGTAACTGGATTTTTAGGATCGGGTAAGACTAAACTTATAAATAATAAACTTGAAAATGAGGTTTCTAAAAGAGATATTACAGTTATAATACAATGTGAAAAGGGACAAACAAATATAGAACCCGTTATTAAAAATAAAAACCTATTCATTGAGGATGCTTACAAGGAAAATGATTTAGATAAAGAATATATAAACTATGTTATTAAAAAATATCATCCAACTAAAATTATTATAGAAGCTAATGGTATGAAAAAAATTAATAATTTAATAGAAATATTTGATTATCTTAGTATCAGCAGAAAATGTTTCATAAATGAAATAGTCCATACCATTGATGTTTCAACCTTTGATATTTTTATGAATAACATGGGTAGTATACTTATTAATCAGATTTTAAACAGTGATTTTATTATTCTAAATAATACAGGTAATTTCCATGGTGAAAAATTGAATAAAATTAAACGAACTTTAAAAAGAATAAATAAGTCTGCTAAAATAAGTAAAGGGATTTTTATTTTAGCTAAACCAAAGGCATTCAATAATGAAATATTGCTTCTAATAGCTATATTAGGGTTCGTTATAGCATATTTAGTGTATTCTATTTTTAAACCCACGGGATTTGACATTACTAAAATATTTTTACCTTGGCTAGAAAGATTTAATATAGTATTTCTGAGTATTTTAATTCAGGCTTTTCCATTTGTGTTATTCGGTGTATTTGTTTCAGCTATAATACAAGTAAATGTATCAAGTGAAAAAATAACAAATATTTTTCCTGAAAATAGGGCTTTACAATTTATTGTTGCTATATTTGCAGGACTTTTCTTTCCTGTATGTGATTGTGCCATTATACCAGTAGGCGCAAGACTTATTAAAAAGGGGGTCCCACTGCCTGCAGCTGTAACATTTATGATTGCTGCACCAATAGTAAATCCTATTGTTATTGCATCTACATTGTTTGCATTTCCTAGTCAACCTTCTATAGCGATATATAGGGTAGGGTTAGGCATTACTGTAGCATTTTTAGTTGGGGTGGTATTTATGCTTGTTCCTGAAAAAGATATTCTACCTTTGGAAAGTGTTGATGTAATAAATTGTAATTGTGGGTTTTGTAACAACAATTATAATAATAAAAAAGGTATTTTAGGAAATGTAGATGCAATATTTAATCATGCAGGTGCAGAATTTTTTCAAATAGGAAAATTTATAATAATTGGAGCATTTCTTTCTAGCATAATGCAGACTCTGATTCCAAAAGAAATGTTTGGAAACATAGGTGGAGGAACTATAATTTCACTTTTAATAATGATGTTATTTGCATTTATTCTTTCAGTGTGCGCTACTTCCGATGCATTTATAGCAAGAACTTTTGTTAATCAATTTCCTATAGGTTCAATAATGGGATTTTTAGTGCTTGGGCCAATGCTTGATATAAAGAATTTACTGATGCTACTCGGAAACTTTAAAAAAAGATTTGTTATTAAACTTGTGTTTTTAATGCTATTAATCTCATTTGAAATATTAATTGTGTTCGCAACACTATTCTAATGGAGGGGTAGATTATGGGGTTAATAAAAATCAAGAAAATAAATATAGAAGTATTATTAAAACTAGTAATATTAACTGGATTTGCATTTTTCTTTTATGACATAATAAAAAGTAAAAAAGTGCTGCTTTATGTTGCACCTAGGATTATTCCTTATATAAAGTTTGGCATTGTTGCAATGATTTCACTTTCATTATTCATAATACGTGATATATTTAAACCCAAAAGAAAAGTAAATATAAAACCGTACTTATTTTTTATTATTCCTTTGCTTATGGCTTTCATGATGCCAGAAGCATCGAGTTCAAAATCAATGTCACTTGTAGGTGCAAAAAGCGTATCGCAAATCGATAATATAAAACAGAAAAATATAATGGATAAGGGCATAATAAATAAGGATAAAATCACAGGAAACACAACTACAAAAACAAATTCTAGTAAAGTAGATGAAAAACTGGAAATGCATGATAATACTATAGTCATAAGTGATAATAATTTCGAAAAATGGACAGAAGAGATTTCTAATAATATGCTGAAATATGAAGGTAAGAAGATTGAACTAATTGGGTTCGTGTTTAAAGCTGATGGATTCAAAAATAATGAGTTTGTTCCGGCTAGGCTTATGATGACTTGCTGCGCAGCAGATTTGGTACCTGTCGGACTTTTAGCTAATTATGATAAAGCTAAGGATCTAAAACAAGATACATGGATAAAGGTTACTGGAAAAATAAAAATTTTAAACTATAACGGTGAAAAAACACCTATAATCATAGTTGAAAGTATAAAAAATACAGAAAAATCAAAAATTGAATATGTTTATCCTTTTTAAATTATTGATATCATATTTACAATGAGAGGGAATAAATAAATTATGATATATAAACGTAATAGATTATTGTATGCTGCGATGACAATGGTTGTAATTATTTTAGGATTAGGTTCAAGAAAGATGGCTAAATTTATTCCGGATTTATTGAATACATATTTGGGGGATGCTCTGTGGGCATTAATGATTTTTCTTGCTTTGGGATATATTTTTAGAGAGATGAAAACAAAGTCAGTTGCAATAATTGGGATATTATTTTGTTGCATTATTGAATCAAGCCAGTTGTATCATGCTAATTGGATAGATACTATTAGAAATACAACAATTGGAGGATTGGTACTAGGATATGGATTTTTGTGGAGTGACTTATTAGCATACAGCCTAGGAATTGGAGCCGGTGTAATTACCGAAATTTTGATCAGAGTAATTAAAAAAGATTTTCCATAGAAATTATTTTGATTTAAATATTGTTATTTGACATTGATGTTAATCAATTGTAGAATTTTATATAGCATATGCCACTGAAAACAGCATTTAAGAATTCTAAAGAGTATATGAAAAGTGAGGATAATATTTATGTCAAGACCAGTGAAAAATAGACGTGTAGAGAATTTACCCGAGTATACATACTTTGTACCAGCAGGAAGAAGAAAATGTGAAATTGAAGAAATACTCATAAAGGTTGAAGAGTTTGAAGCCATGAGGCTTAAGGACGTTGAAGATTTAAATCAGGAAGAATGTGCAAAGAAAATGCTCGTTTCAAGACAAACTTTTCAGAATATAATTGATAGTGCAAGGAAGAAGATTGCCATAGCTCTAATAGAGGGTAAAGCAATAAATATAAGTGGTGGAAATTACACAAGAAATGTATGCAATTTTAAATGTTTATCTTGCGAGAATACTTACGAAATAAAATATGAAGAAGATAGGAAGATTTGCCCAGCATGTGGATCTGAGCAAGTGACTTGCAATAAACGAAGTAGCTTTTGTCAGAGGCAATGTAACAAACACAATATTATCTGATAAATAGTTTTATAAGAGATTTTATTAAAAACATTATTGGCATTTGACAATAATGAATAATAGTATTACAATATAAATGGCATATGACAAATAAAAGAAAGAGGCGATTATGTATGGCTGAGTGTGAAAGTTGTCCGTCAAATGGTGAATGTGATAATAAAGAAACATGTGGTATAGAAAATAATCCATTAAATAAAGTTAAAAATATTATCGGTGTTATGAGTGGAAAAGGTGGGGTAGGTAAATCAACAATATCCGTTCTTATTGCACAGGAACTTAATAAAAAAGGATATAAGGTTGGTCTTATGGACTCAGATATTACTGGCCCAAGTATACCAAGGCTATTAGGTATTAAAGATGTTAAACCTTTTATGAATGAATCGGGTATTATACCGGTTAAAACTACTGAGGGTATTGATGTTATTTCAATGAATTTTTTAGTGGAAAATGAAGATGACCCAGTTATTTGGCGAGGACCAGCAGTTTCTGGTGTTGTTAAGCAGTTTTGGACTGAGGTAATATGGGGAGAGCTTGATTATTTAATTATAGATATGCCTCCTGGCACAGGTGATGTTGCTCTAACAGTAATGCAATCAATACCAGTTACAGGAATAGTAATGATTTCAACACCACAGGACTTAGTATCTATGATTGTTGGGAAAGCAGTAAATATGGCACGCAAGCTAGACATCGATATAATAGGATTAATAGAGAACATGAGTTATATTATTTGTCCAGGATGCACGGAGAAAATAAAAATGTTTGATTCAGATAACATAGACGAATTCTTAAATAAAAATGACTTAGATTTACTTGGCGAAATTCCAATGTGTAGGGAAATAGTTAATATTTCTAACAAAGGTGAATACAAGTTAAATGATGAATTAACAGAAATAGCTGAAAATATTATTAATAAAATTATTAAAAAGACAAAAAAATAAAAAGTGGAGGTAATATTTTATGAAAATAGCAATACCTAATAATGGTAGTATGGTGAATCAACATTTTGGAATGAGCAAAAGTTTTGTTATTGTTACTATAGAAGATAAAAAAGTTATAAGTACCCAAGAAATATCATCAGCTGAGCTTCAACATGAGCATCAAGGATTAGCGGATTTACTCAAAAATCAAGGAGCAACAGTGGTTATTACTGGTGGAATTGGTGGAGGAGCAATAAGTGGATTAGAGCAAAATGGTCTTGAGGTAATAAAAGGAGCATCTGGAGAATATTCAAAGGTAATTGAAGAATACATTAATGGAACTTTGGAAAATAAAGATGTAGTTTGTAATCATCATGGTGAACATCATCACCAATAAATAACAGAAAAAAGGAGCATAATGTGCTCCTTTTTTCTGTTTTACTGCAATAAAAGGATCTTGGTTTATTTGAGAAAAGTAAAAGAGTAGTAGAAGTTAGTATATATATTGGACAAAATCATAGAGGAAAGAAATAGGGAGAAATCTTTTAAAAAGTTTGATTGAATTATCAGAAGAAAATGGGTTTTGGACATTGCAGTCCGGAATTATAAGAGAAAACATTTCAAGTATAAAATTGCATGAAAAATGTGGGTTTAGGGAAATTGGAAGAAGAGAAAAAGTTGCTAAAATGAAAAATGGTGAATGGCATGATGTAGTTTTTATGGAACGTAGAAGTACAGTAATTGGAATAGATTAATCTAATCATAATAATTGTTTATAACCTGAGGTAAAAGGCAAACCATATTATCTAATATGATTTGCCTTTTATAATTATAGTATTAAATTTTTTTGAATGTCTAGGTTATTTTAAAAAAATATGGGAACACTTAATGAGAGAATGAATAGAATGTATATAGAAGAATGTAAATATAACAACAAATATATAGTTAATTATATACTAGTATATTGACACAATATAGACAAAGATGTATATTATATATAGATGAACGTGAATGTAAGGAGTGATGAAGTGAAAAACAATTATGATGATAATGCAAAAATTATTAAAGCACTTTCAGATCCTAGTAGACTTAAAATAATTGATATTTTGTCATGTGGCGAAAAGTGTGCTTGTGATATACTGGAGCATTTTGAATTTACACAGCCAACGCTATCTCATCATATGAAGGTATTAGTTGACAATGAAATTGTAAAATGCAGAAAAGAGAAACTATGGAGTTACTACTCACTAAACAATAATAACTGTAACAAACTTATATTATTTCTTATGAATCTTGTTACAGATAAAGATGAATGTATATGTAATGATAAGACTAAGTGTGAATGCAAATAATAAATAAGTAGGTGTAGCGTACGCTACACTAAATATTAAGAGGAGTGTTTTATATGAAAAAAATGATAATATTTGAACCAGCTATGTGTTGCTCAACAGGAGTTTGTGGACCAGGAGTTGATAGACAACTATTAAGGGTTTCTTCGATAATAAATAATTTGAAAAACAATGGTATTTTAGTTGAAAGATATAACTTGTCTAGTAACCCACAGATGTTCGTTGATAATAAAACAATAAATAAAATGTTAAATGAATCCGGAGTAGATATACTTCCAGTTACAATGGTGGACGATGTTGTTGTAAAAACAAAGATATATCCAACGGACGAGGAGTTTTCAAGTTTATTAGATGTGCCAGTAAGTTCACTAAAATCAGTTATAAAAAAACCATCTATAAAAAAGACATCAAAAGGCTGTGGTTGTGATGGTGGATGTTGCTAATACTTACATTTAAAGAAAACGCATTACAAAATAAAATACAGAAATAGAATAAAAATAAAACGGGAGGTGTTTAATAACATGGAAATTTTTAATCCAGAAAATATTAATCTTACAAAATATTTATTTTATACAGGTAAAGGTGGTGTAGGAAAAACCTCAACAGCTTGTGCTACTGCGGTTAACCTTGCTGATAGAGGGAAAAAAGTGCTGCTTATAAGTACCGACCCTGCATCAAATTTGCAGGATGTTTTTAATACAGAACTTACAAATAAGGGTGTTCCAATTAAGGAAGTACCAAATCTTATTGTTGCTAACCTTGATCCAATTAAAGCTGCTGCTGAGCACAGGGAAAGTGTAATTGCACCTTATCGTGGCAAATTACCCGAGGCTGTTCTTAAAAATATGGAAGAACAGCTTTCTGGTTCATGTACTGTTGAAATTGCAGCGTTCAATGAATTTTCAAAATTTATAACAGATGAAAAACTCCAAAAGGATTATGACCATATTATATTTGATACTGCACCAACGGGTCATACACTTAGAATGCTTCAATTACCATCAGCTTGGAGTAGCTTTATTAGTGAAAGTACACATGGTGCCTCATGTTTAGGGCAACTTTCAGGACTTGAGAGTAAAAAAGAAGTATATAAAAAGGCAGTAGAAACCTTAGCAAATGGAGAATTAACAACTCTTGTGCTTATTTCAAGGCCGGAGATTACACCACTTAAAGAAGCAGAAAGAGCATCGAAAGAATTATCTGAAATTGGCGTTAATAATCAAACCATGATAATAAATGGTGTAATGAGCTCTTTCGATGATAATGTATCAGAAAGTCTATATCAAAAACAACAAAAATCACTCCTCGGAATGCCAGATGGTCTAAAAAAAATTAAGACCTATATGGTACAACTAAGAGCTTACAATATAACAGGCATGGATAATGTGAGGGCACTTCTTACCAAGGATAATTATACTGCATGTAGTGAGAAAATAAATGCAAAAACTATTCCAACGCTAAAAGATGTTATTGAAGATTTATGCAAAGGCAATAAAAAAGTAATATTTACTATGGGTAAAGGTGGTGTAGGTAAAACTACAATTGCAGCAGCTATTGCACTCGGATTATCAGCAAAAGGGAAAAAAGTACACCTTACTACAACTGATCCTGCAGCTCATCTTAAATATGTTATTAAAGAAAACAGTAACATTACTATGAGTCACATTGATGAGCATGCTGAACTAAAAAAATATCAAGAGGAAGTACTTTCAAAAGCTAGAGAAACCATGGCTGAGGAAGACATCGCCTATGTTGAAGAGGATCTTAGATCTCCATGTACTCAGGAAATTGCA
Organism: Clostridium estertheticum subsp. estertheticum; assembly: GCF_001877035.1. Lineage (NCBI taxonomy): Bacteria > Bacillati > Bacillota > Clostridia > Eubacteriales > Clostridiaceae > Clostridium > Clostridium estertheticum. Next base: position 4,205,987 of record NZ_CP015756.1, on the reverse strand, counting down.
GTGTTTAGAGCTTTTGCCGAAATAGTTGATAAAGCAGAGGATCAAATTGTTGTCATTGATACGGCTCCAACGGGTCATACTTTATTGTTACTTGATTCAACTCAAAGTTATAACCAAGAAATTAAGCGTTCACAAGGTGATATCCCTGGATCTGTTAAAAAATTATTACCAAGACTTCGAAATGCAGATGAAACTGAAGTTATAATAGTGACACTTGCTGAAGCTACACCAGTATATGAAGCAAAACGTTTAGAAGAAGATTTAATACGTGCAAAGATTATGGCTAAATGGTGGGTTATTAATTCATCCTTATACAAGACAGGTACAACCAATAAGTTACTAGCTGCAAAAGCAAGTAATGAAATTGAATGGATTAACAAAGTTGATGCACATGCAGAGGGTAAATTTGCAGTTATTCCTTGGAGCCCTGATGAGATTAAGGGTGATAAGTTAAATCATCTCCTAAGGAGCTGAATTGTTAGAATAAAGGGGGGAATTAATATGGATACAAAACCAAGACTAGCATTACTTGATAGGTTCTTAACCTTATGGATATTCCTTGCAATGGCAGTGGGTATTTTATTAGGGTGGGCAGTGCCGGGAGCAGCAGGTGTTTTATCAAAACTATCAGTGGGTAATACATCAATACCTATTGCAATTGGACTAATAGTAATGTTATATCCACCACTTGCAAAGGTTAATTACAAACAACTCGGAAAGGTATTTAAAAGTCCAAAAATTTTAACTTTGTCATTAGTTCAAAACTGGATTATAGGACCAATATTAATGTTTATACTTGCAATAGTTTTCTTAAGGTCAGATCCTGGTTTGATGACAGGACTTATATTAATAGGTGTTGCAAGGTGTATTGCTATGGTAATAGTTTGGAACCATTTAGCAGGTGGAGATAGTGAATACGCTGCTGCATTAGTAGCTTTTAATTCAATATTTCAAATAATATTCTATTCAGTATTTGCATATGTTTTTGTAACAGTATTACCACCATTATTTGGACTTACTGGGTATAAAGTCAATATTTCAATGGGGGCAGTAGCCTCATCAGTTGCAATTTATTTAGGAATTCCATTTGCACTGGGATTTCTCACAAGAGCAGTTCTAGAACCTAAAATGGGAACTGAGTGGTATACAAAGAAGTTTATACCAAAGATTAGCCCACTCGCTTTAATTGCATTATTATTTACGATAATAGTTATGTTTATTTATAAAGGACAATATATTGTACAACTTCCTTTAGACGTTATTAAAGTAGCGGTTCCACTCCTAATTTACTTTGTTATTATGTTTTCAGTATCATTCTATATTAGTTATAAGTCTGGAGTGGATTATAAGAGAACAGTAACACTAGCATTTACTGCTGCAAGTAATAATTTTGAGCTTGCTATCGCAGTTGCAGTAGCCGTATTTGGAATACAATCCAAGGAAGCTTTTGCAGCAGTTATTGGACCACTTGTTGAGGTGCCGGTAATGATAGGTCTAGTTAATGTAGCATTACATTGGAAAAAGAAGTATTTTCCAAAAGAGAAAGCTTAATTTTAGTATATTAATCAAATGAATTTATATTCCCTTAGGCTAGTTAAATTATCTCCTGGGTCGCTGTAACAGCTGTGAGGGAAATTATAATTTACTATATATTTATATAAAGGAGAATGATGGTATGAAACCAAAGATAGCATTTATCTGTGTTCACAATTCTTGTAGATCTCAAATGGCAGAGGCTCTTGGAAAAAAGTTTGGGTCATCTGTGTTTGAATCGTATTCTGCAGGAACTGAGACTAAACCTCAAATTAACCAAGATGCAGTTAGAATAATAAAGAATTTATATAATTTAGATATGAATGAGACTCATACATCAAAATTAATTGATGATATACCAGAGGCCGATATTGTAATAAAAATGGGTTGTAATGTAGTTTGTCCAATTGTAGCACACAGACATGAGGAAGATTGGGGACTAGACGACCCTACTGGTAAATCTGACGACGAATTTATAAAAATAGCTAAGAAAATTGAAGAAAAAATTAAGGACTTAAAGAAAAGAATAGAAAGTAATGAAATTAATTTAGATACTGAAATTTCATTATAGTAACTTCTAAATAAAATTATAATTAACTTTTATTTATCTTCTGATAAATATTCAAAATAACATCGGCTTAATGTCGGTGTTATTTTTTGTTGTTTTAGAAGAATAAAGCAAATTCTAATTTGTAAGGTCGAATCTATTCCAACAAAAGCAATCCCGAATGATTTTAAGTGTATTAACAAGAAATTTATGGTGTATGATGACTATTTTGTAAATAAAAGAAATAAGTAAACTTGAATAATTCATATATTAAAAGTTAATACTTCTAAATAAGGTGCATAAAAATAGTCGAGGATATGGATTTGCTATTTGTTTAGATGCACCTAAGGTGGGGGTAAGTATGAAAAAAATGTTATGTGTAATTTTAATTTTTATGATAATGTTTACTAGTGGATGTGTTCAAAAAAAAGTGACAACTTCTATATCTAGGAAATATATAGTTTACAACTTAGGAGAATTACCATCAGATTTGTTAATGGTAGATAATGATAATATTCGGGAAAAAGACTTGTTATTAGTTTTATTTGAAGGACTAGTAAGAGAAGACAAAGATGGCAAAATAGTGCCTGGAATGGCAGAAAAATATGATATTTCAAAAGACAAAATAGGTTATACATTTAAATTAAGAAAGGATCTCCATTACAGTGATGGGACAGATATAAAAGCTACGGATTTTGTAAGATTTTTTCATGATATTTTGTTGGAAAAAGGAAACAATTTTTCAGAGCAACTATATTGTATATTTGGAGCTAAAGATTTTAGTATGGGGAAAGTAGCGTTTGATAGAGTGGGGATAGTAGCATCAAAGGATAATTTAAGTCTAGAGATAAGGTTAAATAGCCCAAAGGATAACTTTATTAATATCCTTAGTAATCCAATTTTTACGTTAAGAGATGATAGTACGAATATGAAAAATTGGAAAGACAATTATAAGCAAATTGAGTATAGTGGTCCATTTATTATAAAAAACATAAATAAAGATGGTGAAATAACATTACTAAAAAATCAAAAGTATTGGAGGGCAAATGAAATTGTTAGCAGTGAAATGTTGTTTACGTCAGTAATTGGAGATGAGAAAGCACTTGCTGACTTTGAAACTAATGGAGATAGTGCAAACTCAAAAATTGATGTCTTTGTAAGCCCACCAATAAGTGAAATAAGTACTCTCAGTGATGAAAAGAAAACTGAAGTTAAACCTACACAAAGCAGGTATTATCTAAATTTTAATTTAAAAAATAAAGGACTAGTAGACCAAAACTTTAGAAATGCAATAAATGAAATAATAAATAGAAAATTAATAATAGAAACTTTATCAGGAGACTTGGCGGTTCCGACAATGAATTATACCACCTATACTAGTATTAATGATAATAGTGATAAATTAATTTTTGATGAATCTCGAAATAAAAGTAAAGGTCAAGAATTTTTGAAAAATAGTACTTATGATAAAGAACAAAAATTAGTTATGGTGTATGAGAATAAAAATTTTGATACCAAAATAAGTGGTGAAATAGCTAAAAGTATCAAAAAATATTTAAATATAGATGTGGTTTGTACTGGTTATAAAAAAGATGATCTTAAAAAAGTTATAAATTCTGGGAATTACAACATAGTATTTACAGGAAATGATGAAGAATACGGAGACAGTTATAAGTTCTTTTCTAAGTGGACAGCTAATTCAAAAGATAATATATATGGATATAAGAATGCAAATTATGATAAAATTATAGACAAAGCATTGATGGAAAACAATAATAATAAAAAAATAACAATTTATAATCAGGCACAAAAGATACTCGCAAAAGATTTACCATGTGTACCTATATATATAGCAAATACAGTGATATGTAAAAAAGCAAATATTAAAGATATCTACACAACTAAAGGTGGAAATCTAAAATTCGATTATGCTTATAAGGACAATGTTGTAACAAAATAAAATGTAATAATGAGTTTTTAGAAGTCTTTTATACTTTCTCTTTATATATTATGCTAATAAAAGTATATATTGCGTAGAATGCATTTGAACAAACCTTAGTAATTCTTAATTTAAATTATTTGTAGTTGCGTAAAGAAAACACATGTCTGAGCGTAGTTTGTGTTTTTAGCAGCTATTAATAAATTAAATTTTAGAATTACATGGTGAAGAGAAAGCAATTCGAGCAATATATACTTTTGTTATAGCACAATATAAGAAGAATTACTTATAGTATCATTGATTATGAAAGAATATGGTTAGGAAAAATATAAACATATTTTTGCTACTATCAAAAGATGATTTACTTTGTTTAAAGTTTTCTTTACGTCTGTTGTATACTATATTTTTGATAAATATTGATGCTAATTCATTATTTTCAGGTGTTGGAGCCTCTGGTGATCTGAAATTATCGTCTTGAATCAGATCTTCAGACTTAAGAGAGAAATTTCTGTAATGTTCTGAATCATCAAGTGATGGAGAATCAGGCCAACTTAAAACTATGCCAGAGTCCAAAATTTGGTGTTTAAAAATATCTTGAAGCATGTTTGAGTTATCATCTATAGTATTAGAATCAGAATATAACATTAAGCTATAAATGTAGAGCATTATTTCATCGGAGGTAAAAGTTACTTCTTTTTCGGAGCTTTCTTTTAGTAATAGACCCTTTTCACTATCATATAATTTTGTGAGCTTTTCATATAAATCATCACTAGTAGCTTTAAATTTATGAATGTAAGTACTATTATACATAAGTGTACAATTTATAAAAAGCATACAGGAGTAATCTAATTTAGCATTAATAATTAAAGCGGGTTTAGTATTATATTGATCGATAAGTAAATCAAGAAAATCTATTAGTAAATTTTCGCATTTTTCAATGCCGGAGTACTTGTAAAAAATGTTTAGGGCTAAGCATATCTTGTTGAGTTCTTCAAATGAAACATTGTAAATTTCTTCTTTATACAAAGTGAACATATCAAGGATGTCTAAAGCAAATTTTTCATATTCTTGTTCATCATTGACAAAAGAATAGTATTTGTAGTAAGAAGCCATCATAAAAGCTTGATCAGAAAACTTGAATTTGGCGTTTTTATCTTCAAAAGTAAATTCTTCTTGCATAGGATCTGTTATATCTTTTTTATCTACAAAAAGACCATCTTTATTTCGAAAATAAGAAGCATAGAATTCTAGTTGTTCTTTGCATAGCTTAAGGTAAAGTGAGCTTAATGCATATTTTGTATCATCTATTTTCTTAAAGCTACGATAATATTCTACGAGTTCTAATAATGATAAAGTCATGAATGCATTGCTGTTAATAGTTATTTCTTTTTTAACCTTGCTTTCATTCCAATTTAATGTTCCTTCTTTCATTTTTAATTTAGCATCTGCTTTTTTGTAAACACATAAAAGTGGAGAATTTAAATTAATTGTGTTAATATCAATCTTAGAAAAAGATTTAGATCTTAAATCTCGCGTTGGAATATATATCCCACATTTGGAGTCAAAAACTATATCTTTTAATGATTCTTTCGATAAGTAGAAAAATTGATTTCTTATGTTATTTTTGTTCAATGTATTGACTCTTAAAAAAGGTCCTAGAAAATTCATTATATCACCACCATATATTAGTCCTTATATAGATAATATGATTACGTTTAGAAAAATGTGCTAGTTTTATCAAATTAGTAAGGGAAATTTGAATGAAGGCTTCAAAATTAAATTGGGATAATTTAGAACAAATAATAGATAATAATAAAAGAGAACTATAGGTAATATAGATAAAGGGGATAAGTATGAAGAAAATAATAATTGCCAGTAATAATGATCATAAAATTGGAGAGATAAAGGAAATTTTATCAGAGTTTGATTTTGAAATATTATCTCTAAAAGAAGTTAATATTAATATCGATGTAGAAGAAACAGGAAGTACATTTATTGATAATGCATACATAAAGGCTAGCGAAATTTACAAGATAGCTGATGGAAATATGGTTCTAGCGGATGATTCAGGTTTAGCTGTGGAATCTTTAAATGGAGCACCAGGAGTTTTTTCGGCCAGGTTTGCAGGTGTTCATGGAGATACCAAAGCAAATAATGAAAAATTATTATATCTTTTAGAGGGTGCAAGTGAGCATGAGCGGAAGGCTAAATTTATTTGCGCAATGGTACTTATAGTTAATGTAGATAAAATAATAAAAGTGCAGGGTGAAGTGGATGGAGTAATCACATCTGAATTTATAGGTGATGAAGGGTTTGGGTACGACCCATTATTTTATGTGGAAGAATACAAAAAAACATTTGCTCAGATGAATGCTGAGGTCAAAAATGCTATTAGTCATAGGGGAAGAGCATTAAATAAATTAAAAACTGAACTTAAAGATTTAGTATAGTAAATATAATTATTGACAACCTAAAAAATATATGTAAAAATTACGATTTATTAGTGAAGAGGTGATTCAAAATGCACATAGGTGTTATAAGTGATACGCATATGGTTATTAGCAGCATAGAGAGGCTAGAGAAGGAGATAAAGGGAGTAGACGTGTTAATTCACTTAGGCGATAATGTAGATGACATAGCTGCTATAAAAAAGTATTATAAGGGTGAAATAATAAATGTAAAAGGAAATTGTGATTTTTCTGCAAGTGTACCAAGTGATAGGTTTTTAGAAATTGCTGGAAAAAAGATATTTTTAACACATGGACATAGATATGGTGTAAAAGAAAATTTATCTGGACTTAGATATAAAGCTTTAGAAACAGGGGCCGACATAGTCTTATATGGACACACACATATTGCAAAAATAGATTTTGAAGAAGGAATATGGTATATAAATCCTGGTAGTGCATCGCTTCCAAGAGATGGGGATAAGAGTTACGCTATTATAAGTATTAGTAAGGGAACTATAGAACCAAAGGTGATAAGATTTTAATTTAACAATTTAGAAGGGCATTTACATGTGAACTTAGTATGAAATGTAACATTTATTTGCATAATAAGACTGCTTTCTTATTTAAATATATAAAAGATATAAAAAAGGTATTGACGTATTAATATATATGGTGTAAAATAATCCATGTCGTCGGAAAAATTCATTAAATAAAATGTATAAGACGAGAAAGTTAATTTAGAACATTAAATGATTTTATGGACATTTAATGAATATCGGGGTGTAGCGCAGCTGGGAGCGCGCGTGGTTTGGGACCATGAGGTCGCAGGTTCAATCCCTGTCACCCCGACCATTTAAATTAATAAGCGGGTATAACTCAATGGTAGAGTGTTAGCCTTCCAAGCTAATTACGAGGGTTCGATTCCCTCTACCCGCTCCATTTTTACTTAATATGCGTCTTTAGCTCAGTTGGATAGAGCAACGCCCTTCTAAGGCGTGGGCCGGGGGTTCGAATCCCTTAAGACGCACCATATGGTGGACGTAGTTCAGTTGGTAGAGCGCCAGTTTGTGGTACTGGTTGTCGTGGGTTCGAGTCCCATCGTCCACCCCATTTACAATTGGGATATCGCCAAGCGGTAAGGCACCACACTTTGACTGTGGCATTCGTAGGTTCAAATCCTGCTATCCCAGCCATTATGGTTTACTAGCTCAGTTGGTAGAGCACATGACTTTTAATCATGGTGTCCGGAGTTCGATTCTCCGGTAAGCCACCAAAATAGTAATAATATGCAGGTGTGGCGGAATTGGCAGACGCACTAGACTTAGGATCTAGCGCCTTCGGGTGTATGGGTTCAACTCCCTTCACCTGCACCATTACTATTTCAATTAAATTAATATTTAAATCATACAAGCGGGGGTGGCTCAGTGGTAGAGCGTCACCTTGCCAAGGTGAACGTCGCGAGTTCGAATCTCGTCTCCCGCTCCAAGTATGTTATTATATATTAAAGTTCCAGATATATTTGATAGAGTAATGTTCTTTTAAGGCATAAAGGATTAAACTTTTTAAGGTTCACCAAAATATGTGTCATTAGCTCAGTTGGTAGAGCACCTGACTCTTAATCAGGGTGTCCGGGGTTCAAGACCCCGATGGCGCACCATTTAAATTTTTACGGGGTGTAGCGCAGCTGGGAGCGCGCGTGGTTTGGGACCATGAGGTCGCAGGTTCAATCCCTGTCACCCCGACCATTTAAATTAACAAGCGGGTATAACTCAATGGTAGAGTGTTAGCCTTCCAAGCTAATTACGAGGGTTCGATTCCCTCTACCCGCTCCATTTTTACTTAATATGCGTCTTTAGCTCAGTTGGATAGAGCAACGCCCTTCTAAGGCGTGGGCCGGGGGTTCGAATCCCTTAAGACGCACCATATGGTGGACGTAGTTCAGTTGGTAGAGCGCCAGTTTGTGGTACTGGTTGTCGTGGGTTCGAGTCCCATCGTCCACCCCATTTTCAAATTTATGTTTGCTATAAATTAATATGGTTTACTAGCTCAGTTGGTAGAGCACATGACTTTTAATCATGGTGTCCGGAGTTCGATTCTCCGGTAAGCCACCAAAATAGTAATAATATGCAGGTGTGGCGGAATTGGCAGACGCACTAGACTTAGGATCTAGCGCCTTCGGGTGTATGGGTTCAACTCCCTTCACCTGCACCATTACTATTTATAAGGCAAGTCATTATTTAGAAATTATACATGCGGAAGTAGCTCAGTGGTAGAGTGCCACCTTGCCAAGGTGGACGTCGCGAGTTCGAATCTCGTCTTCCGCTCCAAAATATGCGGGTATAACTCAGTGGTAGAGTGTTAGCCTTCCAAGCTAATTATGAGGGTTCGATTCCCTCTACCCGCTCCAAAAAAAGTCTTTAGTATTTATACTAAGGACTTTTTAAAAATTAATTTATTATGCGCCCATAGCTCAGATGGATAGAGTTGCAGACTTCGAATCTGAAGGTCGTGGGTTCGACTCCCTCTGGGCGCATTATCAAAGCCTTACAAACACTATGTTTGTAAGGCTTTAACTTTAGTCTTTCTTGTTTTTGAATAGATCTATGGACTTTTAATATATTTATTAACTTGTTAGGAATTGGAACTGTTCTTAATGATCCTTTTGTTTTTGGTATTTGATCAATAGTTTTACGTTTTCTAGTTCCATCCGCGGATAGTATACTTACTTGTTTTAAACTTCTTTTTACATGTAGTTCGCTGTTAATCATATCTATATCTGACCATTTAAGATCCAATAATTCACCTTGTCTTAAACCGGTGCCTAAGTCTAATAGAAATAATGCTTTTAACCTGTGAGAATCTAATACTACCTTAAATGATTTAATTTCATCATCATTTAATGTTAATACTTCTATTTCCTCAGTTACAGAATCACCTGGTTACCATTACATGGATTTATAATTAAATAGCCTTCATCAACTGCATAATTAAGAAAATATTTAGTTAATTTATTAAGGTTCTTGATTACACTAATGTTATATTAAAATTATTGAGGTACAAATTGATTAAATACCTATATAAGGTTGATATTGATAATATGCAATAAAATAAATTCATTGGATTATAGTAGTCCCTAAATTTCAGTAAAACCATGTATAATAAAGGGAACGTATGATTTAAAGGAGATAGTATGAAAGTTATAGAAAACCAGTATTTTATTAGCTGCAGTGAATTTACATTAATTTACTTTTATTCTTTATTTATGCTATAATTAGTTAGAATTATGAATAAAAATAAGGAGTGGAAAAATGAAAAAATCACTAAAAAAAATCCTTTCATGTATATTATTATTTGTAGTAATGGCTTTTACGTTTTCTGGCAATACTTTTGCTACAACCAATTCTACATCAGCAATGGTACAAGCTAGTTCTTTATCAAAAATAAGTAACAACTATCCTATAGTAATGGTACACGGTCTATTTGGTTGGGGAAATGATGAACTCTTTGGAGTAAACTATTGGGGTGGAAAAGAAAGTTTAAAAGACCTTTTAACTAAGAAAGGTTATACTGTTTACACTCCAACTATAGGTTCTATATCTAGCAATTGGGATAGAGCTTGTGAATTGTATGCTTATTTAAAGGGCGGCACTGTAGATTATGGCTATGCTCATTCTATTAAAGCTGGTCACGAACGGTTTGGTAGAACTTATCCTGGTGTTTATCCTGAATGGGGTACTACTGATGCAGGTGATATTAAAAAGATTCATTTAATTGGTCATAGCATGGGTGGTCAAACTATTAGAGTTTTAGCTCAATTGTTAGAAAATGGAGATAAAGATGAAATAAATTGCAATAAAGATAGTACTAGCCCCTTATTTATAGGAAATAAACATTGGATTGACAGTATTCTTACTGTAGCAACACCTCATGATGGAAGCCAAGAAGATAGTAAACAAAGTAACCTTGGGCCTTTTACCCATGACCTTTTTTCTGCAATGGCTAGTAATGCCGGAATATTAAATTCAGATAATCCTTGCTTTGATTTCAAAATGGATCAATGGGGACTAAAGAAACAATCTGATGAATCCTATGAAAGTTATTATAAAAGAGTTTTTAATAGTAACATTTGGAAAGAAACTAAAGATTTAAGTATTTGGGACTTATCCCAAGAGGGTTCTAAGGAATTAAATAGTTGGGTTAAAGTTCAAAAGGACATTTACTATTTCTCTATAGCCTGTGTAGATACACATAAGGGGTTACTTACACAGTATCAAATACCTAATATTAATATGAACCCACTACTTTTAAAATCCTCCATTTTCATGGGACAATATACCAACTCGAACTATGGCGAAGTACAAGTTGATAAGAAGTGGTGGAGAAATGATGGTATAGTAAGTGTAATATCTGCTATTGGCCCTCATGAAGGCTCTCAGGATAAAATAGTTAGCTATGACTCTAATGCTACCACTGAAAGAGGGGTTTGGAACTACATGGGTGAGATTAATAATATAGATCATGTTGAAGTAGTGAAACAATCTGAACCTAGATACCATAAATACCTTCAAAATAAATTTATTGACTTGGCAAATATGTTAACTAAATTGGCTAAGTAATGCAATAGTAAAAACAAATTTTAAGTAATATATATATTTCAAATAATGAGCAATACCTGTTTTTCTGTAAATTGGATATAGAAATAAAATTGATTGCAATTTACATAAAATAAAAAAACAATACTGCATTTAGGGGGAACCCAATGCAGTATTGTTTTAATCAGTTTATTAAGTTTTTTAATCAAATAATAGGTTGGTCTATTTAGATTATGGTCAATTTATCAGATTCTAATCACTTAATACATTAAATAGTAAAAAAATATTATTAATGAGAATAAATAGCCTGAATATTTGGAGGAATGCTCACTCATTTATATAAAAGTAGTTAATGGAGGAGCAGGAGTGTTATCTTTACGAAAGAAGTATTGGTCATCAAGATGCAGGTGCAACTTCAAGTAATTTAATATTAAATACTATTTTTGGAGAATCATTAACAGATGAAATGCAGAAAAATGTGAAGGTTTTAGACGTTGCACTAGTTGAAGGAGCAATTACCATAGCTGTAGACAGCAATACTGGTAAAGGTTTACACAAGATTGAAGAAGCAGTTAAGAAATTATGTCTTCATAAAATGTCATAAATATTATAAGATAAGCAGTTATATAATGAAGACATTATCACTAAATAGATTAGATTCATGGATCCATTGAAGTGGCTCCGTCTTGTTTCTTTAGTCTTAATAAGATATCAACTTTCATTCTAGCAGCTAATAGCTGCATTATTGCAATGGCAACAAACTCAGGATCTGCATATTTAAAGTTTTGTTCAGCTTGTTGTAATTCTGCAATAGATTGAGTGATCCCAGTATCCATAGTCATATCCCCCTATTTATAGATTATTTATACTGTATAAATGTTTCAAAACATGCTCAATCGGTTAAAGTATATTTTTAATTATGCTTATTTATTTTGGCTCGTCTATATCTGAATTGTTCTTAATTAGATTGTATGTTTGAATGGTATGGTTTAGAACATTATGTTTAAATAGTTGGGGACTAGATGTAATAATATAAATTATATGCTAGACACAAAAGTTAATACAGCCTCATTGCAAATTATGTTGACAAAGACTAAATTATATAGTAATATAAGACAAAAGCATAGATAAAAAATTACCTTTAATTTGGTCCGAGAGATCGAGAAGGAAGTAGATATTTAAAGTGTTATTACTACGCCTTCTCATAACAGAGATGGCGTTTTTTGTTTATAAAAAAATCATAAAATGAACACAATATTAAGAGTGCTACTGTACCTTTAAATTTAGTCCGAGAGACTGAGAAGGAGAGGATATAATATGTTAAAAGGAAGAAATTTGATTGACCCAATGGATTTATCGTTACTAGAACTAGAGGAGATTTTTGATTATGCAGATGAAATAATTAAAAATCCTAAGGATTATGCTCACATATGTGATGGAAAGATTTTGGCAACATTATTTTATGAACCAAGCACACGTACAAGACTAAGTTTTGAAGCAGCAATGTTAAGACTTGGAGGCGAGGTGTTAGGCTTTTCGGAGGCACAATCTAGTTCAGCATCAAAGGGAGAAAGTGTAGCTGATACTATACGAACTGTAGAATGTTATGCTGATATCGCAGCAATGAGACATCCTAAAGAAGGAGCAGCTAAGGTTGCAGCTATGAATTCTCAAATGCCAGTAATAAATGCAGGTGATGGTGGTCATCAACATCCAACTCAAACATTAACAGATCTTTTAACCATAAGAAATATTAAAGGAACATTATCAAACTTAACAATAGGAGTTTGTGGTGATTTAAAGTTTGGTAGAACAGTTCATTCATTAATAAAAGCCATGTCAAGATACGAAAATGTTAAGTTTATACTGATAGCTCCAAATGAATTAAAAATTCCTAAATATATTAAAGAAGAAGTACTTGAGAAAAATAACATAGAATTTGAAGAGGTTGAAAAATTAGAAGAGGTAATCGGAGATCTTGATATATTGTATATGACTAGAGTTCAAAAAGAAAGATTCTTTAATGAGGAAGATTATATAAGGCTTAAAGATACTTATATATTAAACAAAGAAAAAATGGTAAAAGCTAAGAAAGATATGATAATACTTCACCCACTTCCTAGAGTTAATGAAATAGCTGTGGAATTAGATACTGATCCAAGGGCATGTTACTTTAGACAAGCAAAGTATGGTATGTATGTAAGAATGGCACTTATTGCTAAACTTTTGGGGGATGATAAATAATGGTAAGTATAAATAGTATAAAAAGAGGAATAGTAATAGATCATATTAAAGCTGGTGTAGGACTTAAGATATTCAACTACTTAGGTTTAGATAAAGCCGAATTTACTGTGGCACTCATTATGAATGCACCTAGTGGTAAACTTGGGAGAAAAGATATAATTAAAATAGAAAATGAGATTGACATAGATTATACTGTTTTAGGATTTATAGATCCTAACATAACAATAGATATAATAACTGGAGAAAAAATTGAAAGTAAAATTAAATTAAAATTACCTGACAATGTTGAAAATATAATAAAATGCATTAACCCAAGATGTATTACATCTACAGAGCAAGAAATTCAACATAGTTTTTATCTATCAAATAGAGAAAAAGGCGAATATAGATGTATGTACTGCGATGAGATTAATAACCCAAATAATATATCATAATAAACACGTAATTTGAATTAAAAGGTATGCTGAATTTTAATAAAGCGTGAAAGGGTGATAAACTAATGGAATTATTAATAAAAAATGCAAGAGTAGTTGATTCATCACAAGATTCTATTTTCGATGTGTATATAAATAAAGGGATAATATATGAAATAGGAAAAGATTTGCAAAAAGGCTGTGAGGTACTAGATGGAGAGGGATATGTTTTATCACCCTCTTTTATAGATCTTCACAGTCATTTTAGAGAACCTGGATATACGTATAAAGAAGACTTGTTATCAGGAAGTAGGGCAGCAGTTCGTGGTGGTTATACTGCAATAAATTTAATGGCAAATACAAAACCAGTATGTAGCTCAATGGACGTAATAGATAAGGTGCTTGAAAAAGCGAGGGAAATCGATCTTGTTGATATTCATCAATGTGCATCAATTACAGAGGATTTACTTGGAAAATCTATAGATCATTTATATCAGCTAACACCGAAAGTGAGATTTATTTCCGATGATGGTAAGGGCGTTTCTAATAGTCGTATAATGCTTGAGGCGATGGTTTTCGCTAAAGAGAAGGATTTAACAATAATATCTCATGCTGAAAATGAAGAGTTAGTAGATATTGATACGAGACTTGCAGAAAATATGATGACTTGGAGAGATATTGCTCTTTCAAAATTCACAGGTTGCAAGCTTCACTTAGCTCATGTTAGTACGAAAGAAGCTATGAAGGATGTTATAGATGGTAAAAAGCAGGGGGCACGAGTTACCTGCGAGGTTACACCACATCATATAGCATTAATAGAGGAAACAAATTATAGGGTAAATCCACCTATGAGAAAAATGGAGGATGTAAACTTTATAATTAAGGCGATGCAAGATAACTTTGTGGATGTTATAGCAACGGATCACGCACCGCACAGTGTCCAAGATAAAATAAATGGAGCACCTGGTATATCAGGGCTAGAAACCTCCTTTCCGGTATGTTACACTAAACTGGTAGAAGAAGGTCATATTACTATAAATAAACTTTCTGAGTTGATGTCCAAAAACCCAGCTAAAATTATGAAGCTCAATAAGGGTGAAATTAAAATTGGATTCGATGGAGACTTGGTTCTCTTAGACATTAAATCTAAGTACAATTTAGATTGCTCACAATTTTTATCAAAAGGCCATAATTCTCCTTTTGATGGTAAAAGTGTAGTAGGCAAAGTTATGTGTACTATTAAAGCAGGAAGAATAATTTACAAAGCTAAAACAGACAAGAATGAAGAATGGATAAGCAAATAAGATAGCAAAGGTGGAATAATGATTGATTATAGATAGATTATTTGAAAGCGTAGAAAAAAAAGGTAATGTGTGTGTAGGTCTTGACACTGATTTGGAGTATTTACCAGTAGAGTTTAGAAATAAATTTATGCATGATGAACACGCATTATATAGATTTAATCAAATGATAATTGATGCTACATATGACATCGCCGCGTGTTATAAGGTACAAATAGCATATTATGAAGCACTTGGCTTAAATGGTCTAAAAGTATATAAGGACACTTTAACTTACATAAAAAGTAAAGGATGTTTAGCAATTGCAGATATTAAAAGAGGAGACATTGCTAAAACTGCTCAAATGTATGCTAAGGCCCATTTTGAAGGAGATTTTGAAAGTGATTTTATAACCGTTAATCCATATATGGGAATGGACAGCATTGAGCCATATCTCCCTTATGTAAAAAACAATGAAAAGGGATTATTTTCTCTAGTAAGAACATCAAATAAAGGTGCAGAAGATATAGAATATATAGAGAATAAAGAAAATAAAAAAGTTTATGATATAGTTGGAGAAAAATTATTAAAGATCGGCAGTGAATTTATGGGGGAATGTGGTTATAGCTCTGTAGGCGGGGTTGTTGGATGTACTCATATAGATGAAGGACTAAAGATGAGAAAAGATCTTGGAAAAATGTTTTTCTTAATACCTGGTTATGGAGCACAAGGTGGAGCCGCAAATGACGTAGCTATTTATTTGAAAAATGGAAATGGTGGAGTTGTGAATGCTTCTAGAAGTATATTGCTTGCATATAAGAAAGTTGAAAATGGTGGAAGTCATTTTGAGCAGTGTGCTAGGGCAGAAGCTATAAAAATGAGAGATGCAATACGAAAAGCAGCTAATAAATAATATATAATTTTTATTAAGCACTGGAGGGGTTTATTTGAAATACTCAGTCGAGAAGACATATGAGAATGTTTTAATAAGTGAGGGTGTGTATAAGCTTTCTATAAAAGGTAAATTTAACGTAAAACCAGGACAATTTTTTATGTTAAAGACGGGTCAACTTGAGCCACTATTACCAAGGCCTATAAGTGTATATGATGTAGATGATGAAAAAATAAGTTTTTTATATCAAATAGTAGGGCAAGGAACAAAACATTTTAGTAACCTTAAAGAAAATGATGGACTTCAGATAATGGGACCACTAGGAAATGGATTTGAGGTAGATAAGATTAAAGGAAAAATTGCTGTTGTATCTGGTGGAATTGGTATAGCACCACTTGTTTATTTGATCAAAAAGCTTACTGATTGTGAAATAGATTTGTATTCCGGGTTTAAAACTGTGGACTATTCTGTGGATTCTGTGGAAAAATATGTAAATAAAATAAACTTATCCACAGAAAGCGGTAAAATTGGTCATAAAGGTTACATAACAGATATACTAAATCCAAAAGATTATAGAACGGTTATTTGTTGTGGACCAGAAATCATGATGAGAAAAGTTATAACTATGTGTAATGATTCAGAAGTACCAGTATATGTGTCTATGGAAAATCATATGGCCTGTGGAATAGGTGCATGTCTTGTTTGCACTTGTAAAACCAAGGGTGGCAATAAGAGAACTTGCAAGGATGGCCCAGTATTTAACGGAGAGGATTTGATTTTTAATGACTAAAGTAGAATTATGTGGAGTATCTTTAAAAAATCCTGTTATAGCTGCATCTGGAACTTTTGGATTTGGTGAGGAATATAAAGATTATTACGATGTAGGAAGACTTGGTGGCATATCCGGCAAGGGTCTTACGCTACATAGTAAACAAGGTAATGATGGAACAAGAATTTATGAATCACGTGGTGGAATGTTAAATAGTGTAGGGCTTCAAAACCCAGGCATCGAAAAGTTTATAATTAAAGAACTTCCATTGATGCTAAAATATAATACAGCTATAATTGCAAATGTTGGTGGTAGTAGCGTTGAGGAATATATGGCTGCAATAGAAAGATTAAATAATGAGGCCGTAGACATAATTGAGTTAAATATATCTTGTCCTAATGTATTATGTGGAGGTATGGCTTTTGGAATTAAATCAAAGGTAGCATATGATGTGGTACGCCAGGTAAAAAGTGTATGCAAAAAACCTCTTATGGTTAAGTTATCACCAAATGCTGAGGATATAGTAGATATGGCATATAAATGCTGCGAAGCTGGAGCAGATGCATTATCTTTAGTGAATACTTTTAAAGGTATGGCAGTAGATATACATAGTCGAAAAGCAATATTTAATAATATATATGCAGGGGTATCGGGACCATCAATAAAACCTATGGCGCTTAGAATGGTACATGAAGTATGCAAAGCCGTAAACGTGCCAGTTGTAGGAATGGGTGGTATATCCACATTCGAAGATGCTATAGAATTTATAATGGTTGGGGCACAGGCAGTTGGAGTTGGAACTGCGAACTTCATAAAACCTGATATCTGTTTAGATATAATAGAGGGAATTGAAAAGTACATGATAAAAGAAGGTATTAAAGATTTAAGTGAAATTAGAGGAATTATTTAGAAAAACTTAGAAGCCATGTACTTAAAATAGGAGGAGATTATATGAATATAAATGTTTTAGATATATTAAAAGAATCAGGAGCACTACTCGAGGGACATTTTCTGTTATCATCAGGAAGACACAGTAATAGATATTGCCAATGTGCAAAACTTCTTCAATATCCAGACAAATCTGCAAAAGTACTTAGCATAGTAACTCAAAAGATTAAAGACATACCTTTTGATATAGTAGTAGGACCTGCGATGGGTGGAATAATAGTAGCTTATGAAGTAGGTAGACAAACTGGAAAACCTGCTATATTTACTGAAAGAGTAGATGGAAAGATGGAATTACGCCGTGGATTTGAAATTACTAAAGGTCAGAAAGTTTTAATTACAGAAGATGTAGTGACTACTGGTAAATCTTCTTTAGAAACTATAGAAGTCTTAAAAGGACTTGGAGCAGAAGTAGTTGGTATATGTTGTATAGTAGATAGAGGAAGTAGCACTATTGATTATCCTATATACAGCGCTATAAAACTTGATATTGAAAGTTACGATCCAACAGAATGCCCACTTTGTAAAAGTGGATCACCATACATAAAACCTGGAAGTAGAAACATAAAATAAGGGATCCATTTTCTTAGCTAATGCTATAACGAGAAGTATATATTGCTTAAATGCTTTCGCTTTGCTAAGTAATTCTAAAATTTGATTTATTAATATCTGCTAAAACATGCAAACTCGCTTTGCTCAAACATGCATTTTTCTTTATGCAGCTAGAAATAAATTAAATTAAGAATTACTAAGCTTGCTCAAATGCATTTTGCGCAATATATACTTTTGTTAGCAATAGCTAAGAAAAAGATGATTAGTCCTGGGAAGGGCAGAAAGCATCTTTCGAATAATAAGTGATTAGTTCACTGAAAGGCGGAGAGTATCTTTCAGAAAATATGTGAAGGTAAGCTTCAAGTGGAGGCTTACCTTATTAAAATTGTTAATAGAATTAAAAGGAAGAAGGCTTTAATTGTAACATTAGAAAAAGTAGGTGTTGCCGTAACAATTCCAAATTGTTTAGTAAATCTTGGAAATAAGGACATTATCAACAAAAAAACATTTAAAAAATTCAAATCTGTAATATACGTTACTAATATAGGCCTTTTTTCATTCATGTATATCACTCCTTTTAATTTATATGTCACAATTTAATGATTGGATTATGTAGGGATTTATTAGCGTTGGCTTAACAAAAATCAAAATTAGAGAAAAAATTATTCTGCTAAACGATACACAATTTGGTAATGTTTTTATCTAATCACCTCCACAGTATAATAGTGCATAATTTTTATAAGTATCAATACTGGATTGACAGAGATTGCGATGCAGAGTATTTTTAATTATAACATATTTGACTTAAATTGGGTAAAAGGGTGAATTTTATAGTTATTATGATATACTTAATAAGTAAAAATTATTTATGTTTTGAAAATATGAGGTGAATGAATATGATATATCCACATGGAAATAAGTATGATAAAGAATTATCTGAAAATAATAGAGAGTTTGTATCTTCTATTGAAACGTGTATCGATAATCTGAGAGTTGACTGTAAAAATTGTTTTGGATTGTGCTGCGTTGCATTGTACTTTTCGGCGTCTGAGGGTTTTCCAATCGACAAAGATGCTGGTAGGCCTTGCATAAACCTACAATCGGACTTTAATTGCTCTGTTCACAAAGATTTAAGGGATAAGGGTCTTAAAGGTTGCACTGCGTATGATTGTTTTGGCGCAGGTCAAAAGGTAGCTCAAGTTACATATAGTGGACGCGATTGGAGGCTGGTCCCAGAATCTGCAAAACAAATGTTTGAGGTGTTTCTAATAATGAGGCAACTTCATGAAATGTTATGGTATCTGACAGAGGCAAGCACATTACAAGTGGCTCATTCTGAAAAAGAGAAGCTTAATTCTATAATAAATGAGACTATACGTCTTACTCATCTAAGTCCAGATTCTCTTATAGAATTAGATGTAGAATCACACAGGGACAATGTTAATGTTCTACTCCTTAAAACTAGCGAACTTGTTCGTGCTAAAGTATGTAGGGGACAAAAGAACCCTTCAAAGCATCAGAAAACAAAGGCTCGAGGGGCAGATCTTATTGCTGCAGACCTTAGAAAAACTAATCTAAGAGGTGCTAACTTAAGAGGAGCATGCCTTATTGCAGCAAATCTTAGAGAGGTTGATCTGAGTGGAGCTGACCTTATAGGGGCTGATTTAAGAGATACCGATATCAGGGGAGCTAATCTTACAGACAGTATTTTTCTAACTCAATCCCAAATCAATACAGCTAAGGGAGATTCAGATACAAAGTTACCAAGATTACTAACTCACCCAACATATTGGCTAAAATAATAAAGGTTAACTATGAAAAGGGCATGGTACAAAGTATTTTTAATAATACTATTTATTACTTAAATTTGGATAAACAAGTAGAAATGTTAATTTGAATAAAAATGTACACCGTAATTAAGGGTATAGTTAAAACCTAAAAAGGGCCTGTCCTAATATATATTCTTCTTTTGTAAGACGTTCATCTTAGAAACATTTTAATGTAAATGTAATAAAGTATGGAATTTAACCGTTAGTGACCTGAAATAAGAAGAGCAGAAACAATTGAAAATTCATTTAGAAATTCTTCTTTTTAGGGGATTCATCTTAAAAATATATCAGTGTAAATATGATATAATATGAAGTTTCTCCGAAAGTGGCTTGCAACAAGAGGCGATGAAACAATTGAAATTTGATTTAAAGATTCTTCTTTCGCAAATATAAAATTCTCGTGAGCCTGACAGGAAGTCAGGCTAAGCGAAACCGAGACAGGACGTCGAGTGTGAGCTGCTAGAGAATTTTATATGAGCGAAAGATTAGAATCTGTTAATTGAATTTCCAGTTTCGAGCTCTTTTGAAAGACACGTAGGAGAAGTTTCATATGGATGCACCCTATTATTTGATATTAAGCAAACTATCTATTAATGTTTGGAGTTTTTTAGTTTTATCTTTATCCATTGCTTCCACACCTTTAAGTTTATAAGGTATAGATAACTCTTCATATTTACTAACTCCTAAAACATGATATGAAAGAAGTTCTACTTTATCTAAATTAGGTACTTCTTCATTAATAATCTTAGCAAGTTTTGTTATATGTTCTTCTGAATCTGTAATACCGGGTACAACAACATGTCTTACCCAAACCCTTGATTTTGATTTTCGAAGTGATTCTAAAAATATATTAACATCTGTAGTATCTTTTCCGGTTAAAGTGACATACCCTTTACCAGTTGTTTGCTTTATATCGAGTAGCACTAAATCAGTATATTTTAAAATTTCATCGTAATTACCATCACCAAAACCAGCTGTATCTAGGGCGGTGTGAATTCCGTTTTGTTTACATAATTTTAAACATTCAAGTAGAAATTCGCTTTGAAGCAGTGGATCGCCACCAGAGAAAGTAACTCCGCCACCAGATCTGTTAAAGTATGGTTTGAAACGAATTATTTTTTTAACAATTTCATCAGGAGTCATTTCTGTACCACCACTCAACTGCCAAGTGTCAGGATTATGGCAATAGGCACATCTTAATTTACAACCTTGAAAGAAAACTACAACTCTTATTCCTGGACCATCAACTAGTCCCATAGTTTCGATAGAATGAATTTTACCTTTTACCATATATACTCCTCCTTAGCTTCGAATGAATAATTTTATATTCATTTCATATTAAAACAAAGACCGAAAGCCTTTTTGCTTTAATATAAAATGAAATTATTTTTTATATAAATTGAGAAGTACTTATAATAAGTACCTCTCAATTATACAATGTTTTAAAATTAACTAGATTTTTTTATGGAAAGTTCTGCTTATAACTTCTAGTTGTTGTTCTTTAGATAATCTGTTGAAATGAACAGCATATCCTGAAACTCTTATTGTTAATGTTGGATATTTGTCTGGATTCTCCATAGCATCTATTAAAACTTCTCTATTCAACACATTTACATTCAAATGATGTGCAGCTTGTGCGAAATAACCATCTAAAAGGAAAACTAGATTATTTATTCTTGTAGATTCGTCTATCCCAAGTGCAGCTGGTACTATTGAAAATGTATTTGAAACTCCATCTTGGCAATAGGTTCTATAAGGAATCTTAGCAACTGAATTTAATGATGCAAGTGCTCCGTTTTCATCGTTGCCTTGTGTTGGGTTTGCTCCGGGAGCGAGTGGTACACCTTGTTTTCTTCCATCAGGAGTTGTACCTGTCTTTTTACCATAAACTACATTTGATGTAATAGTAAGTGCTGACAAGGTATGTTCTGCTCCCTTATATGCAGGATGTTTTTTTAGAGCGTTGCTGAATTCCTTGATAAGTTCAACAGCTAAATCATCAACTCTATCATCATCATTACCGTATTTAGGGAAATCTCCTTCAGTTTTAAAATCAATTGTTATGCCATCAGCATTTCTTATTGGAGATACCTTAGCAAACTTTATAGCGCTTAATGAATCGGCTGCAATTGAAAGTCCTGCTACTCCAAATGCCATGAAGTATTTAAGATCGGTATCATGAAGAGCAAGTTGTCCAGCTTCATAAGCATATTTATCATGCATATAATGTATTGTGTTCATTGTATCTACATACATGTTAGCAACATATTCTAAAACCTTTGAATACATTTTTCTAACTTTTTCGTAATCAAGAACTACATCAGTAGTCTTTTCGATTCCAGGTACTACAAGTTTGCCTTTTAATTCATCAACTCCACCATTAAGTGATAGTAATAATGATTTTGCAAGGTTAGCTCTTGCTCCAAAGAACTGCATTCTCTTTCCTATTTCCATAGCAGAAACGCAGCAAGCAATGCCGTAATCATCTCCATAAATAGGTCTCATTACATCATCATTTTCATATTGTAGTGCATCAGTTTCAATAGACATTTTAGCACAATATTTTTTGAAAGTTTCTGGTAATTTTTCTGACCAAAGTACTGTCATATTAGGTTCTGGTGCTGATCCTAGATTTGTTAATGTATGAAGGAATCTAAAAGAATTTTTTGTTACCATGGGAGTGCCGTTAAGTGCAACACCGCCAATAGATTCGGTTACCCAATTAGGATCTCCACCAAATAAATCATTATACTCAGGAGTTCTTAGATGTCTTGCCATTCTAAGTTTAATTACAAATTGATCGATAATTTCTTGAGCCTCATCTTCTGTTATTAATCCAGCTTTTAGATCTCTTTCAAAATAAATATCTAAGAAAGTAGTAGTTCTTCCTAGTGACATTGCAGCACCATTATTTTCTTTTATTCCTGCAAGATATCCAAGGTAAACTGCTTGAACAGCGTCTTGAGCTGTAGTAGATGGTGCCGATAGATCAACGCCGTATTTTAGGGCCATGCTTTTTATTTGACCAAGTGCTCTTATTTGCATACTTACTTCTTCTCTATGTCTTATTAAATCATCTGATGCATGACCTGTAAGTTCTTTTAAGTCCTTTTTCTTCAGCGAAACTAGAAAATCCAATCCGTAAAGAGCAATTCTTCTATAATCTCCAATTACCCTTCCACGGCCATATGCATCTGGAAGTCCAGTTAATAACCCTACATTCCTTGCAACTTTAGTAGCATCAGTGTAGGCATCAAAAACCCCTTCATTATGAGTTTTTCTGTATTTTGGAAAAAATTCTTTTATATCCTTGTTTAATTTGTAGCCGTATTCCTCAAGTGATTGTTCTACCATTCTAAAGCCACCAAATGGATTTACTATTCTTTTTAATGGAGCATCTGTTTGTAATCCAACAATTACTTCATTTTCTTTATCAATATATCCAGGTTTAAAGTTATCTATACCTGAAATTTCATTAGTTTCAACATCTATAATACCTTTTTTGATTTCTTCTAATATAAGGGAATTAGCTTTGTCCCAAACTTTATTGGTTTTATCAGTTTTTCCTACTAAAAAACTATCATCACCTTCATATAAGGTATAGTTTTTTTGAATAAAGTCTTTCACATCTATTTTATTTTTCCATGAATCTCCTTTGAAACCATTCCATTGTTTAGTCATTGTTTTTCCTCCCTATAATATACTGTTTTTAAAATGCTACTATAAATGATCATTTTATTATGTAATTAAATGATCATGCAATTAATAATTAATATTGTTTAACAATAAGTGTTGATGAATATATTATACAATACTTTGTTATGTTTGTTAATACTTAGTCATAAGATAAATAATAAATTTAACATTTAATATTTATTTGTGTAAATGAATCTTGTTGATATACATATTGTAATATTAAAAGTGAAACAGTTCAAGTGGTTTTTTAAATATTTTAATATTAAAAATATTCAAACAATCTTAAAAGCATTGATATATAAAGGATTTATGGCTATAAATAATTAATAAAAAAATAGTAACAGGAATATTTTAAAGTGAAACAACTGCAAATTGAGATTTTATCCCAGAAAAAATATTGAATTATTTAAAAAATAATAAATTATGTTATTTTCATTTGTAATGAGGTATAATAAAAAGTGTATAGTCATTGATTAAAAACTATGTACGCAGAATATATGAGTGATAACAGCGTATCAATTATAATGGAGGTAAATCATATGAAGAAACCTAGTATATTTAGTAAGGATTATGATAGAAAAATAAAAAAACGAAAAAAGGTAATATTATCACTAATTATTATACCTATAATAGGGCTAATCATATTTTTAAAAATAGATTTTAAAGGTTTAGTGAATAAAGGTACAACAAGTACATTATCAAAAGGTGATAAAGTGCAGAAAAAATCAGAAGAAGTTTCGCAAAAGCAGACAAATGCTCAGAAGGCTAAGATAGCGCAAGCAGCAATTGCCGCAAAAGCAAAAGCAAGTGCAGATAAGACATCTTTTATAGCTACAATGCCAAATGGTCAAAAGGTCACTGTTGAATATAGTGGAGCAGCGGCAAATAAAACTATAAAAGGAATATTAAATGCTAAGGACGTATCATATGATATAAGTCCAAGTAAGAAATTAATTGTTATACAAAGTACAAAAAATCAAGATATAATATATGTTGATATAAATAAAACTAGTAAAGATATAACAAGAAAAATATATACATCTAGTAATAATCAAGATTATTCAAAAGAAGAGCAACTTAAAAATAGTCCCAATTATATATGGTCAATTACACCAAAATTTATTGATGAAGATAATATTGCATATGTTAGTGAGTTACCTTGGATGAATGAAAAAAAAGTACAGTATATATGGAAGCTGAATTTAAAAGATAATGTTCATATGCAGGTACAACCAGCGTCAGGCATGAAGATTACTTTTGGAAATTCAACAGCTAAGGGGCTAGAGGCGAATATCGATGGAGATGTAGTCTATGTAACTGCATTAGGTGAAGTAACAAAATAGCGAAAAGAGGCTAAATATGGATATAGGATTATCTTCAGCATGTTTTTATCCTAAATTGAATACAGAAGATAGTATACAAACGATGAAAGAGTTAGGATTTAATTTTGGCGAAATATTTTTAAATACGCATTGTGAGTATAAAGAGGAATTTATAAGGGTACTACTGGCAAAAAAAGAACTATATGAATTCAATGTAAATTCAGTTCATGCATTTTCAGCTTCTTTTGAACCATACCTTTTTGATAAATATGACAGAAGACGCAAAGATGTGTTAAAACAATTTAAAGAAGTTGTTAAGGCAGCAAAGGCTTTAGGCGCAAACTGTTATACATTTCATGGTATGAGGTATGCTGATTTGAGTGGGCTTGATACTGAATTTATTGTAGACATATATAATGAACTTTCGTATATATCTCTAGAGGCAGGAATTAAATTGGCACAGGAAAATGTCTCATGGTGCATGTCATCGGATTTAAAATTCCTAACTCTTTTGTCGCAGAAAAGTAAATATCCAATATATTTTACTTTAGATTTGAAACAAGCATGCAAAGCTAATATTCCTATAGAAAAGTATATTGAAGTTATGGGAAGTAACATTGTGAATCTTCATATTAACGATCGAGATGATAATTCACCTTGTCTTTTGCCTGGAAAAGGAAATTTAGATTATGATAATATTGCGAGAAATCTTAAAGATGTTAATTATAGTGGAAAAGGAATTATAGAAGTGTATAGTAACAATTTTTCAAGTTACGAGGAACTTACAAAGGTGAAGGAGTTCGTTTCGGGAAAGTTTAACGACATTTCAGAAGGAAAGTCTCCTATGTTTATAAGTAGGAATGACATGCCCAAATAAATGGAAAATTCAGGTGAGAATATAAATCTCCTTCTGAAGTCGTTAATATTGCAGCGACCCAGGAGATGATTTAACAATGTTGCAGCGACCCAGGAGACCTTTAAATGATAAATGTTTTATATCATTTAAAGCAATTATTAAATAAAATTATCTTGTAAATTATTTAAAATTTGGGTATAATCATAATATTAGACTATTTGAGCAAATATGCTTAATAGTATTTGTAAATACGTTAAAAGTTATGTTATAATATATATAGAAATAAGCATTTGTGAGTGATTAGGAGGAGTAATATAATGAACATTAAAATGGAAAAATTAGAAAAAAATATTATTAAATTAGAAATAACGGTAGAAGCAGAAAGATTTAATAAATCTTTAAAGAAATCTAGTGCGAAAAATTCAAAATCGATGAATATACCAGGATTCAGAAAAGGTAAAGCTCCAATGAATATAATAAAGAAAATGTATGGCGAAAATGTTTTCTTTGAAGATGCTATAAATTTTTGCTGTGATGATACATATCCAGAGGCTTTAAAAGAACATGATATAAATCCGTTGGATTATCCTAAAATTGATATTATTCAAATAGGTGAAGGAAAAGAGTTTATATACACAGCATCAGTCGAAGTAGCACCTGAGGTTAAACTTGGAGAATATAAAGGACTAGAGGCTAAAAAAGTTGAATATAATGTATCAGATGATGAAATTGAAAGTCAACTAAAAGGCATGCAAGAAAAAAATGCTAGAATAGAAGATAAGATAGATGGCACAGTTGCAATGGGCGATATAGCAATTATAGATTTCAAAGGATTTATTGAAGAAACAGCTTTTGAAGGTGGAGAAGGAAAAGACTTTGAACTAGAAATTGGTTCAGGATCGTTTATTGACACTTTTGAAGAACAATTAGTTGGTTTAAAAGCTGGCGATACTAAAGAAGTTAAAGTTAACTTCCCAGAAGCATATGGAAGAGAAGATTTAAATGGTAAACAAGCAACTTTTAATGTAACTGTTAAAAGCATGAAAGCAAAAGAATTACCAGCTATTGATGATGAATTTGCTAAAGATGTATCTGAGTTTGATACTTTAGAAGAATTAAGAAATGACATTAAAAATGCACTTGAAAAATCAGGTAAAGATAGAGAAAAGAAAGAATTTGAAGAAGCAGTAATAGATGCAGCTTGCGCGAATGTCGAAATGGACATTCCAGAAATTATGGTAAAAAGAGAAACTGATGTAATGCTTAAAGATTTAGAAATGAAATTAAAACAACAAGGATTAGACCTTGAATCATATTATCAGTATACAAACAATACTGAAGAAAAAGTTAGAGCGTTTATGAAAGAATCAGCTGAAAAGAGAGTTAAGACTGATTTAGTTATAACCGAAATAGCGAAAAAAGAAAAAGTTGAAGCAAGTGATGAAGAAATGCTTGCAAAAGCTAAAGAAGTTGCAAAACAATACGGAGACAAAGATATAGACAAAACTGCAGATTTAATTATGAAAGCACAAAAACAATATCTAAAAATTGATGTTTTGAATGAAAAAGTAATAAAAATGTTAGTTGAAAATGCTAAAGTGATAGCATAATATAGATTAAAATTAATTGCCAGATATTTCTCTGGCAATTAATTTTAAATATAGGATAAAACTAAATGATTAAAAAGCTAATATTTAGGATATAATTAAGGAAAAGGTTACCTGTTGAGGCAGTAATATTATTAGAGCAAAGGGGCGAGTTATATGAGTTTAGTACCAATGGTTGTTGAACAAACGAATAGAGGAGAAAGATCTTATGATATCTATTCAAGATTATTAAAAGATAGAATAATTTTTCTAGGAGAAGAGGTAAATGATGTAACTGCTAGTTTAATTGTTGCTCAGTTATTGTTCTTAGAATCTGAAGACCCTGATAAGGATATTTATTTATATATAAATAGTCCAGGTGGATCAATTACATCTGGAATGGCTATATATGACACGATGCAATATATCAAACCACAAGTTTCAACTATTTGTATAGGTATGGCAGCATCTATGGGATCTTTTTTATTAAATGCTGGAGAAAAAGGGAAAAGATTTGCATTGCCTAATAGTGAGATTTTAATACATCAGCCTTTAGGCGGATTTCAAGGTCAGGCAACTGATATTGATATTCATGCAAAACGAATCATGAAAACTAAAGATACATTAAATAGAATATACAGTGAAAGAACCGGACAACCAATAGAAAAAATTCAACATGATGTTGAAAGAGATTATTTTATGAGTGCACAAGAAGCTATGGATTATGGTCTGATAGATGAAGTTATAGCTAAAAAGAAATAAGCTTAGTTGAGGTGAAGATATGACAAAGTTTGATGAAAAAAAACAACTTAAATGTTCTTTTTGTGGTAAAACCCAAGAACAAGTTAGAAGATTAATTGCGGGACCAGGAGTATATATTTGTGATGAATGTATAGAATTGTGTTCTGAAATAATTGTAGACGAATTCCAGGGTGATGTTGAATTAGATTTAGGAGCACTTCCAAAACCAGCAGAAATAAAAAATTATATAGATGATTACGTAATTGGACAAAATACAGCTAAAAAATCATTGGCAGTAGCCGTTTATAATCATTATAAAAGAATAAATTCAAATGTTAATGAGGGTGATGTTGAACTTCAGAAAAGTAATATTTTATTACTTGGACCTACAGGCTGTGGTAAAACTTTGCTAGCTCAAACATTAGCAAAATTCTTAAATGTACCGTTTGCTATAGCAGATGCAACTACACTTACTGAAGCAGGGTATGTAGGAGAAGATGTTGAAAATATTCTTCTAAAATTAATACAAAATGCTGATTATGATGTAGAAAAAGCAGAAAAAGGTATTATCTATATAGATGAAATAGATAAGATAGCAAGAAAATCTGAGAATCCGTCTATTACTCGTGATGTGTCTGGAGAAGGAGTTCAACAGGCGTTGCTTAAAATATTAGAAGGAACTACAGCATCAGTTCCACCACAAGGTGGAAGAAAACATCCTCACCAAGAGTTTATTCAGATAAATACTGCTAATATATTATTTATCTGTGGAGGAGCATTTGATGGACTTGATAAAATTATAGAAAAAAGGACTAGAACTACGTCAGTTGGGTTTGGAGCTGAAATAAGATCTAAACATGAAGCAAATGTAGGAGAGTTACTTAAGTCTATAATGCCTGGAGATTTATTGAAGTTTGGGCTAATTCCAGAATTTGTAGGTAGACTTCCAATAGTTGTTACACTTGAAGCATTGGATGAAGAGGCATTAGTTAAAATTCTTAGTGAACCTAAAAATGCATTAGTTAAACAATATAAAAAATTGTTTGAGATGGATAATGTGGAATTAGAGTTTAAAGAAGAAGCCTTAAAAGCTATTGCAAAAGAGGCTATTAAAAGAGAAACTGGGGCTCGTGGACTTAGATCTATTATAGAAGATACGATGAAGGAAGTTATGTTTGATATTCCATCAAATGAAGAAGTATCTAAAGTTATAATTAATGCGGATACTATTCAAACTAGAAATCCAGAACTAGTTTTAGCTGAAGGTGGAAAAAGAGAAAAAATAAAGATTACAAAACAGATTAAAAGTAAAAAAGGACCAGAATCAGCATAAATGAATCTTTGCAAAACACAAAAGACGGATATTGTATCCGTCTTTTGTGTTTTGTTGAATTAAAATATAATATTAACGACAAAAAGTTATATGATTAATAATATTATATGGAAAAAAATGAATACATTTAATCCTACTTGAGCATAATATCAACTAATGCAATATTTACTAAAATATGCAAATTTAATATGCGAAGGGAGGATTAGTTTAATAGTTTCATCATTAAACTTTAATTAATATGACAACTAAAATTCTCATGGTAGTACAATTCTTTTTTACAGTAGTTATTGGGTTATATTTTTTTAATGCATTAAAGGCTCAAAAAAGTGGTAAGTCGGTTGTTGGTAAGGAAAATAGAAAAGAAATGGAAAACCTAAGAAAAATGAAAAACATAAGCCTTACGGAGCCACTTACGGAAAAAAGCAGACCGACAAAATTTGAAGAGGTTATAGGCCAAGAAGAGGGTATAAAGGCATTACAGGCAGCAATATGTGGCCCTAATCCTCAACATGTCATAATTTATGGCCCGCCTGGAATAGGGAAAACAGCAGCAGCTAGATTAGTGCTTGCAGATGCTAAAAAAAGAGCAAGATCTCCGTTTAAGGAAGGTTCGAAGTTTGTTGAAATAGATGGTACTACTGTTAGGTTTGATGAAAGGGGTATAGCAGACCCACTTATAGGATCAGTTCATGATCCCATCTACCAAGGAGCAGGGCCACTCGGAGTAGCAGGAGTACCTCAACCTAAGCCTGGCGCCGTTACAAAAGCACATGGTGGAATTCTATTTATTGATGAAATTGGGGAACTGCATCCTATAGAAATGAATAAACTTCTTAAAGTATTAGAGGATAGAAAAGTCTTTTTAGATAGTGCTTATTATAATGAAGAGGATCCTAATATGCCTCTTTATATTAAGGAAGTGTTTGATGAAGGACTGCCAGCTGATTTTAGGTTAATTGGTGCAACTACACGTAATCCAGAAGAAATAATGCCGGCTATAAGATCAAGGTGTATAGAGATCTTTTTTAGAGCATTATTACCTGAAGAATTACAACAAATTGCCAAAAATTCAACAAGTAAAATGAACCTTAAAATTTCCGATAAGGCACTAGAACTTGTGGGTAAATACTCAAGTAATGGACGTGATACCGTTAATTTAATTCAACTAGCTTGTGGAATGGCAATTAACGATGAAAGAGATGAAGTAAGTATTGAAGATATTGAGTGGGTTATAGAGAATGGTCAATATTCACCTAGGCTTGAGTCGAGGATATCTGATAAACCACAAATTGGTTATGTAAATGGACTTGCGGTTTATGGAGCTAATATAGGAGCTGTAATGGAAATTGAAGCTAGTGCCAAAAGGGTAAAGCTTAGAAAAGGCATTCTTAAAATTACAGGAATTATTGAAGAAGAGGAAATAAGTAGTAGCAATAAAAAACTTCGACGAAAAAGCACAGCAAGATCATCAGTAGAAAATGTAGTTACAGTACTTGAAAAATATTTTAATATAGATTGTGGCGATTATGATATTCATGTTAACTTCCCAGGTGGATCACCAGTGGATGGTCCATCTGCTGGAGTAAGTATAACAACTGCAATGTACAGTGCGATAAAAGGAATACCCGTGGATAATATGGTTGCTATGACAGGAGAGATATCAATACATGGTAATGTATTGCCAATAGGGGGTGTAAATGCTAAAATTGCAGCTGCTAAAAAAGCAGGAGCCACAAAAGTAATTATTCCAAGGGATAACTTTCAAGATAGTTTTAATACCATAGAAAATATTAAAATCATACCAGTTAGTAATATTAGTGAGGTAATAAAAGAGGCGTTGCTTCTAGAGATACCTAAAAATATTAAAACTACATTTGAGCCAGAGGTAGATGTTATAGCAGCAGAGTCATTAAAAATTTAGTCTGTCATTTTCTTTAAAAAGGTATTCCATTTTTAAATATAATGGATTACCTTTTTTATTTTAAAGATTGTAGTATTGAAAAATAATTATATTATAGGTATACTATAGTAGTGTCACTATATAAATATAGTGTTGCTATGTAACTATAAAAATAAAATAAATAAGTATTTATAGTTTATGATATCGAGGTTATATAAAATTAAAATAATGATTTTATATTTATAGACGACGATTAATATAATATAGAAAAGAGGGAGAAAAATGGATAAAACAACAAAACTTCTTCCGTTAATTCCGTTAAGAGGTATGAATATATTTCCATATATGGTATTGCACTTTGATGTTGGTAGAGAAAAATCTATACTTGCCTTAGAAAATGCTATGCTAAATAATCAAGAAATTTTTCTGGTTTCACAGAAAGTATCGAAAATCGAAGAGCCAGAAGAAAAGGATATATATGAAATTGGTACTATTTGTAACGTTAAACAAATATTAAAGTTACCGGGAGATTCAATTAGAGTACTGGTTGAGGGAATGCAACGAGGTAAAATTTCAGAGTATAAAGATAAGGAACCTTTTGTAAGTGTGGAAGTAGAGCTTATTTACGATGAACAAAGCACGGATGACAAAAAATGTAAGGCGTATATTAGACTTATAGATAAAGCTTTTGAAGAATACATAAATTTATCGGTTAACAGTTTTCCTGATGCGTTATTCAGTTTAGAAGAAACAGAGGAGCCTGGAAGATATTGTGACATTGTAAGTTCCTATTTAATATTAAAGCCACAAACGAAGCAAGAATTGCTTGAAATATTAGATGTTACTAAGAGACTTGAAAAACTGTTACTTATATTAAAGAATGAGCTTGAAGTTTTAAAAATAGAAAAAAAGATTGGAACTAAGGTTAAAGACAAAATAGATAAAATTCAAAAGGAATATTATCTAAGAGAACAAGTGAAAGCTATACAAGAGGAACTAGGGGAAGATGACGAAAATAAAAAAGAAATAATTGAGTATGAAATTAAAATAAAAAAGGCAAAACTGCCTAAAGAGCCAAAAGAAAAAGCAAATTATGAGTTAAATAGATTAAAAAGTTCAGGGAATTATTCTGCTGAGAGTGGAGTATCAAAGTCCTATTTAGATTGGATATTAGCTTTACCTTGGAATAAATCGACTAAAGATAACATTGACATAAGTAAGGCTAGAGAAGTTTTTGATAAAGAGCATTACGGACTCGAGGATGTTAAAGAAAGAATAATAGAATATTTAGCAGTTAAAAAAATTAGCAAGACGCTTAAGGGACCTATACTTTGTTTGGTAGGGCCACCAGGAGTTGGTAAAACATCTATAGCGAAGTCTGTTGCAAATGCATTAAATAGAAATTTCGTTAGAATGTCACTTGGTGGAGTAAAAGATGAGGCTGAAATAAGGGGGCATAGAAAAACTTACGTTGGAGCAATTCCTGGTAGGATTATATATGCAATGAAACAAGCTGGATCAAAGAATCCATTATTCTTATTAGATGAAATTGATAAGATGAGTGGCGATATTAAAGGCGATCCTGCAGATGCTCTTTTAGAAGTATTGGATAGTGAGCAAAATGCGAGCTTTAGGGATCATTACCTAGAATTAGATTTTGATTTATCGAAAGTCCTATTCATAACTACTGCAAATAAATTGGACACTATTCCAAGAGCTTTATTAGATAGAATGGAAGTCATTGAGGTATCAGGATATACATCAGAGGAAAAATTTCATATTGCTAAAAATCATATTATTCCAAAGATGTTAAAAGAACATAATATGGATGATAGTAAAATAACCTTTTCGGACAATTCAATAACTTGTATAATTGAAAACTATACAAGAGAATCAGGGGTTAGAAGTCTTGAAAGACAAATTGCGTCTGTAATTCGAAAGGCAATAACAGAAATGGTAGAGAAAAACAAAAAGAGTGTTAATGTTACAGCATCTCATGTTAAGAGATATTTAGGTGCAGTTATGTTTACTTATGACAAAGCTGAAACTGAAGATAAGGTTGGTGTAGTAACTGGACTAGCATGGACTGAAGTTGGTGGGGTTACATTACCAGTTGAGGCGAGTGCTATGGAGGGAACAGGTAAGCTAGAACTTACAGGTCAACTGGGGGATGTTATGAAAGAATCCGCTAAAGCTGGATATAGTTATGTTAGAGCTAATGCTTTTAAGTATAATATAGATAAAGACTTTTATAAAAATAAGGATATTCATATTCATGTTCCAGAGGGGTCAGTACCTAAGGATGGGCCATCAGCTGGTGTAACTATGATAACTGCGATGGTGTCTGCATTGACTAATAGAAAAGTAAGACATAATGTAGCCATGACTGGTGAGATTACGCTTACAGGAAGAGTTCTACCTATTGGAGGGCTTAAAGAGAAATCATTAGCTGCATATAGAGCGGGTGTTGATACAATTATAATTCCTTGTGAGAATGAAAAAGATACAGAAAAAATACCTAAAAGTATTAAGGACAAACTAAAATTTATATTTGCAAGTAAAGTAGAAAATGTACTTGAACATGCATTACTTGAAAATACATTAAATGGAGAGATAAATAATGGAGATAAAACAATCTGAATTTATAATATCAGCAGTAAAACCTGCTCAGTACCCAACAGATAATAGAGTAGAATATGCTTTTGTTGGAAGATCAAATGTAGGGAAGTCATCTTTGATAAATACTATAACAAATAGAAGGAAATTAGTAAAAGTTAGTGGAACCCCTGGAAAAACTAGACTTATAAATTTCTTTTTAATAAATGATAGCTTTTATTTTGTAGATTTGCCAGGTTACGGATATGCAAAAGTATCCAAAACTGAACAAGCTAAATGGGGAAAAATGATGGAGGACTATTTAGTTCGTAGGCCTCAACTACAAAAGGTAGCATTACTAGTGGACTGTAGACGTAAGCCAACTAAAGATGACCTTCTAATGTACGGATGGATTAAACATTTTGGATATGAAGTTGTAATAGTTGCAACCAAAAAAGATAAACTAAACAGAGCAGAACTAGTAAAGAATAATAAGTTAATAAGGGAAACTTTACAACTAGAGCCAAGTGAGGCGATTATAAATATCTCATCACTTAAAAAAATAGGTGTAAAAGAACTTTTAGGAAATATGTTTAACGACGGTTCAGAAGATGAACCACTAACTTCTAATGGAAATCCAATACTATAATAAGAAAAAAATTTAGAAGATATATAAATCCACTTCTGAAGTCGTTAATGTTTTCAGCTCCGAAGGAGATGATTTGACGACGGTTCAGAAGATGAACCACTAACTTCTAATGGAAATCCAATACTATAATAAAAATAAAATAGACCTGCATTACGGTGTGTTAGCGAATAGCTAATGCACATCGTGATGAGGTCTATTTTTTTTGGATATAATCGAATAAGTATAATTGTCTTTCGCGAAGAAAAAAGTATATATTACGTATAATGCATTAATAGTGATATATACTTTTTAGTATGTATTTATATAAACATTTTGTATCAATTTATTTCTGTGAGAATAGTATATATTAGAAACAAAAGAAAAAGATTTTAAAAGTAAATTAAGAAAAGCAATAAAAAGGAGGATAAGTATATGGACATGAATGGCTTATTAAGTGGATTAGCTGAATCCCAAAAGAATGGATCTAACAACAAAAGCTGTAATTGTAATAACAATGGCGGTGGATGTAACAATGGCAATGGATTCGGCGGCGGAAACTCAATAGTTTGGATAATCATTTTATTGATTTTATTCTGCGGTTGTGGTGGTCAAGGACAAAGTGGAACTGTATGCGGATGCAAACCAAAACACTGTAGAGAATATTGCAGATGTGGCGGCGGAGATGATGGATATGGCGGATTTGGTGGTTTCAATGGCTTCGGTGGCTTCGGTGGCGGATGCGGTGGCGGTAGTGGCATTTGGATAATAATCTTAATCCTTATATTCGCATGTGGTGGCAATGGAAGACAAAACAAAGGATGCACAAACAATATTATCAACCTAGACAGCTGTGACGATGAATAATTAAATAAATTAATAACAAGTGAAGAAATAGATTTTAAGTAAATAAATAGATTAATTATATGTTCTTAACTTTAGCTGAAAAATGTAACACATTAAAATTTGGCCCAGAAAGGGGAGTTTTAAATGTCAAAAAGAAGATGTCGTGAAAATAAATGTTGTGGAGGTAGACCAGTAGTAGGATGCGGTGGAAATTCAGCTGCAAATTTATGTACAAATCCGATTTGTGCAGTAATATTATTGATTATACTTCAAAGAACATGTCTACTTGAAAACAAAAATGCTTTCTTATTAATATTGTTATTCCTAGGTTTTTGTTTCTGTAGAGGTGGATATGGTGGAAATGCAGTGAAAAGCTGTGGATGTTAATTTAAAAAATCAGGGGGAGCTTAAAATGCTCCCCCACTTATAAATGAGGTGATGAATATGTCAAAACATCATAAGCGTGACAGAAATAATATTGATAATAACAATAACATGTATAATAACAATAGCATGTATAATAATGGAAGTAACAATAATAATAGTGGAAATGGTAATAATGGTAGCAGCAATAATAACAATAATCAGAATAACAATGTTAATAATAATCCACTAGCACAAATGCTTAATGGAAATGGTGCAAACCCTTTAGTTGGATTAATATCTAGCTTTCTTTCAGGAAATGGTACTGGAAATGGTAATGGTGAAAATATGATTGAGAGTTTACTTTCTGGGTTAGGAGGTAACAATAATAACATGTTAGGTAATTTGCTAGAAGGGTTAGGTGGGCAGGACGGTAACCTCTTAGGTAATTTACTTGGTAGTTTAGGTGGTCAAGATAATATTTTAGGTAACCTTATGGATAGTTTAGGTGGTCAAAGTAATAATATGAATGGAAACTCAAATAATGGTTCTAATTCAGGTAATGTAAAATCTACACCAAATGTAGCAAAAAATAATAAAAACAATAGTAGTAATAACAATAATGTTAATATAAATAATGATACTGAAAATAATGATATAGTAAGTTCAGATAAAAATAATCAAGACAATGTATTTACAAATATATTTTCAGGTATGGGAAATATAGATTTAAGTGAAATTTCAAATATGTTATCTGGAATAGATTTAAACAATTTAGATTTAAATAGTTCTAATTTTAATGATATGGTGAATTCCATATCAAATAATGATTCTTTTGTAAATGATGAATCTTTTGTAAATGATGATTCTTTTGAGAATAACGATGTTGAATTTAAACATACAAGTCCTATAGAAAGTACACATAGTATTTTAGATGACCTAGAAGATGAAGATAAGGGGCAACTTATATATATATTAGCTCATTTAGTAGATGAGCAAAAGCTTGGAATGCTCAATAGAATCGTAGAGGAAAATTCCAATTTAAGACATTAAGATTATATAGATAAAAATTGATAAGAGCAACACATAAATTTAAAACTTATGTGTTACTTTTGTTTGAAACTCTTATAAATTATCACTGTTGTCATCAGATTGTTCATAATTTGTCATGGTACATTTGCCATCAAGAATTCCACCCTCGGAGATCATTAATTTTTTCACCGAAATATCACCGCTGACTTTACCACAGCTTTCTATAGTTAAGGTGCTTGTGCAAGAAACATTTCCATTTACTATTCCGTTTATATATGCATTATTACAG
This sequence comes from Clostridium estertheticum subsp. estertheticum, assembly GCF_001877035.1. Lineage (NCBI taxonomy): Bacteria > Bacillati > Bacillota > Clostridia > Eubacteriales > Clostridiaceae > Clostridium > Clostridium estertheticum. The sequence continues at coordinate 4,168,818 of NZ_CP015756.1, read as the reverse complement.
GTAATATCGCCTTTTATTCTTCCTGTTTCAGCTAATGCTACATCATCTTCACAAATTATGTTTCCATCAATAGAACCATCTATTTTTATAAGACCATTTCCATTCAAAGAACCAATTATAGAACATTGCTGGCCAATTAAAGTTTCAATTCTATTTACGTCCTTTTCTTTATTATTAAACATATACGATTCCCCCAATTTATATTGTATTTTAAATTAACTATATACATAATAAGTTTGTAGTTAAGCATCTTTATATAAAAATATTTTAATTTATCATTTATAATGAATAAAACTAAGCAAAAAGGTTAATATTATAAATGTAATCGGAGTTTAAATCTCCATTTGCATAAAATAAAACATTTTATGCATAACCCCCCATCCCCCCTTGGGACCGGTAATACGGTCCCTTTTGTAAGTTTATAATGATATTAATATTTTATACGTAATGTAATAGTTTTATGTTTTTATTTGATATTTATAGAGCTAATTTTAAAAGAAGGAGCTTTATTAGTATTTGGGATAAGCTTTAAAATTAATTCTATAGTATAATTTTTTGTTTCTTTTAAATTGCTTACCTTAGGGTCTAATAGATCATTTGTATTAGTTCCTTTAAAATTTAATGTCCATAAAACATCGCTAGTATTGCCATCTTTGTCCCAATTAAAATCTTTAAAAACAGCATCTTGAAAGGTTAAATTTACTTTTCTGTCAGATAAATCACTTAAGAGTGAAATATCATTACCATTTAAATCGGATGTAAAAAGATCTTTTGGTATAGTTAATTCAGAAGATGGAAAGGTTGCCATAAGATTTATGAAACCTAGTACTGTGCTTTTTCCCATATAATTATCAACATAGTTGTAGTCAAAAGATTTTAAACTACCTTGAATAAAAATATAACTAATAAGATTTAATTTTCCATCATTGATATTCCCAGATAACATTTTAGGTGTTTTATTATTTTTACTGTCTACAAAACCTAAAATATTGTTTGTGCTGCTAAATATATCTTCATATTTTTCGCCAGTCCAAAAGAAAACATGCTGCACTGCCTTATTATTTACAGATGCTTGAGTAAATATTTCAGGTACCTTGTTTCTGGATATGTCCATTAATGTTAGTCTCATCGGCCACTGCAAATAATAGTTGCCAACGGTATTAATTTTTTTAGAAGGCTCTAAATAATAGCATTTGTCTCCAGAATTTATTTGAATATAGTATTTATCAACATCTGTTTTTATGTAGAGTATATCCTTAGTACCATCACCTGTTAAATCAGCTTGCATCATTTTTGATTCATTTACGATATTAAATGTACTTATTGCATTTGTTATGAAAAGAAATAAAAACGTAAGTGTTATGGTAAAAATGATAATAGCCAAAACATAATAAACATATTTCTTTTTTAAAAATATTATCTGGAACTTCATTTATTCCACCCCCCATTAAATTATATGTAACAACTGTATATTTAATTAATTTATATTTAATAAATCTTAAAAAATAACATTAATGACATAATGAGGTGAACTTGTGAGAAAATCAAATATATTTTTAAAAAACATATGTGTAGTTCTTTTAATTCTAATTACGGTATTTAGTTTGTCATCTTGCAAATGGGGCAGTGATAAAAAGAGTGAGGATCAAAAAAAATTAAATATATTTCTAGATACAACAGATGAACATTCTTATAAAGTAAATAAGTCTTTAATTGATGATTACAAAAAGAATAATCCAGATGTTGTAATAAAATTAAATGATATAATAGGTGATAAAAGTAATATCATGGATACAATTAATTTGGGTACAGAAATAGATGTGATGTTCACGAGTAGAAATGACTTTATTGAACTTAGCAAAAATGGAGTTCTAAGTGATATAGATGGAACATATGAGGAGAATGATATTAATGGTAGATATTTTAATATTATAGGTTCTTATGGAAGGATAGGTGATAAACATTATGGGATAGGGGTTGTGCCATATTCTATTGAGTTATTTTATAATAAAGCAAATTTAGAAAAGCTAAAAATAGCTAATCCTAATAATTTAAAAGAGTGGTTAAATGTGTTAAAGCAAATTAATGGTAAAGGATTGAAGACACCTGTCGTATTAAACGAAGATATAGATGCGAGTGGTATTTTGTTTTCATTAATAGCTAGCACAGGCATAAATATTCATGAGGTTGAGGAAAGTTATGATGGTGGTGAGCAAGGTTATAAGAAACTTAAAAATATGCAAGGGGTATTTGATGAATTTAACTTGCTTATTAAAAATAATGGAATTACAAAAGATTCTTTTGAATTAGGTAATGAGCAAAGTGTTAGTAATTTTAATAATGGTGATTCACCACTACTCATGTGTACTTCATATTATAATCCTAAACTTAATGGAAATAATATAGGTGTAATTAAAGACTATGATAATGATTCAAAGTTTGGGGCAAATATGCCTATTATAATTAACTCTATATTAAGTATCCCCGTAAATGCAAAAAATAGGGACAGTGCCGATGCTTTTATTCAATATATATATAGTGATGAAACTCAAGCAAGGCTTGTGCAAAAAGGAATTATAACTGGAAATAAAGTTGCAAATAAGAAAATAGCAGGTATTGGTAAACCAATGGTTCAACATATGTATAAGGCTAATGACAATAACATACCTATATTATATAATTTACCTAAAAAGATAAAAACCAATGTACTTTTGACCTTGAAAAGGATCATAGATGGAAATTATAGTTCTAAAGAGTGGGAAGAAATATTAAAGGAAAGTTATAAATAATATTAATATACAAAGAAATATGTTTCAAAGTACATTATTAAATAAAGGGAAGTATGAATTTTAATTCATACTTCCCTTTATTTAATAAATTATTTTTTGCAATTTTCACATAAACCATAAAAGTAAAGTCTAGTTGCTATTACGTCGTAATTAGTATATTGTTTTACATCTTCAAGTACATTTGAAAAACTTATACCTTCTATGTCATCAACTTTACCACAGTTTACGCATTGTATGTGAGGGTGAGGTTTCATATTACAATCATATCTAAAATTACCTTCACCAACATTAAGTTCTATAATCAGTTCAACGCTTATAAGAGTTTTTAAGGCTTTATAAACTGTAGCCAAACTCATAGTAGGATATGTTGGTTGTAGAGCTTTGTAAATTAATTCAGCTGAAGGATGTTCTTTTGTAGATTGCAAATATTTGTAGACAGCAATGCGCTGGGGTGTAAGCTTTAATTTTTTTTCTTTAAAAACTGTTGTAATGTTCTCCATATACACCATCCTATAATATTATTATATATAATATAAAACTTATTATATAATAAAAACTATTACTTGTCAAAACTATTATATAAAAAATCAATAAAAAATAAAATTTTATTTTATTTTTAATTCATTTATAGAATTAATTACATATATTAGTAATAGAGAGAGGGGGAACTAATACTTTGAAAAAAACATATGTACTAGATACCAATGTTGTTTTGTATTCACCAAGTGCTATATTGTCCTTTGGAGATAATGATGTAATAATACCGGAAGTAGTATTGGAAGAATTAGATAGTTTTAAGAAAGATAAAAGTGATTTAGGAGCTAATGCTAGATATTCAGCAAGGCTTATTGATGAGCTCAGGAAACAGGGAAAATTAAATGAGGGCATTGATTTAGAAAGTGGGGGAAGATTGCGGGTTGAAATGAATCAATATGATACCGAAATTCCTGCTTCTTGGGGTAAAGGGAAAGCTGATAATAGAATATTGCAAGTATGTAAAGGTATTAAGGAGCAAGGGGAAGATGTTTGGCTCATAACAAAGGATATATTTTTGCGTATAAAGGCGGATGCTGCAGATATTAATGTAGAAGATTATTATGAAAAATTTGTGCCAGAGTATGACAATCAGTATACAGGGAGGATAGAGGTATTTGTGTCTCCAGAAAAGCTTCAGGAATTTTTCAGTAAAAAAAGTATAGAGGCTACTGTATTACTTGAATATAATGAAGATTTAGAAGAGTATACTACTCCATTTTTATATACAAATCAATTTTTAATAATGCATTCAATGGAAAACCCAAAACAAACTGCATTAGCTAGATATGATGGAAAAAATATAGTACCACTTTATTATAAAGATAGTAAACCCTTAGGAGTTATACCAAGAAATGTTGGGCAGAGATTTATGTTAGAAGCTTTAAGCATTGATTCAATAAAAGCACCACTTGTAATTATTAAAGGGCCAGCTGGAACTGCTAAAACACTATTTTCATTAGCGGTAGGGCTTCAGAAAATATTACAAGAAAGCAGTGAGCATCACCATGGTGGTGAACAACACCTTGGTGGTGAAGAATACAGAAGAATTTTAATTTGCAGGCCAAATGTTACTATGGATGAAGAAATAGGTTTTTTACCTGGTACAGAGCAAGAAAAAATTTCACCATTTATGAGGCCAATATTTGATAATTTAGAAATACTTGTGGAATCTGATGAAAAAGAGCGTTATAAAAATGAAAAACAATTGTCAGATAAGATAAAAGACTTGTTTGATAGGAGAATTATAACTACAGAGGCGGTTGCTTACCTTAGAGGAAGGTCAATAGTTAAAAATTGGGTAATAATAGATGAGGCTCAAAACTTATCACCAAAACAAGTAAAAGCAATAATAACCAGGGCTGGAGAGGGAACTAAATTAGTTCTTATAGGGGATCCGGAACAAATAGATCATCCTTTTCTAGATAAAAGATCAAATGGATTATGTTATGCATCTGAAAAAATGAAGGGCAGTGACTTATGTTATCAGGTAACTTTAAAATATGATGAATGTGAGAGGTCTCCTCTAGCATTTGAAGGATCGAAAAAACTATAATAAGTGTATTTATAGAAGAGAGTATAAAAATTTATACTCTCTTTATATTCTCTTTTGTATTAAATTATCATATATTAATTAAATTTACATAAATAACATAAAAATAGTGTATTAAATTATTTGATTATACTGTACAATATAAAAGTACATAATAAAAGTACATAATGAAAGTAAATAATGAAAGTGCATAATAAAGAAAAGGATGGGAAGTATGAGAAAAATAAAAAAACGTAGAAAAACCAAAAAGCGTACAAGTACACTTGTTTTGTTATTTGTAGTATTCGAATTGATTTTCACAACAGTTACTGGCCCATTTATGCTTTATTATGGTCCCTTTAAAAATGTGAAGAGTACAGTGGTAGGTGCGGCAATGACTACTTATTCATTACAATGGCTTGCAACAACTTTTTTGTCTAAAGAAGCAATAGCAAAAATTATGAGCGATCAAACAGTGGATACATTAGTCCAAAAAAATTTGGATGGTGTAAAGGTAGAAAATAAAAATGATAATAGTATAGAAAGATATGATGTAAAAGGAAATAAATTTAAAGGTTACATATTAATAATTAATGACCCAACTAGGTTAAAAGTTGGTAGTAGTAGTATGCTTGGTAAGGAAGGGCAACTAACTAGTGATATTGCAAAGGATAACAATGCGATTGCGGCAATCAATGGTGGTGGATTTAACGATGGAGATAGTGGAACAAAAAACACAGGAATAGGAACAGGAGCAAATCCAACTGGAATTATAATGGGCAGGGGAAAAATTGAACGTAATGATATAACAGATGTAGATAAAAAAACAGAGGTTGTAGCAATGACTAATTCAGGAAATTTATTAGTTGGACCTCATAGCCTTTCTGAGATGAGAAAGGAGGGAGTAACCGATGCAGTATCTTTTGGACCAGCACTTATAGTTGGTGGTGAAAAAACTATAAAAAGTGGTGATGGTGGTTGGGGTATTGCACCTAGAACATGTGTAGCTCAAAGAAAAGATGGAGCGATAATATTTTTAGTGATTGACGGAAGGCAGTTAGGAAGTGTAGGCGCTACTTTAAGGGAAGCACAAGATGTATTATATGATTATGGAGCTGTTAACGCTAGTAATTTAGATGGAGGTTCTTCTTCAACATTATTTTATGATGATGAAGTTATAAATAGCCCGTCAGATAGTTTGGGAGAAAGGACAGTACCTTCAATTATGTATATAGAGAGTAGGAAATAAGTATATGATATTTTGAAGTTAAAGGAGAAAAAATATGAGTTGGACGAAAAGAATAAGCATATGGATAGTAGTATCTTTATCTTTGCAATGTTTAGGTCTCTTTTACATTGATCATTATTTTTTAGCTAATGATTCGAAGGCAGTATCGAAAAAAGTTGTCGAAGAGGTAAGTACAAAAGCCAAAGATATTGATATTACTATACCAACAAATGCAGAAAATATATTAGTATCTTATGATGCCAAATATATATCTTATTACGATGATAAAAAATTGGTGATTGTTAATTGTTTGACTGGTAAAACTAAAAATATAAAGTCAGAAGATGGATGTAATGTTTCTTTTGCTTCATGGATTCCAGGTAGAAATAGAATGGTTTTCGTAGAAAAAGAAAGTGATGATGAATCTAGTGATTTAATATTATATTCTTACGATGTAGTAAAAGGTGAAAAAGTAAAAACAAAAAAATTAGAGTGGAGTGGGACTAACACTAAAGTAGAAGATATTCAAACAGCGCCATTAACAGGCGTTACTTACGTGAAGGTATCAAACAATGCCAATAAAAGCAGCATTTATAGAATCGATAGAGATAGAACAATGTCAGAAGTCGATACAATACCTAAGCTCGTGGGCAATATTACATTGATTCGCCATGAAGATAAATTGGTCTATGAAGGCGCAGTTTATAATAAAATATATGTTACTGGTAAAAGTAGTGCTATAAGTGTGAGCGATGTTGATAAACTTACATTAATTGGGTCTGATAATGATGATAATATATATCTTGCACAATTAAAAGATAATTTGATAAGCAAAGTTTATTATGGTAAAACGTCGCAAGATACTAGTACATGGAAAACCATTAATTTACAAACACCTTGTGCTAAAGAAAATTTAATTATATCAACTAGTGGTAAAATATATCAAAATGATCCGCTAAAAAAGATCATAAAAGATATAAATTCTGGAACTGAAACTAGCTATAAAGGTAAATTCGTCCAATTATATAATAAGGGAGTAGTATCTCTTGAAAATAACAAAATGTCTTTTGTGCTTTTTAAGTAATAAGTGGATCCAGACTATGCCTTTGGCATAGTCTTTTGTTTACTAGGAAATTTGTAATTAAAAGTTTATACTAGATATTAAGTGATTTAATAAAAAATGAATGTGAGGGGGAGTAAATTTGGATACACAGCAAATATTGTATAAAATTTTAATGATACCAGCAATTTTAATAGCATTTACATTCCATGAGTATGCACACGCTATTGTAGCGGATAGGTTAGGAGATAAAACACCTAGATTTCAAGGGAGACTTACACTGAACCCAATTGCGCACATAGATCCAATAGGATTTATTCTGATTTTACTAACGGGATTCGGATGGGCGAAACCCGTTGAAACAAATCCTAGTTCCTATAAAAATTATTATAGGGATGATTTGAAAATTTCATTTGCGGGTCCATTTGCAAATCTGATTATAGGGTTTGTATTTGCAATTTTCACGGTGCTATTCTGGAAATTATCACCCGTTCAGGGTACAGTATTTACCATTATTATAGAAATATTAAAGATGACAGTATCTATAAATTGTATGTTGTTTTTTCTTAATTTAGTTCCAGTGCCAGGATTCGATGGATATCATATAGTTAGGGATTTATTTCCAAAGTTTTTTTACAATATGTCAGATACTTTTACTAGATATCAATTTTTGATATTTTTGGTTTTAATATTACCTATATTACCTGGTAATCAATCAGTTTTCACTTATATTGTGCAAGTGCCAGCTGATTGGGTATATAATATTTTTATGAACATCGCTACAATGCTTCAATAAGGAGTCATGACCTAATAAAAAAGTAAAGTTAAAAATTGTTATTATTATAAACGTAAGGAGAAAATATATGCGCTTAAGAAAAAAATATTGGGCTAGGCCGGAGCTAGAAGCTAGCCATATTGTAAGAACAGATCAATATGATCATAAAGGAAATTGGAGTGAAGAATTTAAAAATAAAAATGATATACATCTGGAGCTTGGATGTGGAAAGGGTAGTTTTATTGCAGAAAAATCTAGGCAAAATGATAACATTAATTTTGTAGGAATAGATTTAAAAGATGAGGTGCTAGTGTTTGCACTTAGAAAAGTTATAGAAGTACGTGCGGTTAAGGCAGAGCAAAATATAAATGTACGTCTTATGCCTTTAAACATTATGTTTATTGATGATGTATTTGCAAAAGATGAGATAAGTAGAATTTATATAAATTTCTGTAACCCTTGGCCAAAGGAACGACATAATAAAAGAAGATTAACTCATACTAAATTCTTAACTAATTACAAGAAATTTTTAAAAGTTGGATCTGAAGTTTGGTTCAAAACAGATGATACAGGCTTGTTTGAAGACTCTATAGAATATTTTAAACAATGTGGTTTTGAAATATTATTTTTAACATATGATCTTCATAAGAGTGGTTTTGAAGAAAATGTAATTACGGAATATGAAGCTAAATTTGCAAGTATAGGTAAGAAAGCTATGTTTTTACGAGCTAAATTAAATAAAGAGAATTAATAAGTATTAATAAAAGATAAATAAAGTTATTAACAAAGTTGTCCACATTAGTTCCATAAAATTATGGATTAATGTGGACAATTTAACGACATTTCAGTAGTTGATTTCTTGTACTAACAATGCTATTATTGTGTTGTAAGTACTCATATTAAATTATTATTAAAATTAAATAATAAAATATAGGTTTAATTAAAATTGATTAATTAAAAGGGAATCAGGTTAAAATCCTGAACTATCTCGTAGCTGTAATAGATGAATTTAAGTACAATATGCCACTCGGAAACGGGGAAGGCGTACTTAAATAATGATTCTTGAGTCAGAATATCTGCCTATGTTTTGCACCATAAACTCTACGAGTGATAGGGAGGGCTTTATAATAGAAAGTTGTTTACTGATTTATATGGTTAAACATAATTTTAAATCGTTTCCTTTTAACGCTCCAGTTAAAGGGCTTTTTTTATTCCAAGGATAAAATTAATAATGGTTAAACATATACATTAAAGACATTAATTTGTATAAAGAATTGGTAAATACAGCTGTTATTATATGATATAATATTTTCAGGTGGTGTAAGTCCACAGCAGGTGTGATAGCTTGCTGTTTTTTTTAATAGATTAAAATACAAGGCAAAGAAAAACACGAGGGAAGGGAGAAAAAGTAATGGCTAAAATAATGGTTCAAGGAACAGCTTCATCTGTAGGGAAAAGCATACTAGTTACAGCGTTATGTAGAATTTTAAAACAAGATGGGTTTTCCGTATGTCCTTTCAAGTCACAAAACATGTCATTAAATTCTTATATCACATTGGATGGAAAAGAAATGGGACGTGCACAGGTGCTTCAAGCATATGCAGCAGGTCTTGAGCCAGAAGTATTTATGAACCCAATATTATTAAAACCTACCTCAGATAAAAAATGTCAAATTATAGTTAAGGGAAAAGTTTATGGGAATAGTACAGCTATGGAGTATCATAATATGAAACTAAGATTCAAAGACATGTTAAAATCGCAGTTTGAAGAACTAGAAAAGAAGTTTGATATTATAGTAATGGAGGGAGCAGGTAGCCCTGCAGAAATCAATTTAAGGGAAAGAGATATAGTAAATATGGGAATGGCAGAACTTATAGATGCCCCCGTAATACTTGCTGGAGATATAGATAAGGGTGGTGTTTTTGCATCACTTGCAGGAACTATGCTTTTACTAAAGGCAGATGAGAAAAAAAGAGTTAAAGCAACTATTATAAATAAATTTAGAGGAGATTTAGAAATTTTAAAGCCAGGACTTACAATGCTTGAGGATATTATACATATTCCTTGTGCAGGGGTAGTTCCTTACTTTAGATTAGATCTTGAAGATGAGGATGGCGCAGTAGAGTTTAATAAGAAAATCACTGCACCCATTGACATAGTGGTAATAAAACTTCCACATATATCAAATTTTACAGATTTAGATGCATTGAAGTCAGAGGAAGATGTATCAGTTAGATTTATTACAACTAAAGCGGAACTCGGAAATCCAGACTTACTTATAATCCCTGGAACTAAAAATACTATCGACGATTTAATTACTATAAGGGATTCAGGACTTATGGATGCTGTTAAGAAGTACAGTGACAAAGGAACAATATTAGGCATTTGTGGAGGATATCAAATGCTAGGTAATAGTTTAATTGATCCAAATGGTGTAGAAGGAAGTTGTGATAAAGTAGAAGGAATGAGGCTTTTAGATATAGGTACATTATTTGAAGATGAGAAAATAACTACAAGAGTAAAGGCTCGTAGCATTAACGTGAAAACTAGTAATGTTAAGACTTATGGTTATGAAATACATATGGGTAAATGTATTTATGGTCAAAAGGCAAAACCTCTGTTTGAAATATATGATAGAAATGGCGACAATACTTTATCCTTTGATGGAGCAGTCAATGAAGATGGAAATGTTATGGGTACGTATATTCATGGGGTATTTGATGGAACGGAATTTAGAGAGTTTATTATTAATTCATTAAGAGTTAAAAAATCTATAAAACCTAAAAGATCTAAGACTTATGAGAGTCTAAGAGAAAAAGAAATAGACAAGCTTGCAGATATAGTAAGAAAAAATATAGATATGGATATGATTTATAAGATCATTGGGATAGAAAAAAGAGAAAAGCCTTTCGAGGTGGGGACGGTTAACAACTAATTAGTGTTTAATGTTTCTAAAAGGCGGGGACAGGTAAGAACTAATTAATGTTTAAGAAAAATAAGATAGTGAGGAATTATAATGGGAATACTATTTCAAATGAATATAATGGATTTAATAGCAGCAATTTTGTTAGATTTATTAATTGGAGATCCGTATTGGTTTAAGCATCCGGTGATTTATATAGGCAAACTTATTAGGGTCTTAGATAAATTAGGTAGAAAGTTATGTAAAACTCATAAGCAAATTAAAATATTTGGAGGAGTAATTGTAGTTATAGTAGCATTTTCTAGTTTTTTAGTCCCATTTATAATTTTAAAAATATCCAAAGAGTTATTTTGGGTATATAATATTCTTAATATCATTTTGCTTTGGACTACAATAGCAACAAGATGTCTCCACACGGAGGGCATTAAGGTTTATGATGCTTTGGTTAAAGATGATATCGATGACGCAAGAATTAAATTATCGTATATTGTAGGAAGAGATACTAAAGATCTTTGCGTTGATGAAATAATTAGGGCAGATGTGGAGACTATTGCGGAGAATACGGCAGATGGTGTTATAGCTCCAATATTGTATGCAATACTAGGGGGAGCGCCACTAGCTATGATGTATAAGGGTATAAATACTATGGACTCAATGCTTGGATATATGAATGAAAAATATAAATATATTGGATTCTTTCCAGCAAAGACAGATGATGTATTTAACTATGTGCCTGCAAGATTAACTGGATTTTTGATCTGCCTTGCAGCTCCAATTGTTAGGGGCAATATTTTAGATAGCATAAAAGTTATGATAAGGGATAGAAAAAATCATAAAAGCCCTAATTGTGCTTATCCTGAAGGTGCAGTGGCAGGGGCTATGAGAGTCCAATTAGGTGGAACAAATGTATATTTTGGAGAGAAGATGTATAAACCAACTATAGGAAATAGAATAAAAGATTTAGGTAGGGAACATATCGTGGATACAATAAAATTAATGTATGGGTCACTATTTTATATAACATTAATATGTGTAATATACGAAATATGCCGATATATATAAATAATAAATATGACGCATTATCAATAGTTAAGTATTTTTGGAGATGATATAATGATACAACTTATAGGGGTAAAACATGATGTTAAAATAGAAATTAGAGAAAAACTTTCAATTATACCCAAACGTCAAGAAAGGTCCCTTGCGGCTCTTGTTAATATTTGCGATGAGGCGGTTATTTTAAGTACTTGTAATCGGATAGAAATATATTTTAAGTCAAAAGATGAAGACATTGTTAAGAAGATATTTAATGCACTAAATTGGGATGAGTCTTTAATAAAGTGCGTGTTTAATTATAAGGAAGAAAAAGCAGTACAGCACTTAATGGAGGTAGTTTGTGGGTTTGATTCACTATTGCTTGGGGAAGACCAAATACTAGGTCAAGTTAGGGATGCGTATGAGGTAGCAAAAGATTCTGGGGCGACTAAAAAGGAATTTCAGAGGCTTTTCGAAAATGCTATTGCTTGTGGTAAGAATTTTAGAACTAAATCTAAAACAGGTGAAATACCAGTTTCTTCGTCATCGATGGTAGTTAAAAAAGCAATAGATATGGGATACAAAAATTTTATGATATTAGGTTATGGTACGGTTGGACAATTAACTACAAAATATATACTAGAAGCAAAAATAGATTCATTATATATTGCGGTTAGAGATTCTCAAAATGTTGATATAGAGGACCCACGAGTGAAAATAATACCCTTTAATGATATACAAAAACATTATGAAAAGGTAGATTGTGTTATATCTTGTACCACAGCTCCTCATACGGTAGTTCGTTTAAATGAGTTACCAAGCAAGCACTTGTTATTGTTTGATTTAGCTGTGCCAAGAGATATTGAGGAAATAGTAAGTGGGAATCCTTTATATGAAGTTTATGATATAGATAAAATAAAGGATATTCATGATGCAAACTTTAAAATACGGAAGGATTCAATGAAAAATAATAGATATATTGTGGATAAAGCCATAAGGGAATTTGTAGAGTGGAAAACTATAGAAGAGTTATCGCCTTTTATTAAAATGATAAAACACAATGGTGAGGATATATATAAGGAAAGACTTGCAACTTTTAAGCATAAAAAAGAGACAAAAGATAATGAAAAATTAGCAGAGATTTTATTAAAGAGCACTTCAAACGCCTTTGTAAATAAGGCTATACAGGTTTTAAAGGAGGAACATCTGAAGGGGAGGTCTAAGGAATGCGTGGATATAATAAGCAGGATATTTCAGCAATAAATTATACCATGATTTCACTCTTATCTAGTAAGGTTAACATACTTATCGTTGGTGGTGGAGAGGCTGCTTTTATAAAATGTATAACGTTTTCAAAGGAAGGCTGTAATGTTACTGTGGTTTCAAAAGAATTTAACAAGAACTTTTATAAGTTAAAAGGTGTTTCTAATATAAAATTAATAAAAGATGAATATAAAGAGTCTTATGTTGATATTAATCATATTGTAATTATTGCAACAAATAGTAATATTGTAAATGAATCTATAAAAAATTATTGTGATGAAAAATATAAGTTATACTTAAATTGTGAAGATTTTACTCAGGGGTTAGTAGTAAAACCAGTTCAAAGGGATACACCTAATATGAAGTTTGCATTACATACTAAAGGCGGTAGTCCGAAAACATCACTTTTTATGTCGAAAATTATAGAAGATAAAATTTATGAGTATTCGAATTTTATAGATTATACTTGTAGTATTAGAAATATAGTTAAGATGAGACCCCAAAAAAAAGAAATAATGAATTTTGTATGTAGTGAGGATTTCTTTTTTTTCTATACCAAGGATGTCCAGAGTATTATCTTAGAAATGTTTTATGGAATTGATATTTAAAATTAACGAGCGTAGGTAAGGATTTGAGGAGGTCGAGATTTTGAAAATTAATATAGGGACTAGAAGAAGTGAACTTGCACAAGTCCAAGCAAATACAATTATGGCTATGATTAAGGAAAAGTTCGATATTGATTCGAAGAAGGTTCTAATTGAAACAAAGGGAGATAAAATTCTAAATGTTACTTTGGATAAAATAGGCGGTAAAGGACTTTTTGTAAAGGAAATAGAGTTTGCAATGCTAGAGCAAAAAGCTGATATGGCAGTACATAGCATGAAAGATGTTCCATATGATGTGCCAAAAGAGTTTGAAATAGTTGCAATCCCAGTAAGGGAAGATGTTAGAGATGCATTTGTTGCATTTGACAATATCAGCTTCTATGATTTACACGAGGGTGCAAGAATAGGTACCAGCAGTATAAGACGGGGTACACAAATTAAAATTCTAAGACCAGATATAGAAATTGTACCTATAAGGGGTAATGTGCAGACTAGAATAGCGAAGATAGAAAAGGAAAATCTAGATGGAATAATACTGGCAGCGGCAGGTCTAAAAAGGCTAGGCATGGAAAATATAATTACTAATTATTTTAGCATAGATGAGATAGTACCGGCAATAGCTCAAGGCGCACTAGGAATAGAAATGGTTAAAAACCATCCGCAAATAAATATGATTAAAAAATTAGATTTTTACGATGCTAGAATATGTGTAGATGCTGAGCGAAGTTTTATGGCAACGCTTAATGGAGATTGTCACGATTGTATAGGTGCATATGCTTACCTTGATAATGACCTTATGCACATGACTGGAGTGTATAGAGTAAATGGGAAAATAGTTAAAAAACAATTATCAGGAGATAAAAATGGTTATATAAAATTAGGTGAGAATTTAGCTAAGAAGATACTTGAAAACAAATAAGCTTATGAAAAAATAAGGAGTGGATACAATGGGAAAGGTTTATCTAATGGGTGTCGGTCCAGGAGATGAGGAGTTAATAACTCTTAAAGCTATAAGAATGCTTTCAAAGTGCACAGCAGTTATGTATGATAGGCTAGCGAGCACTAGTATACTTAAATATTTAAAATCGGATTGCTTAATATATTATTGTGGAAAAGAGCCAGGGTGTCATTATAAAACTCAGGATGAAATAAATGACATGTTAGTAACTCTAGCTAAAGAAGGTAACATTGTTGGAAGAATTAAGGGCGGAGATCCATTTGTATTTGGAAGAGGTGGAGAGGAAGCCTTAGCTCTTCTTCACGAAAATATTGAGTTTGAAGTTATACCAGGAATAACCTCACCAATAGCAGTCTTAAATTATGCTGGAATACCTATAACTCATAGAGGAATAGCTCAAAGTTTTCATGTATTCACTGCGATGAGTGCAGAAAAACTAGAGATTGATTGGAAGGCAGTTGTAAGCCTTGGTGGAACTTTAGTGTTTATGATGGGATTTAAAAACTTAGAAAAGATAGCACAAAGTCTTATATTCAATGGAAAAAATAAAAGCACACCTTGCGCAGTAATAATGAGAGGAACTACATCTAAGCAAAAAAAGGTAGTAGGAACTTTAATTGACATTATAGGCAAGGTTCAAGAAGCAGAAATATCTTCTCCTTGCATTATTGTAGTAGGAGAAGTAATTAAATTTAATGATCAATTTAATTGGTATGAGAAGAAACCGCTATTTGGTAAGAATATTTGTATAACTAGGTCAAAAGCCCAAGCAAAAGAATTAAGGGAAGAATTGATAGATTTAGGAGCAGAGGTGCTTGAGATAAATTCTATTGAATTTAAAGATACTTCAATCAACTTAGATAAATGCAAGGGAAGGCTTACGGGTTATGATTTCATAACATTAACAAGTGTAAATGGAGTGAATTACTTTTTTGATTACTTAAGAGATATTAAATTTGATGTTAGAAAACTTAAAGCTAAAGTTGCAGCAATAGGACCAGCTACTGCAAAGGCCATTGAAAACAGAGGCATTATACCAGATATTGTGGCAGATCATTTTGTTGCTGAAAGTTTGTTTGATAAAATGAGGGGTTATGTAAAAGAATATGACAAGGTGTTAGTACCTAGGTCAAAAGATGCAAGGCCTTATTTAGTTGAAGCATTAAGAAATGCAGGATGCATTGTTGAGGAAGTTTTCACTTATGAAACGATTTGTGGCAAATTAAAATCGGATAATGAAATTAAAGATGTAGATGTAATAGTCTTTACTTCACCATCAACAGTTAAAAATATGATTAATATGGTAGGGATTGAAACTATACAATCTAAAAAAGCAATTGCTATAGGACCAATAACTGCAAAAGCGCTAATGGACGTAGGAGTGAACCCAACTATATGTGATGTTTATAGCGTAGAAGGTGTTATAAATAAACTTTTAGAAATGAAATAATGATTTATTTGCACGAAATGATAATAAATTGTGGATAACATTAAAATATATTTAATTAGGAGTGGATAACTTTGTTTAAAAGAAATAGAAGATTAAGAGAAACAAAAAACATAAGAGACTTAGTGCGTGAAACAGTATTAACTTCATCAGACTTTATATTTCCTATATTTATAGTGGAAGGTGAAAACATTAAAGAAGAGATATCTTCAATGCCAGGAAATTATCATTTTTCTTTAGATAGACTCCATGAGATTATTGAAGAGGTTATCGAAGTAGGTGTGCGCGGAGTAATTTTATTCGGATTACCAGATCATAAAGATGAAGTAGGGTGTGGCGCTTACGATAAAAATGGAATAATTCAAAGGGGAGTTAAAAAAGTTCGAGAAGTATCGAAAGATTTAGTTATAATAACAGATGTATGTATGTGTGAATATACAAGTCATGGACATTGTGGAATACTAGAGGGAACAAAGGTTGATAATGATAAGAGTTTAAAATATATAGCAGAAATAGCATTATCTCATGCTGAGGCTGGAGCTGATATGGTAGCGCCATCTGATATGATGGATGGACATGTTGCTGCAATAAGAGAGCTTTTAGATAGTAATGGATATAAAGATGTATTAATAATGGCTTATAGTGCAAAATATTCATCAGCGTTTTATGGCCCCTTTAGAGAAGCGGCTAATTCAACGCCACAATTTGGAGATAGAAAAGCATATCAAATGGATCCAGCAAATATAAGAGAAGCCATGAGAGAAATAGATGCTGATATTTGCGAGGGCGCAGATATAATAATGGTAAAACCAGCGTTATCATATTTAGATGTAGTGAGATGGGCTAGGGATAAACATGATGTGCCAGTAGCCGCTTATAGTGTTAGTGGGGAGTTTGCTATGGTAAAAGCTGCTGCAAAGATGGGCTTTATTGATGAAAAAGCTATAGCTATGGAAATGCATTTATCTATGAAAAGAGCAGGAGCAGACATGATAATTACTTATTATGCAATTGATTTATGTAAGTGGCTTAAGGAGTAATCGTGAACTTAAGGTTTACAATTTATTATAGATAATAGAGTCTTAAATATCTATTGAGGGCAAAGGACTAAAATCAAATATTTAGAAAAGAGGAAATTACTATGAGAAATTTAGATATATTTAATGAATCAAAGAAGTATATGCCTGGTGGTGTTAATAGCCCAGTAAGAGCATATAAAGATGTAGATGTAACTCCTCCGATTATTAAGAAAGGTAAGGGTGCTTACATTTATGATGAAGAGGGTAACAAATACATAGATTTTGTATGTGCTTGGGGTCCTATGATACTTGGACATTGTGATGACGATGTAGTAAAAGCTATACAAAATACTGCAGCAGAGTCGATTGCTTTTGGTGCATCTACAGAGATAGAATTAAAACTTGCAAAACATATTTGCTCAACTGTAGACAGTGTAGAGATGATTCGAATGGTTAATTCAGGTACAGAAGCTACTATGAGTGTTGTAAAACTTGCAAGAGGTTATACAAAAAAGAATAAAATGATTAAATTTGCAGGATGTTATCACGGGCATGCTGGTGGATTTTTAGTCGAAGCAGGTTCAGGAGTGCTTACTGAAGGAATACCAGGTTCCGCAGGGGTTCCTAAAGAAAGCATTGTAAATACATTAATAGCAAATTACAATGATATACAAAGTGTAAAAGTTTTGTTTGAGAAATATAGCGATGATATCGCTTGCGTAATTATTGAACCAGTAGCAGGTAATATGGGAGTTATTCCAGCAGAGAAAGAGTTTTTATTAGAACTTAGAAAAATATGTGATAAATATAATAGTCTACTTATTTTTGACGAAGTAATGAGTGGATTTAGAGTAGCATACAAAGGTGCACAAAGCATATATGGAATCTATCCTGATTTAATTACTTATGCAAAAATCATGGGAGGTGGACTTCCTTGTGGTGCTTATGGTGGTAAAAAAGAAATAATGGAGATGTTATCACCTATGGGACCTGTATATCAAGCTGGTACAATGTCTGGAAATCCAGTTGTAATGGCAGCAGGTTATGCAAGCTTAACTAAGCTTTATAATAATCCAAGTGTTTATGAAAACATGGAAAAGCTATCACAAAAACTTCAAAAGGGATTACTAGAAATTGCAAAAGAAAAAGGTATACCTATGGTAGTCAACAGATGTGGCTCAATGATTACAGCTTTCTTTACAAAGAAGAGGGAAGTTAGAAATTTTGAGGATGCTAAAACTTGTGATGCAAAATTATTTGCAAAATATTTTGAACATATGATAAAAAGTGGGATAAATATTGCACCTTCTCAATTTGAAGCAATATTCTTATGTACTAAACATACGGATGAGGATATTGAATCATTCTTAGAGGCATTTAGGAGTTTTGAATTATAAGAAGTTAAGAATAACCCTATTTATTTTTTAAAAAAAAGTGCTCAAGTGATTAATTTTAAATCACTTGAGCACTTTTTTAATAAACATAGGTTATTTAATATTGCAGTGACCCAGAAGATTATTTAATTATTGATTTTCACAAAAGTTATAAATATATGTTTATTAAGTTGAATACTCTATTAAGAGAAAACAAATTGTGGTATAAAAATAATCTCATATACCATATGCAAAATTATTATAAGAGGAGTGGTTTTATGCGAATATCTGGATTTTTGGCTGTTTTACAACAGCTTAACTTTATGGTAGAAAATCCCACTGGAATCAGTGGTTTTGCTAGCGAGTGTATAAGGATTATTGCAATCGTAACGTTTTTATTGACATTCCTACAATGTTTCTTAGGGTATAAGCTGTTTAAGTTTTGGGTTACTGTTTGTGGCTTTTTTACATTTGGAATAATGGGTGGAGTTGTTAGTAATACTAGTTCGGACAATGCAGGGATGGCGATGTTCATTGTTTTACTATCGGCACTTCTAGGTGCATTTATAACATTTAAATTGTATAAAGTAGGTATTTTTATACTTTGTGGGTTTATGGGATTTTTATTAGGTTATGTACTTACACAAGTGGTTACATTAGGAATTATTATGGCATTGGTTTTAGGAGTATTAAGTATTTTTTTTGTAAGACCAGTAATAATTGTTTCCACAAGTTTATCAGGTGGATTAATTGCGGGAATAAGTTTAGCTAAAGTATTAGACATAAGCAGCTTTGCAACTAGTATAATTATAGGTATTTTGTTTGCTGGATTTGGAATGGTAGTTCAATTTGCAACAAATAAGAAAATTAGTAATGTAAATGAAGATAACTCACAAAATAACACGCTAATTGTTTCATCAATGAAATCAAGTTGCAATTTTTTTACAAAGGAAAAAAATAAAATTGAAATAGAAAATTTAATTATTATGGAAAAAGCAAGTGGACTAACCTTGGATGAAGTATCGGAGGATATGGAGGGAGCATTATATTCCATTAAAACTCTAAAATATATAATGCCATTTGTTGAATATATTTTATACTTTGCATGCTTCATAGTAATTATATATCCTTTATTTATGGCAAGTGGGCTAATAGATGGTAATATTTCATTATTACTAGTTATAGGCATCTTATGTTTTGCAAAGAAAAAATATAATGCCATTGCTATAGCTTTTTCATTTGTTACAATCTCGAAATTAGTAATGATAATAAGGATAATAATGATACCTTCTTCTTTTAATAATTTACCTATTGTATTAATTGATACAGTAATTACAGGATTTATTTCATTTATAGCATTAAAATATTTTTTTAAATCAGAAAATGTCGTTAATTTTAAAAATAGGGTTGTCAAGTTGTTTAACAAACAAAGGATAATTCAAAACAAACAAAGAAAAAAGCCACATCAAGAAAACAACGTTAAAGAAATTACGTATTGCTGGAACTGTGGTGAAGTGAACAATATAACTGATAATTTTTGTAGAAACTGTGGTGGGAGATTATCTAGGGAAATAAAGCAAGTTACTGATAAACAGGCTAAGGAAGCGGCGTTTATAAATCATAGTGAAAAGTAAAAAATTAATTTCAGTATAAGTTAAAAGAAAATTTCTGAAGTATACGCTTCTGTTGTATAATGAAATATATACTGTAATGGAATAAATCAGGAGGTCCAAAAACATGAGGTTTATTAAAGATGATGAATTTATACGGGGCAATTGCCCAATGACGAAGGAAGAGGTAAGAATATTAAGTGTAGTAAAGCTAGAACTTGAAGATGATTATAGAGTTATAGATATTGGAGCTGGAACAGGGTCTGTAAGTATTCAGATAGCGCAGATATGTAAAAATGGTGAAGTTATAGCTATAGAAAAAGATAATGAGGCATTAGAGGTTTTGAAACAAAACAAAGAAAAATTTAAGACAAGTAACCTTGAGATAATAAATTTAGAGGCTATGGAGATAGAGGCAAACATAATAGGAGAATTTGACGCTATATTTGTAGGTGGAAGTGGTGGAAATATAGCTGATATTATTGAGAAGTATGGAGATAAATTAAAAAAAGGCAAAAATATTGTTTTAAACTTTATAACTATAAACAATGTATACAAAGCTATGGAAGCTTTAAAAGAGTTAAATTATGAAGTGGAATGTGTACAAATTCAGGTAAGTAAAACAAAAGGAAAGAGTTATATGTTAATGGCTAATAATCCTATATTCATTGTGACCGGAAGAAAACATTAAAAAGTGTATCCATATTACTTTCACATGCGTGACTCCAATAAGAGATTGAAACATGAAATTCATTTAAGAAATTCTAATCTCTTGCAAATAGAAAATTCTCTTTCCTCTGGGTCGCTCTCTGGGGCACGTAATAATTATTAATTGTTACGTGCTCACATTCGGCTTTCAGCCGGTTCGCTAGACTGCTTGTAGCAGTCTCACGAGAATTTTATATTTGCAAGAGAAGAATTTTAAATAGAATTTCAATTGTTTCTGCTCTTCTTATTGGAGTCACTTCTGGAGAAAGTATTATTATTATGTATTTATTCTAATATGAATCTAAGAGTTATGCCATATAAAGAAAGTGATAAACTAAATTGCAAAAAAGTGAAAATATTTTTAATTTAAGGAGACAGCCTATGAAAAAAGAAAGTATATTTACAAAATGTTCATTAGGCATTTTAATAGTATCCATTTTAGTATTAGTAAATGAGTTTATCCAACTAATACCGACCCATTCTACTCGTTTAGAAGGACTATTATTATATTTCGGACCATCTATATTTGCAATTATTGGTGGAATCCTTTCAATAATTGGATTAATTAAACATAAAACAAAATTAGGGGTATTTTTAATAGCAATTAATGTTATATTATTATTTTGGCCAATGATTCTTATGTATGTAGGAACCCTCATTTGGGGCGTATAAAAAATTCATAAATGTTGTAAAATATAAGAGTGAAGCAATAAAAAATAACATGCTAATTATAAAATTAATTAGCATGTTGTTTTTATTTGTATAAGGTTATCTAAAGCATAAAAGAGCGATGCATATATCATTGTAGATAAATTCGAAGATATTCTATATTGTGTAAGGTTAACTTGACATAAAAATAAAATAATGTTATATTTTACAATATAATGTTAACATTATGGAGGCGTTGATTAATGAAAAATAGAGTAAAAGAATTTCGTGAATCACTTGGATTAACTCAAGAACAATTAGGAGAACTTGTAGGTGTATCAAGACAAGCAATTAACTCTATTGAAACAGAAAAATTTGAGCCATCTATATGGTTAGCATATGATATTTGTAAGACATTCCATAGTCCTATAGAGGAAATTTTTCTCTTTAAAGAAAGTGTAAGAAAATCAAGAGCACAACAAAGTAGGGGGTGTAGTTTAAATGGCATTAAGACAAATTAGATTTTTTGATGATGAAATATTAAGAAAAAAGAGCAGAATAGTTGAATTGGTAGATGATAAAATAAGACAAATACTAAATGATATGGCAGAAACTATGTATAATACAGAAAATGGAGGAGGCTTAGCAGGACCACAAGTAGGCATATTAAAACGATTAGTTGTAATAGATATGGGTGAAGGACTTATAAAACTAGTTAATCCAAGGATAATTAAGCATGAAGGTATTCAGGAAGTTATAGAGGGTTGTTTAAGCATTCCAAATACATTTGGAAAGTTAAAAAGACCTGCAAAGGTAACGGTAAAAGCATTGAATGAAAATGGTGATGAGATTATATTGACCGGTACAGGAGATTTAGCAAAATGTTTTTGCCATGAAATAGACCATTTAGAAGGCATTCTTTTTACTGATTTAGTTACTGAATATATAAAGTAATGAATTGAAGAAGTTTTGCTATGAATCCAAATCTATTGATAGGGGGGATTAATATGAATAAAATAAATAATTTAATTTTGGAAATGTTTAAGTTTGATGAAGGCGAGCCAGAGTTAATTCAACATTTTATAAAGGTATATGAGTTTGCTAAGCTAATTGGTAGCATGGAGAAAATTTCATCTGATAATATGGAGATTTTAGAGGTGGCAGCTATTGTTCATGACATAGGAATTAAAATTTCAATGAAAAAATATGGGAAAAGTAATGGTAAACTTCAGGAACAGGAAGGACCTATTTATGCAGAAGAATTGTTAAATAGACTTGAATTTAAGAAGGAGGTAATTGATAGGGTAAGTTATTTAGTAGCCAACCATCATACTTATTCAAATATAGATGGAATTGATTATCAGATTTTAGTAGAGGCTGATTTCCTTGTGAATTTATATGAAAATAAAAATGATAAAGAGACTATACAAAATACTTGTAACAAAATTTTCAAAACTGTTTCAGGACGAAAACTTTGTAATCAAATGTTTATGGCAAAAGAGTAGAACTTATTAAAGGGGGGACTTATGAAAAAAAAGACTTTTTTCTTATTAAGCATCGTAGCAATAGTTTGTATATCATTAATATTATACTCACGAATATATACAATCACAGAAGATAGGGGACAATTAGAAAGCAAGATAATACAATTTATTAATCGACCTATAATAACGGTAAAAAAAATTGATATTAAACAAGAATTAAATATTGATAATAAAAAATATATTATATTTATAGATAATAATAATACTTTAGGAAATGCTGAACTAACCAAAGGTCTTAATAATAAATATAAAATTGAAAGTACAGGTGGTGGAAATAGCTGCTTTTATGAGGAAATATATAAAACCAATAAAGGAAAGTACCTTATTATGAAAGGTAAAAACCCTGATATAAAAATTTCATATGTAAAAGAAACAGTGGATAACAAGGAATATAAAATTAGTATTCCTTCGCAAGAATTTTATATGGCCTATTGTGCAGTTCCAAATGGAACACAATCTGTATATTCTGACCCTAACAAAATTAAATTCTATAATAAGAATGGTCGTGATATTACACAAGAGATTTCCAAAGCTTTATTGAAGTAATTAGGAGCATTCTTAATGTTTGACATAATGGTAATGTATATCTAATGAGTAAAACAATATGAGCAAATTGATTAATAAATTATTCATATCAAAATATGATTATGTTTTCATGTATTAAATAGTTATTATTGAAAAGTATAGTATAGAAAGGAGAGTGTTAAATGAGTAGTAAATTAACTGCAACTAAATTGAAAATGGCCGCTCTTGGAAAGTATGATATAGAAGCAGGTGCTGAAACTTATAGCGATCCTGAAATCAAAAACAAAATAAAGAATAAACTAAAGAAAGAGCCTAAATAGGGCTCTTTTCCATGTTTTTCTATAATATGAGTTCCGTTCCAAAGGAATGAAGAGCTCATTGAATGGAACTTTTTTATAGTTGAGAGTTAAGCTGAATTTTATATGAAAATTTCTGGTTTGAAAAATTAAATTCGAAGGATATGTACCATATCTGCAGCCTATCGGCTAAAAGATTTTTTGTGGAGATTATGGAAAAAGAGTATTTTCTTTTTCATGTTTTTTTACAATACGATTTCCGTTCCAAAGGAACGGAACAGCTCATTCTTCTAAATATAGCAATACATAATAGAATGAACTTCCTCTGGAAGTAACATTAAATAAGAAGAGCAGAAACAATTGAAATCCCATTTAGAAATTCTTCTTTTGTAAATGAAAAATTCTCGTGAGCATTCCAGGAAGGAAGGCTAGCGAACTCGAGCCAGGACGGCGAGTGTGAGCATCAGAGAATTTTTACTTACAAAAGATTAGAATTTCTTAAAGGAATTTAATGTTTCAAACTCTTATTTAATGTTACGCAAGAGGAAGTTCATTGGATCAAACTTTTTTATTTTGAAGTTAGATATCCTTCATTCATTAGAAGCTCAGCAGATAACACTGCACCACCGGCTGCACCACGTAGAGTATTGTGGGATAAACAAACAAATTTATAATCAAATATTTTGTCTGTCCGTAGTCTACCAAGTGATATTCCCATACCTTTTTCAATATTTCTATCAAGTTTTGTTTGAGGTCTATCATTTTCCTCGAAGTATGTTAAAAACTTTTCAGGAGCGTTTGGAAGCTTCAAATCTTGAGGTTTTCCTTTGTAGCTAGCCCATTTTTCTAAAATAGTTTCTTTTGATGGCTTCTTTTCAAAGGAAACAAACACAGCGGCTAAGTGACCATCAGCCACAGGGACACGTATGCATTGAGTTGAAATTATAGGTGTCTCTGCATTAACTACTTTATCATTTTCTATATGACCCCAAATTTTTAGAGGTTCCTGTTCACTCTTTTCTTCTTCTCCACCTATATATGGGATAACATTATCAATAATTTCTGGCCAGTCTGAGAAAATTTTACCTGATCCAGATATAGCTTGATATGTGCAAACTAATATTTTTGTAGGTTTATATTCTAGAAGAGCACTTATAGCAGGGACATAACTTTGGATTGAGCAGTTTGGTTTTACAGCAATAAAACCTCTTTTAGTTCCAAGTCTCCTCCGTTGTATATCGATTAATTTAAAATGGTCTGCATTTATTTCTGGAATAACCATTGGAACATCTGGAGTACTTCGATGTGCAGAGTTATTTGAAATTACAGGAGTTTCTGCTTTAGCATAACTTTCTTCAATTGCTCTTATTTCATTTGCTGGCATATTAACAGCGCAAAAGACAAAATCTACCTCGCTGCTTATTAAATCTACTTCGTTTATGTTTTTTATTACTATATTCTTGACGTTTTCAGGCATTGGAACATCCAATTTCCATCTTTTATTTACTGCGTCAAAATAAGTTTTACCCACAGAGTTCTCACTAGCAGCAATAACAGCTATTTCAAAATAAGGGTGATTTTCAAGTAGTGTAACAAGACGTTGACCAACAAATCCAGTTCCACCTAATAATCCGACTTTTAATTTTTTCATGTATTAATACCTCCGATTCTAATGATGTATAAATGTGTAAAATTATAAATATTGTACATGAATATACTTTTATTCATGTTATATTGGGAATAGTAATAACAAAGATAAAAATATTATATGTTACTATTATAAATGATTATAATGTTAAAAAGTATATACTTCAAGCAATTTATTATATAGAATGGTATGGATGACAAATATATGATTTTTTAATGAAGTAATGGGTCATATGATTTTTCAAAAAAAGACTAAAAGAAATGGGGAATAAAGTTGGCTAAAAATGACAAAAACAAAATAAAACTATATGGATTTAACAATCTAACAAAATCATTAAGTTTTAATATTTATGATGTTTGTTATACAAAAACAATTGAGGATCGAAAGAAATACATAGAGTATATTGATGAACAATATAATGCCGAGAGGTTAACAAAAATTCTCACTGATGTTACGCAAATGATAGGTGCCAGTGTATTAAACATTGCAAAGCAGGATTATGATCCACAAGGAGCAAGTGTAACATTGCTTATTTCAGAAGAAGAAATTCCATTATATGTGGTAGACCCTTCTTGTAATAGGGGAATTCTAACTCCAATAAGGGAGAATATTGTAGGGCATTTAGATAAAAGTCATGTAACAGTTCATACTTATCCTGAAAGTCATCCTCAAAATGATATAAGTACTTTTAGAGTTGATATAGATGTAGCCACTTGTGGTGAAATTTCACCATTAAAAGCTCTAAATTATTTAATAGATAGTTTTGATTCAGATATTATTACTATTGACTATAAAGTTCGTGGGTTTACTCGCGATATGGATGGTAAAAAACATTTTATAGATCACGAAATTAATTCTATACAAAATTATATTGCTAAAGAAACAATTGATAGATATACCTTAATGGATATGAATATATATCAATCAAATATATTTCATACAAAAATGATATTAAATGACTTTGAACTTGATAATTATTTGTTCGAGATTAAACAAGAGGATTTAAATGAGGATGAAAAAGCGAGTATTGTTGCAAAACTTGATAAAGAAATGAAAGAAATATTTTATGGTATGGATATTTCTAATGATTAGTGTTATATTAATGTTATATTAAAGATATGTAGGAATAATATATAAAAATATATAGAAAACACATAAAAGGGCATATTTAAGTAAATGGCAATTAATTGATTTTGTTAGGTATTTAAATGTGCTTAAATATAAAAATTACCAAATTATCTAAACGATTTCAATTTTTACATTAGTAAAAATAAACAATTCTTTAATTATTTATAAAAATAATTCCAATTTTTACCACACATTTACCAATTTATATGCTATAATTTTAAATATATTGTAAATATGTTATTAAAAGTATTTTAAGGAAATAAAAGCAGACAAAGTGCATTTTAGTTTGATAATAATTTAACAACAGGACGTTTATACTTTATTGATGTGTTTAATATTATAGGAATCAAATCACATTTGTATAAATTATAATTTGTTTAGGTGTTGAGGGGAGGGAGATGTTAATAATTGGGAAGGATGTAATACTTTATAAATAATATAAAAAAATCATGTTTCTTTAATATTTTTATCGAAGAGATCAAAGATGGTGATTTATATAAATATAAAATAATAACAAACGATGGGAAAGTACTTTTAAAGGCTGTTCCATATGGAAATTGAAGACAAGCTTCTTAGTTATGTAGTATACATGGGATACACTCATATAGATTTGCTCCCTGTGATGGATCATCCATTAGATTATTAAGAAATATATTCCTTAATTAGTAAATGAGCCGAAATATTTTAAGTGATAACACTATGTTTGGTGGTAATAATAAGTTAAACAATGGAATTATATTACCTATTTTTAAAGAATAGAATAATAGATATTATTGTATAAATATTACTCTGCCAGCATTATCTATAATTCTTATAAAAAAAGAAAAGCAGGATGTTTTATTAAAAGCAACTATATATTAGGGCACGATAGCTTAAGTATAAAAGGGGGAAGATTAGAATGGTTAAGAAAGAGATGATAGCTATGATACTCGCAGGAGGTCAGGGATCAAGACTAAAGCAATTAACGAAAATAACGGCAAAACCTGCAGTACCATTTGGAGGGAAATATAGAATTATAGATTTTTCTTTAAGTAATTGTTCTAATTCTGATATTGACACAGTAGGGGTTCTCACTCAATACCAACCATTGGCACTGAACTCTCATATAGGAATAGGCGCTCCTTGGGATTTAGATAGAAGAAATGGAGGTGTTAGTCTTCTTCCACCTTACCAAAGTGAAGATGGTGGTAATTGGTACAAGGGGACAGCTGATGCGATATTCCAAAATACAAATTATATTGATAGCTTTGACCCAGAATATGTTCTTATTTTATCAGGAGACCATATTTATAAAATGGATTATTCAAAAATGTTAGATTATCACAAAGAAAAAGGCGCAGATGTTACTATTGCAGTAATAAAAGTTCCAGATAATGAATGTAGTAGATTTGGAATAATGAATACTAGTGAAGATGATAGCATTTATGAGTTTGAAGAAAAACCAGAACAACCAAAAAGTAATTTAGCTTCTATGGGGGTTTATATTTTTAGTTGGTCGGCACTTAGACAACTATTAAAAGAGGATAGCCAGGATGAAATATCAAGTCATGACTTTGGAAAAAATATAATAACAAAGATGCTAAACAATGAACAGAAGTTGTTTGCATATCATTTCAAAGGATATTGGAGAGATGTTGGTACTATTGAAAGTTTTTGGTCGGCTAATATGGATTTATTATCTGATGATAATAAACTTGACATACATGATGATAAATGGAGAATATATACAGTGAATCCAATGCTTCCACCACAATATATAGGGCCTGATGCAATTATAAATAATGCATTGCTTAATGAGGGCTGTACAGTACTCGGTGAAGTAAATAATTGTGTTCTTTTTCAAGATGTACATGTTGGAAAAGGATCTAAGATATCTAATTCAGTTATTTTGCCTAATACTAAAATAGGAAATAATGTGGTTATAGATAAAGCGATTATAGGAAGTGACGTTATTATAAGACGTAACTCATATATTGGAAATGGTCGAGATATTATCGTTATAGAAAAGGGCCGTGAAATTAAAGCTGACTTAAAGGTAGTAAGTAAACTATAAAATTAAGGAGGTGTTAAAATGCTTAAAAACTATATAGGGATGTTAATGTTAAATGAACAAGAGGATAATATTAAAAGCCTTACAAAATCAAGACCTATAGCATCTATACCAATAGGTGGAAGGTATAGAATCATTGATTTTGTACTTTCAAATATGGTCAATTCAGGTATTCATAATATAGGTATATTTACAAACACAAAATCTAGGTCTTTAGTTGACCACGTAGGTTCAGGGAAACCTTGGGATTTAGATAGAAAATTAAATGGATTATTTTTATTTAATCTTACATCAGAAAGGTCACAATTAAGGGATATAGACGTATTAAGTAACAATATGGAATATATATATAGAACTAAGCAAGAGTATGTAATAATATCTTCTTCATATATGATATGTAACATGGATTATAATGAGGCAGCTAAGTACCATGAGCAGTCAGAGAGTGATATAACTCTAATATATAAAAAGACAAATAATGGGAAAAAACATTATGTAAATTGCAGTACATTATATATTAATGAAGATAATAAAGTTTTGAGCATTGGCAAAAACATAGGTTCCGAGGAAAAATTAAATATATCAATGGAAATGTTTATAATGAAAAAGACGACTCTTATAGATATTGTAAACAAGTGTATTCAAACAGGAAGTTACAATTCAATAAAGATGGCTATATACAATGAAGTATCAAAATATAACGTAAATGCATATGAGTTTAAGGGTTACCTTCGGTGTGTAAATTCGATTCAGAATTATTACAAAGCCAGTATGGATATGTTAAATGCTAAAATAACCAAAGAATTATTTTTTAACAATGGGTTAATATATACAAAAAGTAAAGATGAGGCTCCTACTAAATACTTTAATGGGTCAGAAGTTAATAATTGTTTGATTTCAAATGGGTGTATTTTGAAAGGGAAAATAGAAAAGAGTGTAATCTCAAGAAGGGTTACTGTTGAGGCAGGGGCTGTGATTAAGAATTGCATAATATTTCAGAATTGTGAAATTAAAAAAGGATGTAAACTCACTAATGTCATAATTGATAAAAACACTGTTATAAGTGAGAATACAGTACTTGAGGGTGATGAAGAGTTCCCAGTTGTTATAGAGAAAAAAATTAGAACGTAAAAATATTAGAACGTAAAAATATTAAATTTAAAAGATAAACAAATAACTACAATAATATGTTATTTGTTTGTAAAGCGGGGGGTTTATATGAAAGTATTATTTGTGGCATCGGAAGCTTATCCTTTTATAAAAACTGGAGGTCTTGGGGATGTGGTATATGCGTTACCTAAGGCTTTAAGAAAAATCGGAATAGATGCAAGAGTAATTATACCTAAATATAGTAACATTCCTTTATCATTTAGAAGTTGTATGGAAAACATAGCTTATTTTAATGTTGAGGTTGGTTGGAGAAGTAAGTATTGTGGATTAGAACATTTAATGTACGATGGAGTTCCTTATTATTTTGTAGATAATGAGTACTATTTTAAAAGACCTAACATTTATGGAGATTATGATGACGGTGAGAGGTTTGCTTATTTTTCCAAAGCAGTGCTTGAAGCTATAAGATACATGGGAGATTTTAAACCAGATATAATTCATTGTAATGATTGGCAATGTGGTCCTGTACCAATACTCCTTAAAGACAAGTATAGTGAGGACGATCTATATAATAAAATAAAAAGTGTATTTACTATACACAATTTGCAATATCAAGGAATATTTCCGAAAGAAGTATTAAGTGATCTACTAAATTTAGATTGGAAGTATTTTAATGAGAATGAAATGAAATTTTATGACGCTGTATCTTTCATGAAAGGTGGAATTGTATTCGCAGATGCTGTAACTACAGTAAGCAAGACATATGCGAAAGAGATCCAAACTCCTTTTTATGGAGAAAGACTAGATGGATTATTATCTTCAAGGTCAAGTAACTTATATGGAATAGTAAATGGCATAGATTATGAAATCTATAGTCCTAAAGTTGATAAAAAGATATTATATAATTATGATATTAAAAATATAAAACAAAAGGTAAAAAATAAATTAAAGCTTCAGGCAAAACTAGGTTTTCCAGTAACTGAGGGTATACCAATGATAGGAATTGTTACAAGACTTGTAAAACAAAAGGGTTTAGATCTAATTGTTGAGAAATTACAAGAACTCCTTAGCCTTCCTATTCAAATAGTATTACTTGGTAATGGTGATGAATATTATGAGGATATATTTCAGTATTATGCTTCTATTTACCCAAGTAGAATATCGACAAACATCATTTTTGATGAAGCCCTAGCACAACAAATATATGCTGCTTCAGATATGTTTTTGATGCCATCATTATTTGAACCTTGTGGTATAGGGCAACTTATAGCACTGAAATACGGAAGTATCCCAATCACACGTGAAACTGGAGGACTTAAAGACACAATTATTCCTTATAATAAATATACTGGGAAGGGTAATGGATTCTCTTTTAATAATTATTCTGGTAAAGAATTACTCGAGACTATAAATAGGGCTCTCGATTTGTACAAAGATAAAAATTCATGGAACAAATTAGTTCAGAATGCTATGAGTTCAAATAATAGTTGGGAAAATTCTGCAAAAAATTATATGAAATTATATAGTGATCTAAAAAAATAATGGTTGGCATTTTTCAATATGTTTTGCATATAAGTGAATCTAAAATTTTAGGTGGTGAATGTTGTGGTAATCGATAAAAATATGTTTAAAATGGATTATATAGAAAAACTACAAACAATGTTTGCAGAAGAAGCAGTTGATGCTTCGCCTTTGCATCAATATTATGCGTTAGGTGCACTCATAAAAGATTATTGTGCAAAGCCTTGGATAGAAAGTAACAAGGAATATGCAAAAAACAAAGGAAAACAAGTATATTATTTTTCAATGGAATTTCTGGTTGGTAGATTGCTAAATAGCAATCTAGTTAATCTAGGGCTCAAGGATATATGTGAGCAGGCACTTCACGAACTAGGAATTAATTTGATTGAGGTAGAGGATATAGAAGCAGATGCTGGGCTTGGTAATGGTGGACTTGGAAGACTAGCAGCATGTTTTTTAGACTCTATGGCGTCGACGCAGGTACCAGGTCATGGTTGTGGGATAAGGTATAAATATGGATTGTTTAAACAAAAAATAGAAAATGGTTATCAAGTAGAAGTTCCTGATAATTGGTTAAAAAATGGTAATGCGTGGGAAATAAGAAAGGAAAATAAGGCTGTTGAAGTAAGATTTGGAGGAAGTGTGCATTTAGAGGATGATAAAGGGATAACAAAAGTTATTCATGAAAATTATGAATGTGTACGTGCAGTACCTTATGATACTCCGATAAAAGGGTATAAAAATAATACTGTAAACACTTTAAGGCTTTGGAGCGCCGAAACTATGGAAGAGGATTTTGATTTTTCATCCTTTAGTCAAGGTAACTATGTAAAAGCTGGAGAAAATAAATATTCAGCAGAAGCTATCTCACAAATTTTATATCCGGATGATAGTTATGAAAAAGGGAAATTATTAAGACTAAAGCAAGAGTATTTTTTTGTAAGTGCCGGGCTTCAAAGTATTATAAAAAATTATAAAAAGAAGAAAATATCTCTGCTTGACTTTCATAAACATGTTGCAGTGCAAATAAACGATACTCATCCTGCAGTAGCAGTGGCCGAGCTAATGAGAATCCTAATGGACACGGAGAACTTATCCTGGGATGATGCATGGTACGTTACAACAAGAACTACGGCTTATACTAATCATACAATTATGGCAGAAGCATTAGAAAAATGGCCTGTGGATATATTTAAAAAATTACTTCCACGAATTTATATGATTGTTGAAGAAATAAATAGGCGTTTTTGTAATGAAGTTTATCATAGGTATAATGGTGATTGGAGCAAAGTAAATAATATGTCTATTATTTATGATGGATATGTGCGAATGGCATATCTTGCAATTGTAGGGGGACACTCTGTTAATGGAGTAGCAAAACTTCATACAGAATTATTAAAACATCAAGAACTTTCCGATTTTTATGAATTTTTCCCTGAAAAATTTAATAACCAAACTAATGGAATAACTCATAGAAGATGGTTACTAAATTCCAACGTTGAGCTTGCAAAACTTATAACAGAAACTATTGGTGATAGTTGGATAAAAACTCCAAATGATCTTAATAAATTAATTAAATATGCAAAGGATTCAGCTTTTCAAGAGAAAACACAAATTATAAAAACAAATAATAAAATAAATTTTTCGAATCATGTATTATCAAAATATGGAGCTTCAATTGACCCGAGTTCAATATTTGATGTTCATGTAAAAAGAATGCATTCATATAAAAGACAAACTTTAAATGTACTTCATATAATG
This sequence comes from Clostridium estertheticum subsp. estertheticum, assembly GCF_001877035.1. Taxonomy (NCBI): domain Bacteria; kingdom Bacillati; phylum Bacillota; class Clostridia; order Eubacteriales; family Clostridiaceae; genus Clostridium; species Clostridium estertheticum. The sequence continues at coordinate 4,135,729 of NZ_CP015756.1, read as the reverse complement.
TATTTATATAACCAGATACTCGCAAATCCAAATATTGATATGGTTCCAAGAACTTTTATATTTGGGGCAAAAGCGTCACCTAGTTATTATATAGCAAAACAGACTATTAAGCTTATCAATACTTTGGCAAGTAAGATAAATAATGATCCAATAGTTCGTGGAAAAATAAAAATATTATTTCTTGAAAATTATGGAGTGTCACTTGCCGAGAAAATCATTCCTTGCGCAGATGTAAGTGAACAAATATCTACTGCATCAAAGGAAGCCTCAGGGACTGGTAATATGAAATTTATGATGAATGGTGCTATAACAATAGCTACTTTAGACGGAGCAAACGTAGAGATATTTGATGCAGTTGGAAAAGAAAATATTGTATTATTTGGTCTTACATCACAAGAGGTAATAGAGTATTATAGGAATAAAACTTATAACTCTTATTATATGTATAATAATGATTTGAGAATAAATACTATATTAAATCAATTGGTAAATGGATTTTTGGAAACACCTAAAACAGAATTTGCTGGTTTATACGAGAGTTTGCTAACTAATAATGATGAGTATTTTGTACTAAAAGATTTTGATGCGTATGTTAATGCTCACAATGAGATTGATAGGTTATTTAGGCAAAAAGCTATTTGGCAACAAATGTCAATTATAAACATCGCGAAATCTGGTATATTCTCTAGTGATAATACTATAAAAAAATATGCAAAAGAAATTTGGGATACGCCACCTGTTAATATTAAGTTGTAGTTAAAATAGAATGCTATACTAGAAAATTATCTAGTATAGCATTTTTTTTATAATCGCTGTTGACAAATTGTACATATTAATCTATGATTTTGATAAAATGAAATAAAATTTGACAAGCTTTTTGTGATAAAGGATCTAAAAAATGTGGAAAGGAGAATACTATCATGAAAAAAGAAATGATAGCAAAACCTGCAGTCCCATTTGGAGGAAAGTATAGAATTTTATTTAAGCAATTGTTCTAATTCAAAGATATTAACTAGATTATAAAATAAACGAGGTGATGAAATGCTTGGAAATTATATGGGAATATTAATGCTAAACGAGAGAGAAGATAATATTAAAAGCCTTACAAAGTCAAGACCTATAGCAGCCATTCCTATAGGTGGAAGATACAGAATTATTGATTTTGTACTTTCAAATATGGTTAATTCAGGTATTCATAATGTAGGTATATTTACTAATACAAAATCTAGGTCACTAGTTGATCATCTAGGTTCAGGGAAACCGTGGGATTTAGATAGAAAAATAAATGGACTATATGTATTTAATCATACATCAGAAAGATCGGAGTTAAGGGATATAGATGTATTAAATGATAATATGGAATATATTTATAAATCAAAGCAGGATTATGTAATAATATCTTCTTCATACATGTTATGTAATATGGATTACAATGAAGCTGCTATTTATCATGAGCAATCGGGTAGTGATGTAACAGTATTATATAAAAAAACAGAGACTGGGAAGAGTGATTATTTAAGCTGTAGTACATTATATATTAGTGAAGAAAATAAAATTTTAAGTGTTGGGAAAAATATAGGGTCATCGGATAAAATAAATATATCAATGGAAATGTTTATAATGAAAAAGAGCACTCTTATAGATATTGTAAAAAAAAGTAAACAAACAGGATATCATAATTCAATAAAAGAAGTTATCTATGAACATATTATGAAACTCAACGTAAATGCATTTGAATTTAAAGGATATATTAAGCGTATAGATTCTTTGAAAAATTATTATACTGCTAATATGGATCTGTTAAATACTAAGGTAACCAAAGAATTATTTTTTAGCAATGGGTTAATTTATACAAAGAATAAAAATGAGGCTTCTACTAAATATTTTAATGGAGCAAAAGTTAATAATGCTTTAATCTCAAATGGATGTATTTTGAAGGGTAAAATACAAAATAGTATAATCTCAAGAAGTGTGACCGTACATGAGGAAGTCGAAATTGACAATTGTATAATATTTGAAAACTGTGAAATTAAAAAGGGATGTAAGCTCACTAATGTAATTATTGATAGAAATGTAATTATGGGTGAGAATACAGTACTTAAGGGTTCAGATGACTTCCCTGTAGTTATAGAAAAAAAAGTCGAACAATATCAATTTTAAAAATAGATATTGATTTAATAAAACAAATGTTGTAATATTGTAATAACAAGTATAAACACGAACGATGAAATGAAAAAAAAAAATTATATTCGCAAACTCATATAAGCTTAGAAATATGGTCTAAGCGTTTCTACCAAGTAACCGTAAAAGACTTGACTATGGGTGTTTTGATAAATAAAGTAATAATAATTTTGGTATGAATTATTTTTATTGAAGATTTTATTATAAACCCCTTAGTTAACGTATTATCGCGTTATCTAAGGGGTTATTGTTTTATATTACATAATATGCGCAAAAATTTATTAACGAAGGAGAAAATGTATGGAAGCACTAAAGAATAAGATATTAAATGAAGGAACAGTAATAGGTAGTGAGATTTTAAAGGTTGATAGTTTTTTAAATCATCAAATTGATATAAAACTCTTAAATGAAATAGGACAAGAGTTTAAAAAAAGATTTGCAAAAAATGAAATAACGAAAATATTAACAGTTGAAGCATCAGGTATAGGAATAGCATGTATTGTGGCACAATACTTTAATAACATCCCTGTAGTATTTGCAAAAAAACATGATTCCACAACAATGGATAATAATGCATATGAAGCTGAGGTGTTTTCTTTTACAAAAAACAAAAAATATAAAGTTAGAACTAGTAAAAAATATATAAATAAAGAGGACAAAATCCTAATAATTGATGACTTTTTAGCAAATGGAAATGCGGCGCTTGGTCTTATAAAAATAACACGTCAAGCGGAGGCTAGTATTGTTGGAGTTGGAATTGTGATTGAAAAAGCATTCCAAAATGGTAGGGAATGCATAGAAAATGAGGGCATTAAAGTAGAGTCACTAGCAATAATAAAATCTTTAATAGATAACAAGGTAGTTTTTAAATAATAATTATTTGATGTAAAAGAATTAGAGGGGGCATTAATAATGAAGAAAAAATTAGGAAGTTTATTACTAGCATTTACATTACTCACATCTTTAGCACTTGTAGGATGTGGCGGTGCAAAAACTAATACAAAAGCTACGAAGGAAAAGGACATGACGGTAGGATTTATATATGTAGGACCTGTAGGTGACGGAGGTTATACTTATTCTCATGATATGGGAAGAAAAGGGCTTGAAAAACAATTAGGTGTAAAGACTTTGTATAAAGAATCAGTAAAAGAAAACTTAGCAGATGTAGAGCAAGTATGCGAGGAAATGATTAATAAAGGAGCAACTGTTATTATAGGAACAAGTTTTGGATTTATGGATGGAATGGCAGCATCAGCTAAAAAACATCCTGATGTTAAATATCTTCATGCATCTGGGTACACAACATCGACAAATATGTCTACATATTTTGGACGTATATATCAAGCAAGATATCTTTCAGGTATAGTTGCAGGCATGAAAAGCAAAACTAATAAAATAGGATATGTAGCTGCATACTCAATACCAGAAGTAGTAAGAGGAATTAATGCATTTACTCTAGGAGTACAATCTGTTAACCCTAAAGCTATAGTAAAAGTAAAATGGACTAATACTTGGTATGACCCAGCTAAAGAAAAAGAAGCAGGAAAAGCATTAATTGCAGAAGGTGTGGATGTTATTACTCAACATCAAGATACTGCAGGTCCACTTCAAGCAGCAGAAGAAGCAGGAATATCTGCTATTGGATACAATACAGACATGACTGCTAAAGCACCTAAGGCATATATGACAGCTCCAGTTTGGAATTGGACGCCTTATTATGTTGATCAAATAAAAGCTATTAAAGCTGGGACTTGGAAATCAGAGAGTTATTGGAAAGGTCTAGAATCTGGAGTAGTCGCTCTTGCACCACTTACAAAAAATGCACCAAAAGGAGCAGCAGAAGCTGTTGCTAAAGCAAAAGCTGATATTCTATCAGGTAAAAACAAAGTATTTGTAGGACCAATAATAGATCAAAGTGGAGCTGTTAAAGTTGCAAAAGGTATAGTTATGACAGATAAGGAACTATTATCATTTAATTGGTTTGTTAAAGGTGTAGAAGGGAAAATAGCAAAATAAAATAAATTTGGCTTTTAAAAATTAAGGAATATAGCAAACATGATATTATGGTTGCTATATTTATTAAATTTAACGACAGTTCAGAAGGAAAGTCTCCTACTTCTATAAATGAAACTAAACTACCTAAGTAGAAATAAAACTTAAGTAGGAGGGTAAATCTCCTTCTGAAGTCGTTAATGTACAGCTCCGCAGGAGATGATTTGCGGGCAATATGATCTAATAAATACGCTAGAAAGTAGGAAATAAATATGGATAAAACCCCTTATGTATCTATAGAAAATATTAGTAAAACCTTCGGGAAAGTAATAGCTAATAATAATATGAATTTAACTTTGCATGGCGGAGAAATCCATGCACTACTAGGTGAAAATGGGGCAGGTAAAAGTACCCTTATGAACATGTTATCAGGAGTTTATACTCCTGATAGCGGTTCTATTTTTATTCATGGAAAAAATACTAACTTTAATGGTCCAAAAGATGCAATTAAAGCTGGTGTAGGAATGATTTATCAACATTTTAAATTAGTTGAGGAAATGACTGCAAAACAAAATATATTACTTGGTCAAACAAGTGGGATTTTCTTTAATAATAAGATAGAAATTAAAAAAATTAATGATTTATGCGAAAAATTTCATTTGGAAATGGATTTAAATAAATATGTTTCAGAGATGCCAGTAGGTGAAAGGCAAAATCTTGAAATACTTAAAGTGCTTTATAGGGGTGCTGATATTTTAGTATTAGATGAGCCTACTACTGTGTTTACAGAAAGTGAGACAGAAAAGTTATTTAAAATAATGAGAAGTATGAAAGAGAAAGGCAAAGCAATTATATTCATAAGTCATAAAATGAATGAAGTAATGGAGATATGCGATAAAATTACTGTATTAAGAAAAGGTGAGGCTATAAAGACACTTAAGAAAGAAGAAACCAGTCCTAAGGAATTAACAGAGCTAATGATGGGTCGCAAAGCAGATTTATCTATAAAAAAGGTAGATAAAGAGGCGGGCGCGGTAATGCTTGAGGTATCAGATTTAGTAGTTGTAAATGATGAAAAAGCAGAGATTCTTAAAAATATTAGTTTCGCTCTTAGAAAAGGTGAAATTCTTGGTATTGCTGGAATTGCGGGTAGTGGACAAAGAGAATTATGTGAAGCTATTGCAGGTATCGAGAAGGTTTCGAGTGGGAAAATAGTTCTAGAGGGGGAAGACCTTGTAGGGAAATCTCCGAGAGATATTATTAATAAAGGTATAAGTATGAGTTTTATACCAGAGGATAGATTAGGAATGGGACTTGTTGCATCTATGGGTATGGTGGATAATCTTTTGCTAAAGGATTACCACACTCAAAAAGGAATATTCATAAATAGAAAACCAGTCATTAAAAAAGCAAAAGAAATGATGAAAAAATTTGAAATAAAAACCCCGGATATATATCATCCTATAAAATATTTATCAGGTGGTAATATTCAAAAGATATTAGTTGGAAGAGAATTAAGCATGCATCCTAAAATACTTATTATGGCATATGCCGTTCGTGGACTTGATATTAATACATGTTATACGATATATGACCTTATAAGTGAGGAAAAGAAAAAAGAAACTGCAGTTTTATTTATAGGAGAGGATCTCGACGTATTAATTCATTTATGTGATAGGATTATGGTGATTTGTGATGGCAAGATTACTGGAATAGTTGATGCAAAAGAGTCTTCTAGAGAAAAAATCGGTATGATGATGGTTGGAAATACTGACGATACGGAGGTGGTATAGATGATTCAGATTGTTAAAAGATCTAAAATAAGCAAAACAGATAATTTTAAAATTAGGTGTATTGCAATACTCCTATCACTTGTAGTACTTGCTATATTTCTGATAATCATTAACCTTAATCCAATAGATGTGTACGCGGCGATTGTGCAGGGTAGTTTTGGTTCAACTTATAGCATCCAGCAGACATTTATTAAGTCTATACCACTTATTATAAGTTCTCTTGGAATAGCCATAGCATTTAGAATGCAATTTTGGAATATTGGAGGAGAAGGACAAATACTTATGGGAGCATTTGCCGCTACTTATTTTGCTTTAAAATTTCCAAATATGCCTAAGTTTCAATTGCTTTTAATAATGTTTTGCGCAGGAATACTCGGTGGGGGATTATGGGCATTAATTGCAGCATTGCTTAAAGGAAAATGGAATACTAATGAGACTATCGTAACCTTAATGTTAAATTATATTGCAATAAAATTTATAACTTATCTTCAATATGGACCTTGGAGAGATAAAAACGCAATGGGTTTTCCCAAAATTCCTAGTTTTGCTGCAAATGCAACACTTCCAGATGTTTTTGGTATAAATATGGGATGGATTATAGCAATTATATTAACAATCTTAGTATATATTTTCATAAAATATACTAAGAAGGGTTATGAAATTTCGGTCCTTGGGGAAAGTGAAAAAACAGCTATATACGCAGGTATAAAAATTAGAAAAACTATGTTTATAGCTATATTTTTAAGTGGTGCTTTATGTGGAATTGCAGGTGTAATTCAAGTTTCAGCTGTTAGCAGAACGCTTTCTGCAGATGTTGCAGGTGGGGTAGGATTTACAGCTATAATTATAGCATGGTTATCATCACTTTCTGCACCTATTATAGTAATAGTATCTATACTATTTGCTGCACTTGTTCAAGGTGCATCATTTATTCAAACAGCGTTTGGAATACCAGAAGCTGCCGCACAATTAATACAAGCAATTATTTTATTCTTTGTATTAGGTAGTGAATTTTTTACTAAGTATAAAATAAATTTTAAATCTAAGGGAAAACTAAAGGGGGTAAATAAAAATGAATAGTATAACAACATTTTTAGCCGCTGCAGTAGTAGCTGGTACTCCTCTACTTTTTGCAACGCTTGGAGAATTATTAACTGAAAAAGTAGGTAATCTTAATTTAGGGGTAGAAGGCATGATGCTTATGGGATCTGTTATTGGGTTTATGGCAGGAGTAAGTACAGGGAATCCAATAATAGCAATGGTAGCTGCAGCAATTGCTGGTGGCTTTGGTGCACTTGTTTATGCATTTTTAACCATATCACTCAGGGCGAATCAAGTTGTATGTGGTCTTACATTAACTATATTTGGAACAGGTTTTTCAAGCATGGTAGGTAAAAATTTGATAGGGCAAGTTACGCCGAATACAATTAAAAATTTCTTTGTACCTATAAGAATTCCGATAATAGGACATATACCTTTTATTGGAGACATATTTTTTAATCATGATATGTTTGTATATTTTGGGTATATTATGACTATCCTTTTATTTATATATTTATATAAAACAGCTAAGGGACTAAATACAATGGCAGTTGGAGAAAATCCAGCAGCTGCAGATGCAGCTAGTATAAATGTTACTCTTTATAAATATGTTAACACATTAATCGGAGGAGCTCTTTGCGGCCTTGGTGGAGCATACTTATCCCTTGTTTATGTACCAGCATGGCAGGAAAATGTAACAGCAGGCAGAGGGTGGATTGCTGTTGCCCTTGTAATTTTTGCAACATGGAAACCTCAAAAAGCAATAATTGGAGCATACCTTTTCGGTGGACTTGATATATTAGGATTTAGACTTCAGGGATTACCGGGTTTTGAGATATCACAATATCTTATTGATTTGTTACCTTATGTAGTTACAATAGTTATTCTAGTAATAGTATCAATGAGAAAATCGGGTAAAAACTCACCACCTGCTGGACTTTCAGTTCCTTATTTTAGAGAGGAAAGGTGATCTGATTTAAGGGGGGAGTGAAGGACAAGCAAGGTAACCGGGGGACGGTTAACAATTAATTGATGTTTTAGTGATTAATGTTAGGGACGGTTAACAACTAATTGATGTTTTAGTGATTAATGTTTGGGGACGGTTAGCAATTAATTGACGTTTTAATGATTAGTTGTTAACCGTCCCCACTTTTTTTCGCTTTTTTTGATTTATTCATTTGTTTTAGCAATTGCTTTGTAATTTGCGCGCAACTATAGTATGATGTATAGTAGGAATGGTGACAAAATGAAATATGCAGTTGTTACGTTTACCCAAAAGGGAGATCAAATAGCGGAAATTTTAGCAACAAGTCTTAATATTGATTTATATTCAAAGAAAAAACATAGTAATTTTGATTTTGCAAAGGTTAGTAAAAAAGTAATGGAGAACTATAGAGGTATAATTTTTATAAGTTCTACAGGTATTGCAGTTAGATCAATAGCACCATACATAAAAAGTAAGGATCTGGATCCGGCAGTATTAGTTATAGATAATTCTTGTAATTATGTTATAAGTCTTTTAAGTGGCCATTTAGGAGGCGCGAACGAATTTGCATTAAAGGTTAGTAAACTTTTAGATGCAAAACCTATAATAACTACAGCAACGGATAATTTAGGCATTTATGCCCCTGATATGATAGCAAAAGATAATGGATTTGTTATTGAAGATTTGAAAAAAGCAAAAGACATAGCGGCGCTTTTAGTAGAAGGAAAAAAAATTGGATTTCTTGATGAAAAAGGAATAATACAAACACCAACTGGATATAGTAGTAGTTTAGAGAATATTTCTGGATTGATGTATATTTCTAGTAAAGATATTATTAATGCTAAGTTAAAGGAATATAATGTACCAACGCTTAAATTAATAAGAAAAAATATTGTACTTGGAATAGGATGTAGAAAAAACTTTTCGATGGATAAAATGAATCATACAGTAATAAGGGTGCTTAAGCAGTACAATATAGATATTAGGGCTATAAAGTCTATTGCGACAGTTAATGTTAAAAAAGATGAATTAGCAATAAAGGCATTGGCAGATTATTTTAAATGTCAGCTTAAAATATTTACGACAGAAGATATAAAGAAAGTACAACATAAATTCAGCGGAAGTGATTTTGTTGAGAAAACTATTGGTGTTAGAGCTGTTTGTGAACCTTGCGTTGAACTTAGTGGGGCAAAAATCATGACAATTAAAATGAAATTAGATGGTATGACCTTATGCATAGGGGAAGTATGATATAATAGAGAAGGTGTTTTTAGATAAATGCTGAGTAATCTAGTGAGTTTTAAAAATAAAAAGGATTTCAATGAATATTTATAGAATATATAATAGTAGACTATAAATAATTTAAGAATAGATTTAACAACAATTATGAAATTAGAGGAGTGTATTTATATGACAACAGATATTAAGGAAGAAGTTACGATGAAAGATGCTATGGAAAATACTGCAGAAACTATGGTTATTAATAGTGGAGACGTTGTACTTGGAACTGTACTTTCTGTAAGTGAAGAAGAAGTTCTAGTAAACATTGGTTATATGACTGATGGTGTTATAACAAAAGAAGAATTATCAAACGATAAAGAAGCAAACATTACAGATCTTGTAAAAGTTGGAGATCAAATCTCTGTATATATAATGAAAGTTAATAACGGAGAAGGAAATGTGCTTTTATCTAAGAAAAGAGCAGATGGTCTTAAAATATGGGATGAATTCCAAGAAATTTTAGATGCAAACAAAACTTTAGAAGTAACAGTTAGTGACATAGTAAAAGGTGGAGCTACAGCTTACATAGAAGGCGTTAGAGCATTTATACCAGCATCACAAATATCAGATTCATATATAGAAAATTTAGAAGACTATAAAGGTAAAACTTTAGTAGTTAAAATAATAGAACTTGATAAAGAAAATAAAAATATTGTTCTATCTAGAAGAGTAATTGAAAAAGAAGAAAATGCAGTTAAAAGAGATCAAATTTGGAATGAACTTAAAAAAGGTGAAAAGAGAAAAGGCGTTGTAACTAGACTTGCTAAATTTGGCGCATTTGTAGATTTAGGTGGCATTGATGGTCTTATTCACGTTTCACAATTATCATGGAAAAGAGTTCAAGAACCATCAGAAGTAGTAGCTGTTGGACAGGAAGTAGAAGTTACAGTTTTAGATTTTGATAAAGAAAAAGGAAGAATATCTTTAGGACTTAAGAGTGAACAAGGAAACCCATGGAACAACATAACAAGCAACTACAAGCCTGGTGCTATAGTTGAAGGAACTGTTGTTAAATTAATGGATTTCGGTGCTTTTGTACAACTTGAATCAGGAGTTGAAGGACTAGTTCATTTATCAGAAATATCAGAAGAACGTATTGCAAAAGTTTCTGACGTATTAAAAGTTGGAGAAGTTGTAAAAGTTAAAATCGGTGAAATAAACGAAAAAGATAGAAGAATAAGCCTAAGCATTAGAGAAGCAGCAAGAGGAAATGAAGATTTTTCAGATTATAAGCAAGAAGAAGAAAGTGGATTAACACTAGGAGATATATTAGGAGATAAACTTAAAAACTATAAATTCTAGTAAAAGTTCCATATCATAAAGGTCTAAATTAAATATTATGAGACAAAACAACTAATAATTGTTTTGTCTTTTAATACTTTAAGGGGGTAATATATTGCTTACGTGTGAAGTCTGTGGAAATCCAGCGGATAAACATCATATAGTTTATAAAAGCCAAGGCGGAATTGAATTTCCACTTAACTTTAGATATCTTTGTACATTGCATCATAGGGGCGAAACAGGCCCTCATAAGAATAGGCGATTAGATTTAGAATATAAAATTGATATGCAGAGAAAACTTGAAAATATTTTAATAAAAGAAATTTATCCAATTGAAGAATTAGAAGTCTTGCTTAAAATAAACAAGGGAATGATAAAAAGACTCTTTAAGGATTATAAACTCAAGGTCAAAGGGGTTAGAAAAGCTGATATTATTGCTAATCAAAATGATATAGGATATAAAAGAGATGATATTATTTTTAGGCTAATGGGTGGCCAAAAATATGATGAGAATATGCTTTTAGAAGAAATTTAAAAAATTATATAATTATTAAAAAAACTATGAAAAGTATAAGGTGATTTCATAGTTTTTTTAACTCTGATTAATAGCATTACCTAACCAACAAGTTGGGTTAGCTTAAGAACTATTTTTTCGTAAATGAAGCCTATGGTCTCTAAATGACCTTCCTGAATTTCAGAAGATTATAGTATTTGAAGTCACATCTAACCCCTTGATAATATTTTTTTACTACTTATTACAATAATTAATACAAAAACAGAAGTCAAAGCAATACTGCCTCCTGGGGCACAATTTACATAGTAGGATATAACAAGCCCTAAAATTATGTCAATGAAGCCAAACATTATAGAGCAAAATAAAGTTTTCTTAAAACCTTTATTTAGCTGCAATGCTGTTGCTACAGGTAAGGCTATCATGGATGACATGACAAGTATTCCAAGTATTCTTAATGATACTGAAATAGTGGCACCCACAAGTAGAGCGAAGATGTAGTTAATTACTTTAACTTTTGCGCCAGAAACCTTAGCTCCTTCTTCATCGAAAGTAATATATAGTAATTGATTATATAATGAAAACAATGTTATTATCGAAACAATGCTAAGTACAAGCATTATGTACAAGTCATTTTGTGTAACAGTTAATAGGCTTCCGAATAGATAAGAATTAACATTAGCACCGGCTTTACCTGTACTTATTAAGGTTATTGCTATACCTACACTAAAGGTAAGTATAATTGCTAGAATTAATTCTGCATATTTTTTGTAATAATCTCTTAAAAATTCAATAGATAAACCACATAGGGCTGTAAAAGCAAAAGCGCCAAGTATAGGATTGAAACCAAAAACAAGTCCTATAGCGACACCGGCCAAGGAGGCATGTGCCATTGTATCTCCCATCATGGAATACCTTTTTAACACAAGAAAAACACCTACAATTGGAAAAAGTATAGAAATTAGAACTGAGGCAATTAAAGCATTTTGCATAAAACCATATTCAAACATAAAGTAGAGTTAGCCCCTTTCCTGGGTTATTTTATATTTATAATCATTAATAGTATAAAGTATTCCATTTCTATTACTCATTTCGAAAATATCTGTTGAGTTATCTAATGCAGCTTTTAAATTATGTTCTACAGAGACAACTGTAATTCCTAGGTTAGTATTTAACCCCTTAATAATTCCATATATATCTTCCATGCTTTGAATGTCTATTCCAGTAGAAGGTTCATCTAAAATCAATAGCTCAGGATTTCCTATTAAACTCCTAGCTATAAAAATCTTTTGTTGCTGACCACCAGATAGATTTCCAATAAGAGTATGGGTATGGTCCTCCATTCCCACTGCCTTAAGACTTTTTGAAATTAGACTTTTATCTTTAAGTTTTAGTACCCTCCTATGGCAATTTAGCATTTCATAAACTGTTATAGGGAACTGCGCATTAAAATTTTCAACTTTTTGTGCAACGTATGCTATTCTTGATGTATCTATAATAATTTGACCACTATTTGGTTTCAATAAATTTAATATCAATTTAAGTAAGGTACTTTTAGCACTACCATTTTCACCTAAAATTGAAACGTAACTGCCCTTCTCGATTTTAACATTGATGTTATCTAGTATGTATTGCTTTGAATTTGTATATGTAAAACATAAATTCTTTATGTTAATCATCAATTTCCTCCTTATTAGTTATAACAAAATTAACCATACAATTATACAAAAATTATATGATTAAAATAATAGTAGCAACAGACATTATACACCTAAATGCGAATAACTTGCAAGAACTCTATATATATTATTGCCAAAAAATTTAAATAATACATATCATAAAATTTATATAATTGGTAAAACTGTATATGAAGATACTTTATTTTATAAAATAGCTAATATTGCTTTAGTATCTATCAATAAAAATGCATTTTGTTATGCATTTAATATAATAGGAGGTAGTGTTATTATGAATAAAAGCGAAGGCTCAACTCATGTAATTAGTAAAGTGGCGAAAGACAATCAAGGAGAAATAACAGCATATGAACTTGAAAATGGAGAAATAATTTCTAAAGAACAAGCCGTCTCACTTGCCAAGCAAGGAAATATAAGTGGAGTTTCTGTCTCAACTTCTAAAAAAGGTGAAGAATTCTTAAGAAGTCTACCTGATCAAAATAAAGCAAATAACTTAGAAAGTTTACCAATTATAGATGATAATGATATATACTAGAAAAAATAATGAAAAGAAGGAACAGGGACATTTTGGTGTTCCTGTTTTTTGGGGCTTAAATGGATAAGAGGTGGGGGACGGTTAACAACTAATGAACATTCTTGATGTTAATTAGCTGTTTTGCTTGAAAAAGTTTTTCCTTTGGAATACTATTAGTGTAATAAACTTAGACGAGCAGGGGGATAAACAAATGGGACTTTTAAAAGAAACATTACAATTTATAGAACCGCTAAATAAGGAAGCAGTGAAAAAGGCTTGGGATAGACTGGATAGTTTATCAAAACCTATAGGAAGTCTTGGTGAATTGGAAAATATCATAGCTAAGATGGCAGGAATTACTGGAAACATACATAATAAAATCAATAAAAAGAATGTTGTTATAATGTGTAGTGATAATGGAGTTGTGGAAGAAAATGTATCTAACTGCCCTAAAAGTGTAACTGCTACAGTAACTAATAATTTCACTAAAAAGATAACAGGCGTTTATGTGTTATCGAAATTTTCTGGAAGTGATATTACTGTTGTAGATGTAGGCATTGATGCTGATTTAAACAATCCTAAAGTTATAAATAAAAAGATAGCATATGGTACTATGAATATGATGAAGGGTCCCGCAATGACTAGGGAGCAGACAATTAAGGCTATAGAAGTTGGAATTGAAACAGTTGATAATTTAGTTCTCGATGGTTATGATTTGCTTGGAACTGGCGAAATGGGTGTAGGTAATACTGCCACAAGTGCAGCAATTTTAAGTGTTTTCTCTGGACTTGAAGTTGAAGAGTCAGTAGGCAAAGGCTCGGGAATAACAGAGGAGCAATTCATTAATAAAAAAAGGGTTATTAAAAAATCTATTGAGGTAAATAAGCCAGATAAAAATGATGTTATAGATGTTATCTCAAAAGTTGGTGGATTTGATATTGCAGGGTTATGTGGTTGCTTCTTAGCTGCGGCTAAAAACAGGGTGCCTATTGTTATTGATGGGTTTATAGCATCCGCGGCAGCACTTTGTGCTTATAAATTAAACCCTTTAGTAATAGGGTATATTTTTGCATCCCACTTGTCTGCGGAACCTGGAGCGGATTTTGTAATGAAAGAAATTGGCTTAAAACCAATGCTAAATTTGAACATGAGACTAGGAGAGGGTTCAGGTTGTCCTCTGGCTTTTAATATTATTGAGGCGGCTTTGTACACAATGGATAATATGGGAACGTTCGAAGATGCGAAGCTTGACAGCAAAAAGTATATAGATATAAGGGAGAATCCCTTAGAAATATTGTAGGGTGTGATAAAATATGAATATATATCTGTTAAGACATGGTCAAACTGAAGAAAATAGAAAAGGTTCTTATTATGGTAATTTGGATATATGTCTAAATGAAATAGGTGTAGCTCAAGGAAATAAGGCAAAACATTTCTTTAGTGATATAAAATTAGATAGAGTATATGTTAGTGATAAAAGAAGAACTTTGGAAATGGCAAAATTAGCTTTAGGGTTAAAGGAAATGGAAATTATACAAGATAGCAGAATAAATGAGACTAATTTTGGAGACTTTGAAGGTAAAACTTACGAAGAAATTAAGATGCTTTATCCTAAGGAATGTTTATGCTGGACGGATAATTGGAAAGAATTCGTACCACCTAAGGGTGAAAGTTATGTTGAATTGTGCATGAGAGTTAAGAGTTTTATGGACAATATTAAAAAGTTAGATTTTGATAATATTTTAATATGTGCTCATTCAGGGGTCATAAGGGCTATATATTGTTATATTATGGATGAAAATATTGATTTATTTTGGAAATTTGGATGTAAAAATGGAGATATAAGCATTATTAAATATGAATATGGTAATTTATATATTGATGCCATTATACATAACTAGGAGGTGAGTGTATATGAACAAAATAATTTTAGTAACTGGTGGAAGTCGAAGTGGGAAAAGTAGTTTTGCTGAAAAAATCTTTAAAAATACTGATGATGTCTTATATATTGCAACGGCAATAGTTACAGATGAGGAAATGGGTGATCGGATAAAAAAGCATATAGACTCGAGAAACTCAAGATGGACAACCTATGAGGGTTTTTATGACTTGGATAAGGCTATAGAGAAATACGATATAAGCAATATATTGCTTGATTGCGTTACAATTATGATAACTAACTTAATGTTTAAGGAAAAAATAGATTTTGATAAAATATCTATGGGAAAAATAGACGAGTTATTAGATGATATAAAAACTCAGTTTGAAAAGTTAATATTAAAGGCTAGGGTAGCAAATATTAATTTAGTTATGGTAACTAATGAAGTAGGTTCTGGACTTGTACCGGAGAATAAGCTTAGTAGAGTATTTAGGGATATAGCAGGATTTGTAAATCAATACATAGCAAGTCAAAGCGATGAGGTATATCTAGTTTCTTGTGGGTTACCTTTAAAATTAAAATAATTATTACAATATAGGAAAGAGGTGAGCTTTGCAATGACAGCTCGTTGCAAGCAATGAAATGAGAGAATATTTAAATGATTTTTTACTGTTTTTTCAGTTTTTCACACGAATACCTATAAATAAAAGTTTAAATTGTGAGAAAGAAAACTTTAAGAGAGGATCTATATTTTTTCCTATAGTGGGATTATTTATAGGAATTGTTCAATGGATAGTATATTATTTGTTAATAAAAGTGTTACCAGTAAACATTACAGCAGTATTTGTAGTTATAATACCAATAATTATTACTGGAGGATTGCATGTTGATGGACTTGGAGATACATGTGATGGCTTCTTTTCGTTAAAAGGTGATAAATACAAAATCATAGAAGTTATGAAAGATAGCTCAGTAGGTACTTTCGCGACTATCGCTATAGTATTTGATATGTTAGTACGTTATGCCGCGGTGACTACTATCATACAAATTGATTTACCACTTATATTAATTGCGGCTCCAATAATTGCAAGATTTACTGTGGTATTTATATCTTTTATAGGTAAAAATGCTAAAGAGACAGGTTCAGGTAATATATTTATTGCCAATATTGATGTTAAAAGACTAGTAATTGCAGGGGTAATAACTATTATACTTGGAGCTTTATTAATAGGAATCAAAAATAGTGTTGTATTAATAGTTCCAGCTTTATTTTTAAGTTTCTTATTTAATAAGTTCTGTGAGAGCAAAATTACAGGACTCACAGGTGACAGTTTGGGAGCTAATAATGAATTAGTTGAGATTTTAACAATGATTTTGTTTATAGCAATAATTTAGGTAAGCCTCAGGTGGGGACGGTTAACAACTAATTAGCTTTTATTTAGGTGCAAATTTTTTTAGAATTTGCACCTTTTTATGACTAAATTAACTAATTAATCTAGCATTTTATTTTTTGTTATAATAGATAATGCATTTCCCAAGCTTGTCCAATGTTCACTCAAATAAATATAGTTAATTATTATTCTGAAATTTTTATAAATTTCTTTAATATGAAAATTAGTATTTATTAAGAGTAACATTTAATAAAATCATCAATAATATTTCTATATTTTTCTTCTGTCCCGATTAAACCTATACAAATAGTGCTTAATCTAGATATTCTAGCTTGAGTAATATTTCCAAGCGTGTTAGATATGTCTTTTGATTTAAAATTGCATAAGCTTCTCATTAAAACAACAGCTAAAGCTTTCGCTTTAACACATTTTCTACTGTACTTCGTATAAAAATGGATTTTTGATATATTCATCTTAAATGATATAAATTCCAATATGTCATCTGGTTTAAAATCGCGTATCAGTATGTTCCTTTCACTATTATAATCTGTTTTTTCATCTTCAAACTCCATTTCCTGTTCTAATTTTTCTTCATTACACCTAAAGAGAAGGTTATAGTAATTTTTCCTTGCACTTTTAAGGTTATCACCAAAAAGACTCATAACAAATACATAATCAACTAAGTTAAAAGAATCAGTTGTTTTTCCTAAAAATATTGATAGACTAGAAAAAGTGAATTTTTCAGGAGAATCTTTATATTCGATTATGTCTGTAGGATTATTGTGCACATAAAGAGATAAGGTCCTTAAATATCTATCGTTATAAACTATTTTGCTCTTAAATCTATCTTTAAAAAGGTGTCCTTCCCTTTTATATTTTCTATTAAAGTACATTGCATAAGAAAAATTTATACCATGCATTATTTTTGATATATCACAGCCATTAGCATCAATCATTAAATGTGCGTGGTTATCCATAAGGCAGTACCCATAAAGCTTAAAATTATGGAGAGTTTTATACTTCTTTATAAGTAATAAATACCGTTTCTTATCTTCGTCATCCTTGAATAAAGTTACTTCACTTATACTTTTGCACATGATATGAAATATCGACTCATCTGTTTTTACTCTTGCCGTTCTTGGCACAAAAATCACCTCTCCTCATAAAGTACTATTTTAATTGTTTCCTATGGAGTATAATGCTATTCATTTTTTTAGGTTAATGTTCATTAGTTGTTAACCGTCCCCGTCTTAAATATTATCTAAAACAGCAATTAGTTGTTAACCGTCCCTTACCTTTCTCCCTTAGGACTAAAGATAACCCTCCAACCCTTAAGTTTTACAATGACATTGACACCGCCACTTAATTATAATAAACTAATAGTACAATAGAATATAATTTTAGGTGCCTAGAGTATTAGGTGAAAAGGGAATGTGGTTTAAGTCCGCAGCAGCCCCCGCTACTGTAATTGAGAAATCAAAAGCCAGGAGACCTGCCTAAATGATGTTAACAAAGCTTTCGGAGGGAAAGGACTTTTTAATGCAGTTAATTTTATTACAAATTAATTAAAAAGTAGTCGCTATCTCAGGTGAACTACTTTTTGTTTTTTTGAAAAGATATTAGGAGCAAATAGAGTTCAAAATTCCGAAAAATACATGATAAGGTGGAAGCAAACAATGAAGAAAGCAATTTTAGTTGTAAGTTTTGGAACAACATATGAAGACACAAGAAAGGTAACTATTGATGTAATAGAAAATAAAATAAAAAATACCTTTGTAGATTATGACATAAGAAGAGCGTTTACTTCGCATGTTATTCTTAAGGTTCTTAAAAATAGAGATAATATTTATATAGATACACCAGAGGAAGCTTTGGAAAAACTCAAAAATGAAGGTTATAATGAGGTAATTGTTCAGCCCTTACATGTTATTCCAGGAGCAGAATATGATTATGTAAACAATGTAGTTAATAAATATAAGGAATGCAATGCATTTGACAATATTTTGGTAGGAAGACCACTTATATGTTTTAAGGGAGAAGAGGATGGCGTGCCGGATGATTACACAATAATGGTTGATGCTTTATCAAATCAATTACCAAAAGATGACACAGTAATTTTAATGGGTCATGGTACAAGCCATATTGCGAATGCAGTATATTGTTGCTTCGAAAGTGTTCTAAGGGACAGAGGGTTTAAAAACGTTCATGTAGCAACAGTAGAGGGGTATCCAACTTTGGATAGAGTAATACCAAACGTTATAGCTCAGGGGACTAAAGAAGTTATTCTAATGCCGCTACTTTTAGTTGCAGGCGATCATGTTAAGAATGATATGGTTGGTGAAAAGGAAGAGTCATGGAAAAATGTTTTAGAAGCAGAGGGATTTAAAGTAAGGATATACCTACATGGATTAGGAGAAAATATTGCTGTACAAGATATTTATATACAACATATTAATGATGTAATTAATGAAAAATTTAAAAATGTAGGAAAAACACATAAGGGTATTTAGAAGTATTCGTGGCTACTTGAAGATGAAATTATAAGTACAGGTGGAGCCCAAAGAAAGGAAGGTATTTATGATACATGGTGGAGATATTTATACTAATGGATTACTTGAGGGACGAGAACTATTAGATTATAGTTCTAATATAAATCCACTTGGCGTTCCTAAAAGTTTTACTGACAATATTAGTTTTGCTTTAGATGCATTAACTAGATATCCAGATATTCAATATAGGAATGTATTAAAGGCACTCGGCAAATACATTAGTTGCCCAGAGGAGTATTTTGTTTTAGGAAATGGGGCAGCTGAAATAATTGATTTAGTTATATCTTGCCTTAGAAGTGTACTAATTGTAGTACCTTCCTTTGTAGAGTATGAAATTGACGCTAAAAAGTGGGCTTGTAATATAGAATATTCTCACTTAAAAGAAAATTTTAATGGGACTGTTTTGCTAAAGCATAAGTATGCTCAGCTCTCTTATGATTATGAGGATATCCTTAATAGATTACGAAATGTAGAGGGGGTAATCCTAGCTAATCCTAATAATCCTAATGGTAATATCATTGATAAAGCTAAGTTTAAAAAAATTCTTGATTATTGTGAGGGTAATAATAAAATCATAATAATAGATGAGGCTTTTATAGAATTTACGGGAGATAATTTGCACAGTTTTGCGCAGAGTGTTAAAACTTATAAATGCTTATTCATAATAAGGGCCTTAACAAAATTTTTCGCAATGCCAGGCATAAGATTTGGCTATGGAGTTAGTAGTGATGCTAAATTAATAAAAAAAATTAAAGATAAACAAAACCCTTGGAATATAAACTGTTTTGCAGAAGTTGCAGCAATTAATGTGCTAAGGGATGTCGAGTATATTGAAAAAAGCAAACAATGGATAAGAGATGAAAGACCTATTTTCTTAAAGGCGTTAAATAGTATTTCATTTATAGATAAAGTCTTTTTAACTTATGGTAATTTTGTGTTATGTAAATTAAAGGGTATAGATGCAGATGAGTTTTATAAACTGTGTTTAGAGCAAGGATTTGTTGTAAGGAAAGCAGATAATTTTAGGGGACTAGACAAAAAGTTTATAAGGCTGGCTATTAAGGATAATGTCAGAAATGAAAAGTTGATTCGGTGTTTAAAAAAATTAGAACTTTAGGCCAAAACTTGAGGGACGGTTAACAACTAATTGAACTTAAGTGAGAGTCAAAACTTGAGGGACAGTTAACAACTAATTGACTTTAAGGGCCAGTCCATAAAAGGATGTGAGTGTAAATGCAGAGTATATTTATAGCTTCAAATGCAAGTGGTGGTGGTAAAACCACAGTAACCCTTGGGATTATGAAAGCCTTAAAAAATAGGGGCTTCAAGGTGCAGGGTTATAAAGTAGGGCCTGATTATATAGACTCGGCTTTTCATTCAAAGATAACGGGACAAGATTCAAGAAATCTGGATTTATATCTTATGGGAGAGGCCGGAGTTAAGGCTAGCTTTTCTAGAGGCCATGGTGATTTAGGGGTAGTTGAAGGTGTAATGGGATTATATGATGGCAAAGGAATATATACATCATATTCTACATATCATGTGTCTAAGGTTTTAGATTTACCTATTATACTTGTACTGTCTCCAAAAGCTCAGGTAGCAACCTTTTGTGCAGAAATAAATGGAATAGTTAATTTTAAAGATGCGAATATACGTGGCATAATATTAAATAACATAACAGAGAGTTACTATAATTTGCTTAAATCGGCAATTGATAAAAATTGTAAAATAAAAGTTTTAGGTTATCTTCCTAAAGATGAGAGATTATCTTTGAAAAGTAGGCATTTAGGGTTAATTCAAAGTAGTGAAATAGAGGACCTTGAGGAAAAAATTGAAGTTTGCGCCAAATTATTAGAAAAACATTTGGATATGGATCTATTATTAGAACAATTTAATGAAAGTAAAAAATATGTAGATAATTTTCATGTTGAAAATAAGGGCAAAAGAATAGCTGTAGCCTACGATAAAGCTTTTAGTTTTTATTATAAAGAAAATTTAGAGCTTCTAGAGGAACTCGGAGAAGTTATATACTTTAGTCCACTTATTGATAATGAACTACCGAGCAATATTGATTTTCTTTATTTAGGTGGGGGGTACCCTGAGGTATTTATAAAAGAGTTATCTGAAAATACATCTATGATTTATAGTATTAAAAAAGCTCTTGATAGTGGACTACCCTGTTACGCTGAATGTGGAGGATTAATGTACCTTACTTTAGGGGAAAAGAGTCTAGATGAAGAACAAATAACACATAAAGCTGTTGGCTTTTTTGATGGATATTATTCCTTAACAACAAGACTTCAGAATTTTGGATATGCGAAAATTAAGGTAGAGGTAGAAAATACTATTTTGCCAAAAGATATGAGCATAAACTGCCATGAGTTTCATAAATCATTTGTTGATTTACAAGAAGAAAAAATATTTAAACTTTCTAAAGACGTTTATGATGGAAGCCGAAAAAATTGGTTATGTGGATATATTAAAAAAAACACTATAGCGGTGTACGGACATGTTCACTTTTTTGGAAATTTATTATGGTTTAAAAAAATTTTTAAATAGATGGATTAAGTCAATTAGTTGTTAACCGTCCCCATCTGATTCTAAAACAAAAGGAGATTGAAATATGGATTACATAAAAATTCCTATGGACATAGAAAAGAGAAGTTTTGAAATTATTGGACAAGAAATGGGAGAGCATGAATATTCCCCTAGAGAACTTTCAATAATTAAAAGAGTAATACATACTACGGCAGATTTTGATTATAAAAATATATTATATATTCGAGATGGAGCAATAGATGCGGCTGTAGAGTTACTTAAAAAAGGAGTAACAATATATACTGATACAAAAATGGCGCTAGCAGGTATAAATAAAAAAGCTCTTAAAGATTTGAATTGTAATGCCTTATGTTTTGTTAGTGATGAAAAGGTGGCTGAAATTGCTAAGGCACGTCACATAACACGTTCTATGGCAGCCGTGGAGAAGGCAGTAGAAGATGGTGTTGAGTTCTTTATTTTTGGTAATGCACCTACAGCTTTATTTAGATTAAAGGAATTAATTGAGGAAGGAAAATGTAATGCCAAATTTATAATAGCAACACCGATAGGCTTTGTGGGAGCTGCAGAATCTAAAATAGAAATTGAAAAATTGGACATCCCAATGATTGTTGTTAGGGGAAGAAAAGGTGGAAGCACTGTGGCTGCATCTATATTAAATGCATTAATGTATATGATAGTGGACAGAAGTTAGCACGTAGATTAAGAACTTTTTTAATAATCATAATGGGGGAGAGGAGATATAATATGGATTACCTAATACTCTTTGTAATTGTACTTTATATTTCAATACTTACAAATAAGATTGATTCATTGCAAAAACATATAACTCGCATGAATTCAAATTTGATTAAGATCGCAAGGCAGGTAGGAGTTCCAAAAGACCCTTTAGATGATGAGTTAAAAAGTATCATAGACAAAGAGGGGAAAATTAAGGCTATAAAAAAATGTAGAGAGATTACTGGATTTGGATTAAAGGAAGCAAAAGATTATGTTGATAACCTAAAATAAATGACAACCTTAACAGGGGGTACATGATAATGCTTGATTTATATGTTAATTTTAATGGTAAAAAACTTAGGTGTGGATATACAACTGGATCTTGCGCTGCTGCGGCCGCAAAAGCGGCTACGCAAATATTGTTTTATGATACGGATATTGATGAGATAAAGATAGACACCCCAAAGGGTATAGAACTATTGCTTCCAATATATAAGGTAGTAAAAGGAGAAACCTTTGTTGAGTGCTGCATTATAAAAGATGGTGGAGATGATCCTGATGCAACTCACGGCATGGAAATCTGGTCAAGGGCTGAAAAATCAGAATCAGGATATACATTAAAAGGCGGAATAGGCGTTGGAATAGTTAGGGGAGAAGGATTATATGTACCTAAGGGTGACTGGGCGATTAACCCAGTTCCTAGAAAAATGATAGAAAAAGAAGTAAGGGAAGTGTTGCCAAAAGACGCCGGGATTACAATAACTGTATTCGTACCCGAGGGGGAAGAGGTGGCCAAGAAAACATTTAATCCAAGGCTTGGAATTGAAGGTGGCATATCGATACTAGGAACAACGGGCATTGTAACACCAATGTCACAGGAAGCGCTTACAGAATCTATTAATATAGAAATATCCCAAAAGGTAGCCGCCGGTCATAAAAATCTCACCTTGGTTTTTGGTAACATGGGGGAAGATATGGCAACAAAGATAGGGTTTAAATCTGATAATATAGTAATGGTTTCAAACTATATAGGATTTGCTTTAAATAGCTGCATGGAAAAACATATAGAAAGCATTCTTCTTATAGGGCACATCGGAAAAGCATGCAAGATAGCAGCTGGATGTTTTCAAACTCATAGTAGGGTATGCGACGTGAGGTTAGAAGTAATAGCACTAGAATTAGCTTTAATAGGCGCTCCTACTGATATTGTAACTAAAGTTTATAAAGAAAAAACTACAGAAGGAGCAATAAAGTTATTAGAGGATGATTATAATGAAATATATGAAAGCATTGCAAATAAAGTAAAGAAAAGATTATTTCAGTATACATATGATACTATACCCGCAGAAGTTATTATGTTTTCTATGAATAAAGGAATTTTGTGTGACACTAGGGAAAATAAGTAGGGACGGTTAACAACTAATGAACATAATGTTTGGACAAATAAGCGGGGACAGTTAATAACTAATGCATGAATAAATAGTGAAAGGTTGCAGAAAATATGGTTTATATAGTGGGTATTGGGCCCGGAAACCCTAAATATATTATTCCTTTGGCAGTAGAGACTATGGAAAAGGTTGATGTGATCATAGGTTTCGAGAGAGCTGTAGCGAGTATACCTAAAACTAATGTTCAAAAGATAATAGTTAAAACATTAAAGAATATTATGGATTATATAACAGAAAATATTGATAAAAATATCGCAATAATAGCATCGGGTGATCCGTGTTTTTATGGTATAGTAAACTATATAAATAATAACTTTAAAGGTAAAACAGAGATAGTTCCAGGTATAAGTTCTTTTCAATATTTAATGTGTAAGCTCAAAAAACCATGGCAAAATGCTCATCTAGGTAGTATGCATGGTAGGCAAGAAGATTTTATAGAGATTGTGAAAAGTCATGAGATATCTGTGTGGCTTACTGATAAAAGTAATTCACCACAAGCTTTATGTAGAAAACTTTTTGATAATAATATCGCAGCTACTATTTATGTTGGTCTAGAATTATCTTATGCGGATGAAAAAATAATAAAAGGTACAGTTGAAGAAATTAAAGATAAAGTTTTTGATGATCTTAGTGTGGTTGTCATAGAAAATATAAATTAATTAGCTACATGATAATATATGGCTAGAGACTATTTTACTAGAGATGGAGGGCTTAAAATGGCAAAATTATATGGGGTAGGGGTAGGACCTGGCGACAAGGAACTGCTTACGATAAAGGCAATTAAAACTATTGGAAAATGTGATGTTATAGTAGTTCCGAGTGCTATGAATGGTGGAAAAAGCATAGCCCATGAAATAGCAGAGGAGTATATTAACAAGGACTCAGAAGTTTTGGTTAAACATTTTCCTATGGGTGGAGCAGAGCAGGAAGCGAAGATTTATGAAGCTTTTAAGTCTATTGAAGAAAAATTAAAAGCTGGAAAAGATGTAGCTTTCTTAACTATAGGAGATCCATTTGTATATAGCACATATATATATTTATTAAATTACATTAAGGAAAGTGGATACGAAGTTGAAACAATTCCTGGTATAACCTCATTTTGTGCTTGCGCAAGCATTGCTAATGAATATTTAGTAATTGGGAACGAACCGCTTTTAATACTTCCAGCATCAAGGCTCGATACTATAAAGGATGAAAAATTCCTAGTAATTATGAAGGTTTATAAAATCGAAGAAGAAGTTTTAGATTGCCTAGAAGCGAAGGGTTATAAATATGTATATGTTAAAAGAGCTGGTAGAGAAGGACAAGAAGTCCTTCGATGTCGCGAAGATATATTAAAAAATAAAGAATATATGAGTTTAATAATTGCGAAGAAAGAATAAAGGTAGGGACAGTTAAGAACTAATCCTCAAAACAATAGGCGGGGACAGGTAATAACTATTCTAAAAGGAGAGGTGAATTTAATGGTTTATTTTATTGGTGCAGGCCCAGGTGATGTGGATTTAATTACAGTTAAGGGAAGAAATATATTATCGACTGCCGATGTGGTTATTTATGCAGGATCGCTTGTTAGTGCAGAGCATATCACATTTTGCAAAAAAGATGTTGTAGTTCACAATTCAGCTTCCATGACTCTTGAGGACGTTATCGAGGTTATGAAAAAAGCGGATAGCGAGAATAAAAGCGTAGTAAGACTTCACACCGGAGACCCGGCTATATATGGAGCAATAAAAGAGCAAATGGATGAGTTAGATAAATTAAATATAGATTATTCAATTGTGCCAGGGGTAAGCTCCTTCTCGGCTGCAGCATCTGTTATCAAAAAAGAATTTACGCTTCCAAGTGTAACTCAAACCCTTATTCTTACAAGGGTTGAGGGCAGAACTCCAGTGCCAGAAACTGAGGATTTAGAAAAGCTTGCTTCAATTGGGGCGTCAATGGCCATTTTTTTATCTATAAGTATGATAGATAAAGTAGTTGCAAAACTTAAGGCAGGTTACGGAAGAAATGTACCAATAGCCGTTATTGAGAGGGCTACATGGGCAGATGAAAGAGCTATTATTGGAACTTTAGATGATATAGCAGAGAAAGTAAAAGAAGCTAAAATAACTAAATGTGCTCAAATTCTTGTAGGTGATTTCATAGATTGTGAATATGAGAAAAGCCTTTTGTATGATAAGACATTTACGCATATGTTTCGTGAAGGGAAAAAATAGGGAGTGAAGGAGACGATAAATTGGGAAAATTATATGTAATTGGAATAGGTCCAGGTGGGTTTCCACATATGACAATAAGAGCAATGGACGCCATAAAAGAAAGTGATATAATTGTAGGTTATAACAAATATATAGATATGATAAAACCTCTACTTGCTGGCAAAGAAATATTCTCAACAGGTATGAAGGGTGAGGAAGAGAGATGCAAAAAAGCGTTAGAACTTAGCCATGATAAGATTGTGAGCGTGGTAAGTACTGGTGATTCTGGAATTTATGGGATGGCAGGGCTAATTCTTCAGCTAAGAATGGATGAAGAAATTGAAGTTATCCCAGGGGTTACGGCCTCATCTGCAGCAGCATCGGTACTTGGTGCACCATTAATGCATGATAACTGTAATATAAGTTTAAGTGACTTAATGACCCCATACGAACTGATTCAAAATAGAGTAAATCTAGCCGCAGAAGGTGATTTTGTTATATCACTGTACAATCCTAAAAGTAAAGGGAGACCTCATTATTTAAGAGAATGTATAAATATAATAAAAATGCACAGAGATGGAACTACTCCAATAGCTGTAGTTAAAAATGCACTTCGAGATGGACAAGAAGTAAGTATCTCAACACTAGATACTTTTGACGATAACATAGCTGATATGTTATCAATTGTTATAATTGGTAATAGTCAAAGTTACGTAAAAGATGGCAAATTTATAACACCAAGAGGATATAACGTTTAGAATAACAGAGGAAGGTGAGGGATGGATTAGAGGGACGGTTAACAACTAATGAGTTTTTAGCATAACAATAAATAGGGGAAAGTTATTAACTGTCCCCGCTTTTGTCTGCTTTTTTCGCTTTTAACCACCGCTTTTATTCGTGATTTTAGGCATCGTAAACACTACTTAGTTGTTAACCGTCCCCACTATTTTATCCCTGTTTTCCCACGAACACTATTAAGGGTGACAGGAGTGAATGATGATGATAGGTTTAATTGTAGGTACTTCAGAAGGGAAAAATATTCTTTCAGGGTTAAATAAATTTACAGAGGATATTTTCATATCAACAGCTACAGCATATGGTGCAGAGCTTTTGAAGGATTATAAATATAAAGTTTTTAATGAAAAACCATTAGATTTAGTTGGACTTATGCAAGTTATAAAGGAAAATAATATAAAAATTTTAATTGATGCATCCCATCCATATGCGCTAGAAATTACAGAAAATGCAATTGAAGCCTGTAGAGTTTATGGGGTACAGTATGTTAGATATGAGAGGCCACCAGTTCTTAATAAGTTTAAGGATAATAAAAATGTTGTTGTGGTGGAGGATTATGAGAGTCTTTATGAGCAGCTTAAAACGATAGATGGAACTATCCTTAATACCACAGGTAGCAGAAATATAGTTAAAATTTTAGACTTTAATTTAAAGAATAGAGTAATACATAGGGTTTTACCATCAGTTAAAGTATTAGTAGAGATTTTAGATCTAGGGGTTGGGGTTGAGGATATAGTGGCAATGAAAGGGCCAGTAGGATATGAACTGAATTGTGGCTTTATTAATGAATACAGGGCTAAAGCAATACTTATGAAGGATAGCGGAATTCAAGGTGGGACTTACGATAAAATAAAAGCTGCTATAGATAATAATATAATGGCATTTATAATTGGAAGAAAACCTATGGAGTATTCAAAAGTATTTTATAGTGAGATAGAAGTTGTAAAATATATTTCTGGTTTGATGGAAGTAACTGAATAAAATTTGGTCTTTTTATAGGCAAAATATGATTAACATAAACTTATACGTATAGATTAGATACTCTTAAAAAGTATTTAATCTATACGTATTTTTTTTATATACTTTATTCAGGATAGGACGATAAATGAGTGAAATTATAGGTTAAGTTGTTTTATATAATCTCGATAATAAGAATAGTGGTTTATTCTAGTATGCGAATAAATATCTTATATTATTTTACATATTTTATGTAAAACAATATAAAAATGCAACTAAATTACCATTGCAAGCGTTATATGAGTGTAAACAATTGAAAAAGTTTATCATTTTTAACTTATGTAGAAGATTTTGATATTAAAGTTTTATTGGGGTATTAAGTAAAGAATAACAAAATTAGAGCATAGAAGATGGGGGTATATATTAATGAATAAGAGAATTACGAGTTCAATTATTGCTGCTTTAATGATAGCAGGTTCAACATCCATTACTACATTTGCAGCAATGGGAAGTGGCAGTGTAGTTATAGGTAACAAAGCTTTCGACTTAACGTACGCTAATAATCAGGCAAATGCTAATGAGATTTCTAGTGCAATAACAGCTGGTGGAGAAGTTTATATTAAAGATTTTGAAGGAAATTGGAAAAATAATATTTCAGAATCAATAATTAATGCAAATATTATACCAGCTGTAACTTACAAAAATGATGATGGGACATCTAATTTTGATGCTGGAGATAAAGACCATATGGCTATAATAACAGTTCAATCTGTTAGTCCTATTGCTAATAAAAATGCAATATACGGGGCAAATGCTACAAATGTTGGACTACCAACAACAGTAACACTTAAATTAAGTGATAATACAACTAAAGACGTAAGCGTTACTTGGACAAGCTCTACTTATGATGGAACTAAAACAGCAACATACATATTTACTGGTGTTTATGCACTTCCAAGTGGCGTAACTGGAACAAAACCAGCTGTAAAAGTTAATGTTGTAGTTGGAGTAAAACCTAATGCAGCTGATATAGCTTCTGCAAAAGCAGTAGATACTAAAATAATAGCATTGCCAGCATTAAGCGCTTTAACATTAGCAAATAAAACAGGCGTAGTAGCAGTGAGAAATGCTTATGCATCAATAACTAGCGCACAAAAACTTTTAGTTACAAAACTTAGTACACTAGTAGCAGCAGAAGGTAAAATAGCGGATCTTCAAGCAAATGCAGATGAAAAAATAGCAGAATCTGCGGTAGAAACAGCAGTAAGCATTGCTGAGAAATCAAAAATGAATGTCGATGTTACTAAAGCAAATGGACTTATACAATCAGTTAAGAATGCTACAAAGCAGGCAGAATTTAGTGAGCGAATATCTAACATTAATATATTAGATGAAATAGTATCAAAGGGAAATAATACATTTAAATTAACACCTTATAATATTTCTTTAGATGATTTTATTAGCAAGGAAATGGCAAATACTCCAGCAGCTAGTATTGGCGGCAAGTGGCTTTATGCGGCAACAAAAGATGGAAAACTCGGGTATACATCAGAAGGTAACAAGACATGGGTAAGTTCTCCAACAAATTACAATAGCATTAAAAATCAACTTACAAGCAATATAAACCCAATAAATTTAGAAAACGATCCAGTTAAAATTTATCAGTTTTTAGAACTTAATTATTCTGATTGTGTAAGTGCTGACGTATTGAACAAAATGTTTGGAGAAAATAATGCATTAAGTGGCAAAGGTCAAGTATTTATTGATGCAGCACAAAAATCTAATGTAAATCCCTTATATTTAGCAGGTCATTCAATACTAGAAACAGGACATGGTACTTCACTTTTGGCAAATGGTGGTACAAAAAAAGCTACTGGCGAGTACACTTATGGTATGCCTGTATATAATTTGTTTGGAATTGGTGCAATTGATAGTAATGCGAATGGAGCTGGGACAAGCAAAGCATTCGAAAATGGCTGGACAGATATAGACTCTGCGATATATGGAGGAGCAGCATTTATTTCAAAAAAATATATAAATAAAGGTCAAAATACGATTTATAAAATGAGATGGAATAATTTGGACGTTGATCAGCAATATGCAACAGATGTTAGCTGGGCAAATAGTCAAACAAAAATTATTAAACAATATTTTGACTTATGTCCCGAGGCTAAGTTAACATTTGATATTCCAGTTTATAAGTAAGACAAGCATTAGTTGTTAACCATCCCTATGTTTAAGGGTTAAAAACAAGGGATAGTTATTAACTGTCCCTCACCTTTAGTGTTTTAAACAAGAATTAGTTGTTAACCGTCCCCCACATTTTATTGATTGTATATATTTATATTTATTGGACAAACTAATCTATAAATGAATACATATGTATCAGTATTGATACACATAAATTATAGTGATATAATGATGATAATATTTAATGTAGGAGGGGTTAGTTTGGACAAGATAGCGCTTATAACAGACACTACAAGCGATTTGAGAAGTGACTTAATAGAGAAATACAGTATTAATGTATTGCCCTTTAGGATTATCTATTCTGATAGAGAGTATTTGGATAATGTGGATATAACACCACAGGATGTTTATGATAATATGAAGACAGAAGTACCTACATCCTCATTGCCATCAATGAAGGATATGGAGGAACTATTTTTAAAATTAGAAGAAGAGGGTTACACTCATGCGATAGCGATAACTTTATCTACTGGGTTATCTGGTATATATAATGCGATGAAACTTACAAGTGATAATCACCCAAGTATTATCACTCACGTATGTGATTCACAATCCATAGCACTTGGTGAAGGATTAATAGTTACAGAGTGTGGAAAGCTTATACAAGAAGGTAAGAGTTTCGAGGAAGTAGTTAAAGCTATTCCATCTATTAAAAAAAGAATCCATTTATACTTCTTAGTAGGTACTCTGGAATACTTGAAAAAGGGTGGAAGAATAGGGAAAGTTGCAGGTACAATAGCTGAACTTTTAAATATCAAACCTATAATTTCACTTGATGAGGATGGTAAGTATTGTACCGTCGAAAAGGTACGAGGTAGAAAGCAGTCTCTTAACAAACTTATAGAACTTACAAATAAGATTTTGGATGAGAAGAAATGTAGGGTTTATATGTTGCATGGTGATGCAATGGATGAGACAAAACAAGTAATGGAGAAAATAGGAAAACATCCAAATGCTATTTCCACAGAATTTGTAGGATATATAAGTCCTGTATCAGGTGTTCATAGTGGACCAGGTTTGGTAGGAATGGTTTGCATAGAGGAACCTTAGATAAAAAGCCTACTAACGAAGTAAGTAAAGAAAATGAGATAGACATTAAGGATGAGGAAAAGAGATTATATATTGAATACAAGAAAAAACTTTCTGAACTTCGAAGAGTTCGAAAGGAAAAAGAAGCAGTGGGTCAAGTATTCACAAAGGGGTTACTGCCTTTGTATGTGTTATATACTCTAAGCCTCGGAGAAACTAATGGAAATGATATATCTCATAAGATAGGCGAAAGAACAAATGGTCATTGGATTCCTAGTACAGGCGGAATATATCCTCTTTTAAAAAAGCTAGAAAAAGAAAAATTGGTAGTTGGAGAGTGGAACGAATCTAAAAAAGCACAAAGAATTTACCAAATCACAGAGCAAGGTAGATTAGAATTAGAAAATAAAAAATACTTGCTGCGTGATAGGATTGAAGAGGCTTTAGAAGTATTTAAAATAATTTATAGTGATTTGTATAATTAAAACATTAAAACATAAAAGGTTGTAGGTGAATTATAATAGATTCATCTGCAACCTTTTTAGTACAAAAAATATGATTAAGAAAGAAAATAAAAGATAGTGAGTGATATAAATGTAATAGCAGATAAAATGCTAAGTGTTAATTTGCTGTTGTATTTTAAGTAAAATTAGCATACAATAATAACAACATTATACGGAGGTGGATTCTATGCCAAATATAAAGCCAATATCAGATCTAAGAAATTATAATGAGGTTTTAAAGGATTGCCAAAATGGTGAACCAGTGTTCCTTACTAAAAATGGAAGAGGTAAGTATGTTGTTGTTGATATAGAAGAGTATGAGAGACAACAAACAATTCTGAAGCTGCTTACAAAATTAAATGAAGCTGAAGAAGTTATTAAAACAGGAAACGAATGGCAGACATTAAATGATTTGAAAAATAGCGTGGGGGTTTAAAAATGGTAGTTAACATTAGAATTAACCCTTTAGCCACAACTGATTTGAAGGAAATAAAAAAATATATATCTGAAGATAGTATTGAAGCAGGAATAAAAACTGTTAAAGAAATTATTGATAAGATTGAAACCTTAGCAGATTATCCAGAGATGGGAGTTATGTTAATGTACAAAATAAGACTTAAGAGTAAGTATCGATATATTATTTCTGGTCAATATATTATTTTTTATATTTATGAGCAGAGTTTAGTATCAATTCAACGAATTTTGCATGGAAAGAGAGATTATATGTCATTATTAAATGACCATGAGTAGCCACCCGCTTGGCAGGTTACAGCAAAATACATTTTATAAAGTATCATATATATAAGAAAGCTTAAAGTTTGAATTAACATAAGGAAAGCCCCAACAATACATTTGAATATTGTTGGGGCTTTACTCAATATATAAAAATGCCATGTGGCAGTGGAACTATAGTTTAAGTTTCATGTCACCGAATTTTATAAGCCCTTTCTTTCTCATGATTTCTGAGAAAACAAGGGTTAGAGCCATTCCCATTAAGGTAGCGAATATTCGCTTGGTATTTTTAGCACCTAGCACTTATGTTAAATAAAAATAATATATAATGCTAAAAGCTTAACTGTAAATCATTACATCATATGGTATAATATTATACAGGGTGGAATGTCAAAAATTTACTTAAAGGGGGTTTAAGAAAACCAAAATATTATTTTTTGAAGGTTAATATAAAACCAAAAAATTTAATGGGGGGTAAAATTAAATGCATAAAAAGAATCATCAAAAATTACTTAGTTTAGTAATAACATTAACATTAGTCCTATTTAATTTTAATGGGCTTTTGGGAGCCCAAAATGTAAAGGCAGATCCCATAATAACATCAACGGCTGAGACGGTAACAACAACAGGAGCAAAATCAACAACTGTAACAGCAACTACAAATAAAACATTTGATATAGTAGACATTTCAGATTTTCATGGACAACTTTTAGATTCAACTAATAAAAAACCAGTAGGCGCAGCACTATCAAAGATAGTTAAAGACGTAAAAGCTACGAATCCTGATAGAACACTCATCATTGGAGGAGGAGATTTGTACCAAGGAACTCCAGTATCTAATGTGCTTCGTGGACTTCCTGTTCAAAAGGTGTTAACGAACATGGGAATGGAAGTTACGGCCCTTGGTAACCACGAATTTGATTGGGGACTTGATGCTATAGATAAAACAATGATTGGCGCAAGTTACAGTATTGTTTGTGCTAATATGTACAAAAAAGGCACAAGTGAGAGACCTTATGCACCATACAAGATAATTACTAAAGATGGAGTCAAAATAGCAGTAATAGGAGCAATACTTAAGGATGCTCCAAATATAATTATGCCATCGTTAGTAGCACCTTATGATTTTAAGGATGTAGCTACAGAAACAAATAAAGAAGCTAAAAATATAAAAGATAATGGTTTGGCAGATGTTGTGTTATTAGATGTCCATGATGGTGGTGAATCACTTAACACTACAGTTAATAAATTACATGGAGTAGATGCAGTATTTGGTGGACATACACATACTATTGGCGATGTTGTAAACAAGGATGCTGATAATAAGGATGTTCCTACATTAACAGCATCATCAGTGGGTAAAGGTTATATTGATTTGAAAATCACTGTAGGGAATGATAAAAAAATCATAGCTTTCTCACCAAAAGGTACAAATTGGAATCCAATTACGGTAACGGAAACTTCCGCAATAGATCCTACAGCTAAGAAAATTGTTGATGATGCAAGTGCGGCATTATTACCAACATTTAATGAAGTGATTGGAAAAGATGATACTGCTTTAACTAAAAATCAAGTTGATTCACCGTGCGGCGAGTCACAACTTGGGAATTGGATGGCAGACGTTGTGAAAAACTACTCAAAATCGAAAGCAGAAGTGGGAATAGTAAATAACGGAGGTATAAGATTAAGTCCAATTGCACAGGGGAATGTAACTGTTGGAACAATATTTAATATTATGCCTTTTGATAACACTATTTGCACGGTGGCAATGACCGGAGCACAGCTTAAATATATATTTGAGCAAGCGGTTAAAACTGATGGAGTAGGTATACAAATTTCTGGAGTTAAATTCACCTATGATTCTTCAAAACAATCATACGTACCAGCTAAAGTGGCTCTTGATGGAACAGTTACACCAGAAGTATTAGGAAAAAGGGTGCAAAATATAGTGAAGGAAAGTGACGGCAGTATTGTAAAAGATACAGATATAATTAAAGTGAATGCACCTGATTTCGTAGCAACAGGTGGAGACAGCTTTACTGGATTCTTAGAACCTACTATAAAAGCTAGTTTAGTAGATTCTCATTACACAGTTCGAGATGCTTTAAATGATGATGTTCGTGCTAATGGCAAAATTACAGCCGTAATGAACAATAGAATAGATAATGTAATTGGTAAAATATCAATAATAGGAACATCAGATGTACATGGAGCAATATACCCACTAGATTATAATACAGGACTTGCGGCAAATGTAGGACTTGCAAAGGTTTCAACATATGTTAAAAGTGTTCGGGCATCTAACCCTAATACAATGTTAATAGATGCTGGAGATACAATTCAAGGAACACCTCTATCATATTATTATGACATGATAGATACTACATCTGAGTATCCAATGATGAAGGTAATGGGAGCTATGGGATATGACACATGGACACTTGGTAACCATGAATTTAACTATGGATTAACAACTCTTAACAGAATTATAGGTGATGCCAGTAAAGAAAAGATAGCAGTATTATCAGCTAACACTTATAAATCAGATGATTCAAATTATGTTAAACCTTATATAATAAAGTCATTCACTATAAATGGTAAAACAACAAAGGTAGCAGTACTAGGACTTACTACTAAAACTATAGCAAACTGGGAAGATCCAACTCATTATGCAGGTCTTCATTTTAATGACTTAGTACTTGAAGCACAAAAATGGGTTCCAATAATAAAAGCAGCTGGGGCAGATGTTGTAATAGCATCAATTCACAGTGGTATAAAGGGAGCTAGCGATACAATTCCAGAGAATCAAACAGATGAAGTAGCAACGAAGGTTCCGGGAATTGATGCTATTCTTTGTGGGCATACACATACAGGTAAAACTTATTCTTATACAAATCCAAAAGGAAAAGTAATACCTATAGTTGAACCAAAGAATGGTGATGGAATCTTTAGTCAGATAGATCTCAATATTGACGCGAGTGGTAATTATGTAGGGGTAGATGCAAAGAATATTACAATGCCGGAGGCTACTGTAGCTGATCCTAAAATACTTGCAATCGCAAAGCCATACCAAGATGCTACACTTAAATATACAAATACAGTAATAGGAAAATCAACAGAATTATATGAAGGAGAAAAACAATTAACCCAGCCTTCAACAATAATGGAATTTGTAAATAAAGTGCAAGCAAATGCAGCAGGTACATCGCTTTCAATAGCAGCTCCATTAAGTTTATCTGCAAAAGTACCAAAGGGAGATGTTAAAAGGCAAGATATCATGGGAGTATATGTTTTTGAAAACTACTTATTTGGATTAAAAATGACTGGAGCTCAGCTTAAAGATTGGCTTGAATGGTCAGCAAGATACTATGCCCAGGTGACAAAATCCACTGATCCAATAGTAAAAGACACAATACTTAATATAGCAGATTATAATCTTGACCAATTATATGGTGCAACGTATGATATTGACTTAACGCAGCCAGCTTGCACCGTAGATTCAAAAGGAAAAGTAATCAGTGGAAGTAGAATAAAGAATCTAAAAATTAATGGAATACTAGTTAATGACACTCAGGTATTAAAAGTAGCGGTTAACAATTATAGATATAATGGTGGCGGTGGTTTTATGGCAGCTGCTGGATTTACACCTGGAAGTAAAGCTACAATAGACGCGACTTTTTATGATTCAGCAAAAGCTCTAGGAGATGATGGACAAATCAGAAACATTATGTTCAAATATGTTCAAGATAAAGGAACGATAACACCTACGTTATCAAATAATTGGAAAATATCAAGGACTAATGTTAAGCAAGATGCTTCAACTGATATTAGTTCTGTACCAACAGCAATAAAACTAGTACCATCAAAAAATAGTGTTAGTATTAGCTGGAGTAAAGTAAATGGGGCAAATGGGTATGGGGTTTACAAAGCAACATCAAGTGCCGGTCCATACGTCTTAATATCAGCACCAAAGATTACAAAGTTTAATAGTACTGGTCTTACTTCAAATAAAAATTATTACTATAGTATAAGATCATATAAGATGGTAAAAGGAGTTAAAGTAAATAGCCCTTATTCAGATTTAATAAGAGTAAAATCTTTAGCATCATAATAAAATAGTTAAAAAAAATACCAAGCGACTATTCGCTTGGTATTTTTAATTAGTCTTCTCTAAAATCTAAATAAGAACTACCGTCTAGTGGAATTAATGCTTGAAGGCCTGGGTTGCCTTCTGCGAGACCTATAGCATATACGGTATAAAAACGTTGAGATTTTAATCTTACGTTTGGCACATATAAAGCAGTAGTTTTGGTACCTGTAGGTCTAGCTTCTAATGTATAGGTTCCAGGTGCAACTTCTATATAATCAGTAGATTCTTTGTATTTAACGTTCTTAAAAAGAATTTTACCGTCTGGGAGGGTTATATCAACAGCGCCTGCATTGGGTGATAAGTGAGTAAATTTAACATAAGCATTATTAGAAGGATTATTAACTTTGGGTTCTAAAACTAAGAGCAAATCAATGTTTGGCAAAATTCCAATTGCAGCGGCTGTATAAATCTTTTCTTTCGGAACAAAAATATTTTTATTAAGTACAGGCGTGAGTTTAGTACCAGCAGGATACAATTTTATATTGTAGTCACCGCTAATAACCTCAACATAATCTGTAAAGGTACCATACGTAAGATTTTTGAACTTTAACATATCATTAATATATACATCAACAGCGGGGGATTTAGGGGAAGCATGAAGAACTCTGATATACGAATTCATGGTAGCAACCCTATAAATAGAGTTATCCCTATATAAAGAATACGGATCATTATAATTTTTTGGACAATAAAACATAAACGGCTCCTTTCAAACATTTTTACTATACTAATATATGAAGCAATATCATATAAGGTTACTAAATTGTCAAATCATCTCCTTGGGAGCTGAAATATTTCATTTGGTTCTATAATATGTGAGCATTACTTTATGTTTTAACAAAAAAAATTAAGAAAGTGCAACTATATTACAGGGACAACCGTTATACAATGTAGAAAGATTAAAAATACGGCAGAGACAAAGTATAAACTTACGAGTAAATAAACTTACGAGTGAGTAAGTTTAAGAGGGATGGAGGTAATTATATGAATAATAAAATTACAAATTCAGTTGACACTGATTTAATGATGGCGAAAGATACAACATTAGAGGCGGTTGATAAATTGCCAAATGGTACAGTTGTAATAGGAAACAAGGCTTTTGATTTAGCTTATGCAAGTGACGTAAACAATGAAGAAGAGATTTCAAAATCAATAGTTGCAGGCGGAGAAGTTTATGTTAAAGATTATGATGGAAATTGGATAGAAAATGTTACAGGAGAAATTATCGATGTGAGTGTTATACCAGCTGTAGTCTACAAGAATGATGATATGGTAATTAATTTTGAAAAGGTAAATAAAAACTAAAATGGAATATATGTTCAGGTTTATATGTTTAAGTTTTATATAATATTAAAAAAAATTTTAAAAAGTGCAACTAAAGTATAGGGACAAGCGTTATATAAGTGAAAAGAATGTAAAGTATGAAAGGTTATCAAACATTGTAAATTATAAGTGAGTTATTTATAAAAAGTTTATTCACGATTAATTTAGTTATAAGATTTAAATATAATTAATTTTTAAAAATTGCAACTAAAATATAACCATAAACGTTATATAAGTGTAACTAATGAAAATACATGAATTAAATTAAAAAAAATAAATTTAATGAAAATTTATGAAATGTGTGAAGATTAAAGTAAAAATGTTAAATTTCATTAACATATTGAGATTTAACCAAAAGTGTTATATAATATAAATATCGTAAATTTTGTGTGAATAGTTTAAAATTATCAGAATATTGTACTATATTCAATGTTTTGATAAGAAATTAAAAATTCAAGAAACTGATTACATACAAATTAAAGTCTTTAATTACTATGTTACTTTAAAACAAATTTAGTTCGTTTTATAGTAACAAAAAAAATAGCTCTCTAGGGGGTGTAGTTAAAGAAGAACAAATTGTATTCTTTATAAAAAGACTACAATAATAATTAGGTTTTTATTTTCAAAAATATAAAAACAGATAACAATATGGGAGGGGACAAAATTCATGATAAAGATTAAAAAAATACTAAGTATGTCTTTAGTAGCATTATTTGTAACAGTTGGATCTTTAACAAATGTTACAGCAAACGCAGCAACAACAACAGCAGCAGCAACACCAGTAATTAACTATACAGGTATAGAACATTCACCACTAGTGGTTGGGGATACTGAAACATTTACAGTAACTTCTGCAAAATATTCAGGAGATGTTCAATACAGAGCATTTATTGGAAACGAAGCTGGTAAATGGACTGAACTAACAACTGGATACACAGCTGCAGTAAGTTCTAAAACACCTTATGTGTTACCAGCATCAAAGGCATTAACATTAGGAAAATATAAAGTTTCAATATGGGTTAAAGCAGCAGGAAAAACAGGAGTTAAATCAAATGCAACTGGTAACTTTGATAGTTTCTATGTTGGAGCACTTAACTGCGTAAGCAAAGATGATAACAACAGAGTATATACAAATGGAAAAGCAGACGTTGCAGTTACTGGCTTAACAGCTAAATTCAACGGAATAGACCAAATAGGTGGAATCACTGGACCATACCTTTATCAATTATTCGCAATGAATACAGCAACAGGAGTATGGTCAAACGGACCAGCAGGTTATTCTGCAACACCTTCAATGACATTTGCAACACCAGGAACTTATATGCTTATTGCACATGTTAATACACAAAAATCAACAACTTGGGCAAAAAAAGGATTTGAAGGATACAAAACTGTAATGATAAAAGTAACAAATTCATCAACAACAATATTTGATACTACAATTAAAGCAGCAAACTTTGGAGCAGTTGGAAACGTAACAATGACAGCTGATGGTCTTAAAGCTTTCCCAAAAGCTACTCAATATCAAGTAGTTACTGGTACAAGCAACTTAACAAAAGTATCAGCATTAGGAACAGCTACTACAATCTTCCCAGGTAAAGTTGCAGGAGATGCAGTAACAGTTAAATTATTTGATTCAAGTAATAATCTACTTAAATCAATTGATGTAAAATTAGGACAATCTGGAACAATTGATGTTGCACCAGTAGTAACACCAGGAACAGCAACAATTTCAGCTACAGTTAAACCAGCAAACTTTGGATCAGTGGTAACTGCTAATTCAAGTCAAGCAGGAGCAACTCAATATCAAGTATCTGATGGAGCAAACATGTTAACAAAAATGGCAGCATTAGGAACAGCTACAACATTATTCCCAGGTAGAGAAGTTGGAAAAACTGTTACAATTAAATTATTTGATGCAAATGGAACAGCAGTTGGATCTAGTGATGTAGTTTTAACAGCAGCAAAATAATAACTTTTAAAAGGAATTAACCCTTAATTAAAACTAATTAAGGGTTACCAATAAAAAAATAAACTAAATTTAATCGGAGGTATATTTATATGAACAAGAAAATTACAAGCACAGCTCTTGCTGCCTTAATGATAGCAGGATCAACATCTTTCTCAGCATTCGCAGCAATGTCAAGCGGTACAGTGGTAATAGGAACTAAAGCTTATGACATAGATTATGCTAATGACCCAACTAATGCAACAGAAATATCAGCTGCAATACTTGCAGGTGGAACAGTTTATTTTAAAGACTTCAATGGTAATTGGGTAGACAATGTTACAGGCGCATCAGTAAATGCAAGCGTTATACCAGCAGTAACTTATACAAATTCTAAAGGATCAACTCAAATTGGTGCTGGAGATGCAACTGTTACAACAGCTACATCAGTAACAACAGCAGCTGTTAACGCTAAAAGCTTCAAAGCAACATTTAATGGTACAGTAGCTGATACATCAAAAGTTGTATTTGTAGTTAAACAAGGATCAGCTGTAGTTTCAACTATAACAGCTGGCTGGAATACTGCTAAAACAGAAGCTACATTAACTAATGCATCAAATTTACCAGCAGGTGATTATACAGTTAACGTAGTTAACGACGGAAAAGATTTCGGAACATCAACTATAAATATCTCTTCACAAAAAATTGCTAAAATCGATATAACTTCAACTAAATTAGGACTTGGTAACATACCTAAGGGTGGTACTAGTGCTGATAGAGTTGGATATGCAACTTATAAAGTATTAGATCAATATGGAAATGATATTACAACTACTTCTCTTGCTAACGGTTTAACATTCCAATCTGGAGTAGGTTCTGCAACAGGAAAAGATGGCGTAATTACAGTAACACCATCTGCAAATATGAATATTTTACAGCTTAGTACAGTTGTAATAAGTGCTTATGATACAACAACTGGAGTTAACAAAAGTGCTACATTAGCTGTAACTTCACAAGTTGGTACATTAAGTGACATAAATATTTCAGCAATAACAAATAAAGATGGTAAAGTTTTAACTGCGCAAGATACTTCAAGCTTATTCTATCTTACTTATACTGCAACTGATGTAAGTGGTAATCCTACAACGGATTATAATATAGTAAAAAATGGTCTAATATTAATTGACGGTACTGATGAATTAACTGGAACTAATGCTTATATAACAACTAAAGTTGTACATGATCCAACTGATTCAAAGAAAGCAGCTATTCAAGTTCAAGTTAAGAGTGCAACAGATACTAATTCTATAGATATGCCAATAGTAATTAATGCTATGACTTATACAGGAAAATCATCAATACTTAACGTAATAATGAAAAGAGAAGCAAAAGTAGATTCAATACAGTTACAAGTTCCTTCTTATAATATAGCTACTGGAGAAGACAAAATAATTCCATTTGTAGCATTAGATCAAAATGGAAAAGTATTAACAAAATATGCAGATGTAGTTACAAAAGATGTTTCAATTTCAGGTGCATTCTGGTCTAAAGATGCTAATGGAGATGCTGTATTAAGAATTGGAGATCAAGTTGGAGATACAGGTAGAGGCATTGGATATCCAAATGATGGACAAAGAACTATAACAGCTTCAGTAGCATCATCAACAGGTAAATATAGCACTATAACTGTAAATGTTCAGAAAAAAGTTATGGCTGATACATTATCTTTAGATACTTCAAAATATCAGACTATTATGCAAGCTGTACAAGGTACTGATGCAGCAATTCAACGTGTTGATTTTGGATGGGATAAGGAAGGACTTTCTGTTAAAGATCAATATGATAGAGTAATTGATATGACTACAGGTGCTGATAGTAGTAATACAATAAGTCAATACTATGTTAAAGCAGTTTCTTCTGCACCAACAGTTGTTGGCGTTTCTTATCAAGATAAGGACAAAAATGATACAACAGCTACTTCATTAGCTACAGGAAATAAATATCTTGCACTTAAAGCAGGAGCAGCAGGATCAGCAACAATTACATTCGAGTTGTATAACACTGATAGATATAAATCTGATGGTATTACTTTGAGAACTGCAGCAGATATAGCTTCACCAGTAGATTCTCAATCACAAACATTCACAGTATTAGATAATAAAGATATCAAAGATTATGTAATGGATGAAGTAACTAATCCTATATATGCTGATATTGATCATAATACTAAAACAGTTTCTGATAGACAATTAGATTATAAAGCTAATCCAAAAGTTTATGGTACAACTTCAAGCGGATCAAAAGTATTGTTAGCAGGTAACCCAATAATTTCTGCATCTGTTGATAGTAAAGATTTTGCAATTGCAAAAGGACCTAAAACAGAAGGTGGATCTTGCGCTTATGATGCTATTAAAGTAGTTGCATTAGACTTTGCAGACTCTGCAAAAACTGGATCAAGTACTAAATTAACAGTAAGTATTCAAGGTGCTGATAAAACTATATATGTAAAAACTGCAGATATTAAGTCTTCAACAGTAGACCCAGTAGCTTCTTCAATATATGCTTCTGTATCTACAGAGGTAAAGGGTATTTCAAAAGATAACGATACTATAACTCTTACTCAGTCTGCTGGTAATAGTTATGCAGATATGTTAGGAAATTCTTTATCACAATATCTTCCAAACGGAGCTAAAGCTTCTACACAAAATGTTTATATCGGAGCTAAGGATCAATATGGTCAAGATAGTATGGCATTATCAAGTTTCTTAACAGTAAATGATATAACTAAAACTAAACTTGCAACTGGATCAGATTTTAAAGTTGCTCTTGATGGAACAATAACTGGTACTGCACAACCTGGTGATTTCATTACAGTTACTGGTGTTTCTCAAAGTGGACCTAATAAGACAATTAAGATTGTATTCGCTGGTACAGGAGCAGTAGTAGATGCAGGATTAACAAATGCAACAACAGCAGTAGCAACAGCTCAAAAAGCTCAATCACAAGTTAAAGTAGATGCAGCACAAGCATTAGTATCTGCATTGACAGCTTCAACAGATAAAGATGCTTTACAATCAAAAATAAATGCAATAGTTGTTTTGTCAAATGCACAATTGAAAACAGCAACTATAGTAGAATTTAATACAAACTTAGCTGCAAATAATAACACATTATTAGGTGGTACTGTAAATAATACAGCAAAGACAATTACAGTAACTGATCCAACTGCAACAACTAATACTGGTGTGTTTGATACACTTGCTAAACTTAATGTAACTTCTGTTTCACTTGGAGGTACAGTTGATGCTACTACTGGGGTTATAACTGGTGGTACAGTAATTAATCTTGCTGATAAAAATGCAGCAAAAGCAGCAGTTCTTGCTTACTTCAATACAAATGGTTTATCTAAAGATGCAGTAGTAAGTCTTAATGTAACAGGTACAAATGGTGTAGCTGCAGTTAAAACTTATACTTTACTTGGTATAAACTAATTATAAGTATGAACAAAGAAACATTATAATTCAAAAATGAGAGAAGGGCAGTTGTGGATCTGTTCTTTTCTTTTTTTAAAATCATTAAAACGATTATGCTTGCACATCTTGAAATATCTTAAAGTCATAAAATATTCAGGTCACACACTGAATGAAAACAAATAATCAAATTATGAGAAGAGTATCCCTTGTGGTACTCTTCTTTTCTTTAATTGAATTTTGTAACTGTAAAATTAATACTTTAGAGTGAGAACTTGTTTTAGATGTTTTATATTTATATTTGTATGAATTACTAGTTGATAATGTTAAAAATTTCAAGTAAAATATAGAGTGATATTGATCTTGTTAGGGGGTTATAAATTGAATAAACTCAAAGGAATTTTAGTCTTAATTCTAATGTTTGTCATGTTAAGTATTTCTGCAAGTGCAGTTGAACTGGATAAATATTC
The DNA here is from genome assembly GCF_001877035.1 of Clostridium estertheticum subsp. estertheticum. Lineage (NCBI taxonomy): Bacteria > Bacillati > Bacillota > Clostridia > Eubacteriales > Clostridiaceae > Clostridium > Clostridium estertheticum. Next base: position 4,092,091 of record NZ_CP015756.1, on the reverse strand, counting down.
AGTGCCCGATTTTTCTATTATGATAGGGAATAAACTTTATACATTAGACTATGCTAACGACCAAAAGAAAGAAGTTGAAATAACAAAGGCTGTCACAGAAAATGCAGGTGATATATATATAAAAACTACGGGCAGTGAGTGGTTAAACAATTCGTCGGGAAAGGTAGTCGAGGTTAGTATGATAAATAAATTAGAAGTTAAAACCTTTAATGGTGTTGATGTTGAGACGCAGCCTTCGCAAAGTACAGAGGGAAACATAATATTTAAGGCAGTAGATGTTGATACTGGTTTACAATTAATGGATTCAGTTTCTAGAAAAGGTAAGGTTGGTAGCGAGTGTGTAGGTTACATAAGTGTAATTGAAGGGTATGATTTTGTTTTGGCAGACACTACCTTTAATGGTAAATTTACGAGCCTTGATCAAACTGTTATGCTGAGATATAAGAAGAAGACAATAGTTGTGAATAATCCGCCTAGTGTTAAGATAACTGGGTTAATATCTGGGTTAACGTTTAAACAAGGTGATCGTATATACGTGTTAATAGAAGCGGTAGATGAAGATAAAGCAACAACAAATGTAAGAGTATCTTTGGATGGGGTAGAAGTGGGCAATTCTAGCATTCAGTGTTACATTTTATTAAATACAGAAACATTAGGTGGGCATATGGTAAGAATAAATTGCAGTGATAAAGAAGGGTTAGCTGGTGTGCAGCAATCGCTTACCTATGTTGTTAGGTAAAAAATAATTAACCCCAGAGGTAACAAGTATAAAATATTTATCGAAATAAAGAGGAATAAAGAATTCATTATAGAATTATAGTAATATATTAATAAAATTGAAAATGGGGGTATAAATACATGAATAAGAAAATTATAGGTTCATTCCTTGCTTCTGTTATGATAGCGTCAACTACTACTATCTCAGCGTTTGGTGCAATGGGGAGTGGCACGGTTGTAATAGGAACAAAGGCATTTGATTTAAGTTATGCTAATGATCCAGCAAATTTAAAAGAAATCAATAGTGCAATAGTTGATGGTGGAATGGTTTATGTTAAAGATTTTAATGGAAAATGGATAAACAATATTAATGGATTAGCTGCGGCAATAACTTCTATACCAGCTGTAATTTATAAAAATGCTACGCAAAAAATTAGTTTTGATGCTGCAGATTTAGACGCAAAAATTACAACTACAATAAACTCTGCTGGTCAAATTTTAGCAGCTACGCAGGCTGTAATTAAAGCTGAAATTAGTAAAATACAAACAGATGTAGACACTGCAAAGATTTCTGTTAATGCATTACTTGCGGATACTACGGCAAGTAAAATAAAATCAGATTTATTAGCACGATTAAATCTTATTAAAGTTGCAAATGTGACTACACCAACTACACCAAGTGTAGATGTAACTGCTCCAATTCTTAATTCAGTATCTTTAACTATTGGACAACTAGTTTTAGCTACTAAAGACGCTAGCGGTAATTTTAAAGTGAGTTTAGCTGCTTCAAAAGCTACTGATATGTTTACTGATTTAAAACTTAACACTAGTGAGAAAGCCACTGCAAAAATTACTTGTTTGGGAAGGACTAAAACTTTTACAATAAATGATGCTGGTGATGTTACTATTCCTGTATCTGAGTTACTTGGGTCATATGCCAGTGCAGCTGGTATACCTGTAGGAACTTTAAAAGGTTACCTTGGTCTATTAGGCAATAGTATTTCATTAAATACAACACTTACTGATGCATCTGGGAATGCATCAACAAAAACGATTGTTATTACTGCTAACTAAACCCCTGTGGTACATGAAAAAAACGACTAGACTGATATAAATCAGTCTAGTCGTTTTTTAAACCCCTGGGGTAACTACATATTACTTGGGTCTACAGTTTTACCTGTAAGATTATCTATCCAATTTCCTGAGAAATTTTTAACATAAATCGAACCACCATTAACTATTGCATTACTAATTTCTAAGCTGTTAGCTGAATTGTTAGCATATTCAAGGGTATAAGATTTAGTTCCTATTAAAACAGTTCCGGCAGGCATGCTATTTAAATCAGTCGAAGTATAAGCTGATTTTTTATTATACTGAATGCCTAATCTTGAACTTTCAGTTTTGTATAAGCTTGTTACTGTTACATATATATAACCACCCGCTTGTGATAATGGCTCAGTGGTAGTTATTGTAGATCTATATTGGTTTGAATTTATAGTTCCTGATCCTATTGTCTTTTGAGAAAAAGCATCTGAATATATAGTTATCTTGTCACCATCTGTGAATAGATAATTTTTTAAAGTTACAACATCTAAGGTTCCTACTGGATTGTTTGAAATTGTGATTGCATCTGAACTAACAGGCAGTGTGGAAACTGGTATTGATGATTGCGCTGGTTGTCCATCTGCTGTAACTGCAACAGTATATTTTCCGGTGTTTAAATTATTGTTTAAAAGGCCTAAAGCTTGTTTTAGAGCACTAAAATAATAAGTGCCTGATTTTAAGTAAACAGATTGCGACCATGTTTTAGGAGTTGCATCCGATCCATAACGAACGCGTGACGAGAATATTTGATTGCCATCACTATCTGCTAAATTTGCATTTACTTCATAAATTGAGGAAATCATTTTTAAATTGATTTTACCGTCTATTGGAAGCGTTATTTTGTAGGTATTTTGGTCATCATTACATGCTATAAATCCAATGATTGGATTAGAATTTAAATTTAATGGTTGAGCAGTTAAGGTGCCATTGTTAGGTTCTACATCATCGCTATATACAGGGGTATAATTAACGCGAATATTATATTTACCTGTATTTGAATTATTGTTTAATAGACTAGTACCTTGTTTTAAAACACTTAAATAATAAGTGCCTGCATTCAAATCAATAAGTTGTGTCCATGTCTTTGGTGATTGTTCAGATCCCGAACCTACGTAATTAGAAAATATTTGCTTGCCATCATTATCATTTAAATTTAAATTTACTCCATATATTGATGAAATCATTTTGACATCAATTCTTCCAGAGATTGGGAGTGTAAATTTATACGTATCCTGGTCATCATTGGCTGCTATAAATCCTATGAGTGGATCTGCATTTAAAGTTAATGGTTGCGCAGTTAGTGGACCATTGTTAGGTTCTACATTGTCGGTAGTAACCCCTGTAAAATTAACCCCAATACTATAGTTTACAGTGTCTGAAACATATTTTATAACAGTAAAATAATAAGTACCTGCCTTTAAATCAATAGGTAAGGACCATGTTGTAGATGAATTACCATTTCCCAAACTTGGATAATAAGATAATACTTGATTACCACTATCATCTTTTAAATTTAAATTTATTTTATTATTTGATGAAATCATTTTGATATTGAGTTTACCAGCTGTGGGAAGTACGACCTTATATATATCCTGGTCATTAGATGAGACAATATCATTAGTAACCGTGCTACCGAGTGTAAGAGTTTGGGTAATAGCTGCATGGGCAATATTAGTTGGTGCTATAATTTGCACTATTAGAAACACTAATATAAATAATGATGTAATAATTTTTTTACGCAATTTGAATCCCCCTTAGATGTAGTGATTTTTTTATTAAACCTTAATATAAAATTCAACATTAATGATGAATTTCCTTTTTTAGAATATATAACCTTTAGTACATTCTCCTAGTTTTGCCTTAATATATTATACCTCAATGTTAGTCATTATGTTAACTAAAATCATTAAGGAAATATAATTATAAAAGATTATCGAAAGTGCAACTATATTGTAGTAATAAACGTTATATAAGTGTAAAAGGCAAAGAAATATAGAATTACGTTACTTTATAGAAAGGTATTATTTACCTCACAAGTAAATAATGATATAATATGGACATATGAATTTTTACTAGGGGGAACTATAAATGAATGAAGAAATGAATATTAGCATTGAAGATTATCTTACAATAATAAAAGAAAGATTATGGTTAATAGGTACTATAACTCTCGCAACTGTAATAATCGCAGGTATATTAAGCTTTTTTGTTATAAAACCAACCTATGAGGCAAGCACAAGTATAATAGTTGGTAAGCCACAGGCTACCACAAATCAATCCGCACAATTAAATAGTGATGTAACTATGTATCAAAATCTACTTATAACATATAGTGAAATTGCTAAGTCTGATTTAGTAGCTCGAGGTGCCCTTGATGAATTAAAGGGTAATTTAACAATAGATCAGATTAAAGCTGGGGTTACTGTTACTCCAAAAACAGGAACTCAAATTTTAATGATTACAGCTAAGGGTAAAGACCCACAAGAGGTGTTTAAGGTTGTAAATGCTATTTCAACTTCCTTTGTAGAATCTACAAAAAAGGTTTATCCTACAGGTGGAGATATCCAAGTAATGGATAAGGCTGTTATTCCTTTAAACCCTATTAGCCCTAATAAGAAATTAAACTTGGCTATTGGCCTTCTTTTAGGATTAATGATTTCACTTGGAGTTGTGTTTCTACTTGAATACATGGATAATACTATAAAAACCGAAAGTGATGTAGAAAAATACTTAGGTTTACCGGTCCTTGGAGTAATACCTAGAATAATAGAAGATAAAAAGTAAGAAGGAGATAGGATGATTGATATACATAGTCATATACTTCCAGGAATCGACGATGGCTCAAAAAATATGGAAATGAGTATTAAAATGCTGAAAATGGCAGAAGAAAAAGGAACAAAAACTATTGTAGCCACTCCTCATTATATAAGGGGTAGATACGAAAATCATTATGATAAAATTTTTGCTTTGCATCAAGAAGTGAAGCTTGCCTCTAAAAATGCAGGATTAAAGATAGAAGTGCTACTAGGACAAGAAGTTATGCTGGATAAGTACGCACTAAATTTGTGTAAAGAGAAAAAAATTAGAGGGATAAATGGAACGAGTTATATGCTTATCGAATTTCCAATGGATAAATTACCAAATGATTCTCTAGATTTAATTTATGAGCTAAGGGTTCTAGGTATTAAACCTATAATCGCACACCCAGAAAGATATGAATACATAATAGAATCGCTTCCTAATATAAACGATTTTATAACCGAGGGATGTTTGTTCCAGATTAATGCCGGAAGTTTGCAAGGAGTATTTGGAAAACAAGTTCAAAAATGTGCCAAGTTACTTGTCAAAGAGGGTTTGGTAAATTTCATTGCGTCAGATGCACATTCTATAAATAGAAGATGCCCTGGCCTTATGGATGGATTTAGAGAAGCGACATTGTTAGATAGGGATATAGAGAAAAAGGTATCTAGTAATTTAGAACTAATGCTCATAGATAAGGATATAGAAGCAAATATGGAGAAAATAAAGAAAAAGAAAAATATATTCCAGATATTCAAACGTTAAAAATAATTAGTAAAGGCAGTGAATCAAATGAAAGAATTAGATTTAATAACATTTAAGGAACCTAACTCACCAATGTCAGAGTCATATAGAACTCTTAGGACTAATATTCAATTTTCATCTTTTGATAAAAAAATTAAAACATTACTTCTAACTAGTTCAGGACCAGGAGAAGGGAAAACTACAACTTCTTCAAATTTGGCTATGGTTATGGCACAAGGTGGCAATAAGACTTTATTAATAGATTGCGATCAAAGAAAACCACAGGTACATAAGGTTTTTGGATTTTCTAACGAAAAGGGTTTATCTAACATGCTCGTAAGTGATGATGATGGTGGTGAAATAAACATGAATATAGGTATTCATGAAACGGTGCAGAAAAATTTGCATGTTTTAACTTCAGGTACAAGACCTCCAAACCCAGCGGAACTTTTAGGTTCGGCTAAAATGAAAAATTTCATCGAGGAGTTAAAGAAAACATATGATTATATAATTTTAGATACTCCTCCAATAATACTAGTTACAGATGCACAAATTCTAGCTCAGTATACAGATGGATGCCTTTTAGTTGTATCTTCAAAGGAAGCGGAACGTGATGCAGCTGTAAAAGCCAAGGGACTACTTGAAAAGGTAAACGCTAAAATATTGGGTATAGTACTTAATAAAGTGGATCTTAAAAAGAAAGGTTATTATAACTATGAGTATAAGTATGGTGAAACTGTTAAAGGTGAAAAAATCAGAAAAATAGCAAAATAATAAGAAATTTAATATTATCTATAATTTGATAAAGTGAGGGATTCTATGAAGGTTTTAGGAAAATGGAAAAAACCAATATTGATGCTAAGCGATGCAGTTTTAATAAATTTAGCATATATATTAGCTTTCTTTTTTATATATAATTATAAAAATTTCAGATTTTATTCAAGTAGTTACAAAGAAATAGCATTAACTGTAACAGTTATTTACATAACTTGTTTTTATATTTTTAAGCTTTACGAAAGTCTTTGGAGATATGCAAGTATTGATGAATTTATGCTTGTGATTGGTGCATGCCTTACTTCTAATATTGTGATGATTGCTTTTGTTAGAATTATTGGACATCCATTCGCCTATGGAGTAAGTATAATAGCTTGTGCTTTTAGTATTATTTTTATAGTAGGTCTTAGGATGTCATTTAGAGTTTACGGTAGATTTGAAAGTATTGTAAATTGTAATGCCAGTAAAATTGTTCAATCAAGAGTAATGATAATTGGTGCAGGGTCGGCTGCAGCTATGGTTATAAAAGAAATGAAAAGTAGTAGTCAGAGTAAATACATGCCAATAGCTGTAATTGATGATGAAGTTTACAAAAAAGGAAATACTATTGCTGGAGTAAAGGTACTTGGAAATCGGAAAGATATTCCTAAAATAGTAATAGAAAAAAATATTGAAACTATTCTTATAGCTATTCCAACAATAGATGATGAAGATAAAGAAGAAATACTGGAAATATGTAAGAAAACGAATTGTAAAATAGAAATTATCCCAGGTATGTATGAAATAATAAATGGTAAAGTTTCATTAAATCAAATTCGGAAAGTAGAGATTGAGGATTTATTAGGACGTAAAGCAGTGAAACTTGATATGCAAGGCATAACAAGTTATATAACTAATAAAACCATTCTGGTAACAGGTGGCGGTGGTTCAATTGGTTCAGAACTTTGTCGTCAAATTATAAAGTTTAATCCAAAACAATTAATTGTTTTTGATATATATGAAAACAATGCTTATGATTTACAAATGGAACTTGAGTATAAGTATCCAAAATTAGATTTATTGGTGCTTATAGGATCAGTTAGAGACAAGAAAAGGCTAGAAGATGTTTTTAAAAAGTATTCACCAGATATAGTTTTCCATGCCGCGGCGCATAAACATGTTCCACTAATGGAAAATAGCCCAATGGAGGCTATAAAAAACAACGTGTTTGGAACATACAATGTAGCTGAATGTGCTCATAAGTTTAATGTAGAAAGATTCGTTATGATATCTACAGACAAAGCGGTAAACCCAACAAATGTTATGGGTGCAACTAAAAGAATGTGTGAAATGATTATACAATCAATGGACAAAATAAGTAAAACACATTTTGTAGCAGTAAGATTTGGAAATGTTCTAGGAAGTAATGGGTCAGTTATCCCACTATTTAAAAAACAAATAGAACATGGTGGACCAGTTACACTCACTAATAAATATATAACAAGATTTTTTATGACAATACCCGAAGCTGCACAATTAGTGCTTCAATCTGGTGCATATGCACAAGGTGGAGAAATATTCGTGCTTGATATGGGAAAGCCTGTTAAAATATATGATTTAGCATGGGATTTAATAAAACTTTCAGGATTCACTCCGGATAAAGATATTAAAATAGAAATCACAGGACTTCGCCCAGGAGAAAAACTTTATGAAGAACTTTTAATGAGTGAAGAAGGACTTACAAATACTAAACATGAAAAGATATTTATAGGAAAACCAACATTTACTGACTTGAGTGTAATGAAAGAGAAGATGCTAGAGCTCGCAGTGATTATTGAAAAAGATGATGTGCAACTTTTAATTGATAAAATAGGAGAAATAGTTCCAACATACAATAGAACTTTGGCAGAGGTGTCTACGTCGCAGCCAGAGTCGGCTACTATGTAGCCGTAGGTGTCTACTTCGTAGCCCTAGGCATCTGCTTCACAGCTGTAGTCGGCTACTATGTAGCTGTAGGTGTATACTTCGTAGTTGTGTACTAATATTGTAGAATAAAATAATTTAGGGGGGCGGTATTATGGAGAGATTTTTAAATGCTGTAGTAAGTTTAATATTATTGGTGTTATTATCGCCATTATTTATTATCGTAGGAGTAATAATAAAGTTGAATTCAAAAGGTCCAGTATTTTTTACTCAGATGAGAATAGGTAAAAATAATGAATTATTTAAATTCTATAAATTTAGGACAATGAAGGTTGGAACTCCAAATGTTGCAACAGATAAACTAGATAGTTCAAAAAGTTATGTAACGACAAGTGGGAAGATTCTACGTAAAACAAGTATGGATGAGCTTCCACAAATAATTAATATTATTAAAGGCGATATGGTGCTTGTAGGACCAAGACCTGCTTTATATAATCAGTATGAACTTAAGGAGTTACGGACAAAGGTAGGAGTTCATACACTACTTCCAGGAATCACTGGGTGGGCTCAAATCAATGGCCGAGATAATAATGATGATCATGAGAAAACAAGGCATGATAAGTATTATCTAAATAATAAATCGCTTAAGTTAGATGCAATGATAATATTTAGAACTGTGTTTAAGGTTCTAAGAGCAGAAGGAATTCTTGAAGGTTCAATAATCAAGGCAAGGGATGAAGAAATAAGCCAAGAAAGAAGCAAAGTTAGCAGTCATGAAGATTTATCAGTCTAAATATGAGGTGATATAAAATGAGTGATTTGTTAATAATAGGTGCTGGTGGACATGGCAGAGTGGTGCTAGAGACTGCAGAACTTGAGGGCAGATGGGACAATATAAGATTTTTAGATGATAGAACTGATGTAGAAATGGTTTTGGATCATAGGATTATTGGTAAGATGGATGATTATAAAAGAAATTCTAAGAAATATGAGTACGCTATTGTATGTATTGGTAACAATGAGAAAAGACTTGGATTAATCAAAGAAATATTAAAGGTAGGATATAAAGTTCCTGTTATTATTCATCCTAAGGCATCGGTGAGTAAATATAGCAATGTTGGATATGGTAGTGTGATACTCGCAGGGGTTGTTATTAATACAGGAGCTAAGATAGGTATGGGATGTATTATTAATATTAACAGCTCCGTTGATCATGATTGCGAAGTTTACGATGGAGTTCATGTGTGTAGTGGGGCTGTTGTGAGGAGTACGTGCAAGATTGGGGGATTATCTTATATTGGTGCTGGAGCAGTTGTTAAGAGTGGGACGGTTTTAAAAGACAAATATGTGTTAGCTGATGGAGAAAGTGTATAGTTTGGCATTGGAGAGTTAATACATAAAGGGGCTTCTGAGATGAAGGAGACGATATTAAAATGAAGAAAATACTTATAACAGGAGCAAATAGTTACATAGGTACAAGCCTTGAGAAATGGCTAGGGAAATACTTAGATAAATATTCTATAGATACTTTAGATATGAAAGATAATGAATGGAAGAATAGAGACTTTTCAAAGTATGGTGTGGTGTTTCACGTGGCTGGGATAGCTCATGTCTCAACAGATCCAAAGATGGAGACATTATATTATAAAATTAACCGAGACCTTACTATAGAAACTGCTAAAAAAGCAAAGACAGATGGTGTTAAACAATTTGTATTTATGAGTAGCATAATAGTTTATGGTGACAGTAGTAGTATAAATCACAAAAGAGTTATAAGTAGAAGAGCAGTACCTCAGCCTACTAATTTTTACGGAAACAGTAAGCTACAGGCAGAAGAAGGAATTATGCTTTTGGGCGATGGTAAATTTAAAGTCGTTGTATTAAGACCACCTATGATTTATGGGAAAGGATCAAAGGGGAATTATCCAAAACTAGCGAAGATGGCTCAGAAACTACCGTTGTTTCCAGATGTGGACAATGAAAGAAGTATGTTACATATAGATAATCTTTGTGAATTTATTAGACTTGTGATTGAAAATGAAGAAAATGGGATATTCTTTCCACAGAATAGTGAATATGTTAATACAGCAAATATGGTTAAATTGATAGCCGAAGCTCATGGAAAGAAGATAAAACTTACAAAGGTATTTAATCCTGCTTTGAGGGTTATGGGTAATTTTGTAGGTGTGGTTAATAAGGCATTTGGAAATTTGGTTTATGAGAAAAGTATGAGTGAGTATGGAGAAGAATATAGGGTTGGGGACTTGAGAGAATCAATTAGGGTGACAGAAAGATAGGAATAAGAAATATTCATTTTGAAGAGGTGAGTAAATGAAAAAGGCATTAATGATGGCATCGGTTGCTTCAATGATTGATTTATTTAATATGGATAACGTAAAAATACTTCAAAATATGGGATTTGAAGTATATGTAGCTTGTAATTTTGAATATGGAAGCATAACAAGTCAAGAGCGAGTAGATGAATTTCGTAAAGAATTGGAACATAGTGGAGTTAAGACATTCCAACTCCCTGTGCCAAGAAGTATAACTGCTGTCAAGGATATTATAGAGTCTTATAAGTTAATGAAGAAATTATGCCAAGATAACAACTATCAGATAGTTCACTGTCATTCACCAATCGGGGGTGTTATTGCACGATTGGCTTGCAGGGGTGAGAGAAAACAGGGAACTAAAGTTATCTATACAGCTCACGGGTTTCATTTTTTTAAAGGAGCATCGATTAAGAGTTGGATTATTTTTTATCCTATCGAAAAGTTCTGTGCTAAATATACAGATTGCTTAATTACAATTAATGAAGAAGATTTTATAAGAGCAAAAGGATTTAGATCTAAAAAGGTAAAATATGTACCAGGAATAGGAATGCATACAGAAGAAATTAAAAATCTGAAGGTTGATAAAAAAGCAAAAAGAGCAGAGTTTGGATTTTTAGATGACGATTTTGTATTAATTAGTGTTGGGCAGTTATCGAAGAGAAAGAATCAAGAAGTAATAATTAAAGCAATTGCTGGTATTCAAGACAAAAATGTGAAGTTATTAATTTGTGGACTTGGAGAGTTTGAGGAATATTTGAAGAATTTAACTAAGCAATTACATTTAGAAGATAGAGTAGTAATTGCTGGCTATAGAAGTGATGTGAAGGAATTACTATATGTGGCGGATTGTTTTGTGTTTCCTTCATATCAGGAAGGTCTACCTGTAGCCTTAATGGAAGCTATGGCGGCTGGATTGCCGGTTGTGTGTTCTAAAATAAGAGGGAATACAGATTTAATTGAAGATGGTGAAGGTGGGTATTTGGTTGAACCAGATGATGTTGAAGGGTTTGCAAGTGCAATAAATAAATTATATACCGATAAAGAAATTTGTAATGATATGAAAAAATATAATACAAAAAACATTACATACTTTTCTTATGATAATGTTAAAAGCCAGATGATTAGAATCTATGGAGGAATAAGTGATGGATAATTCATTAATTACGATTATCGTACCTGTATACAACGCATCAGAGTATTTATCAAAATGTTTAAATACAATTATCAATCAGACATATAGGAATATTGAAATAATTTGTATAAACGATGGGTCAGTTGATAATAGCTTAGAAATTTTAAAGGAGTTTCATAGTTATGACAAAAGAATAAAAATAATTGATAAAAAAAATGAAGGGGTTTCCATTGCTAGGAATGAGGGATTATCAGTTGCAAAAGGTGATTATTTGATATTTGTTGATAGTGATGACTGGATAGATCTGCAGATGTGTGAAGTTGCATTAAAAGCAATTTTGGAAGAAAATGCAGATGTAGTAATGTGGTCATATATAAGAGAATATCCAAATAAATCCTTGCCAAAAGAAATATATAGAGTAGATACTAAATTGTTATTCAATTATAAAGAAGTAAGAGGTAAATTACATAGAAGATTTATAGGATTGATAGGAGAAGAATTATCAGAACCTGAAAATGCAGATGCATTATGCACAATATGGGGTAAAATTTATAAGATGGATATAATTAGAGAGAACAGTCTTAAATTTTATGATATTACTAGTATAGGATCGTATGAAGATGGTCTTTTTAACTTATATTATTTCGAGCATGTAAAAAAGGCAGTTTATTTACCTAAATATATGTATCATTATAAAAAAAATAATAATGAGTCAGTTACTACCCAATATAATAAAAAGTTATATGAACAATGGGACAACTTATTCAATATTATGGATCAGTATATTATTAATAAGAAATACGGTAAAGAATATAATCAGGCATTAGATAATAGAATATCGTTGAGTATTTTGAAATTAGGATTAAATGTAGCCTCATCTAATAAAAAATCAATAGAGAAGATTAGAGAAATTAGAAAAATTATAACTAGCGAAAGATATATGAACTCTGTTAAAACATTGAACTTGAAATATTTTGCAATACCATGGAAGCTATATTACGGATGCGCTAAAAGAGGGAATGCTTTAGGTGTATATTTTTTGGTACTGTGTATGAATAAGGTTATTGAAAGTAGGTAGGTATATGTGAATTGGCCAATTAGGATATTAAACATGGTTACTGTTATGAATAGAGGTGGTACAGAAACCTTAATAATGAACTATTACAGAGAAATAGATAAAACGAAAGTGCAGTTCGATTTTTTGACTCATCGCACGGATAAGGGTGATTATGATGATGAAATCTTGGCTATGGGTGGTAAAATATATCATATGTGTCCCATTTATCCTCAAAATTTTATTAAATACAAAAAAATGATTCGAGAGTTTTTCATTAAGCATTCGGAGTATAAGATTATTCATTCACATATGTCAGAATTAGGATATTTCGCACTAAGAGAAGCGAAAAGACAAGGTATACCAGTGAGAATTTGTCATGCACACAGTAGACCAAATACTTTTGACTTGAAATTAATAGTGAGGTCATACTTTAAAATCATGATGGAACCATATATAAATTACAGATTTGTGTGTAGCAATAATTCAGGTGATTGGCTATTTGGAAAAAAGTATCATTCGGAATTTGTACATATGAGAAATGCTATAGATTCTGAGAAATTTACGTTCTCTTTCGATAAATCCTTGTATATGAGGCAGAAGTTAGGATTAGAGAATCAATTCGTTATTGGTCATGTTGGACGTTTTAGTAAAGAAAAAAATCAGTTGTTCTTAATTGAAATTTTTAATGATATCAAAAATAAGAATGAAAATTCTAAGCTCATTTTAATCGGTGAAGGAGTCTTGGAAAAACAAATTAAAGATAGAATTAAATTATTAAAACTTGAAGATGATGTTATTTTTACTGGCTCAGTACCAAATATATATGACTATATGCAATGTATGGATTCTTTTATTTTACCTTCATTATTTGAGGGATTTGGTAATGTTTTGATTGAAGCTCAAGCAGCAGGTCTAAAGTGTTATACAAGTGATAAAGTTGTTCCTAAAGATGTGAAAATAACGGATTTATTAAGGTTTGTACCTTTGGAAAAATCGGCAAGTTATTGGGCTAAGCTTATTATTGAAAATAAGAAAGGTAACAGGGGAAATACTTGCAAGCAAATTTTAGATTCAGGATATGACATTAAGGAAAATTCAAAATGGTTGGAAGAATTTTATACCAATGCAATCAAGAAAATGTGATATTACGATGACCACACTTAATTATAATCGTGCATTTGAGCTGTAAAAGTGTTAGAAAAGCTTTAAGTGAGCATAGATGAATTTGTTGCATCTTGCATCTCCTGAAACAAGCTCGGGAGTAGCAACAATAGCAAATGTTGCAATTATAAAAAAATGTTGGCATTAATTTAATAACAAAGAGGATAAACAAATTTTAGTATTAATATATTATGATTATTAGATAGAGATTATATAATTTATAAAGTGTTATCAATTTTTTAAGGATTTTATATGCAATGTACATTTATACTTTTAATTTAAAATGGTTATATCATATGAAACCTAAAGGATAGATAGTATCAAAACTATATTATTAGACAGTAGTTTATTTTGACGTTTGGAGTGATCGTTATACTAAAGGTGGGAATTATAATATTAAATTATAATGATAGTAATTCAGTAATGAAATTGGTAAATAAAATAAAGAAATATCAAAGTATTAATAGAATTCTTGTAGTGGATAATAATTCTACTGATGAATCTTATGAAAAATTGAGTAAGATTAATGATGTTAAGTGTGAAGTTATTAAAACTAATAAAAATGGTGGTTACGCATATGGCAATAACTATGGTTTTAAATATCTTATAAAAAAGTTTTCTTTAGATCTGATATTCATAGCAAATCCAGATGTTAGTTTTGAAAATAGTTTAATTGAAGACATTAAAATTGCATTTATAAGAAATGAAAAATATGCAGTTCTTTCTGGAATTATGTTAGATGGAAGTGGTAATCCTAATAAAGTTTCATTTTGGAATATCCCAAGTTTTCTAGAGGATATATTTGATTGCATTTATTTGTTTAGAGCTATTAAAAGGAAATTAAAAGTATTTAAAGTTGATAAAACTAGAAAAATCATGGATGTACAAGTGGTTCCAGGTTCTTTCTTTGGAATAAAGAGTGAAGTATTTGAACTAGTTGGAGGGTTCGATGAAAATACTTTTTTATTTTATGAAGAAAATATATTAGCTTCTAAGATAATGAAACATGGATACTTAGAAGGGATATTAACATATAATTCATATTGCCATTTGCATTCAGTCTCAATAAAAAAAAGTTTGAGTGTTATAAAGACACATTTAATTCATCTGAAGTCTAAGTTTTACTATCAGTCTGCATATAATAAGGTAAATAATATTAATAAAGTTATTTTGTTCGTTTTTATGGGCTATTCTTTAATTGAGACTATTATTTTGGCACCATTAAAATCTATTTGTAGACAATTGATCAATAAGAAAAATGAGGTGATGAAGTGATTCTAGGAATTGTTATAGGACTATTAAATCAAATAAATATCAGTTATATTACTTTAGGTGAAATTGCTTTTATTTTATATGGTATATATAAAATGATAACGAAAAAAGTTGTGATAACGAAAGCATTAGGAATGTATTCTATAATTATGGTTATGTTTATTATATATACATTCTTATTTTATTATGTGGATATTATTTATTATGGTGATATATTTAAAAGCGCAGCAAAGTATATGTGTATATTTATTTTAACAGTTTTTTCTTATTTGAAATTAAAAGATAACAGACAAAAATTTTATGTGTTTTTAATAGGATTTGCGATATCAGATTTTTTAGTAAAAGCTTTTTTGATCAATATGAACAATAAATATTGGTTGCTTAGTATGTTTAGTACTAGCACTTTACATGTTGCAAATTTTTTGCTTCCACTATTGCTTTTAATGCAGATAAAAAAAATTAAATCACATTACAAAATTCTGTTAATAATTGGATTGCTAGTATCTATATATTGTATGAGTAGAACGTCTATAGTTACAAGTTGTGTTGTTTATATTTATATACTTTATGTAGGTAATAATAATAAGAATATAGAAAGAAAGTATAAATTAATAATTACTTGCTTCAAATATGTTGCAATATTTATACTATTGTTATTATTTGTGAATGTTATGTCACGAGAGTTATCGCAGGTTACAGCTTCAAATATAGAACGGACTAACTTATTAAATGCAGCAATAGAAATTATTAAGACAAATTTAATATTTGGAGTAGGACCAGTAAATTTCGCAAGGTATTCATATGAAATTTTACGAATTCCTTTCCAAAGCAATATTGCAGTACATAACTATTTTTTAGATGTATGGGTTAATTGGGGATCAATAGGATTTATATTGATTATGATGCCTTTCATTAAACCTATAAGGGCAATTATAGGTTATAGGGAATCAGTTGAAATGAGTGCCGTTTTATTTATATATTTTATAATAGTGTTAATGTTTAATGTTGTGTCGGGAGATTTTAGAATAATATTTTCATTTTTAATGGCGAATGCTTTAATAGTTGGTGAGGACTTAGTTAAAAAGAATAACACCTTATCTGTTAATGTTATTAAGGAGTAAATATTATATATAGAATAATGTAAAAAGAACATAGTGGTGAAATAACGGGAGAATTTTTTCGCAAAACTATTTATTTTTAATAATATTCATGGTTATTGTCTAAATGCGCTTTAATAAGATTAATTAATTATATCAAACATGGTAGGAGGTTGAAAAAGTTATGAGGATAACATATGTTTGCGAGTGGAATAATAATAATCAAAAAACATGGTCAGGTACAACATATTCACTTTTCAAGGCTATAAGCAAGAATAATGAGGTTACAGAATGCGATATGACTTTCAAAAAGTGGCAAATGATTTTATTAACTGTCTGCAATATTAGAATTATTGATGGTAAAATTAAAACAAATAATCCGTTTAGAAAACTTACTATAATTTGCAAGCAAAAGAAATTAAACTCTTTACTTAGGGGAGACAAATCTGATCATAAACTTATAGTTGGTGATTTTGGTATATGTAATAATGCATATTATTACATGGATATATCGGTAGATGCACTTATATATTTAAGGGAAAATAAACCACGATTATTTGGTCATGTTAATTTTGATAATGTGCCAACTAAGGATTTGATAAAGAGGGGGGTCATACAGAATGCCATGCTAAATAATGCGAAGTGTGTATTTACAATGGGAAAATGGTTAGAAGAAAATCTTATAAATTATAGTGGGTTACCTAAAGAAAAAGTTTGTTCGGTTGGTGGGGGCATTAATCTCGATATAGACAGAATACATCCCGAGGTGAAAACAAATAATAAAATTTTATTTGTTGGAAGGGATTTTTATCGAAAGGGGGGCGATTTGGTTATTGAAGCTTTCCATATCTTAAAGGAAAAGTATTTAACAAATGCAGAGCTATATATTGCTGGTGTTGATCCTAATTTAATAAATGCAGAGAAGAATGTTATTATTTTGGGGGATTTATCACCAAATCAATTAAGTGATTACTTTAATAAGTGTGATATATTTTGCATGCCGTCAAGGTTTGAGGCTTATGGATTGGTATTTATAGAGGCTTTAGTATATGGGTTACCTTGCATAGGGAGAAATTGCTTTGAAATGAAGGAGTTTATTCAGAATGGAGAAACAGGGTATTTAATTGAGGATGACGATAAAGAAATTTTAGCATCAAGAATGTATGAGTTGCTTAACAATGACAATATAAAAAGCAACGTAATTAAAAGAAGAGAAGAATATATAAATAAATATTCGTGGGAAAGTGTATCGGAAAGAATTACAAAAAAAATATTTGAAATAGGCGGAAAATAAGTATAATAGGACAGTAAAATCACCTATGAAAAATTTATGTAGGAGTTATTTGGAGTTAGAATATATATTGAAAAATAAAAGGATACCTTAAAGAAATAAAACATTGATTCATATATCGCTAGATTACCAAAGTCAAAGATCTTATTTTTAAAAAATAAAAAAAGCGAAAATAAATATTTTAAATTTAGACTATATCTTTTTTATAGAATGATGATAGATAAAAACGGTTTGATTATGATATGATAAATCTTAAATTCAGCTATTCAAAAAGTTTTTCTAGTAAATGCTGTTGTGAATGTTGGGTCAACTTTTGCCATTTTCGTGGCATGGAGAAAATGTTTTTTTAAGTGAGGAACAGAGCTTAAGTAGATAAAGTCACATTAAAATAGTTATTAGGGGTAAACTCACGGTAAGTGTAATGAATTTGTGTTTATATATCTTGTAATTTTCAAGGTATTCCAATGAAAATTCTGAGAGAATCTTCAGGTAAGAAATACACTCATAAAGGAATAATTCTACAAATAAAATAAAGATTGCTTATACAATCAATTTTAATCGAGGAGATTAATTATGAAATATTTACACATAATGGCACATGAATCTACTATACATAATAGTAATATACTTGAACTTTTTCAAAGTTTTAAAAAAGACTTAAACATAAGCAATTATTTTATTTTCGCTTGCAAAGAACCATATACCCATTTTCAAGAGCGTAATAATGTGAAATATAATTCTAATATTTTAAAAAGAGGACTTACCGATTTAAAATCGATGTATAAAGAATATGATATAGTGTTTATACATTCATTTTACCTACGTACATTTCGGCTTATATTCTTAAATAAAGGTTTATGCCATAAAATAGTTTGGTGTGTATGGGGACATGATTTGTACAACAGAGTTCCTTATTTAAATCAAGATAAAAATATATTTAAATATTTGGACAAGAAATTAAATTTACATATTATGAAAAAAAAAGTTAGAGATTTTATTGGAATAGGTATTGGCTATAAATATGATAGTCTTGAAGTTAAAAAATTATTTGGTGATTTACCATATATATATCGTATGCCATATCCTTTAGGATATACGATGAATGAAGTAAAAAAATATTCAAATCCATATGTTAAAGGAGTGAAAAAGAGTATTAACATTATGATTGGGCATTCTGGGTTCCCTTTTTTGAATCATAAAAGTGTTTTGGATAGCTTATTAAAATTTAAAAATGAAAATATAAAAATTTATATCCCATTTATATATGGTGATGATTTATATATGGATGGATTAGAAAAGTATGCAAAAGAAAATTTCGGGAATAAGGTTAATATTATGAGAACTAAATTGGGGTACTGCGACTATATAAAATTTGTTAGTGAGATGGATATAGCTGTTTTCGATGTTAAGCATCAGACTGCATTGGCTAATATTTATTTGTTACTTTATTTTGGGAAAAAACTGTATTTAAGTGATAGGGGTATTTTATATCAAGGTTTAGATTTGGAAAATATTGAAGTGTGTGGTATTAGTGAAATAAAGCATTGCAGTTTTGATGAGTTTTGTAAACCAATTGAAAACCCATTATGTGGAAAGAAGTTTTCGGAAACAGTTTTAGACGAAGAATCTATTAAAAAGATGTGGTACAAATCTTTAAAGTACATAAAATATCACCAGAATTTTGAGAGATGTGATTGATGTTATGAGCGAGAAAAGTAAAAATTTAAAGAATAATATACTTATAGGACTATTGTGGAAACTAATGGAGCGTGGAGGAACTCAAGGAATACAGTTTATATTACAAATAGTACTAGCACGTCTTCTTGTACCTAATGATTACGGCATAATAGCACTTATAGCAATATTTATTACTATAGCGAATGTATTTGTTCAGAGTGGTTTTAATACAGCACTTATTCAAAAGAAAGATGCAAATGAAGTTGACTTTTCATCGGTATTCTATTTAAGCTTATTTGTTGCTAGTTTACTATATGTACTTCTTTTCTTTGCAGCACCGTATATAGCTGCTTTTTATTATGTGCCACAGCTTGTTCAGGTAATTAGAGTATTATCAATTACGTTGTTTTTTGGAGCGTTTAATTCAATACAGAATGCAGTCATAGCTAAAAAGATGCAATTCAAGAAACTTTTTTTTAGTAGTTTGGGTGCAATATTAGTGTCCGGAACGATTGGTGTAACATTGGCATATAAAGGGTATGGTGTATGGGCGCTAGTAGCCCAACAGTTAACAAATCAATTTATGATCACTGTAATTCTTTGGTTTACAGTAAAATGGAGACCTAAATTAATGTTTTCTTTCGAAAGAGTTAAAGGTTTATTTTCATTTGGTTGGAAACTGTTAGTTTCATCGTTAATTGATACCCTTTATATGAATTTATGCAGTCTTATTATTGGGAAAATGTATAATCCAACTATGTTAGGATTTTTTAATAGAGGGGATCAGTTTCCTCAGATTGTTGTGACAAATATTGATGGTTCAATACAATCAGTAATGCTTCCGGCTTTAGCCTTAGAGCAAGATAATAGTAAAAGAGTTAAAGATATGGTGAGACGCTCAATTATTACAAGTTCGTTTATACTATTCCCAATGATGGTAGGACTAGCTGTTATTGCGGAACCTTTAGTTAAAATGTTACTAACAGCTAAATGGCTACCTTGCGTTCCTTTTTTGCAAATTGCTTGTGCATCTTATGCTTTATATCCTATACATACGGCAAACTTACAGGCAATTAATGCTTTAGGACGTAGCGATATTTTCTTGAAATTAGAAATTATAAAAAAAATAGCGGGTGTTGCTATTTTGGGAGTGACTATTTTTCATGGTGTGTATGCAATAGCTATAGGGATGTTTGTTACTGGAATAATTTCTACGTTTATAAACGCTTATCCAAATTTAAAGTTGCTTAATTATAGCTATAAAGAGCAGTGGAAAGACATTATGCCATCATTATTATTATCTTTAGTAATGGGTGTAGTGGTATATAATTTTAAATGGATTCATATGACAGCAGGGTTGACTTTAACAAGTCAGGTATGTGTCGGAGGCGTTATATATGTAGGAATGGCAAGGATATTTAAGCTGGAATGTTTACAATATCTCATTAATACAATAAGAGATTTAAAGGGGAGAAATGCAAATGTCATGGGCAAAGTTGAATAGTGTTTACTCCTATAGAGATTTAAATGGGATTAGTAAGTTTTATATTAAGTGTACTGAAAAGTTGTAAAGTAAATATATCAATCTAATCCCAAGTCCTATTGGATGTAATCATTCGATTAGAAAGTAATAAAGCGAAAATGTTTTAGACTTGTAAAAGCAAGTATATGCTAATCCGAAACTATTCAAATAAAAAAGTTAATAGTAGCTTAATTCTTAATATCGATTGATTAGTAACAATATTATGTAGTTGCATTAGGAGATGATTATAATGGTAAAAAAAGACATAGTTATTTTTGGAGCAGGTGGATTTGGTCGTGAGGTTATGTGGCTACTCGAAGAAAATAATTCTGATATTGAAACATGGAATATATTAGGATTTGTAGATGATACTCCAAATTTTAAGGGGAAGGTTGTAAATGGTTTTCCTATAGTAGGAAATACAGATTGGCTTATTGAATATGGCAAGGAGCTATCTGTCGTTTGTTGCATAGGTAATTCTAAGGATAGACAAAGTGTAATTAAAAAATTACAGAATAATAAAAATTTAAAATTCCCTAATATTATTTCAAAAGATGCAAGAGTATCTAGATTAGTTAGTTTTGGGCAAGGGTGTATAATCTGTGGTGGTTCAACTTTAACAGTAAACATAAGGCTAGGTGATTTTTTAATAGTCAATTTAAATTGTACAGTAGGTCATGATGCTGTTTTGAATAAGTTTGTTACATTAAACCCTAGTGTTAATGTTTCGGGGTATGTACAAATAGGAAATTGCTCGGAAATAGGAACGGGATCCCAAATAATTCAGCATACACAAATTGGATGCAATACAATAGTTGGAGCCGGCGCGGTGGTTGTTAAAGATCTTCCTTCAAATTGCACAGCAGTTGGTGGTCCAGCAAAACCTATAAAATATTTTAAGGAGGTCTGAAATGAATAAACCAATTCAAGTAACCCGATCCTCAATGCCAGACTTTGAGGAATATACAGAAGAAATTAAAGACCTATGGGAAAGTCATTGGCTAACTAACATGGGTGCAAAACATAAACAATTTGAAGCTACATTATTGAAGTATTTAAATATACCGAATATTACGCTTTTTACTAATGGTCACCTTGCATTAGAGTGCACAATAGCCGCACTTAATCTTACTGGAGAAGTTATCACAACTCCGTTCACATTTGCATCTACAACCCATGCAATAGTAAGGAATGGTTTAGAACCAGTGTTTTGTGATATAAATTCTGATGATTATACAATAGATGTGGATAAGTTAGAAAGTTTGATAACAGATAAAACATGTGCTATTGTCCCTGTTCATGTATATGGAAACATCTGCAATGTTAAAGAAATTGAAAGAATAGCAAGGAAGTATGACTTAAAGATTATTTATGATGCAGCTCATGCTTTTGGTGTGACAGTAGATGGTGTAAGTATTGCAAACTTTGGAGATGCTTCTATGTTCAGTTTCCATGCTACAAAGGTATTTAATACTATTGAAGGTGGAGCGGTAGTTTATAAAGGTGAAAAATTGGCTGAAATATTATATGACATAAAGAATTTTGGGATTACAGGTCCAGAGTCTGTTGAATATGTTGGTGGAAATGCTAAAATGAATGAATTTCAAGCTGCAATGGGTATTTGTAATCTTCGTCATATTGATGGAGAGATAGAAAAACGAAAAGCTGTAGTAGAAAGATACGTTGAAAGATTAGGGAGTATTAAAGGTATTAAGTTAGTTAGGCCTCAAACGGGAGTGAATAGCAACTATGCTTACTTTCCAGTAGTATTTGATGGATATAAGCTAAACCGTGATGAGATATCAGAGAAACTAAAGGCTGAAAATATCTTTGCTCGTAAATATTTCTACCCACTCACTAGTAGTTTTGAGTGTTATAAAGGTAGATTTGATGTAGAAAAAACACCTATTGCAAAATATATAGCGGAACGTGTACTTACGTTGCCTCTTTATGCTGATTTGGCTTTAGAAGATGTTGATAGAATTTGTGACATTATTTTAAATTATAATAGGGCCAGTAATGAATCTAATTTAGAAGCTGCGGCTTCATTATCGAGGATTTAATTTTTGGTAAAAACGTAGAACCTAAGTGGTATAAATTAAAAATATTAATAAAAAGTTAGATTTTAATGAATAATATGGAAAAGCTAATTTCTAAGGAGGCAAATCATGAAAGGGATTATTTTAGCTGGAGGTTCGGGCACAAGGCTTTACCCAGTAACAAAAGCAGTATCAAAACAAATACTTCCAATATATGATAAGCCAATGATATATTATCCGTTATCAGTATTAATGCTTGCAGGTATAAAGGAAATATTAATTATTTCAACTCCTAGAGATGTAGTTACATTTGAAGAGTTACTAGGTGATGGGAGTGATATAGGACTTAAATTACAGTATGCTGTTCAAGAAGAACCAAGAGGACTGGCAGATGCATTTATAATTGGAGAAGACTTTATAGGCAGCGATAAGGTAGCTTTAGTACTCGGAGATAATATTTTCCATGGTTATGGTTTTACCCAAAGATTAAAAAGAGCATCAGAAAGAGAAGGAGCTACTATTTTTGGGTACCATGTAAGCAATCCGACTGAATTTGGTGTTGTTGAATTTGATGAGAATAATAATGTAGTATCTATAGAGGAAAAACCTTTAAAACCTAAATCTAATTATGCAGTTCCTGGTCTTTATTTCTATGATAACAATGTAATAGAAATAGCGAAAAATGTTAAACCTTCAGCTAGAGGCGAAATAGAAATAACAGCTGTAAATAATGAATATTTAAGGCTAGGTAAACTAAAAGTTGAGCTATTTGGTAGAGGAATGGCATGGCTTGATACAGGAACTCATAGAGGGCTTCTAGATGCAGCGAACTTTGTTGAAGCAATACAAACTAGGCAAGGTTTATATGTAGCTTGTATAGAAGAGATAGCTTATAAAACCGGTTTTATAAACAGAGAGCAACTTTTAAAATTAGCAGAGCCTTTAATGAAATCAGAATATGGTAAGTATCTAGTGCAGATTGTTGATGATTATAATAAAGCTAATTTAGAAGCAGCAGCTGTAATAGAATAATTAATGGGGGCGTTAGATTTGTTTAATTTTATGGAAACTAAAATAGACGGTGTTTATATAATTGAACCTAAAGTTTTTGGGGACAACAGAGGATATTTTATGGAGACCTACAATAAAAATGATTTTTTTGAGGCTGGGCTTAAAATGGAATTTGTTCAAGATAATGAATCAAAGTCTAAAAAAGGTGTACTCAGGGGACTTCATTTTCAAACTAAACATACTCAAGGTAAATTAGTCCGAGTTACAAAGGGACAAGTCTTTGATGTAGCAGTAGATTTAAGAATAGGTTCAGCAACTTTTGGAAAATGGGAAGGAGTTATCCTTACAGACGAAAACAAAAAGCAATTTTATGTTCCAGAAGGATTTGCTCATGGTTTTTTAGTCCTTTCAGATGAGGCTGTATTTAATTATAAATGCACAGATTACTATGCACCAGAATATGATAGTGGAGTATTATGGAATGATAAAGATATAGCTATAAAGTGGCCACTGGATGGCATAGAGGAAATTTTATTATCAGATAAGGATAAAATACAAAAAAGACTAAAAGATTTAGAAATATCATTTGAATATAAGGGGAGTAATTAAATATGAAAACTTATTTAGTAACAGGTGGAGCTGGGTTTATAGGCGCAAATTTCATTCATTACATGTTAAATAAATATTCAGATATAAAAATCATAAATCTAGACAAATTAACTTATGCAGGAAATTTAGAGAATTTAAAAGATGTAGAAACTAATTCTAATTATACTTTTGTTTGCGGAGATATATGCGATAAAGAACTCGCAGAGAAATTGTTCTTTGATAACGATATTGATTATGTTGTAAACTTTGCAGCAGAATCACATGTAGATAGAAGTATAAAAGAGCCAGAAATATTTGTTAAAACAAATGTCTTAGGTACAGTAAATATTTTAAATGTTGCTAAAAATTCCTGGGAAATATCCGGTGGTTTTAAAGAAGGTAAAAAGTTTATGCAAGTATCCACTGATGAAGTGTACGGGTCACTTGGGGATACAGGATTCTTTCTTGAAACTACACCACTTGATCCACACAGTCCTTACTCTTCAAGTAAAACTGGTGCAGATCTAATGGTAAAGGCATATTTTGATACGTATAAAATGCCTGTAAATACGACTAGGTGTTCAAACAATTATGGGCCATACCAATTCCCAGAAAAATTAATACCACTACTAATAAACAACTGCTTAAATCATAAGAATCTACCAGTATACGGTGATGGAATGAACATAAGAGATTGGTTATATGTAGAAGACCATTGCAAAGCAATAGACATGGTTATTAACGGTGGAAGATTAGGTGAAGTTTATAATATAGGTGGACACAATGAGAGAGCTAATATACAAATAGTTAAAACCATTATAAGTTATTTAAACGAAAATGTAGATAAAGAAATAACAGAAAAATTAATAAGTTATGTTGAAGATAGATTAGGCCATGACAAAAGATATGGAATAGATCCAACTAAGATAAAAGAAGAGCTTGGATGGTATCCTGAAACTACTTTTGAAGTAGGAATAAAAAAGACGATACAATGGAATTTAGACAATAAAGAGTGGATGGATAATATCACGTCAGGTGAGTACCAGAATTATTATGATAATATGTACCAAAATAAATAGTGCCACCCACATGGCAAGTGGCATGTTGGGTATAACTAAAGTGGAAGCTACTGAAATTTATAGAGATATAATTTTGGTAGTTTTTTTGTTGCATGGCAATATTTTAATGATTTAAAAGTGGTGTAAGGAAAAATTAATATGATATAATGAAATTAATTAGTAAATTACAGAATTACAAGGAAGTGAATAAAGATCTTATTTATTCATGTAGAGGTACAAAGCTATAGTAGTGGGCATGAGATTTTTGGAGAAAGAATGTTTAGATATTTTTATAGGATATGGGACAAATTTAGAGATAAAAATAAAGATAGGTCAGAAATAGTAGCTGCAGCAATATATACTTATAAAGGTAATAGTGGAAAAGATAAAAGTTATGTATATAAACTACCAGAGTTAGAAAATGAAATATTAATATATAACTTTAAAACTATTGATGTAGAAAAAATAGAACTTGAAAATATTAGTGATGATAACCCAATCAAATTAGTTTTTAAAATGGCGAAAAGTTTATTAGAAACAGGTGCAAGAGATGAGGATATATATGAGGCATAAATAAAACTATCAGATGAATTATCAACTTATAATAAAGTTAAAAGAAATGATCAAATAAAAGCATTAGTAGATTTTTTAGGATATTTATTTTTAACAGAAGACATAGCGTTTGTAAAGAAATATGAAGAATATAAAAGGGAAAGAGGAGGTGCATTTAAATTGAGTATAGACGAAATTAGAAAATTGCACTACAAGGAAGAAGGTAGAGAAGAAGGAAGAGAAGAAGGGATAAAACAGCTTATATTGAAACAATACAGTAAGGGGCTTTCTATAGAATACATTGCGGAGATAAATGATTTTGATGTTGAATATGTGAGGGATGTAGTAAAGAATGTCATCCACTAGCATCAGATGCTGATTAAGTATATGTAAATTGGAATGGAGAGTTGGAAGGTTAAGAAAAAAAGAATGGCGATAGCCACGGGATGGAACTACTGAAATTTATAGAAATATAATTTTGGTAGTTTTTTTGTATTAAAAATCTTTATACTGGATTAGGTTAGTTATTGACGTGAAATGAATAGGCATACAATATAATAAACATTATAGTGTAAAAGGTATAGTGATTTGATATAATAAGAGAAAGGGGTGAATGATTAAATGTCCTATGAAACAAGACCACAGACTTATGATGAAACTATAAGAATTTTAGAGAAAAAAGATTATCGTGGTATTGCAGAATTTATTTTACCATCTGTAAAAGAAGCAGATGAAATAAGTTTAGAACATACAAAATTATCTGTACCCGATATGAGAGAAATGGATTTTTTAGCGAAGATTAATATGAATAAAGAAAGCTTTATTCTTCACATAGAATTTGAAACTGTATATAAAAGTAACGCACAAATGATGAAAAGAATGCTGAGGTATTATACCTACATTAAATGGCATAATGACTTACCAATCTATCAGGTACTTATGGTACTAAAGAAGCCTGTAAATGTTAAGAATATTAAAGGCAGTTTTGAAAGTACAGTTCAAGGGCTAGAAATAATGAAATACAACTATAAGGTTATAAAAGCTTATGAGATTGATAAAAATGAAATACTAAGTCAAAAGAGTATAGTATTTTATCCACTTAGAGTATTTATGAAACATGACGGAGAAACTGAAAAAGAACATATATTAGAATGTTTGTCAGTAGTAGAAAAAATAGAAGATACGGATTATTATTTTTTAACAGTGGAGTGTTTAAAAAAGATTTATCAAACAAGTGAATATGAAGAGTTTGTAGAGGAGGAGATTTATATGTCATCTGCATTATATAAAGAGCCTTATGAAAAAGGTAGAGAAGAAGGGTTGCAAGAGGGTGAAACAAAAACTCTTGCGAGGACCACAATAAAATTTTTAATTAAAAAATTTGGTATTATACCAGATGATTTAAAGGAGAGTATACAAAAATTAGATGCGACAACATTAGAAATAATCATCGATAATATTTTAGAATATGAAAGTTTAGATCAGATAAAAAAATATATTCGCTAGGGCAATTAATAAACAGATTTCGCTTTTTTCATCCATATGTTGGAAAAGAGTAGCGCTGGCAACTAGCAACAGAGCTTGTCCGCTTCGCTTCGAATTCTGTAAGATGTCAGAGCCTTGGGAATGATTGGCAAGCGGCTAAAACAGAAGATGGTACACAGCTTGAGATAGAAGTACAGCTAACAAATCAGCACAATATGGATAAAAGGACAATGTGGTATTGGGGGGGAATTTATTATAACATTATAACATTCCACCCCAGGGGTAAATGTTATATAGTAGGTCTCTTATCATGAACAGACTTTCATATTACGCACCATCTCTTTATTATTTGCTTAGCTTATTTTTGTACATATTCTTATCAGCAATATTAATAAACTGTCTAGTTACCCCTATAGACGTTTCAGAGAAAGAGTATCCTACAGATACTTTTATTTGAAGTTCACGATTATGCTTATTTTGCTTACATATTGATTCATTTAGAAGTGCAAATAAAGCCTTTACTTTATTAAGAGATACATTCTTAATTATGACTATAAATTCATCTCCACCGGTCCTTGCTATAACTGAGCTCTTAGCAAAAGTAGCTTTTAATATATTAAAATAACTGACTATTAATCTGTCACCATATTCGTGTCCCATAGTATCATTAGTTATTTTTAAATTATCCAAATCACAAAATATAATACCTATGGGAAGGTCTATCTGCGTATTTAGAATATGAATTTCTTTTTCTAGATAACATCTATTATATGCTCCTGTTAAGTAATCGTAATAACTCAATCTTTCAAGTTTTTCTTCTAACTGTTTTTTGTCTGTAATATCCCGATTAAATCCTTCTAGTTTAATTAATGTACCATTTATATCGTATATAGGGATGCAATGATCTTCTAGCCAAACATAATGGCCATCTTTATGTCGATATCTGGCACAAAGCGGTTTGGTAAAATTAACTTAATTAGTTAATTTTTTCTTAATAATATAACGATCATCTGGGTGAACTATATTAAATACAAGCATTGGATTAATGTAGTATTCCTGAGCATCATAGCCTAGTATATTTTTTATTGAAGGACTTAAATATGTAAGTATGAATATTGGATTTAACTCAGCACTATAAATGAAATCCCTGGACCGCTCAAACATTTGATTTATTCTTTTTTCATGAATATATGATGATATGTCAATCAAGGAGAGCCTGTAACCAATTATGTTATTGCTACTATCTACTATTGGACAACTGGCTAAATCAACTGGAATAACTATACCCTTTTTTGTTATAACAGAGGATTTCATGGTTATTACGGATTTAGAATTTTGAAGAATAAAAGAAAGAATATTTTGGATGTTTTTATTTAATAGTTCCTTCATAGAGTAACCTAATAGTGTAAAGCAATTGCTGCTAATAAAAGTTATTGATTCTTTAATATTAATTTCAATGTATATTTCTCTTAAGAAATTCAACATTTTATTGTTATCATAGCACATATAAATTCTCCTTTAGATAATTAAAAATATTTGTTTTAAGTAACTAATATTACATTATTTTTTATTATATGTCTTTTATGGAGAAGAGTATATACTAATGAGTTAAGTTGCAAATATGAGTTGTGACTGAACCGTGAGTGAGATAAGTTTATTTTAGGATTAGTTTTAGAAACATCTACAACTTTTTTAGTTGAAATAAAATACAGAGATAAAAGATGAATTAGGTTGGTCAAGATAAAAGTTATGTATATAAACTACCAGAGTTAGAAAATGAAATACTAATATATAACTAATATAAAAGGGAAAGAGGAGGTGTATTAAATTGAGTATAGACGAAATTAGAAAATTGCACTACAAGGAAGAAGGAAGAGAAGAAGGGATAAAAAAATAGAATATTTATTTCCATTAAAGAGTGTATTTTAACCTAATTATGGTATAAAATACACCTTTTGTTTTTGATTTGTTGTTACGGGGAGATCTTTTATAGTTGCATCAAGATCCATTGTGGCTCTTGTATCGAGGCCAACAATTGCTGCAATTAAAAACCCGCCTTTTATTATAAAGTTTTATAGATATAGTTCGAAAAATATAACATAGTAATTTATTGCTTTTTATATACAACACAACTAAGTGCAAAATTGTTTTAAAACAATTATGGGGGGATTTAATTTGAAAAAGAAAATTATAAGTTCATTTCTTGTTACTTTAATGATAACAGGATCATCATCATTTTCAGCTTTTGCTACAATGGCAAATGGTACGGTTTTAATTGGGAACAAATCGTTCGAATTAGCTTATGCTAACGATCCAGCAAATTCTACGGAAATTACTAATAAAATCATTGAGGGTGGAGCAATTTATGTTAAAGATTTTTCAGGAAATTGGATAGACAATACAACAGGAGAAATCGTAGATGCAAGTGTTATTCCTGGTGAAGATGAAGAATTGTCCAAAGGAGATAAATTTTACATTGAAGGAGTAACTCATCCTAAAAGCACAATAATAGATTTTAAGCTTGCTGATGTTAATGGGGACGGTGTTAAAGAAAATATTGTGGTAGCAGGATACCATGACCCTGATACTTATGATAATTACTTAAATTTAGTAATACAAGATCCATGTAACAAAAAGGTATTGAAAAATATAAAAATAAAAGGGGATGGTCTTAGAATAGAAAGTAGTGAATTATGTTTATCAGACTTTAATAATGATAAAATTCTGGATATAATGTTGAGAGAAGGTTATGAGGGTAATCATAATCCATCTCCAGCTGAAATTTTTTCTTTTAAGGATAATGAATTATCAGTATTATTAAATGTACAAGATGCACCTGTTACACTTAATAATGAAGATTTTACATTTACGCATGTCAATAAAAATTCAATAATGTATTTAGGAATTTATAATAAAGCATCAGGTGAAAATTTTTGTATAAAAAATTATGATCAGTCTGAATATAGCGAGGGTTATGAGGCCGGAAAAGTTTATTTAGGAGATTATCATATTTCATTAAATGATAAAAACCCTCAAACAATAAGAGTTTCTACAATAATTAGAAGTGAAGCAGGGGCAATGGTTGGAATAGGAAGTATAGAATGTACGTATGGTTTTAATAACGAAAACAATGAATGGAATATTTTGGATATGAAAGTGAATGATAACGAATCATATTAAGCGTTATATAGGGTGGGAAGTAATCAACGTACAGTTGTTATAGTGATTAGGTAAATAGAAAATTCTAATTAACAGTTCCATGAAATAAGATAATTAAAGTTTTATAAATATAGTTCGAAAAATATAACATAGTAATTTATTGCTTTTTACATACAACGCAACTAAGTGCAAAATTGTTTTAAAACAATTATGGGGGGATTTAATTTGAAAAAGAAAATTATAAGTTCATTGCTTGTTACTTTAATGATAACAGGATCATCATCATTTTCAGCTTTTGCTACAATAGCGAATGGTACGGTTTTAATTGGGAACAAATCCTTCGAATTAGCTTATGCTAATGATCTAGCAAATTCTACGGAGATTACTAATAAAATCATTGAGGGTGGAGCAATTTATGTTAAAGATTTTTCAGGGAATTGGATAGACAATACAACAGGAGAAATCGTAGATGCAAGTGTTATTCCCGGTGAAGAAACCACTAGTGGAACTACAACGGACTTAGATATAATAAAAGCCAAAAGTCTTTATAAATTAACTATGAAAGATAATACTGGACTAAATTATTCAGTAAATATTTTTAGTGATGATAACCAGATTGAACAGGCATCATTTGACCCTATTGAAGATTGGGCTGGTGTTTGGGCCGGTGCAAGTGAAGGAGACCAATTAAGCAGAGGACACTATAAAGTAGCTGTGTCGAAAGATGGAGAGACTAAACCAAAAATATATGATGTTAATGAGAATGAAGAACAAATATTAAATTTGAATCCTAATAGAAAATTAATTACAGTTCATAAAAATATACAAGCGGGGCAGTCAGATTTTTTATTAATGGGCACCCCAGGTGGATCGAATTTTTCAGATATGAAGATATATTATATAAAGGATGGAATACTTAAATTATCAAGTTTTATAGATAATGGAGAAATTACAAATTCTGTTCTTACGTATAGTTCTCGAAATCTTTTCTTTAAACAGTTAGAGAACAATGTTTTTGAAACATCTACTTATAACAATTCAGAGTTTGGGGGTGGGAGCATTGGATTCTATATTGCAACTCGAAAATTTGATATAGATAGCGGAGAATTTACTTATATAAGTAGTAGATTTATGGAAACAGATCATTATTTTAATTATGTAAAACAAGCCGTTGGTGTTAATTAGAAAGGCGAAGATGGAACATCTGATGTGGATTAAGTGTGAGGAAGTTATTGATAATAATGGGAACTGGGTGTAACCTTAAGGAAAAGCGCTAATATTACAATATGACAAGAAATATAGCTTGTAATTCATTTTAAGCTATTTGCTGTTCCTCTCCTTTATATGATAACATGTCGAATAAACTGTTATTATGGGAGGGACAAATTAATATGGAAAAAAAGAGACTGAATTGGATTGATATGGCGAAGGGATTTGCAATGATTTTGGTTATGTTTGGGCATGCGCCTATTTTACTGCCTATTCAGGCAGAAGTATATACATTTCATGTACCATTATTTTTCTTTATGTCAGGATATTTATTTTCAAATGTAAAATATAATAATTTCTCAGCATTTTTAAAAAAGAGGATTATAACTATAGGTATACCGTATTTTTGTTTTTCTTTTATTGAGTATATCTATTTTTTTGTATTCAATAATAAACAAAACGTTAGTCCTTTAAAATCATTTATTGGAACACTCATACCATTAAGATATAACAATGGTACTCTGCATAATGGAACACTGTGGTTTATAGCTTGTTTGTTTATGTGTGAGATGGTATTTTTCTTAATAGTTAAATGGACTAAAAATGATAAAAGAAAGATTATCACATGTTTAGTAGTTAGCGCAATTATTGGAGGTATCTACAATACGTATATTGGAAAGCCATTACCTTGGAGCTTTGATGTAGCATTTATTGCTGTAGTATTTTATGGTATAGGTTATTTAATAAAAGGGATGGAAAACAAGGTAAGTAAACTTGTGAGTATAAAATACTTAGTTGTATTTTTAATTATTAATGTAATTATAGGACATTTGAATGTTCGTAATATGAATGCTCGCGTGGATATGTCTTCTATTGAATATGGTAATTACTTCTTATTCTTTGGGTCAGCTATTAGTGGAATTATGGCATCATTAATTTTTTGCAGATTATTGCCAAAATCAAAATTACTAATATATATAGGTAAAAACAGTATAATATTTTTTGCGTTTCATCAAATGATACTATATCCAATCATCGATAAATTAATAAGACATATTAGTTTTTTAACTAGTGAGAAATCATACATAGTAACATTAAATGGCATAATACATGTTGGGGTAACTTTGATTGTTATGATCCCAATAATTTATGTTATTAACAATTATATGCCATTCATATTAGGTAAAAGATTTTCAAAGAAAGGTGCTAATTGAATTATGCTTGTTATTTACGCGAAATGAATTGAAAAAAATCCGGTAATCATAATATTTTTATGATTTACCGGATTTTTTTTGTATTATAAGTGAATTTTTTTTAATATATATCTACATAATTGCCTTTAATTTTTCTAGAGCTTTTTTCTTAATCCTTGAATACTTATAATAACTTTTATCAGTTGTGCAAGCTATCTCTGTAAGAGAGTGTCCCATAATATAAAATCGCTCTAATATATAACGTTCAAAAGGTTCAAGGGTATTAAGAGCAACATATAACTTTTCAACCTCATCATATGCTATCACTTCGTCTTCTAAGGTGAATTCATAATGCTCCTGGGCATCAAAATCTACCATATTACTATTTGGGACTTCGCGGAAATGTTTTATTTCTCCTTTTAAAAGAGCTTTAAAGTTCATTTTTATAGCATTAATGCAATACCCGTTAAAGCTGTTGCTACCTAGTTTATATAATGCTATAGCTTTTATTACGGACAAATACCCGTGTTGAATTAGGTCCTGGGTGGTATAGCCTGGAATATGATATTTTGATGATTCTTTGAATATAAGGTATTTAAACTTTCCAATTATAAGTTCTGTAGCTTCGCTGTCACCGTTTTTAGCCTTTTCAACTAGTTTTTCCATAATTAAAGCACCACCTTCTAATTTTTTATTTAAAGTTTATTAAATATAATAATTTATTGAGCTATCCCAAGTAATTGTTTTTCTAAAAGATCAAAATCATATGTTCTCTGTTCGTAGTCACAAAAGCTACCACTTTTCACAGAGTGCGATCCACTATTAATGCTGTTACTACTGTTATTCCTATTCCATTGTTTCTGATAGGTAACAACCTCCTTAGCAGTTTTTATGCCTTCGCTTATCCAGCTATTGATAACACTCGAGATATATTTGATGTTTTTTGCATTATAATTAACCGCCTCTTTTATAGCCATAATTATGACTTCATAACTTACGTGTTTTGTAAAATCTAATATTTTTTCATACACTAGTGGTGTAATAACATGTATATTTTCTTCGAATATTTTAATTATACTTTTAATACCAACAGCCGTAGCAGCAGGATTTTCTGATCTAGTTATTAACGATTTTTTAGTTGTTACATCTGCTTTAGGTACTTCTTCCTCTTCTACTTCTTCTTTATTTATTATTCTTTGTTCTTTATTTATTACTACTTCTTCTTTATTTCTTATTCTATTACTTGGCATATGCTTGGTAGCCCCTATCAAGGGGGTATCAAGGGGCTTAATAAATCTGGTTTCATTTGATTCATCAGCTGTATCCATAACAATTATGTTATTACTTTGGTCTTCTGAATGCTCTTGATTTATAGGACTTAGATCATTTATATCAGTCGGTATAACGTTTACAACAAGACCGTTGAAAATATTATTTACATCTAAGCCGGCAGCTTCATATTTTTCATATAATATTTTAAGTAATACTTTACTTTTGATTTTTTGCGCTTCTTTTTTTATACACGCAATAACATTGGGATTATTTGGAAAATTGTATTTAATCCAATTTAATACCATAATTTCATTTGTCTCTTCGCAGTATAAAATCTTTTTATAATCACAAAATTTTTTAAGCAGCTCATTCACAAGCACTTTGTCATATCCTGTTTCTAGTGAAATAAGCCTAGGGGATAGCTCGTATATCCCGCACTGCGTGGATTTTGTATTCGTTAGAAGATATAGATAAAAAAGTTTTTCCTGTGAATCTAGTTCAAGTACAAAAGTATCACTCCAAAATTCCGTATAAATCTGTCTATATTTAGCCATTATTTATTCCTCCATTCAATTAATTATTGTCATTTTTTTATTGTTAAAATTACTTATGATTTTATCAGTTGGAGGGAATATATATTCCACACTTACTCCAAAAGCATTTGCTATTGATCTCCTACTTGAATGATTTGGATAACTTTTACCCTTTTCCCAGAGCCAATAATTTTTATTAGTTGTAAAACATTTTAGTCCGGCTTGTCTTTGCCCCCATCCTTTTATTACTCTTAAAACTTCCATCTTTTTATACCAAGTAAGGTTATTAAATGTTTCTGATATCATTATTGCACCTCCTATTATTGTATAACGACGTTTATTAACTTCTTTAATTTAATATAGCACAGAATAAATTACATGTAAAACCATAAAGACGTCATTTAACGACGAATAACCTCGCAAGTAGTTATTATCCATTATTTACATTTATTTACTATGCTTATCTTCAATTTATTGACATATTAACGTCATTGACGTATAATTGCTTCATAATCTTATTATCGGAGGAGTATTTATGGTTTTATCTAAAAAAGAAGTTGGTTTATTAATAAACAAAGCGCGTAAGCACAAATCCAAAATAATTGGTGGGAAATATACTCAAAGCATGTTAGCAATGGATTTAGAACTTTCGAGAGGATATATTGGTGATATTGAGAATGGTAGAATTTACCCTAACTATGTTCTTTTAAATAAAATTGCAGAAAAGTGTGAAGTTCCTTTAGGCTTTTTTGTAGATGAGGAGAAATCAGATATAGATATAGATATTACTAAAACTGAGGATGAAGAAATAATTAAAAGTTCTTTAGCAGATAAATCCACATCAGACTTTGATGAGATAACGGATGTAAAAGAGGCTATGGATATTATTCTCTCGCAATCAGGACTTATGTTAAATGGAGAGATGTTATCAAAGGAAAGCAAAATAGCTTTAGCAAACGCTATACAAATGGGAATTGCTTATGCAGAAAAAATGCAAAATGAAGAAAACAAATAATACTTTTATTTAGGGGGAGCTAATGAATGTTATTAAAGATACTGTTTCATCTCTTTTTATAATCTATGGTACTTTAAATCCGTTTGAACTATGTGAACATCTCAACATAAAAATTATAATAAGTAATCTGGGAAATGAAATAAAAGGATTCTTCCAGAGAACACATGGGTATGAAATGATCCATATAAATTCTGGGATTGAAGACCATGAAATGAAATATGTTTGTGCTCATGAACTTGGTCATGCAATTCTTCATAGCAATATGTCTATAAGTTACCTTATTGAAAATCCATTGCAAGTTAAAAATAAATTTGAAATTCAAGCAGATAAATTTGCTGCTGAAATTCTAATTAATTATGAGATTAAAGATCAAGGATATGGACAGCTAGATATTGAGCAAATTAGCTCCTTAATTTGTGTTCCTACAAAATTAATAAAATATAAATTAAATATATAATATATTTATTATAGTGTTAAGTAAATAGACAATTAAAATCACTTACATAGCACAAAGCAATTGAGGTATAATAATAGTAAGTAATGAGAATTAATTAAATAACTTTATAAAATAAAAATCAATACACTGCAAAAAATATTAAAAAATTTTAGAGGTGATTAGAGTGAATGAGAAAGTATTAGAATTTACAATTTTTTGCGTAGAAAGTCTAGCAGAAAAATTAAATATAGGTGCAAAAAAAACATATAAATTACTTAAGTTTGATACGGATGTTTTAGATCATTATATTATACCTTGCTATGAAGCATTACATTCTCAAAGTAAACATTATATCGTAGAAGACTTGATAGAAGTGCTAAAAGAAAAGGGCGTTTTAATATGATATTATATCATGGATCTTATTGCCACATAGATAAACCTCATATAAGTTTTTCAAGGGAGGATTTGGACTTTGCAAGAGGATTTTATGTAACAGTAATCCAAGAACAAGCCATTAACTGGACAAATAGATTTAAAAGAAGAGAGCACAAGGCATATTTGAATATCTATAGCCTGCAGTTAGAAGATATAAATAATAGATATAAGGTTAAAGAATTTTTGAGTTATGATATGGAATGGTTAGATTTTATTTTGGATTCTAGAAATGGTAGTAAAGATTATTTGAAATATGATGTAATTATAGGTGGCATAGCTGATGATAAAGTTTATAATACAATTGAGTTATATCAGGATAACTTAATCGATAAAGAAGAGGCTCTTAAAAGATTGAAATACTACAAACCCAATCATCAAATGTGTATAGTTAATCAAGAAGTCATTGATAAATATTTAAAATATGAAGACAGTAAGGAAGTGTAAAGATGGAGGCAAACAAAATCTTATTACAATCTTTATATAAGAAAATAATTCTTGAATTTTCCATTAGAACAGGCAAAGATTTAGAGGAGAGTATGAATTATTTTTATACTTCACAAATATATGAGTTAATTAGTGAGGGTGTAAGTGACTTGCATTGCAGAGGTGCTAAGTATTTGGCAGAGGAACTAATGTTAGAAGAGGGATTTATTGAGCATAAAGGATTTTTAAAGTAGCAAGGCGAAAATGGGATATTTTAGGCTGTTTTTCAAGTATAGCTTATTAGCTATGGATATCTGAAATTAATGAATGCAGTAACGCTGTACTAAAAGAATGTTTTTTTAAAATATCATGCTTTATAGGGCTTAGATCATTTATATAAGTCGGTATAACGTTTACGGCAAGAGCTTTGAAAATATTATTTACATCTAAGCCGCAATTCTTCATAGCAATATGTCTATAAGTTACCTTATTGAAAACCCATTGCAAGTTAAAAATAAATTTGAAATTCAAGCAGATAAATTTGCTGCTGAAATTTTAATCAATTATGAGATTAAAGATCAAGGATATGGACAGCTAGATATTGAGCAAATTAGCTCCTTAATTTGTGTTCCTACAAAATTAATAAAATATAAATTAAATATATAGAAAAATAGGATATATTTCTAAAAATAATCAAATTAATGAGTACAAACAATTCACAGCCATGGGAGAAAACTACTGAAAGTTATATAATTTTCAGTAGTTTTTTTGTGTTAAAAGGATCGGTACTGGATTATGCTAGTTGTTAAATTTTAAATAATAATATTGATGAAAGGAATTTCATAGTATATTTACTCGTCAATGATAAAAATGATGAATTTATAGCGGATATAATTAAAATATTTTTATAATAGTAATGTTGATATGTTAAATGAAAGAATAAAAAAAATTACTTAATATGTATTTATTATTTCAAATATATACATTAAGACAAAAAAAGACATAAATTTGACGATTAAATAAAATAATCTTAATTTATAATGAATTATATAGGAGTTATTATATTATTATGAACAATTTAGGTTATTTTGCTCGTATCTATATTTCTATATTAAAGATATAATAATTTTTAGAAGAGGTAATAAATTATTTGGAAGCGATGAATTATATTATTTATATTAAATTAAGTATATTTATAATGGGGAGAAGTGAAGTGACAGATGAAAAAAAACATAAAAATTATATTTTCGATTGTAGTTGTATTAGTAATTGGTATTGGAGCATATGGTAAGTATACAGATTACAAAGTAAATAACGATATTAAAAAAATTATAAGTATACAAAATCAAAAATCAGAGGCTGAGGTTATAAGAGATTATAATCTTTTATTGTTTAAATATAAGAACAATAGTAAAGTCTATGTAGCTCTAAATAACTACTATATAAGTAAAGATAAATTAGATAAAGCTATTGATGCAATATATAAGGGGCTAGAGCAAAACAAGAATACTAAGCTTCTTACACAGGTGCTTTTACAAGACATGCAAAATGCAACATTACAAGAGGGATATTTAAGAGTTATTAAAGGTAGTTCAATTGCTAGCAGTGATAAGATTCCTGTAAAAACAAAGGATGGAACTACTGTTTTTTTAGAATTAGATATGGATACTAATAAAATAGACACTTCAAAAGAAGGGTTTACAGAGTTAAAGGGTAAAGAAAAATATACAGGTACCGCTATAAGTGTTGGCGTTGAAACTTTAGAGTTTACTGGAAATACTATGGGAAATAATTTAATCGGTGGTAAAATGGCGTTTAAGGATGGATGGATATATTTTAGAGACCCTGTACGTCATAGCTTATGTAAAATGAGGGAAGATTTAAGCGGGGAGATACAATTAGATGAAAAAGCAGAGCCATCATTCATTAATATTAAGGATAATAATATTTATTTTATTGATAGCAAAAGTGGTAAATATTGTTCATTAGTAAAAACAGATTTAGATGGTAAAAATAAGCAGGTTATACGGCAAAATGCTAGCTATGATTATATAGTAGGAGATAATATATATTATACAGAAACTACAGGGGAACATAATGGATGGCAGATAGTTCGCTTAAACAAAATGAATTTTAAATTTGAAGATGTAGAAAAAAATATTTCAACAAATATGGGATATATTAGCGTTATAAATAGCAAATACAATTATTCATATAATAAAAATGGTGGGTTTATAGCGGCAGGAAAAAATAAACCTACGTGGGGTTTTGGCGACACCATTAATTATAAAAATTTGACATCGGCAGAAGTTTATAAAGGCGAGGTGTATGGAAATATAGGCAATGCTAGTCAAGATAAAATTGGTTTTGGGAAACTAGATATTGAAAATAATACGCAAAATATAATGATAGAAAATGTAGAAAACTTTAATTGTATTGGTAACGAAATTTATTATATAAATGAGGATGGTATATTTAGGGCATCTGTTGATGGAACAAATAATATCAAACTTATGGATATTGATGCAAAGCCGTATGAGGTATCTTTATATAGCATTGCAAATAATATGTATGTCTATTCCAATGAAATAAAAATAGTGAAAAAAGATAAACAGGAAACTGTTGTAAAAACAAATGTGCCTGACATAAAAAACGAAGGTATAATTAAATTTTGTAATGATGCTAATAAATCAATTTCTGATATTATATCTAAAAGAAGGTTAGATCAAATTCAAACTGGTTCTACGTTTTATGTTGGTTTGGATGAGCCATATTCAAGCAAAGAAAAAATAAAGGTGGCACTCTCTAAATATTTTACAAAAGCATATGTGGGAAAATTTATGGGTGGACAAACCTTTGTTATAAAAGATGGAAAGTTATATATGATAGCTGGTGATTCAGGTGTAGGTGCAGGATATATCTATACAACTATACAAAATAGATTAAATAAAGGGAAAGTTATTCAGGCTGTATCCAATGGGATTTATTATGATGATGAATCTGATACTGAAAATGGGGATATAAAACTTATGATAGAAGATGGAAAATGGAAAATAGATAGTTTTCGTAGTGTAATTAATTAAACAAATTAAAGCTATAACGAAACAAAGAAAATGGAGGTGCATCTAAATTGAGTATAGACGAGATTAGAAAATAAATTATTTAATGAATTGCAAATAATCCGGTAATCATAATGCTTTTATGATTTACCAGATTTTTTTTGTATTATAAGTGGATTTTGGAATTACATTAATAAAAAATTCATTTTTAGGATTAATTGTGGTATTATGTAATTATTAAAAATATAAAACAATAATTGCTATTTTTGTAAATTGATAATTAGATAGCTTTTATTGAATTTCTATTTAAATGCATAAAAATATAAAAATAGGGGTGATCTATTAATGAAAAAGTTTAAAAGCGTTATGATGATGGGATTTGTGTTATTGACAGTTACGCTGTCGAAACCAGTGATGGCAATGGAGCTAAGTAGTTTTACCGATGTTCCAGATTTCGCAGTGGTAATAGGAGATAGTATGTATACGTTAGAGTATGCGAATGATCTAAAAAATGTAAGTCTAATTAATGATGCAGTAGTTAAAAATAAGGGTGATATTTTTATAAAAACAGACGATAGCGGTTGGATAAAAAATAGCAATAGTACACAGGTGAATAAAGATTCTGTAAATATTTCGACTATTAAATATAATAATGGTCAAGCAATTGTAGCTTCAGTACCAGCAACTTCAAATGTTACTAAAATACAAATTGATCCAACTATAACTAAGACTGGGACAAACACAGCTACATTTACATACAAAATATTAGATCAGAATGGATTAGATATTACTAAAACTATTCCAGCTTCAGATATTTATGGAAGTGTATCTGTAGGCTCAACCATAGTTGTAGATCCAACAACAGGAATAGGTACAATAACATTTAATTCTTCCGCTGATATTAGTAAATCAATTATTATTACATTAGTGAACAAAACTGGGGTAACTGGAACATCTGCACCTTCAAAAATTGCTGGATTTTCTATTAATCCGATTACAAGAAAGACGGGAATGTATACAGCTACTTTTGAATACGAGGTATTCAATTCAGCGAATGAGGATATAACTAAAACTGTTCCAGCTTCACAGTTAACTGCAACTTCAGCTGATAAGTCAAGTATAGTTCTAGACCCGTTAACATCAACAGGTACAATAACATATAATACTACTAGTAATATGGGTACCTCAATCAATATTACATTAAAGGACTTATTAACTGGCATTACTGCAAGTTCAGTAATGGTAGCACCTGTGGTTAAAACTGATGCTTCAAAAGTCGATAAAATTATTGTGACTTCAACAATACTAGCAGTTAGTGGAAATAATGGTTATGCATCATTTACTATATATGACCAATATGGGAATGACGTTACCAATACATCACTTGGAAACAATGTAACGTTCCAGAGTAATATTGGTCAAGTTCAAAATAAAAATGGTTTGCTTACAATAACAGCAAATGCTGGAATTGATTTAAGTACGATTAGATCCGTTGTAATAACCGGCTTTGACTTGATTAGTAAAGTTACAACAAGTGCTACATTAACTGTTTCTACCCAAGTTAAATCATAAATAGTAATTACAAAATGAATATAATAGTATAGGCACTAGAAATAGTGTCTTTTTTTAATGCAAAAAGATTTAAGAGAAGGGGTTAGAACGTAAGATAAAAGGTTGAAGTGAGGTGTTAATATGTAAACTTCTATAGGTTGATAAAGAAGTTTTATGATGTTATAATTACTATACCTTAAATTAAAATAGTGGTGGTGATTTAGAATGGATAACGAAACTACTACACATAAATCAGAGATTGATAATATTACCTTTAAAATTGCACATACAGAGGGAACAATTAATAATATAGGCAATGTAATTAATGAAAGCAGAGCTGTAAAATAAATAATTAGAGCGGGACAATATTGGATGGTGACATATTGAAAAAATTAAGTGTTATTTTATGTTTATTATGGATGGGATTTATATTTTATAATTCTTCTAGACCTGCTACAATATCAGATAAGCAGAGTTATGGGATTATTAATTCCATAAGAAGTGGAAAAAGTGTTCTGGAGGGTAAAACTAATACAGCTAAAGTTAAAAGCACTGTGCTACCCGAAGGTATAAGAAATCAAAAAATAGATGTAATTATAAGAAAAAATGCGCATGCTTTTGAATATTGCATGTTAGCAGTATTTGTTGCAAATCTTTTATTTCTATTTGGGGTTAAAGGGAAAAATGCATTGATTTACATTATGTTTATATGTTTATTTTATGCAGTAACTGATGAATTCCATCAGTCGTTTGTTTTAGGGAGAGGTTCACTCGTAAGTGATGTGTTGATAGACTTTATGGGTTCTTTAATAGGCCTCGGAATTTTCTATTTAGCATATTATAAGATATACACTAAACATATAACAAAGAGGAGAACTGCGGCGCAAGGTTTTATGAAATAGCAATAAAAGGATTTTGAGATAGTCAATTTAGAAAACTACCCAGGTGCATGGTTATGCATTTGGGTAGTTTTTATTTATTTAAAAGTAGTTTATTTTTCAGTAATTATTCGTAAATTTCTGCATAAATATATATATATTAAATTTTATGATATAACATAAAACAATCTGTTCCAATTGAGGATTGCATCATCGCCAAAAATATATTGTTAATTTTAAATATAGGAGGTGAGTATATAGCTGATTTAGAAGGTAATTTACGAATCCGTAATGATAAAAGAATTGTTTGGATAATAGGGAGCGCTGTATTTTTACTAGAATGTATAGCAGGTTATTATTACAATGTTTATGTCGGATATTATCATAGTGATGGAATTAGTAGAGTGGCCAATGCGTTTTATGTTTTATACAGCCGTAACCCTCATTTGGGTGCAATAGGATTTGTTTGGACTCCCTTACCGAGTATGATAGATTTGGGATTTCTGTTGTTATATCCATTGATCCCTGCAATGGCAACCAAGGGAATTGCAGGGATGCTTATGAGTGCTATTTTTGCTTCATTGACTGCAAGTATATTGGTGAGAGCTTTTATTAAACGTGGTATTTCGCATTTGTATGCGGTTATTTTTACACTGTTATATTCACTAAATCCAATGGTTTTCATATTTGGATTTAATGGTTTAAGTGATGCTCCGTTTATATTTTTCGTAATTCTGAGTATTATATCTTTTTTAAATTGGGTTGACGAGCATAAACTAGGTGACTTGGTAGTAGTGAGTTTTGCTTTAGCATTAGCCTTTTGGTGTCGGTATGAAGCAGTCCCATTTGCTTTTAGTATGGCTATCGGATGTGTTATTATCGCAATGCTGGTTAGCAGAAATGCATCTCCACCTAGCAAAGGAGATACCCGTTATAAATGGTCATGGGCGGAGGGCATACTCACGATTATTGTTACACCACTTTGTTATTCTATAATATTGTGGGTTTTGTTTAATATGATAATTATGCATAATCCGCTGTATTTCTTAAATGGAGATTATTCGAATACTGCTCAGATTCAGGGACACTTAAGCTCAGCAAAATATGTAGCTATGGTCAGTGCACCTGTAAAAGCTTGTATTTTTGCTCTAAAAAAGATTTTGGTGTTTTCCGCACCTTTGATAGCAATATTAATTATTAAATTGCTTAATCGCCGCTTGTGGCGATGGGATACGCTAATCCTTCTGGGTATGTTTATTTCTATACCTATGTTGCAAGTTATTATGCTGGTAAAGGGCACAACATTAGGATGGTTAAGATATTTTATGTATGTGCTACCAGTATCATTTGCCTGGTTGCCATATGAGCTAAGCAAGGT
The DNA here is from genome assembly GCF_001877035.1 of Clostridium estertheticum subsp. estertheticum. Taxonomy (NCBI): domain Bacteria; kingdom Bacillati; phylum Bacillota; class Clostridia; order Eubacteriales; family Clostridiaceae; genus Clostridium; species Clostridium estertheticum. The sequence goes on along the minus strand of NZ_CP015756.1, from coordinate 4,048,235 downwards.
TAAACGTAAGTGGGTGTTTATCATTCCTATTATGGGAATGGTAGCAAATTTTATTATTTTATCATATGTCATTACTCAGCCTACCATTGCGCCTGATGAAAACACTTTTATTCAGAATTCATTTAATCATCATAATCAAACTTATTATGATGAAAAACAATTTAGCGATATCGCAGGGTATTTAGACGAAAACTATCATAATAGTAACCTTTTGGTAGATTCATTCTCTGCTTATTTAATTATTTTGAAGACCCAGTTTCCGAAACGTTTGTATATATCTAGTGATTATTATTTTAATGAGGCCATCTCAGACCCACAAAAATATGGAGTTAACTATATTTTGATTCCAAAACCTGGATCATCATCTGTGATTAGTGCAATTAATAATGCTTATCCCAATTTGTTTGAGCATGGGGCTGAATGGGCTGAACTTGTAAAGGACTTTGATTCAAAGTGGCGACTGTACAAGGTAATAAGAAGGACAGGAGGAAATGTACAATGAATCAGGCGATAATCGAGGTATCTGTAGTTATACCAGTATGGAATGAAGCTCAGCATTTACATCAGACGCTCAAAACAATTGATAAATTTATCAGGCAGTCTACCAAATCTTTTGAACTAATTATTGTTGATGACGGTTCAACTGACGAAACATGGGTTGAAATTATGGCTGTTTGCTCCGAAATTCCTCAGGTGGAAGGTATTCGCCTTAGTAGAAATTTTGGTAAGGAGCGGGCACTTTGCGCGGGACTAGAGCATGCAAAGGGTCAAGCAGTGATTATTATGGATGGGGATCTTCAGCATCCACCAGAGTTAATTCCGCAGATGATTGATTATTGGCGCTCGAATACAGCAAAAATTGTTGAATGTGTAAAAAGGAGACGTGGTAAGGAGTCTTTTGGCTATGGTATGGGTGCAAAGCTATTTTACTGGTTACTTCAGAAGCTTACAAGATATGATTTACATGGTGCAAGTGATTATAAGCTTCTTGATCGTCAAGTTGTTGAAGCTTGGGCCATCATGCCAGAACGTATAACTTTTTTTCGTGGTATGACAGCATGGTTAGGATTCTCTCGGATTCAAATTGAGTTTGATGTAGCGCCGCGGATTGAAGGCACGACGAGTTGGAAATTTACAACTCTTGTTAGATTGGCTCTTCATGCGGTTGTGACTTTTACATCATGGCCACTATCATTTGTTTTCATTATTGGAATGATGTTTTTTGTTGGGTCCGTAATCCTTGGGATTCAAACTCTTTATATGAAATTAATGGGGGTAGCTGTAACTGGATTTACAACAGTTATCTTGTTGTTGCTTAGCATGAATAGCATGATTATGCTAGGTATTGGGATTCTTGGCGAATATATTGCAGCAATTTATGATGAGGTAAAAGGGCGACCAAGATATATAGTCAGTCAGAGAACTCAAAATGTTCTATCAGATGAAAATATATGTGACCAATAAAATTGGAATAAGGAGAAAATTATGGGCAAGCAGAATCCGGTTCGATTAGGAGAAATTTTGGTTGAAAATGGGTGGATATCAGAATATGATTTGAATAAAGCACTTGATTATCAGAAAATGTATGGTGGGCTTCTTGGAAATATCTTGATTGATTTTGGATGGGCGGAGGAGTCTAAGGTTGTTGAGGCAATCAAACTTATCCACTCGAAAGGAAAGATTGGAGAATTACTTATTGATCTTGGTATTTTGACAGTGGAGCAGTTGGATAGCGCTCTAGAATTCCAACAAAAAAGTGGGGGCGCACTAGGTGAGATTTTATTATCGCTAGGACTAGTGGATGCACAGACCTTATTTAGAACTATTGCCACGCAACAAGGTATGGGGCGAATTGGGTCTGAATTTACTATAGATTTTTCAGTGAAAATCCCTGAGGAGATAGCAAATAGATTTCAAGCAATAGTCCTTAGAGCGAATTTACACAGGGTTGTTGTGGCTGTGGCTAAAATACTTTCAAAAGAGCAGGTTAACATCCTAGAATCGACACTTGAAAACAAAATTGAACAGGTCATATCAACGCATGACGAGATGGAGATGCTTTGGAGTCTTGTTTATCCTGGTGAATTAATGATGATTAGTACCGAAAAACTGGCTAATGAAAGACCTGACCAATCTGCACGTACTATATTCACCAGGCGACAGATCATATTAATTGTGACGATCTTAGTATTAATTGTCCTTAGACTTTGTTTTAATAGGTTTAAGACAGCATTAATTATTAATATATTTATCCAGGTGGTATATTTCATAGTAGTATTACTTAAGTTTTTTATGATTATGCAGGGAACACGTAATGGTGCCCAGATAAGAATAACTGATGAAGAAGTTGAATCATTGGATGAACGCAAGCTGCCAGTCTACACTATTCTGGTGCCTATGTATAAGGAGAGTCGAGTGATTTTAGCGTTACTAGAAAATTTGGAACTACTTGATTATCCTAAACATAAATTAGATATTCGTCTTTTGGTAGAAGAAGATGATGTGGAGGCGCAGGAACTTCTAGAATCTCAAAAATTGAAGTACTATTATACAATTATTGTAGTACCTCACGCACTACCAAAGACAAAACCGAAGGCTTGCAATTATGGGCTTATTAATGCAAGAGGTGAGTATACGGTTATTTATGATGCAGAGGATCGCCCTGATTTGGATCAATTAAAAAAAGTCTATCTTGCTTTTGCACGAAGTCCGGAGTCTTGCTGTTGTATTCAAGGTAAGCTTAACTATTATAATAGCAACCAGAATATGTTAACTCGTTGGTTTACTCAAGAATATAGCATGTGGTTCGATTTACTTTTACCAGGTCTTATGAAACTAAATATTCCGATTCCGCTTGGAGGTACGTCAAATCATTTCAAAACAGAGATTTTAAAAAGTCTGAACGCTTGGGATCCATATAATGTAACGGAAGATGCTGATTTAGGGATTCGGCTTTATGCATCGGGTTATACAACAGGTATTGTGAACTCAAGGACCTGGGAAGAAGCAAATAGCCGTATTGGCAATTGGATTAGACAAAGATCACGTTGGATTAAGGGATATATGCAGACATGGCTAGTACACATGAGATTTCCCTTACGTTTGTGGCGTCAAGTTGGGACCAGAGGTATGATAGGATTACAGGTTATTACCTTAGCAACGCCAATACTCCCATTAATTAATCCATTTTTATGGTTGATGCTTTTATTGTGGTTTACAACTCATTATCATCTTATTCCAATGTTATTTCCAGGACCAATCTATTACATGGCAGCAATAGAACTTATAATTGGAAATTTTATTTTTGTATTTAGTAACATCGTTGGGGTATTCTGGGTGATTGATGATCTACAGGAAAAGGGAAATTATGCACTTTCTTTTAAGTTGGTTAAATATGCACTCCTTACACCAATCTATTGGGCTTTAATGAGCATAGCAGCATATAAAGCGGTTTGGCAATTAATTACAAATCCGTTTTATTGGGAAAAGACAGACCATGGATTGACAAAATTTGAAAATTAATGTGCTAGTACGTTATGGTCTGGTTGGTTTACTAGGTACTATCATCCATTTTGGGAGTCTTATTTTACTTGTTGAATTTGCAAATTTTGATCCTGTTCTTGGATCCGCTTTAGGGTTTTTGCTGGTACTCGTGATTTCTTATATTTTAAATCGAACATGGACATTTCAGTCGAAAAGCAGAGATGTACGGCAATTTTTAATCTATTCAATAGTTTCTTTGATTGGACTAGGGTTAAATAGTACCATAATATTTATTAGTGTTCATCTCCTTAAATGGAACTATATTTATGGACAGTGCTTGGTGGTTCTTGTAGTTCCTGTATCCAATTATTTATTGAATAGTTTATGGACTTTTCGAGATTAGTGCCACCCACGTGGCAGGTGGCATCTTGTTAATTAATGATTTAAAGACATTAATATCAGTGTTTAAAAGATGATAAATAAATGGTATAATATACTTTATTACTAAATTGAGTGGTGACATGAGGTTAGGAGAAATTTATGAAGATTTTATTAAAAAGAAAAACAATAGTGAAGATTTTATTATGTGTTGTTTGGTTAGGGGTAATTTTTTATAATGGTACAAGGCCAGGGGAAGCATCACAAAAGACTAGTAGAGGTCTTATAGAGTTTGCAGGCGGGGTTATGAATATTTCGCCAGCTACTATACAAAAAGTAGGTGTTAAATTTAATGATGTTAATTATTATGTAAGAAAAAATGCACATTTTTTTCAATACTTTGTATTTAGCATATTGTTATGTTCTATAGTAATGCAGTCTAAATTACAAAGAAGTAATAAAATATGGATGTTGCTATTTTTACTTTTACTATTTCCTGTGATAGATGAATTTATTCAAAAATATATACCCAGCAGAACCTCCAATGTTCTTGATATAGTAATTGACTTTAGTGGTGGGGTTCTAGGAATGTTGATAGTAGGTGTACGGGGCCATGTTACACATCTGAAAAAAGGGAAAAGAACGATAGGCTCATAAAAATGGTGGCATCCATAAATAAATAAGTGAAGAGGAACAGTTGAAAAACTGTTCTTATTTTTTTATGTTTCACTGCAAATTGCCCGTAAGTTAAAGTGAGTAAATAAAAATGCTAAATTAAAATGAAGTTTCCAAAAAACTAAGGAAAAAATATGTCGATAAATGATGAAAAAAAGGTGTAAAATTATAAAGATATGCTATAATATTTAAGGAAATACAAGTTAATTATTATATAATGGAAATAATTAACTAAAACGTACAAATGATGAGGAGCGAAAATATGAAGAAAGTTAAAAACTGGAAGAAGATCTTGTTAAGTGTGTTTATTGTTTGTGTATTAATTGTAGGAGGGGTTTTTGGTTACGCTTTTTATAAACTTAATAAAATAAACACTGTAGAAATATCAAAAACTGATGATATGTTAGGTATTAATTCTAATGCATTATCTGAATCAGAAAATGCTAAGGGAATAACTAACATTGCTTTTTTTGGTATAGATAGAATGGATGCAAATCAAAAGACAAGTCGTTCAGATTCAATAATGATACTTTCAATAGATTCAAAGAACAAGAAAATAAAAATGTCTTCTATTATGAGGGATACATATGTAAAAATAAAAGGTCACGGCCAAACAAAGATTACCCATGCATATGCATATGGTGGAGCACAACTTGCCATAAACACTATTAATGAAAATTTTAACTTGGATATTAGGGATTATATCACTCTTGATTTCTTTTCATTTGAAAAGATAATAGATACTATTGGCGACGTAAGTATTAATATTAAACAAGATGAAATTAGCCCTATGAATGATAAAATAGTTGAAATTTCTAAAATAGAAAAAAAGTCGGTTTCTAAAATTATAAAACCGGGACTACAAACTTTAAACGGACTTCAAGCTGTTGCATATTCACGAGTACGGTTTACCGAGGGTGGCGATTCTCGAAGAATTGAAAGACAAAAAACTGTAATGTCACTTATTATGACAAAGATTCAGTCACTAGGGGTAGCAAAATTTCCGGCGGTTGTTTCTGAGCTTTTACCTTATACGGAAACAAGTTTGAGTAGTATGGATATAATGAAGATTGGTACAAAAGTGCTTACATCTAATACAACAACATTGGAGCAGGACAGATTTCCAGTGGATGGCTATAGTGTAGGGAAAACAATAGATAAAGTTTGGTATTTGGTTGCTGACATGAAGACAACTATAGCTCAACTGCATAATTTTATTTACAAAGACATAAAGTCAGTGCCTAAAACTATTCAGTAGAAAGAATTTGTCCATAGTAAACTTAGTGAACTTTTTTTAACATTTAAAGTACTAGCGGCTTGGGCTGCTAGTAGTTTTATAAGACATAAAGGTTAACTTTATGAAAACAATTACAATAAATATAGTAAGAACCATTGACATATAATTAATAAGGTTTTATAATTTAGTTAATCGAATTACTTAATCGGTTAACTAAAAATGAGGTGAGGTTATGAATAAGGTTTGTATCCTTGGAAGTATTAACATGGATATGGTGGTTTCTATAGATAGAATGCCACTGGTGGGAGAAACTATTTTTAGTGAAAACTTCAAATTAGCACATGGCGGCAAAGGTGCTAATCAAGCAGTTGCATCGCAAAGGCTAGGAGCAGAGGTATATATGATAGGCAAAATAGGTCAAGATTCTAATGGTCTTCAAATAGTAAATGCCCTAGAAAAAGAAGGGATAAATGTTAATAACATATTTAATGATGATCTTAAGCCAACAGGCACAGCAATAATTACAGTAGATAATAAAGGTGATAATTCAATTATAGTTGTAGCAGGCGCAAATATGGCTCTTAATTTAGTAGAAATAGATAAGTGCAAAGAAGTTATAGCGAGTAGTGACATAATAGTAGCACAATTTGAGACACCAATTGAAGTTACAATGGAAGCGTTTAAATTTGCAAAAGAAAAGGGGGTTATTACAATTTTAAACCCGGCCCCAGCAAAAAAAATTCCTAAAGAGTTGTTTGCGTACACAGATATTATAGTTCCTAATGAAACAGAAGCTACAACCCTTACAGGAGTAAATGTTCAAGATTTAGAAAGTGCAAAACAAGCTGCAAATTCTTTTTTAGATAATAAAGTTAAATATGTAATTATTACCTTAGGGCATATGGGAGCAGCGGTGATATCAAAGCAAGAGGCAGTGTTAATACCTGCATATAAAGTTAATGCTATTGATAGTACTGCTGCTGGGGATTCGTTTATAGGAGCAATAACTACTAAATTAACAAAATCAAATTTAAATATTAGAACGCTTGTAGAAGCAGTTAAATTTGCAAATAAAGTTTCAGCTATAGTAGTTCAAAGAGAAGGTGCACAAGCTTCAATACCATTTTTAAATGAAATTAATGAGGAGCAGTGAACATGAAAAAAATTGGAATTTTAAATGGAGAGATTTCTAGTGTAGTTTCAAAAATGGGACATAAAGATCTAATTGCCATAGGAGATTGTGGATTACCAATACCGGATAAAACAAAAAGGATAGATATAGCATTATCAAAAGGTATCCCTAGTTTTATAAAGACATTAAAAAATGTATTATTAGAACTTCAAGTAGAAGAGGTAATTTTGGCCTTAGAAATAGAAGAAAATAATCCTAAAGTCTTTGAAGAAATAAAAAAACAATTTAAAAATGTGAAATTTACTTTTATAACTCATGAGGAATTAAAAATAATGTTGAATGAGTGTAAAGCTGTAATTAGAACAGGGGAGCAAACTCCTTATGCGAATATAATTCTTAAATCTGGAGTAATTTTTTAAGGAGGAGTAATTATGGAAGAAAAAATTCCTTTCCTTGAAATGAAAGGTATATCAAAATGTTTTCCAGGAGTAAAGGCACTTGATAACATAAATTTAAGCTTATATAAGGGAGAAGTACTAGCACTTTTAGGAGAAAATGGTGCAGGAAAGTCCACATTAATTAAGATCTTAGGTGGTGTTTATCAAAAGGATGATGGCAAAGTTGTTATACAAGGTTCAGAAGTAGATATAAAAAATGTAAAAGAAGCTGAAAAACTAGGTATATCAATAATACATCAAGAGTTAAGTGTTATACCAAATTTAACTGTTGCAGAAAATTTATTTTTAGGAAATGAAAAAATAAATAAAGTAACTAAAAAATTAGATAAAAAAACAATGAACACTATGTGTAAAGATTATCTTAAACAAATTGGGAGTAACGTTGACCCAGAGGAGTATGTTAAAAATATAAGTATTGGGGAAATGCAAATGCTTGAAATAGTAAAAGCAATTTCTAAAAACTCTAATATAATTGTCATGGATGAGCCAACATCAGCCCTAACAGATACAGAAACGGAGAAGCTTTTTAAAGTTGTTGAAATGCTTAAAAGTAGGGATATAGCAATAATATATATATCTCATAGATTGGACGAGATTTTTGCAATTTGTGATAGAATAAATATTTTAAGAGATGGTAAATATGTAGGCGAGGTCAAAGTAAACGATGTCAGTAAAGATAATTTGATAACTATGATGGTAGGAAGAAAAATGGAAGAACAATATCCATATAAAGAACCCACTAATGTAACCCCTATATTAAAATTGAATGATGTTTGCTTGGAAGGTATTTTAAAATCAATTAATCTAGAAGTAAGAGCAGGAGAAATCCTTGGAATGTCGGGACTTATGGGTTCAGGTAGATCGGAAGTAGCAAAGGTTATTTTTGGAGAATATAAGAGGACTAGTGGTTCTATTGAGATGAATGGAAAACAAGTAAATATTAATTGTCCTAAAGATGCAATAAACAACGGAATAGCGTATTTATCTGAAGACAGAAAAAAAGAAGGATTAATACTTCCTTTATCTGTAAAGCAAAATATGACATTAGCGTCTTTAGATAAGTTTGAAAAGAAAATGTTTCGTATAAGTAAAGCAGATGAAAAAAATGTAGTTGATGAATATATAAAAAAATTGGCAATTAAAACACCTACTCAAGACCAGTTAATAAAGAATTTAAGTGGAGGAAATCAACAAAAGGTTATTATAGCAAAGTGGCTTATACAGTCTCCTAAAGTTTTAATAATAGATGAACCAACAAGAGGTATAGATGTAGGTGCAAAAAAAGAGATATATGATGTATTAAATCAGTTAAAAGCCGAAGGGAAAGCAGTTATTATGATTTCTTCAGATATGTCAGAGGTACTTGGAATTTCAGATAGAATAGTGGTAATGCATGAGGGGAAAATAACTGGAGAGTTAAGTAGGCAAGAGGCTACTCAAGAAAGCATAATGAAATTAGCAATTGGAGAATAAAAAAGAGTATAAGATTTGCAAGGGAGGGTTAATATGTCGAATATAAAAGAGAATTTATTAAAATATAAATCCATTTTAGCATTAGCTATATTATGCATAATTGTTAGTATAATTTCACCAACATTTTTACAAGTATCAAATTTAAGAAATTTATTCACTCAAATATCTGTAAATGCAGTTATATCATTAGGTATGACTTTTGTAATACTTACAGGTGGAATAGATTTGTCTGTAGGGTCAATTGTTGCAATAGCAGGTGCAGTGGCTGCTGCGACCATAAAAACTACAGGGAGCATACCACTCGCAATACTGGCAGCATTATTTACAGGAATTTTAGTTGGGTTTATTAATGGAATAATTGTTGCAAAAGGAAAAGTTCAAGCATTTGTAGCTACTTTGGCTACACAAACTGTATTTAGGGGAGTTACTTATGTATTTACTGGAGGTAATCCTATATCCGGCTTAGGTAATGACTTTATTAGACTAACAAATAGTAGAATACTCGGAATACCTGTTCCAGTTGTTATTACCATAATTGTATTTGGTATTTGTGTCTATCTTTTAACACAGACTAGATATGGAAGATATATATATGCAGTCGGCGGAAATGAAGATTCATCAAGACTATCTGGTATAAGTGTAAATAATGTTAAGAATTGGGCGTACATTATATCTGGCGCTACGGCTGCAATCGCTGGAATTATAGTTACAAGTAGAATAGGATCAGCGGCGCCAACGGCTGGAAATGGATATGAATTAGATGCAATAGCTGCAATAGTTATTGGGGGAGCAAACTTGGTAGGTGGAGAAGGAACAATATTTGGGACAATAATAGGTGTGTTAATTATTGGAGTTTTAAGTAATGGGTTAAATCTTATGGATGTTTCAGCTTTTTATCAAACTATAGTAAAAGGATTAGTAATACTATTGGCAGTTTTAATTGAGAAGAAAAAGGCTACTAATTAATACATCAAATAAATATTATTAGGAGGAAATATAATGAAAAAATTATGTAAACTAGTTTCAGTGGCAATGATAGCAACTATGACAATGGGGGTATTTGTAGGATGTGGATCTAGCGCTAAAACTAAAACTCCAGCTACAAGTGAAAAATCTGATTCTAAAAAAATAGGTATGGTTGTTTCAACCTTAAACAATCCTTTCTTTGTAACACTAAAAGAAGGTGCTGAAGCTAAGGCTAAAGAATTAGGATATCAATTATTAGTTGTTGACTCACAAAATGATTCATCAAAAGAGCTTTCAAACGTTCAGGATTTATTACAAAAGGGAGTTAGTGTTATAATACTTAATCCTGTTGATAGTGATGCAGCTCAAAGTTCAGTTATGCAAGCTAATAATGAAAAGATTCCAGTAATAACTGTAGATAGAAAATCCAATGGAGGAGATGTAGTTTGTCATATAGCTTCGGATAATGTGAAAGGTGGAGAAATGGCGGGTAAATTTATAAAGGAAAAACTTGCTGATAAAGGCAATATAGCAGAACTTCAAGGAACAACAGGCGCTTCTGCAACAAGAGACAGAGGAAAAGGATTCCATAATATAGTTGATGTAGATAAAAACTTAAAGGTTGTATCATCTCAACCAGCAGACTTTGATAGACAAAAAGGATTAACTGTAACTGAAAACATGTTACAATCAAATTCTAATATTCAAGCTATTTTTGCACAAAATGATGAGATGGCACTAGGAGCTGTTAAAGCATTAAGTACTTCAGGGAAAAAAGCTATAGTTGTTGGATTTGATGGAGGCGATGATGCAAAAAAAGCTGTAGATGCCGGAGAAATGACAGCAACAGTAGCACAACAACCAAAGCTAATGGGAAGTATGGCTATAGAAAATGTTAAAAAAATATTAACTGGAGCGACTGTAGCTAAGGAAGTTGGAGTTGACTTAAAATTATATGTAAAGACTAAAAAATAAAAATGATGAGAATGCCTATTGGTAAACTGTAGATTATTAATATATAATTGAAATATATTAGAAATATTAAGATTATATAGTTGCATATTCTATGAGGAATCGAGGTAGTTAGCTAATGAATAAGATAACAATGAAAGATATTGCAGAAAAAGTAGGTGTCTCAAAAACCACAGTATCTTTGGTTATTAATAAGAAGGCCGATAATATAAGTGAAGAAACCAAAAACAAGATTTATGAAGTTATAGAGGAAACCGGGTATATTCCTAATAATGTTGCTAGAGGTTTAAAAACTAAAAAGTCTGGGAGTATTGCAATAATTATGCCAGACATATTAAACCCATTCTTCTCAGAGTTATCAAGAGCTATAGAAGATTTTGCAAATAAATTAGGGTATAATGTATTCCTCTGTAATTCAGATAATAATGCAAATAAAGAAAAGAGGTATGTCAAACTTTTAATAAGTAAACTGATTGATGGGATAATTTTGATACCAGGACAAGAAAGTGAAGATAGTGCAAATCTATTAAAATTAAATGACATACCATTTGTATTTGTAGATAGATATATTAAAGGGTATGAAGATTATCCTGGTGTTTATTTTGATAATAAACAAGGGATACAATGTGGAGTAGAATACTTATATGGTAAAAACAAAAGAAATATAGTATTTGTAACTGGGCCAAAGAAAATGACTATATATAAGGAAAGAATAGATGGATATAAAGAGAGTATGACTAAATACGGGATTTATAATAAATCATTAATTTTTGAAAGTACATTTACTTTAGAAGGTGGTATGGAAGTAACCAATCATATAATTGATGAATGTAAATCTGTTGATGCTATTTTTTATTCTAACGATGTAATGGCTATAGGGGGAATGAAAACCCTTAAGAGAAGAGGATATAAAATTCCTGAAGATATTGTAATAATGGGCTTCGATGGAATAACATTATCTAAAATGATTGAACCAGAACTTACAACGATTCAGCAACCTATTTATAGTATGGGAGAGCAAGCTTGTAGACTAATAATAGATATTATAAAAGGAGAATCAATAGATAATTTAAAAATACATTTTCCACCGAGGATTATAGTTCGCGGAACAACTTAACGGTGCCACCCACATGGCAAGTGGCACGTGGGTATAATGAAAAAAAAGATGCTAGGAATAAATTTATTCCAAACATCTTTCTTTTTTAAAAATCAAATTTAATGATTATTTCATTTCATTTATTTTCATATATGAGAAACGTTTTTCTTACTTAAATATCTTAGTTTATGCTTGTAAGTTGGTATGTTTGGGAGGCATCGTTATATTGAAATTCATATACATAACTTTGAGTCCTTGGAGTACTAAGACCATCTTTGCTATATATAATATAAGATTCTGAGGATGTAAAACTTCCTGATTTATTATCATCACTAATGTTGTTGAAGTTAGTAACATAGGAAGAAATAAAAGTTTCTTGTATTCCTGATTTAGCTGTACTAAGTATATATCCTTCTTGAAGTTTATATAACTGACTTCCAGTAGCTACGTAATTATTAATTGCTGCAGGATTATTATTATTAATAGCATCTACAAAAGCGTAATTATATTGTGATAAAAGAATATTTAGTTTATCTTTAACACTCGTTAATTCACTACTAGCTTCTTCAAAACTTAAAGCAAGATCAGTATCAAAACTTGAACCTTTGTAGTTTTTACTTGTAAGTTTTTTACCCCCTTGTGCAAATGTTGCATATATTTGTGAAGAATTGTTTATAGGTCCAAAATGTGTAGCATCTTTAACCTTAACATTAACATTTTTTCCATTAACAAAAATTTCAGCATCGTTATAATTAGTATCTGAAGATATGTTTATGTATTTCATATCTTCTAATACATTTACTTTTGCTATATTGTTATCAGCCGTTACAAGATTCAAAGGATAAGCAGTACTTGAACTAACATATAAGTTTTTGTAATTAGCTAAAATTGTATAAGCGCCGGGAATGTATGGTCCAAATTCCTTGGTGGAGTTGTCAGAATCACTTTCACCTATATTAGTATTGTTAATTGAAAAAGTAACACCTTTAACTGGTGATGTTACAGTAATAAAAGATGGTTTAATATATATCTTATATTTAGGGAAAATAAAAAAGGTTTTTCCTTCACTAGATAAGGTTAGTGTATTAACCAACTTTATGCTATCAATATCCTTAGGATTATAAGCATTATTTCTTAAATCTTGATCAACTTTATCATAATATGTAGGATTGCTTTTAAAGTAAGCTAATAAAGGCGAAATACTCTTACTATCTAATTTAAGCCTAGAATCATTACAATATAATATACTTGCTAAATCAGAAGCATTATTTGAAGATATGTCTTTCTCAAATCTTTTTACTATTTTACTAGGATCAGATAAAGAATTACCAATGTTAACAATGATAACTATTAATATTATTAAAACTATTGATATTGACATAAATATTTTTGTTTTTTTTGAAAATTTCAAATGGGATGTAGCAGTGTCAGTAGGTTTAGTTGTAATTAAATCCATGTCATAATTTAATTCTGGATTAACAGTATCTAAATCGACAGTTTGGTCTGATTCGGTTTCAATAGTTGATTCTTCTCGTAAATCATTACCGCAGTTAGTACAAAAATGTGTTTCATCTATAATTTCGTTGCCGCATTTAGTGCAAAATTTCAATTAAAGTCCCCCGATCTTGTATTATTAGTTAAGTAGCTATTTATTATATAAATTTATAGTCGTTCCTATTACTTCTGGTAAATTAGAAGTAATAAAACTTAATGTTGATATAAAAACCGTTACTAAAGCTATTAAGAAGGATATAGATACAATTAGAACACATAGATTTTCATTTATTTTGAAATTCTCTTTAATCAAAATATTTAATGTAATAATTGATATTAATATACCTAATATAATAAAGAATATGCCTAAGTATATAGAGAAATAAGAAAATAAAATTGAAATAATTTCACAACTTAAAATAGGGAAAGTAGCAATTATTACAGCTTTAAATAATGTAAATGGTGCAAATTTTGTTTTTGATAACATGCTTATACCTAGATATATCAGTATAAATAATACGAAGATGCCTAATAAGTATATGGCACAACCAACAATAAATATTTTCCCGTAGGGCATATTAATAAAAGATTTGAATTGAGTGATATTTTTGATTGAAGGATACAAGTCACCAGAAATCATATCATGATATGAACTTTGCCCAAAAATTTCGGCAATTACTGAAGAAAAACTTGAAGCAATTTTTATAGAAATAGTTTGTAAGTTATCGACAATTTGATTAACTCTCCATATCCAAAGTAGACCTTGCAGAAAGGCAAGAATAATGGTGATAATGATAACGTGATTTTGGTGGGCCGTTGCAATAAAGTCTTTGCCCCCCGAAACTGGACTTAATGATGCTGTTTTTAAAGTGTTAATTATCTCACCAGAGTTAAAGTTAGGTTCAGAAAATTCTTTTGATTTTTCCTTTTTTTGATTTAAACTTGATATTTGATTAATTTTTGTACCACAATTTGGACAAAACAACTTATCCCCTTCGATTTTACAACCGCAGTTACTACAATATGTCATACCATTCCTCCTAAAGTGATTTTTAATTTACCCCCGATTTAATTGTCGCAGTTGTACTCAATGGATCACTCTCAGCTAAACATGGTATAGTCACTGTAAAAGTAGTATATACATCTGTTGGCAAATGTTTTACTCCATTCAGCATTGATTCCCATTAAGTCTAAAGATAACCCATCAAGTATTATCATTTTACTATATCTGCTTAATAATGACAAGAATACCCAAAAATTTAGCTATGCCACCCGCGTGGCAAGTGACATGTGATTTTTGAAAGTATATTTACTTTAGAAGGTGGTATGGAAGTGACTAATCATATAATTGATGAATGTAAATCTGTTGATGATATTTATAATTTGTTATTTTGTAGTCTTGTGGGATAATATTATTGGGACATTTAACGTAATATGTTATAATGTTACTTATTGTCAACTGAATTTAAATTTATTTACTATGGGGGGATTAACTTGTTTTTAGATAAGAAAAAAACTAAATTTTTTAAAAGAACTTTTTCATTTAAAATAGCTTTTATAATGCTTATATTTGTGGCAGTAAGTTCAAGAACTTACATAGCCCAGGCGGCGACTTCTTCTGTCAGTCAACTTAAAATAGTTGGAAGCCAATTATGTGATTCAACCGGTAAAGCTATTCAATTAAAGGGAATGAGTTCCCACGGACTTCAATGGTATGGTGATTACATGAATTATGATAGTATGAAATATTTAAGAGATAATTGGGGCGTTAATGTTGTACGTGCTGCAATGTATACTGATCAAGGTGGATATATTTCAAATCCGACAACAACAAAGGCAAAAGTTAAGGAAATAGTTCAAGCTGCTATCGATTTAAATATGTATGTAATTATTGATTGGCACATATTAAATGATGGTAATCCTAATACCTACAAGGAACAATCAAAATCATTCTTCAAAGAAATGGCTACTACCTATGGGAATCATCCAAATGTGATATATGAAATCTGTAATGAACCAAATGGTAGCACTACTTGGGCAAATGATATAAAACCTTATGCTCAATATATAATCCCTGCTATAAGAGCTATAGATCCGGATAATATAATAATTGTTGGTACAAGTACATGGAGCCAAGATGTTGATACTGCTGCAAATAGTCCTCTATCATACTCTAATATAATGTATGCATGTCATTTCTATGCAGGGACACATGGACAATCACTTAGAGACAAGATAGATTATGCTATGGCAAAGGGTATAGCTGTATTTGTAACAGAATGGGGAACATCTGACGCTTCAGGTAATGGAGGCCCATATATCGATGCGTCTCAACAGTGGATTGACTATATGGCTAATAAAAAAATAAGCTGGGTTAACTGGTCATTATGTGATAAAAGCGAAGCAGCTTCTGCTTTAAAACCTGGGGATAGTAAAACTGGGGGATGGATAGATTCTGATCTTACAACTTCTGGCTTATTCGTAAAGAAAAATATAGGTGGATCTACAAGCACTACTATTGCCACTACTGATACTAAAACTAATACATCAAATTCATCTGTAGAGGTTATGTATACAATAGCAAATGATTGGGGGAGTGGTTCAACTATTAATGTAACTATTAAAAATAATGGTACGACTGCAATAAATGGTTGGACATTATCATGGACTCAACCAGTTAATCAGTCCAATGGTAGTATGTGGAATGCTACTTACTCAACAAGTGGATCAAGCATAAGTGTTAAAAATATGAGTTATAATGCTGTTATAGCAGCTAATGGAGGAACTCAAACATTTGGATTTAACATCAATTATAACGGTTTAAATACTAAACCAATAAGCCTCACACTAAATGGTATATCATGCAAAATTAAATAATGTAACTTAGTTATATAGCAATCAACCGAAAAGGAGTTTCTTTTTCCCGATTGCATATAAAATTGTTGTGGATTTTTATTTATGGTACCAGTCACTCCAAGATGTTTTAAAGTTATCACTATTTTGTTTACTATATTGATAGAATTGATTTAAAAAATCAGTTCTATTTTCATCTCCGGTTTTCTTTCCTTCAGCATCTTTCTTTAATATATCAGATCCTCCTATTAATACTTGACGCTGAATTATATCTTCAAAACATACTTGTTTTGCATTATTCATCATATCATACATAGCCATAAAAGTAGTAGTTCTCCCTGCCCCACCTCTACAGTGAAAATGAAGCCAAGTATCATTAGTAGATATTTTTTGTATCTCTTTTACAAATAAATCTACTTGATCATCTTTAGGTTTTAAGTGGTCGGATATAGTAAGTCTTAAATAGTAGATTTTTTGAGATTCGGTTAATTCTCTTTCTGTCTGAACTTTTTTAGGGTTTAGAATTTCAGGAATCGTATTAACGGACTTATCCTCCTTAAGTTTATCGAAGGCAACATATTTATCTTTTTTGATTTTTTCTAATTTAGCTTTTTCATCTTTTATAATATCATAGTATTCTTTATTTATATTAGCTTGGTCTTTTTCACCAAACCAACTTATAGACATTCCTTCAACAAAACCATGAGCCTCTTGTCTTAAATCTACATCTATGATATTTTTGATTTTTTTATTGGCTTTAAATTTATCTTTTATCATTTTGAGGCCGTTCTCACTAAGAGAGCCACTACCTGATTCGTTCAAGTTTGTTAATCCTTTTAAATTAACATTACCAGCTGATTGTTTGCTAATTGGATCACTTGACATTCTGAAGTTTTTAGGTAATACGTGTTGATTATCTTTATCTATTACTAACTTTACGTTGGTATTATTTTGTGAAACTTGAGTCTTAGTAGAGTCTAAAGCAATATTATTAAATGTTCCTGATTGTAAACAATATGAGCCTACTAATAATCCGGTAATAAATGTTATCATTAATAAAGGTTTTAAGTTTTTGTTCATGATCAACAACTCCATTTGTGTATTAAAATGTGTTTTGCACGAAAAATTTGGCGCTACCCAATAAGAATGCTTAATCTCGTGATGATGCGTTCTTATTCATTTACATATAGTTAATTATAATATACAATATTACCATAGAAAGAAAAACATAGAAATAAAAGCATTAAAGAAGAGCTTATGCTAGCGATAGCATGAGCTTTTTTGCATGTAAAGTAACGCTAACTGATAAAAGAAAAACAGCTGTTGTTTTGTAATATTTAGGGTTTAAAGTTCTTTTAATGACCCCAAATGGACCTTTTATGCTTTTCCTATTGTGTTTTATTGTGTTTTTTTATAAGATGACATTAACAAAGGGACAACCCTTAAGGATTTAAAATATAGTGGTTACCCTATCACAATTAACGAAGGAGGATTTAAAATGAAAAAAATTAAAATGAAAGTTGTTACTGTATGTTTATCTTTAGGAATGATAGCAGGTACTTTAATTACACCAGTTGCTGCTTATGCAGCTACTACTAATACAATTTCAAATGGGATTGAAACTAGTATTGCTAACGATAATGATGCTGAAAAGTACGATACTAGTGTAGGTGATATGCTTTCAGAGAGCAAGGCTTGGGCTCCTGGTGTAAATTTTAATGTAAATATTGATGCATTAGGTATTGCTAATAAAATAGCAGCATCAATAAGCAGAAATAACTACAATGGTCAAAGAGCTGCTTTTTGTAAAAATCTAATGGAAACAACATACTATGCAGCTGGTGGTAAATACAATGTAGTTGTTTTTGATTTATCCCAAAACTATAAATATAGAATTTCTGGTGTGAAAATGTATGCGGGTTACAAATTTGATGGAACTACATACGGAGTTTGGGTTTTCAATAAAAACCAACCTAAAGGATCTTTCTTTAGAAACGATGGTCGTAGAGGCTGGGATCACTGGGCTGCCAGGGGACAACAAACACTAATAGATAATGTAATGTGGTATAACAGATAAAAAATAAAGTTACTATATATTTTGGAATTATTAGTAAAAAAGCCATTGCCTATAAAAGCAATGGCTTTTTTCTGTTTTATCAAAGGAAATCACAAAAACATTCTGAAAATATGCAACTATACTGTTAGGACAAGCGTTATATAAGGTATAACGTAAAAGATAAAAATGGACTTTAATCAATGGTGATTAAGGTAGATTACATTAAAAAACTAAACCTAAATTAATGGAGGCATAAATATATGAATAAAAAAATTACAAGTTCAGCTCTTGCTGCTTTAATGATAGCAGGATCGACATCTTTTACTGCTTTTGCAGCAATGGACAACGGCACGGTTGTTATAGGAAACAAAGCTTATGACTTAGCTTATGCTAATGATGCTAGCAATCTTTCTGAAATCGCTAATGCAATAACTGCAGGGGGAGCAGTATATGTTAAAGATTTTGATGGCGACTGGAGAGAAAATGTTACAGGGTTAGTGGTCGAGGCAAGTATTATACCAGCTGTAGTTTATAAGAATGCTACTGGAACGGTAAATTTTGATGCTGCTGATACAAGTTTACCAGCTATTAAGGAAACACCTTATCCAAAAACATTTACGAACATAACAAATGCAATCACAAATTCATCTAATGTTGTTTATTTAACAGCAGTTGATCAATATGGAGAAGCTTTTGATATAGCAACAGATTCTACATATAAAATAACAGCAACAGTGAATGGAATGCCTTTAAGTCAGAGCGAAACAACATTAGATACTATTAATAATATGGCAAAAATAACAATAAACAAAAAAATAGCTGAAAATGATGTTGTAGTTATAATGCTCCAAAAGTTTGATAGAACTGCAACCTCCACTACTGCTAAAGTATTGTCTTCAAAAAGTACTAGTTATACAGTAGCAAAGGATTTAGCGGTAGCACCTCAATCAATACTTGCTGTAAGTTCATCAGCAGATATTGTTTCGGTAGGAGATGCAGCAGTTACATTAAAAGCTGATGTGAGAGATCAATACAATAACCCAGCAGATTTATCAGTTAACAAATTAAGATGGATAGTTGATAAGGGTGGAGATTTACTTGATAGTAATTCGGAATTAAATAGTGGTAAATTGACATTAGATAAAACTGGGAATACAGTTAATTTTAAAGCTATAAAAGCAGGTACGATAAATATAACTGCTTATAATGTTTTAAATGGTAATAAGGCTACTTATACGGTTGAGGTTGGAGTAACTAAACTTACAACAATTAAATTAACTTCAGAAAACCCAGTGACTTCATTCAATAACCAAGACATTAAATATAATAAAATAACTCAAAATGATGGTGCTGTCTTAACACCAGACATGATTAAATTTAACATAAATCCTAAAACTAGTGGCACGCTTGCAACAGATATAACACCTATAGCATCACTTAGGGGTGGAAGCGGAACTGATAAAAATGATATAGTAATTAGTGCTAAAACTATAAAAGCTGGTACATACGAAGTTACTCCATATGTAGGAACGTCATTTGATGCAGAGACTGCTGTAAAGGCTACAAAATTTGATGTTACAACAACGGTAAACGGAGTTGCTACAATTATTGATCGAATAATAATACCAACACTTAAAGTTAACACAAAACTTGCAACAAATGTGGTTATAAGGAATTTGCATAATGAAATTATAGATGTAAGCGGTGATAGTGTTACTGCGTCGGTTTACAAGGCTGGAGTATTATCTGATGATATTAAAGTGGAAAAATTAGATAAAGATGGACAAGTAGCTACAACAACGCCAGTTAAATCATTAAGATTTAATGCTAGCGCAGCAGGAGCTTATACAGTAAGAATAAGTGTTAAAGATGCTGTTGCAACTTATGATTTAGCAGTAAACGCAGAAGTTACGTCGCTTAGTTCTATTGAACTTGGAAATAACATTGCAGATAATACTATAATAGCAGGTGCTAAAGATCCTGTTTACAGAGTTATAAGTGTGAAAGACAATAAAGGCGATGAAATAACTCCTGATATTGCAGCTTGGACCATTTCAACAAAAAATGGAGCAAGTGTTATCGATTCTAGTTTTGCAAGCTTTGTTTATTATAAACATGATGCAAAAGGGGTTATTGTTAATTCTACAACAGCTGACTCAGAGGGGATAGCTGTTAAATTTGATCCAAGTTCAACTGCAGTTAAAACTTTGGAGGCAGACACAACGCTACTCGTGAGTGTAGGAAACAAGGCAATTACCGATACAACTGTAATTAAAGATACATTAAATGTAACTGTAAAAGCTAAGGGTGCCGTGAAAACTATAACAATAGCAGATACTAATATTTCAGTGATTCCTGGAGCCACTGTTAAAAAAGAAATAGTTATACTTGATCAATATGGAAAAGTTATAACTGATCCTGCTATGGTTACAGTAGTGGATGGAGTAAAAGCTACTGCAACAGTTTCTTATGATGAAACAGATAAAAAAATGTATATAACATATACCGGTAAGACAACTGGAACTGATACAATAGTTGTAAAATCTGTAGCTGATGCTACTATTAAAGCAGCTTCAAACTTAACTATTGGTGATAACACAAATATAAAATCAATAGCATTTGATGCATATAATTACAAGGTATTTAATTCGGCTGATGATACTAAGGACCAAACAGTAGCATTAACTTATAAAGTAAATGCTGGAGAAATAGATGTTCCTGCAAGTGCAATTAGCGTAATTGCTGATTCTAAGTTAGTTACTGTAACTAAAAGTGGTTCAATAATATATGTTAAATCAAAGGTTAATGATGCTACAACGGGTATTGGTGATAAGGATGCGGTTATAACGATAAGTCTTCTTACACCTAACGGAAAAACATCTTCAATGGATTTAACATTCTCAGATGATGCATCTGTAGCTACTAAATCAACAGTAAAGATTAAAGATAGCGTTGATGAGAACAAAGATTTAGATGGGACACAACTTATAATTGGTAAAGATATAAATGGAAATGTTACTAAAGATACAGTAAAGCAGATTACTTTAGTAGGGAACGACCAATATGGAAATAAAGATGTAGATGTAACGACTGATACAACTTGGGCCTGCGCTAATGAGGAAATTGCTACAGTAGGTGTGAAGACTGGTGTTGTAACAGCAGTTAAACCTGGTAAAACAACGGTAACAGGTTTCTACAAAGGGAATTTATATACTGTAGAAGTTGAAGTAGCTGGATTAAACTAATAAATAAAGATGCAACCATTTTGGTTGCATCTTTATTTTTATCTAATTAAGGAATATTAATTTTAAGTTTTATAATGTCACATTTGAAGATATTTAGGCATATGTTATACAAAATTGGCACGACAAATGTCATGCCGCTTTTGTAAAAAATATATAAATTTTAACATACTAGGCATATAATATAAATACTGTTAAATAGAAAACCAAAGAAAAAAATTAGGAGTGAGTATTAATGAGATTTATTAAAAATTTAAAAATTATTCAAAAACTATTGTCAGCCTTTATTATAGTATTATTGTTTATGTTTATTATTGGGTTTATTGGAATGAATAATTCGAAAAAAATGAATAAAGATATTACTAATATGTATAATTCGGACTTGATAGGTGTTAAGGATACTACTATTATTAAATCAAATTTATTAGAAATTAAAGCCGATCTATTGTTAATTGCTAATCCTAAAAACAAAAGTGATTTACAGAAAAACAAAGATGATATTGAAGGGTTACAAACTAAAGATGATGCACTTATTGAAGAATACAAGAAAAGTATAACTACTGAGTTAGATAAAGAACAATTAACAAAACTTCAAAAATCACTCCTAGATTATCGCATGGCAAGAGAGGGTGTAGTTAAACAAGTTGATCAAGGTAATTATGATAAAGTAAATGAACTTTTACCAGACGTTACAAAGAGCAGAATTGAATTGTGTACAGTTCTAGAAAAAATACTAAAATCAAATATGGATGATGCGAAAGTTGATTATGAATCCAGTCAAGTATCGTTTAGTAAAACTTCAACTCAAACTATGGCAATAAGTGGTATAGGATTATTTGTTGCTATCGCACTGGGTTTAATTATTTCTATTACAATTTCAAGGAGTCTAAAGAAGGTTTTAATAGTTGCGCAGGCTCTCGGCGAAAATGATTTATCAAAAACTGTTGATCTAACTACTAATGATGAGGTTGGTATTTTAGCAAAATCTCTAAATAAAGCTATAACAAACTTAAGAATGTTAATCGGAGAAATATCAGGAAGTGCCGCGGGTATTAATGCTACCAGTGAAGAATTATCGGCTACAACACAGGAAATATCAGCAAAAATGGAGATTGTTAATGAATCCGTAAGACAAGTAACATTAGGAGCAGAACAGTTAAGTTCCACAACAGAGGAAGTAAATGCAACTACAGAAAGTATCGCAGAAAATGTGGCTGATGTCACTAAAAGAACCCAGAATGGAAATAAGATTGCAAGCGATATAGAGGTAAAGGCAAAACAAGTTGAAGAAAATGCTGAAGATAATTTCAAGGCAGCAAATAAATTATATTTGGAAAAACAAGCAAGTATACTAAAAGCAATCGAAGAAGGCGAGGTTGTTAGTGAAGTTAAGATAATGGCGGATGAAATAGGAAATATAGCAAGCCAGACAAATCTTCTTGCACTTAATGCAGCTATTGAAGCAGCAAGAGCAGGAGAAGAAGGGAAGGGCTTTACAGTAGTTGCAGATGAGGTTAAAAAATTAGCTGAAGCGTCATCAATTATAGTTCAAAGGATTCAAGCGGTAACTTTAAAAGTGGAGCAAGCATTCCAGAATATTTCTAACAATGCTCAGGATGTGTTGAGCTTTATTGATAATAAAGTTACACCTGATTACCAATTGTCCGTAGATACAGGTAAGCAATACGGTGATGATGCCATAGTATTTAATGAACTATCGACGAGTATTGGAGATTCAATGAATGTAGTAAATGAAACTGTATTAGGAATTAAAAAGGCGATTGAAACTGTATCAGCTACAGCTGAGGAATCAGTTGCAAGTTCTGAGGAAATACTCGCAAGTGTTGATGAGTCTGTTATGGCAATTGCGGAAATAACAAAGGCTTCTCAAGATCAAGCGATACTCGCAGAGAAATTAAACAACATGGTTCAAAAGTTTAAATTGTAGAATATTAATTAAAACCCCGTTTAATTAAATGGGGTTTTAAAATATTTATTTCTTGATGAGTTGTTCTTTTAAGGTATCGACTTGATGCGCAAGCCACTTTATAACTTCTTTTTTATCTTTATCTATAGGGGATATTTGTCCCCAAATCTCTTTGAAATATCCTTCGAAAGCATTAACTACCATGGGCTCTTGAATTATTATGGCGTGCTTTGAAGATTCAATATGAACGCTATATCTTTCTTTGATAATAAAAGAAGAAACGCTATTTCCTCTGTTTTTATAAAGCGTTTCATTAACAAAAGAAAATTTATAGTTGTCATAAGTTTTTAATAAATTAAGTATATTTTGTATAATTATAATTATATCTTCAATATCAAAATTAATTGTATTTACTACGTTAAAGCAGTTAAATGAAAAATCTTTGTTTTTAATTATATTTTGCATAGAGATTAGAGGATATATATCAAAATATTCATACTGCTTTATATTTAACAAAAAAGAATTTGCTCTACGCTTGTGTAGTTCTAATATATTTATTAGTTGGTCATTAGTAAAGCTCAGTTTATTTAATAATTTCTTCAAAAGCATATTGGGAATAAGTAATAAGCTAAAGCTATTTTTAAACAAAAAGCGGCTTCCTGCTGTATTATCACTTTCATCTAAGGAGTTATTGTATGCTAAACTTTCATCTAAATCATAGTATTCCATTAAGGATTTAGATAAAGGCAAAAGAATTATATTGAAATTTTTACATAAAATATCAATTCCTACTTGATTGTTGGTATAAAAGGCGCAATCTATTTCAGAATTTAGACTTGTTGAAAAACAACTAAAAGCACCTTCACCAGGAATAATAGCGACTTCTCTACCATGAGAAGCTACATCATAAGTTTTATAGTAATAAAGTAAGAATCTACCTGTTTCCAATAATGGAATAGTGAAAAGTATAAGATTCATTATTTCCTTTATATTTTGGTTTAATTTGAATAGAAATTTTACAGTCCAGCCATTTATCAACGCCTTTAAAATAGCATCTTTCCACCCTATAAAATCTTCCTCAATTTTTATTAGATCTAGATTATTGTCAGAGGATAGATAGATTACGTTATTGTCTTTACATTTTTCTTTTCCAGCCCTTTCAATTAAAGCTAATATAGATGCTAGAACATTTTTTCGTCCAATAATGATATTGTTATCTTTATCATCTGATAAACCAATTTTTTTATTAGTTCTTATTTTCTTACCTTCCAAAGAACAGCCTTGAGCTTCTAAAAGAGCCTTCATTATTTTATTTTTCATGGATATTCTTACATCAAAATTTCCACAAATCATCTTAAAAACATCATTTAAACGTTGTTCTTGAATAGAATTCAAAATGTTTTTAGAAAGAAAGTTTGTTATGCTTTCTATATAATTTCCATTGTACGAAGGAATTCTTTGCTCATGAAGCCAACGACTTATTAGAGAACTGTCAACATTAATTCCTTTAGCTAATCGATTATTACTCATATCTAATGAAGAAAGTAATAGTTGAAGACATTCTCCAAACTTAACTTTTGTAATCATAAAAATGCTCCTTTTGAAAAAATGTAATGTTTATTTTATAAAAACTATTTAACATTAATATATTACCATTAAATATAAAAAACGACAATTTTATTTTTAGCATAAAATCATTTATAGAATGTTTATTGACTGTGCTATTTATATTTTGTACAATGGTAATTGGAAATTATAACAAAAGGAGGGATATAATATGACTAGAACTAAGGGATCTAAGAGGAACAAATTGATCGGGGTACTTATTATTTTAGTAGGTATACTAGCAGTTTTTGCATACATGATATTGTACAACGGTGGAATGACAATTAGAAAAACGACTACAACAGAGGTTGTAGGAAAGCTTGCAAAGGTGCAGATAAAAGGTGGAAAATTTGAATTAACTCAAAAGAATATGGATGAGTTAAGCAATTTATATTTTGCAAAACCTATAACCAAAGGAAATATAACTCTTGATGGAGTTAATGTAGAAATCCTAAACGATGAGCTGTTAATAAATGCTCCTATAAAATACAAAAGTCTTAATTTATTATTTTCATCAAAGGGAAAAGTAAGTGTTTTAAATGGAAAAGTTACTTATGATGTCGAAAATTTTAAAATTGGAAGGCTTAAATTACCAAAAAAAATTGTTTTATCTCAAATTGTAAAGCTTAATAATAAAAGCTTTTATGTTGAGGGTAATTTAATAAAAATTAATCCAAGTATGTTTCCTTTTAAAATAAGTAGTCTTAAAATTAAAGACAATAAAATACTTGCAGAATCTCCCAAGCAGAGTATAAAAAAGTCATTTGAAGAGATTACTAAAATGGGTGGGACAGAGATTGATAAGCAACTAGAAATATTGAAACAAAAAATACAAAGTGCTGTTGAACTTATGGGTGGAGGAGCAGAAAAAGCAAAATTAAAAGAGATTCAAGATATTATAGATAAAGCTAAGGGTAAATCAATAGATGAAAAAAAACAAATTATAAGTGATGGTATTAGTCAGATTGATGGAGCTATAAGTAAAATAACAGACAGTGATAAAAAGAAAGAATTAGAGAAAATTAGAGCTGCTGCGGAAAATGCACAAAAGATTGCGGTGGAAAAACAAAAAATATCCCAGAATCAGAATGCTACTAAAAGTGCTTCATTAATAAAGGCACGGGACGATTTAAGTAGTGCATATTCTCAGGTAGGGACTTCAAAAGAAAAGCAGATGATATCAATAATGAAATCAACTATGAGTCAGATGGCATCAAATTCGTCTTATAATTCTAGCTCAGATCAAGCCTCAGTTAAGTCTATTTACAGTACCCTTGATTCACAAAGTAAGAATAAATTTAAGTATGCATTAGCTAGCAATGTTGATTCGGATAATCTTTCTGTGTTAAGACAGATTTTTGGAATGTAAAAAAAGGATAGTGAAATCACTATCCTTTTTTTTATATGCTATTTTGACATAATTGATAGTATAACATCTTTGTTCGTTTTTTGAATCAAAATAATTGCCATGTGTGTACCCTTTTTAGCAATTAGACTATATGATTTTTTTGCTTCAGTAATAGTCCAACCATCTTGTTTTAAGATAGCTTGATAATCATTAAATACCTTTACATCTGTTGTACTTTTTAAAGTATATTTAGAAGTAGCAAGTGCTTTTTTTGTTTTAGCAGTGTAGTTAGTTGTTTTTACTCCATTATATGTTGGGAGATATGCTAAATCCTTAGTATATGTTATTTTAGCAGGAGTAGTTGCAGCAACAGGAGTAGTATCTTTACTAGTCTTACTTGCATCTGTAGTGGTTTTACTACCACATGCAACGAAAGATAGAGATATAACTAACACCATTGTAATGTAGAGAAACTTTTTCATGAAAAATCACCTCCTTAAAAAATTAGTCTCAATGTACATTTTAAAGCAATTAATGGTAATGTCAAGTATCTACATTGTAAAAATAATAGTATATAAATATGGCAGTTTATTAAATCAATAGTAGTAAAAAAAATGTCAATATTTCAAATATTTTGTTTTAAAAAGAGGAATTTGTGCTTTTTTGTCGAATTAGTATATTAGTATAGTTTGTGACTGATATATAAAGGAGATTACAAAAAAATGGTAAATAAAAAGATTAACCTAGTAATTGCAGATGACAATAAAGAATTTTGCAGTGTTCTTAATGAATATCTATCAAATGAGAATGACATTAATGTTATGGGTATTGCAGGAGATGGAATAAAGGCAATAGAGCTTGTTTATGAAAAAAAACCTGATTTATTAGTGCTTGATATAATTATGCCTAACCTTGACGGACTTGACGTTCTAGAAAGGTTAAGTAGTATGAATAAGGATTTAAAGCCTTATATAATAGTTTTGTCAGCGGTGGGGAATGATAAAATAACTAAAAGAGCCATAACTCTCGGGGCAGATTATTATGTTGTAAAACCTTTTGATATGGAAGTATTTGCTCAAAGAATAAGACAGATGTTAAATACCACTATCAATAGTGGTAATGCAGTACGAACATCTACTTATTCTGATAATGCTCAGAGTGGAACTTATAAAAATGAATCTATCAATGCGGATATGATGAATGAAATAACTAAAATTATCCATCAGATTGGAATACCTACTAATTTAAAGGGTTATATGTACATAAGAGAAGCAATATTTATGGTTATTAATGACACGGCACTTTTATCATTAGTAACAAAAGAATTATATCCATCAATAGGCAAGAAATTTAGTACTACGGCGAGTAGGGTGGAAAGATCAATGAGACACGCGTTAGATATTGCATGGACAGGGCTTAAAGAAGAGAATATTAATGAAATTTTTGGTTATATAACCTGTAATAAAAAAGGTAAGCCTAGTAATTCTGAATTTGTAGCAATGGTTGCTGATAAGTTAAGAATACACAATGTAGTGTAGTTTGTGATTTTATGATACAATTATAAATATAAAAGTTTTTTTAAAAACATAAAATACTGTTGCAAAAAGGGAAGGGAAATATATGAGTAATGTTGATATACAAAAGGTTGGGACTGATTTTATTGTTATAAATGATAAATTAAGTGGGTTAGTTACTATAACTACTGAGGATTTATCAGAGCAAAACTTATCTAATAATTTTATTTATAAGGTTTGTCCAAATGGAGAAATACTAAATGCTGGTAGTGAGAATAAAATAGATGAAAAATTAAAGAAAAAAGCAGTTAGGAATTCAAAGGAAATTCTAAGTGATAAATTAATAGAGGATGGATTTGAGGAAATTCCAGAGAATTTAACTAAATTAGAGCTCACTAAGATATTGGAGTTTTCTCAAAATAAAATTGTTAAAAATAATAAATATTCAAGGATGTTTCCTTTTAGCGTTGAAAAAACTGATAATTATGATTTGAAAGTAATATTACTAATGTACAATGGTAGTAATAATGAAAGTGAAATAAATGAGTTTCCATTCAAGTTAAAAGATGCAAATGATAATGTGCTAATAGTAGGTCTTATCGATATTAATAAAAAAATAAGTCCGTATAAAATAGGTATATGTGAAGTACTAATAGAAAAAGCAAAGCTTAGTAAACAATTACCAGACTTAACAACTTGGACTATTACCTTTGAAATGGCATAAAATGATACAAATTAATATTTACAAAGAAGATGTTTGGAATGAGTTTATTCCAAACATCTTCTTTTTTTATTGTAATGGGGATTTTGTGAAAGGTAATTACAAAAACATTTGAAAAACATGCAACTATACTGTCAGGACAAGCGTTATATAAGTGTAAACAAGTATAAAAGTAAAGCATAAAAATTATAAAGTAATATCAAAAGATAAATGTAAATAAACGGAGGCATAAATATATGAATAAGAAAATTACAAGTTCAACACTTGCTGCATTAATAATAGCTGGATCAACATCTTTCACGGCTTTTGCAGCAATGGACAATGGAACAGTTGTAATAGGTGATAAGGCTTTTGATTTAGCGTATGCTAATGACTCAATTAATACTTCTGAAATCACGAGTCCAATAATCGCAGGTGGAGCAATTTATGTTAAAGATTTTAATGGGAATTGGATAGATAATGTTACAGGAGAAATCATTCCAGCGGGACTAATACCTGCTGTAATTTATAAAAATACTAAAGGCGGAACTAGATTTGATGCTGCAGATACAAGTGTAACAGCTATTAAAGAAACTTCATATCCAAAAACATTTACAAGTATTACAAATGCAATTACTAATACATCAAAGGTTATCTACCTAACAGCATTAGACCAGTATGGTGAAAAATATGATATAAAAACAGATTCTTCGTATAAGGTAACAGCAACAATAAATGGAATAACTTTAAGTGATACGCAGGTGAAATTAACAACAGATAATAATATGGCAAAAATAACATTAGACAAAGATTTAGTTGAAAATGATGTTGTAGTAATAAAACTTGATAAATTTGATAAAGATGTGAGTACTTCAAGCTCAAAATTAATATCGGAAGTAAGCACTAATTTTGTGGTAGCAAAAGCTAAAATCTCACAGCTTAATTTAACCTCTGAAAAACCTGTTACTGAGTTTAATAAGGAAGATATTATTTATAATAAAGTAACACAAAATGATGGTGCTAGATTAACAACAGATATGATCAAATTTAATATAAATCCTAAAACAAGTGGTACAGTTGCTAGTGATGTAACCGTTACGGCGAGTCTTCGCGGAGGCAGTGATGCTGATAAAAATGATATAATAATAAGTGCTAAATCAACAAAAGAGGGAACATTTGAAGTTACTCCATATGTAGGAACGACATTTGACGCAGAAGGCACTATAAAGGCAGCAAAATTTGATGTGACAACTACAGTGAATGTAATTGCAACAACTATTGATTCTATAACATTACCAAAACTTAAAGTTAATACAAAGACAGTAGCAAATTTAGTTATAAGAAATGCTCATAATGAGGTTATAGATGAAAATGGTAATAATGTTACAGCTTTAGTTTATAGAAATGGAGTATTAGATAATAACTTAATAGTTGAAAAGCTGGATATGGATGGAAACCAATCAACTACTAGGCCAGTTAAATCATTAAGATTTAATGCAAAAGAAGCTGGGAATTACATAGTAAGGCTAAGAGTTAATGGTACAGTGGCAAGTAAGGATGTAGTAGCTATTTCAGAGGTTACGTCACTTTCGTCTATTGAACTTGGAAATAATATAATAGACAATAGTATAATAGCGAATGAGATGACTCCTGTCTATAGGGTTATAGGTGCAGTTGACAATAAGGGTGATGGAATAATTCCAGATACTTCGGGATGGACTATTGAGGCTAAAAATAAAGCAGGCACAAGTTTTGGTAGTTTTGCAAGTATTGTTTATTATAAACATGATGCAAGAGGAGTTATTTTAGATGCTACAAAAGAAGATGCAGAAGGGATAGCTGTAAAATTCGCTCCCAATGCTACATCGGTTAAAAGTTTAGAATCAGACACAATACTCACGATAAAAGTTTGCAATAATGAAATAACTTCTACGGATGTTATTAAAGATACATTAGACTTAACTGTAAGGGCAAAAAGTAAAGTGAAATCTATAACACTTGCAGAAAATAAAATTTCAACAATTTCAGGAGCTAGTGTTAAAAAAGAAATAGTTATACTTGACCAATATGGAAAAGCCATCACTGACCCTACTATGGTAAAAGTATTATATGGATCAAAAACTACTGCAACAGTTTCTTATGATGATAGAGCTAAAAAAATGTATATAACATATTTTGGAGAAGCAACAGGAATTGATACAATAGTTGTGAAATCATTAACTGAGCCTGCTATAACAGCAACTGCAAATATAAGCATTGGCGATAATACAAATATAAATACAATAGTATTTAATGAAAACAAATACAAAGTATATAATGATGCTAATAATGATGTTTTGGATGGATCGGTAGCATTAACTTATAAAGTAAATAATGGAGATATTGATGTGCCCACAAATGCTCTTCACGTAATTTCTGATTCTAAATTAGTTACTGTAACTACAAATGGATCAGTAATAAATGTTAAGGCAAAGGCGGGTGTAAATAATGCTACAACGGGTATTGGTAGTGATACAATTATAACAATAAGTGTTCTTACAGCCAATGGAAAAACAGATTCAATAAATTTAATATTCTCTGATGACGTTTCTATAGTTACTCCTTCAACAGTAGTAATTAAAGATACTGTTGATGAAAACAAAGATTTAGCAGGAACACAATTAATAATTGGTAGAGATGAAAATGGAAATGTTGTTAATGAAACGTCAGGGCAGATTACATTACTCGGTGTAGATCAATATGGAAATAAAGATATAGATGTAACAACTGATACAACCTGGACATCTAGCAATTCTGAGATAGCTAAAGTAGATACAAATACTGGACTTGTAACAGCAGTAAAACCTGGAAAAACAACGATAACAGGCTTTTACAAAGGGAATTTATATACTATAGAAGTCGAAATACCAGAAGTAAAATAAAAAACACTAAAAAATATGAACCAGATAAATAATATTTATCTGGTTCATATTTTTTTTGTTGTGATACTCGCAATAGGTTATTCACCTGTTAGACCACTTTTATGAAACTGCTTTACAAAACCAGCAGTTTTTTTATTTATTTTTTCTTTTAAGAAAAGTCCAAGAAGTAAAAAAATAATAAAATATATAGCCAATATTAACATATTCTTAATTAACACATCGGGTATAATTCCTGCCGTTGCTTCCCTCATTCCTCCTATAGCATAAGTAAATGGCATCATAGGATTTATATATTGGAAGAAATCACCGAGTAATTCTATTGGAAATGTTCCTCCTGATCCAGAAACTTGTAGTACCAGTGCTATCATAGTTAAAGCCTTACCCCCATTGCCTAAAACAGATACAAATGTATAGATAATAGTAGTGAACACAATACTAACATATACTCCAAATAGTGTAAGTATTATGGGGGAAACTGCATAAGTTTTTAGAATAAATAAATTGCCAGCTATAGTTATTAAACATTGAAGAATTCCAATACTTACAAATGTAAAATATCTTCCCAAAAATTTTTCTTTTGTGGTTAAAAGTGTGCCATCCTTAAAATCTTTAATATGAACTGACAATATTGAAACTAATATAAATGCACCTACCCAAATAGCAAGTATAGTGTAAAATGGAGTCATAGCTGAACCATAATTAGGAATTGGATAGACTCTATTTTGCACGAGTTCTATTGGGTTTGCTAAGAAGTCACTTTCCTTTTTACCATCTCTTTTTAATATTTTTATAAGTTCATTAATTTTTTCATCATCAGTAAGTTTTTTTAATTTTTGTGCATTTGAATGTATATCCTTTTGGAGTCCTGGGAACTTATCCTTTATTTCTTTTAAACTACCTACGCCTGCGTCAAACTGAGTATTGGTTTGATCGAGCATACTAGTAATGAGAGGCATATTGCCTTGCATATTTTGTAACATACTTGTTGCACCAGTTGATAAGCCACTTGCATTGTTCATTGCATCATCAATTGCGTCACTGGTTTCCCTGTCGAAAAGATTCATTGTATTATTAATTAATCCTGAAGCTTTATTAGCGCCCTGCACCGCAGCGGTTATATCACTAGTTAGTACTGTATTACCATGATCTACGGTATCAATCATAGAATTAACATCAGCCTTCTGTTTTGTCATCTCATTTTTAACACTTGTGAGACGATTAATGAAATTTCCAATAACATTACTGTTTAAGGAATTATTTATTGATTTATTTAGGGCGAGTACATTATCAATTTTCTGTATGCCATCAGTATATTTATCACGAGCTTTAATTAAAGTACTATTATTTGATGATTTTGAGTCTTGAAAGTCAGTTAATGAGGATTCAGCATCATCCGCTGCATTTTTTATAAGAGCAAGGTCTGCCTTCATAATCGGAGATACCGTTTGTAGTGAATTTTTTCCTTTTTGAGCATATTTATTGCCTGTTTTAGTAAGATCTAGAGTATTGTCTATGGCACCAGATATAGTAGGGATATCGCCCCTAACATTTTTCATAAGTTTTTGAAACATTAAAGCTTCCGTGTAAACATTATCTAGGGAACTTCCGATTTTAGGCATATTATCATCTGCACTAATAACCATATCGATAAGACTTTCAAGTTTTGGTTTGTCTTTTGCAAGATCGACTCCAACTTGGTTAAGATAAGTAAATAGGGTTTCACTAGCTGTTTCAATAAAGGTTTGGGTTATTTGCTCTTGCAGGGAAGTTGCGCCACTGCCTGTAATTTTTGGAGCTACAGCATTCTCTTTTTCATTTACAGTATAAATTAATTTTGCTTTGATTGGATCAGTATAAGATGTAATAGATAGGAAATCCTTTGAAAAATCCTTAGGAATAACAAAACTGGCATAATATTTTCCATATTCTACACCTTCCTTAGCATCACTCTCATTCACAAAAGTCCAACCAATAGATTCATTAGTTTTCAATTTTTTTACCAAATCATTACCAATATTAACTTTAGTATCCTTTAGTTTTGATCCAGTATCCAAATTAACAACAGCAACTAAAAGCCCTTTAGTCTTTGAATATGGGTCCCAACCTGCTTGAATATTAAACCATGCATAAAGTGCTGGTAAGCAAGATATCCCAACTACTATAATTAGTGTTACATAACTGCAGAGTATACTTTTTATATCTCTCTTATAAATTTTTAAAACATTTTTCATATTTATTCTAGGACCTTTAAAAATTTTATTCATAAACAGCCACAACCTTACATATATATTTTACTATTACTCAGCTGAAGCATTACTCAGCTAAAGCATTACTCAGCTAAACCGCTTTTATCAAATTCTTTTATAAATTTCGAATTTATTTTATTCATTCTTTCTTGTAATACAAATGCAAGAATGAAACAGACAACTAAATATTTGGAGAGTGTTAACACATGACTAATTAATACTGAGGGTATAATTCCTGCGACTGTTTCCCTCATTCCACCTACAGCATAAGTAAATGGAAGCATAGGGTGTATGAATTGAAAGAAACTACCCAATAATTCTACTGGAAATGTTCCTCCTGAGGCAGAAATTTGGAGTACCATCACTACAACAATCAAAGCTTTACCTATATTTCCTAAAATACATACGAATGAATAGATAATCGTAAGAAATACTATGCTTACATAAATGCCGAATAGTATAAGTATAATAGGTGATACAACATAGGTTTTTAGTAAAAGGATGTTACCGACTATTGTTACTAAAGTTTGCAAAATTGCAATAGTTAAAAAGGTAAAATATCTTCCCAAAAATTTTTCTCTTGTGCTTATTGGCGCACCATCTTCAAATTTTTTAACCTCAACTGATAATAAGGAGTGCATTAGAAGCGCACCTACCCAAATAGCAAGCGTAGTATAAAATGGCGACATAGCTGAACCATAATTAGGTATTGGATATATGCTATTTTGTTTTATTGCTACGGGGTTTGATAAGAAATCACTTTCCTTTGCACCATCTTTTTTTAACATGTTTATAATTTCATTAAGTTTTTTATCATCAGTAAGACCTCTTAATTTTTGTGTATTTGTATGGAGATATTCTGCCGCTTTCGGAAAATTATTCCTTACTGTATTTAAACTTTTTATGCTTGAGTTTATTTGACTATTGGTTTGCCCAAGTGTGCTATTAATTAGGGGCATATCGTTTTGTATATTCTGTAGCATATTAACTGTATTAGTTGATAATTCTTTTGTGTTTTGCATAGCATTGTCGATTTTTGGATCAATTATAGTTTTAAAATCACCCATTATATTACTTATTGAATTAGAAGATTTATCAGCAGCTTTCTTTGCAGTATTTATATCACTAGTTACAACTTGATTGCCACGGTCAACGGTGTTAATCATAGCATTAACATTGGTTTGTTGGGTCATCATTTCATCGCGAGCATCTGAAAGGTTAGAGATTAAAGTATTAATAGCGGTACTATTTAGAAAATTATTAAGTGATCTATTTAGACTTAATACATTATCGATAGTCTGTACTGCGTCACCATATTTGTCCCGAGTCTTAACTAAAACCTCTTTAATAACAGCGTTATTTGATGGTCTTAAGTCATTAAGTTCAGATAAAGAAGATGAAGCAGTATCCGATATACTTTTTATTGTGGAAAGATCTTTCTGAATAATTGGAGAGGCAGCTTTTAGTGAATCTTTTGACTTTTCTATGTATCCATTGCTTGTTTTAGCAATGGTCAAAGCATCTCCGATTCCATTTGTCATAACAGGAAGATTATTCTTAACATTAAGCATATATTTTTGAAGTAGTATAGATTGTCCATAAGCATTATCCATGGATTTTTTAATTTTAGGCATCTTATCATCTAGGCTAATCATCATATCAGCAAGATTTTTAAGTTGTGGTTTATTATTTTCTAGCTCAACTCCAATTTGAGTGAGGAAAGAAAGAATTGTTCCACTAGATGTTTGAATGAAGTTTTTTGTGATTTCTGACTGCAGAGCAGTTGCACCTTTCTTCGTGAGTTTTGGAGCTATAGCATTTCTTTTTTCATTAACAGTATAAATTAGTTTTGCTTTTGTTGGAGTGTCATCAGCTACAACAGAAAGAAGATCCTTTGAAAAATCTTTTGGCATAGTTAAGCTGGCATAGTATTTACCATATTTAATACCTTGTTTAGCCTCACTCTCACTTACAAAGGTCCAACCGATAGATTGATTGGTCTTTAAACTTTTTACAACATTGTCGCCAATATTAACTTTAACATTTCTGAATTCAGATCCTTTATCAAGATTAACAATTGCAACCGAAATTCCTTTAGTATTTAAATATGGATCCCAACCAGCCCTAATATTAAACCAGGCATAAAGTGGGGGGACTAAAATTAGTCCTATCATCATAATTAATGTTGCACGGTTTGTTAATATATTTTTAATATCTCTCTTATAAATTCTAGAAACATTTTTATTATTTATTTTATAACCTTTCAAAATCTTTTTCATATGCACCGCACAATTTATAAATACCTTTTTCATATGGGTTTTATGATAAATAAAAACCTTTTTTATAAATATTCTAGAGCTATTCGAAGCACTTTTTATATACGTTTTACAACTTCTCAAAATATTCTTCATAAACGTTCACAACCTTATATGTATTTTTTCAACCTCTTATTATACCATGAAAATAGTCTTATTAGAATGTTTTATCATTAATATATATTATCACGTTTAGATTTATATGTATATGCATATAAAGTAAAAGTAACATCCATTTAAATGTACGAAAATAGACAAAAAATGTTTGCTTTCATACATTTTTATATTGTATAATTATCATTATTAGTAAAAAGTGTTAATTGATGAATATATTTGATTCTTATAACATTACGAAACCAAATGGTACAAGCCTAATAAACATGAATGGAAGGTGAAGGTAGTAAAAAATTTACTTAGAAATTTAAAAAAGTTCAAGTTTAATCAAATATTTCCGAAAATTAAAGAGTGAATCCTAAATTTATTAAAAAACAGTGATAATAGTGGATATAAATATGATGTTATTATTGATTATAACTAAAGAAATCTAAAACAGATGATGGAGGCAAAATAGTATGAATAAAAAAATTATAAGGTCACTTTTTGCAGCAATAATTATAGTGGGATCAACATATATTACTACTTTTGGTGCGATGGCAAGCGGCACCGTTGTAATAGGAAACCAAGCTATAAGTTTAGATTATGCTAATGATGTAGCAAACTTTACTGAAATTAATAATGACATAGTTTCCGGTGGATTAATTTATGTTAAAAATTTCGAGGGGAATTGGATAGATAATATTACAGGAAAAACTGTAAGTGCAAGTATTATACCGGCTGTAGCTTATAAGGGTAATAATAAAGTAGTTAATTATGGTGCACAAGATAAAAGTCTAGATGATACTACGCAAGTAGCTGTAACTGGTGAATTAACTGCTAAACAAATTATAAATAAATATGGGAATGCAGTTGTTTATGTTGAAGTAAGTGATAAAAATCACAATTCAATTGCTAGTGGTAGTGGATTTATAGTAAAGTCTACTGGCGTTATTGTTACTAACTTCCATGTTATTAAAGGATCATCATATGTAAGTGTTACACTTCAAAATGGTACAAAATATGATGTTAAAAGTGTTTTGAATTATAATGAAAAACAAGATATAGCTGTACTTCAATTATCAAATGCTACGAATCTAAGCACCGTTACTTTAGGGGGCAGTGATAATGTAGAAGTAGGCGATAATGTAGCTACAATTGGAAGTCCACAAGGTTATGCTAATTCTCTAAGTACAGGGATTGTAAGCGGAATTAATAGAAAAAATGAAAGAGGAAACGATATTCAAACTACGGCAAGTATCACTTATGGATCAAGCGGTGGACCATTATTTGATATGTTAGGGAATGTAATAGGAATAACTTATTCAGGATTTGATTCGGCAGGTAATATAGGATTTGTAATACCTATTAATGAAGTTAAACCATTTTTAGCGACCAGTAATGAAAAGACACTTTCACAAATTAATAGTAACACGGTAAGTTTCCTTCCATTATTAGCTGATGTACCACAACCTACAGGACTAAAATATGATAATTATGTAGTTAGCAGTGATAAAGATTACGTTGAATATTTTTATTCTATAAGTAATTCTCAATATACAAATTATGTTAAATCATTAAATTCTTATGGGTGGAAAGATTATAATACAGTTTATGATGATGACAATAACCCTATTTCATATTTTATAAAAGGAGATAATACTATAGGTATAGGATGGATTGGAGCAAATAGAACAATAATTGGAGCTATTCATTAAAATTTTAATAAGGAATCCTTTTAAATAAAGGGTTCCTTATTTGTTATTTATATTTATATTAAATTTGACACTTGCTTATAAATACTGCAAGTTCAGTTCTACTGTTAAGTTCAAGTTTCTCAAGTATTTTTGTGACATAATTTTTTACAGTCCCAAGTCTTAAAAAGAGGATTTCACAAATATATTTGTTATTCTTGCCTTGGGCAATCAACTTTGCAACATCTATTTCTCTTGGCGTAAGTGCATCTAATTTATATTTTTGATTATAAACTTTATTAGAAGAGTGATTTTCACTAGTTAATGAATTAAAAGCTGTAACTATTTTTAGGGCTACCCCTGGATCAAGGAACATAGTACCGTCATAAGCTGTTTTTATTGCTTTTATTATATAATCTGAACCGGCATCTTTTAATATGTAACCATCTGCTCCATTTTTTATTGCTTTAAATATATACTCATCTTCACTAAAGGTTGTAAGAATTATTACCTTTACATCTGCATATTTTTCTTTAATGATTTTAGTAGCGACCACACCATCCATTATTGGCATTCTAACATCCATAAGAATTACATCTGGAAGCGCCTTCTCTAGAAGGATAAGTAGTTGTTTACCATTTTCAGCCTCTCCAAGTATGTTAATGCCCTCGTCCAAGCTTAATATCATCTTTATTCCTTCTCTTACTATTTTCTGATCATCAGCTAATATAACATTTATCATATTTTACAATTCCTCCATTGGTATTGGAATACAGATATCTATGCTAAAGCCTAGGTTATTACTACTAGAGTAATTCACAAATCCATTAAGTAACCTTACTCTATCATCAATCCCATTCAAACCATTTGATTTTATAATTTTATCACATCTAATTCCATTATTTTTTATAATAAGATTTATATTTTCATTTTTATTGAAGATTTTTATATTAATTTCTGATGATTTTCCATGTTTTATGCTATTAGTTATAGCCTCTTGAATAGTTTTATAAATGGAACCTTTTATGATAGGACTTAAGTTATCTAGGTTTTTATCTGCATTAAAATTAATATTTATATCAGTAATTAGATGAAAATTATTAATGAGTTTTCTAATAGAACCATAGAAGTCCACTATTTCACGTTCTTCTTTCAGCAAATTAACAATTTCTCTAAGGCTACTAATACTAGATTTTGCAATGTCTTCACACTTAACTATTATCTCTTTTACTTTCGCAGGTTTTGTTTCACATATCTTTTTTGCAAATTCCAAATGCATAGTTAGAGCCATTAGATAATGGCCTAATGAATCATGAAGTTCTTGGGATACCCGCGCTCTCTCTTTAGCAGTTGTTAACTCTTCCACTTCCAAGTTATATTGTTTAAGTTTTATATTTGCAAGTTGTAGTTTTTTATTTAGCTTATCTACTTCATTTTTTTCTATTTGAAGTTTTTTTACAAAGTGAGCTATGCTAATTACAGCAACATAAAACAATATGGTACGACATAATATGGTAAGTTTGTCCCAGTTGGCAGGTATGCCTATTTCAGAAAATGACACTATATAAAGTGAAAATGAATGCACTATAAATAGAAACCTTTTCTTCATTCCTTTTAACTCGTAGATCTCTATTAAAGGCAATAATATATAAACAATAATTCCAGAGTCAGAGCCACTTATAAAAAATTTTATTACAGTTGCACCACAAATAGTGAAAAGTAATGAAAAACACATGTGCCTGGAATTTATCGCTAACTTGGTACTTCTTATATAATCATTTACAAGTAGTATAAACATAAGAATGAATAAGGCTAACATAGAAGAGGTGTTATTATTATGAAAACGATATATAGCAATAAATATCGACAATGATAAAACATATTTTGATATTAGTAGGTACTTTTTAAACACATTCATTTTGATAACCTCGCTTTATATTAAACGTTTATTTATATAAAATGTCTATTTATATTATAACATTGCTAATATATCAATGGATACATTACTTAAGTAACTATAATTATTCACGATAATATATTAAAATACTATTAGTATTAAACAATTTTGTAATAATAATGTTATTTAGGCATTTTATTTATAAGTTTTAAGGGGGATTTACAAATGAAAATTACAGAACTTTGTGTTAAAAAGCCTCTTGCCGTTCTTATGGTAGTATTGCTAACGGTAGGACTCGGAGTAATGGGATATTCAAGTCTCGGTGCAGATTTAATGCCGGCAGTTGATGTTCCTGTAATAACAATAACAACTACATACCCAGGTGCTGGTACAGCGGAAATAGAAACTGATGTAGTTAAACCAGTAGAGGATGCAGTTTCAGGTATAAGTGGTATTGATACTATAAGTTCAGGATCTTCTGAAGGATATGGTTATACTACCATTATGTTCAAAATGGGAAATGATATGAATACCGCATTTTTAGATGTTCAACAGGCATTGGGCGATATATCAAACAAACTTCCTACAGATGCAACAAAACCTGTAATAAAAAAGCTAGATATTAATGCAACACCTATAATGATGCTGTCTGTTTCAAGTTCACTACCATACAGTAAATTGTATGACAGTGCAGATAAAATACAAAAGTCACTGGAGAAAACTGATGGTGTTGGTAATGTATCTCTCGAGGGTGCTGTTAAAAAACAATTAATCATTAAAGCAAATAAAACGCTTTTAGATCAGTATGGTATAGCTGTTAATACTATAACTTCTAAACTTCAAAGCGATAACTTAAATATACCAGCAGGTCAATTTAAGCAAGAAGATTCTAATCAAACCATAAAAGTACTTGGTCAATTTGAAAGCATAAAAGATGTACAAAATCTTCAAATTCCAATGACAAACGGTGGATCTATAAAACTTAGTGAAATTGCAGATGTAAAACTAGATTATCCAGATGCAACTGAACTCGTAAGGTTAAGTGGGAAAAATTCTATAGGCATATTTGTTCAAAAACAAAGTGACGCTAATATAGTTATAACTGCTAAAGCTGTACAAAAACAGCTAGAGGTTTTGAAAAAAACTCTTCCAGCTGGAATAAAAGTAGCGATAACATCTGATTCATCAACCTTTATAAATTCCTCACTTAAAGAGGTTAAGTATGGTCTTATTGAGGGTATAATTTCAACAATTTTAGTAATGTTTCTTTTCCTTAGAAGCATAAAAGCTTCGTCAATAATACTTGTTGCTATACCAACATCTCTTATTGCAACATTTTTCATGATGTATGTTTTCCACTTTACTCTTAATATGTTATCACTACTTGCGTTATCCTTATCCATTGGTATTCTTGTAGATGACTCCATAGTAGTGCTTGAAAATATTCAAAGGCACTTGGCTATGGGAAAAACAGTTTTTAGATCAGTTGTAGATGGACGAGAAGAAATAGCAATGGCTGCTATTTCTATAACCTTATGCGACATAGTTGTATTTGGACCAATAGCGTTTATGTCAGGTATGATCGGTCAGTTTTTTAAACAGTTTGGACTTACAGTAGTTTTTGCTGCTTTATTTTCCTTAATTGTTTCATTTACAGTTACCCCCATGCTTGCTTCAAAATTATTAAAGGAAAAGAAGAATGATGACGATAATAAGAATATGAAGCTCAAGAAAAAAGGATTTTTTGATAAATTTATTATTTTTTATAAAAAATTTCTTTTGTTTTCGCTGGATCATAGATGGAAGATGGTAGCCTTAGTAAGCTCATTATTGATAATTAGCGTGGCATTAATTCCACTTAAACTAATTAATACTGAACTTACACCTAAAACAGATCAGAGTCAATTTACAATTAATATGTCATTATCACCAAGTAGTGACGTTAAACTTACAGATGTAAAAGTTAAAGAAGTAGAAGCTCATTTAAAGAGCCTAAAAGAAGTTGACAATTACTTTACTATTGTTGGCATTAATAATAAACAGTCTTCTGCGCAAATTAATGTTAATTTATATCCTAAAAAACAAAGAGAAAAAAGTCAAGACCAGATTTCGTCTGAGATGCGCGCGTGGAGTAAAACACTTACTGGAGTTGATATATCTATAGGTGAAGCAAGTTCTTCTGGTAGTAGCAAGCCTATCGCAATAAGTATAACTGGCCCTAATTTAGATGTATTAAAACAATTAGGTAGTGAGGTTCAGAGCTCAGTACAAGCAGTCTCTGGAACTACAGATGTAAGCAACAGTAATCAAGCAAATGAGAGCCAAATCGCTGTTAAAATCGACAAAATTGCTGCAGCGCAATATGGAATAAAGCCAAGTGATATATCAAGTGCTCTTAAAGCCACTACGGAGCAAGGAGTGTCTGGTGGAGTATTTAGGGAAAATAATGAGGAGTATGATGTTATTGTAAAACTTGATAAGGGTCAAATTGTTACAAAATCAGATATATCCGCAATAAAAGTAGCTAATTCAAGTGGACAGCAAATTCCAATTGATTTGCTAGCAAAGGTTTATATGTCAGACAGTCCACAACAGATATTAAGAAAGAACCGTGACGAAATGGTTACCATTTATGCTAATAACCAGGGAAGACCTCTTGGTAGTGTTACTACGGATATCAAAGAAAAAATAAATAAAATTACAATCCCAGATGGATACGAGCTATCTTACGGTGGTGATCAAAAGAGTATGGCAGATTCCTTTACTTCACTTATTGAAGCAATTGTTGCATCAATTATACTCGTATATATGATCTTAGTTGTTTTATATGAATCATTCTTAACTCCGGCTTTAAGAATGTTATCACTACCTTGTGGATTAATTGGGGCACTTATAGCACTCGCCATTACAGGAAATAGTTTAAATATTATGTCAATGATTGGATTAATAA
Source organism: Clostridium estertheticum subsp. estertheticum (assembly GCF_001877035.1). Classification (NCBI taxonomy): domain Bacteria; kingdom Bacillati; phylum Bacillota; class Clostridia; order Eubacteriales; family Clostridiaceae; genus Clostridium; species Clostridium estertheticum. Next base: position 4,005,510 of record NZ_CP015756.1, on the reverse strand, counting down.
TGCTTGATGGTCTGGCCGCCAAAAATGGAACACTATTAATAGATTATACGCTTACTCTTATGAAAACAGGTTTGCCTCTTCGCGAAGCATTAGTAGAGGCTGGACTTACAAGACTAAGACCAATACTCATGACGACCATAACTATGGTAGTTGGGATGTTACCCTCAGCGCTTGCTACTGCTGAAGGTAGTGAATATAGAGTAGGAATGTCAGTTGCAATAATAGGAGGAATGATTACATCTACGATTTTGTCACCAATAATAATTCCAGTGGTATATACGTTGATTGACGATATGAAAGGGTTCTTTGGTAAAAGGAAAAGGAAATCTGATAAAATAGATAAAGGAGTTACATTATGATGAAGCTTAAAGGGATTAAAGGATTTTTATTAATAAGTTTAACATTGAGTATAACTTTAATAGGAGTGGGTTGCGGAAATAAAGAGGTAAGTGTTACCTCAAATGATATTTCAAAAAATGTTAAAGCGTCTCCAGTTAGTATATCTTCAATAACAACAACTACAAAATATGGAAGCAAGTTAGCAACGTCTAGTCAAACTGTGGTTACATCTAAAATAGCTGGTAAAGTTTATGGTGTAAATGTAGATGTGGGTCAGAGTGTAAATAAAGGTGATATCTTATTCACTCTTGATAGATCTGAACTTACGGCGCAATATAATGTAGCAAAAGCGGCCTTGGACACTGCTAATGCAAATCTTGATAAAACTAGTGGTTCAGGTTACGAGCAGCAATTAATACCTGCAAATTCAACATTAGATATTGCAAAAACAACATATAATGATGCGAAAAATAATTATAATACAATTCATCAGCAATATAATATAGGAGATTCGGCCAAAAGCGAGCTTGATGCTGCAAAATCAAAGATGGACAGTGCATCGCTTCAGGTTAGAGCCGCAAGTGATTCTTTAGCACTATTAAAATCAAAAACAGGACCACAAACGGATGCTGCAGCTGAAGGTCAAGTTCAGCAAGCTAAGGCATCACTTGATTTAGCACAAATACAAATGGATAATGCTTCTATTACATCACCTATAAATGGAGTTATATCTGAACGAAAAGTTGAAGTCGGCGAAGTAGTATCAAGTGCAGTTAGTGCATTTACTATAATTGATGCAAGTAGCCTGCGCTCAGAAGTATCGATGACAGACAAAGATGTTATAAAGGTAAAAGTAAATCAGAAAATACCTGTTCAAATATCATCTATGAATAATAAAATTGTACAAGGCATAGTAGACACCATAAGTCCTTCAGCAGATGCTAAGACACAATTGTATACAGTAAAGGTTAAGATAGAGAATCCTTCTAATTTATTAAAACCAGGAATGATAGTAAGAGTTGAGTTTCCAGATGTAGTAAAAACAGATATAACAGTTGTACCAAATGGAGCAATATTTACAGAAAATAGTGTGCAATATGTATATATAGTGGATGCTACAAGGCTCAAAAAGAAACAAGTAGTAGTGGGAATATCAAATACGGTGCAAACTGAGATTGTCAGTGGTATAAAACTTGGTGATCAAGTTGTAACTGAAGGTCAAAGTTTCTTAAACGAAGGCCAAAAGGTCAAAATTGTGAAATAAATGTATTTTACTACAACTGCAATTCTCCGGCGTGCTTTGCAAACGAACTTTAAACAAGAAATTGGATTAAGAAATTCTAATGTTTTGCTCATGTAAAATTCTCTATCGCTCACATTCGTCGTCCTGACTCAGGTTCGCTAGCTTGCCTTCCTGGCAAGCTTACGAGAATTTTACAATCGCAAAACAAGAATTTCTAAATCAAATTTCAATAGTTTATTCGTCTCGTATTGCAATTCACGTCGGAGAAGATATTAAGCTGAGTAATTCTATGGCGTGCTTTGCAAACGAACTTTAAACAAGAAATTCTAAACTGATTTTGATTAAAGGGACTAAAAAGTAATAAATAAAGATAGTGTTAACTAACTTATGAAAAAACACTAATTGGTAAAATTAGGGCATGTGCTTTCGATTATAACTGAAAATATACCTTATCGCAGAAAATATTAGTAAGAGTATCTTAAAGAATGTGTATTAATTAAGGATTTTGTTCCAGGTGAATAAAAAATTGCATCAAAAATATACCTGATCAGATTGTTCCTTTTTTACGGAACCCTGCCGGGTAAGAAAATTCAAACTATATTAAAAGGTAAATTCACTTATACAACCTGTTTTTCTACTATAAGTTGCTGTGAAAGTTCGATTAACTTTTGCCATTTTGCTGGCATAGTAGAAATGTTTTCAAGTTCAGGTATTGAGTTCAATGGCCCCCAATAAGCGTAGCTATGTGGGCGGAGAAAGTTGTAATATGCTACAAACAACGCCAAGTGCGTGTTGGAACCTTCTTCACTACCAAAGCCATTTGTAACCCTATAGGAAAATTTAAATGTTCTGTTAAGACGCTCTATTATTTGTTTAAGCCAACGATATTCGGTTGAAACAGGATCGGAGTTAGTAAGACCAATTACTTGGATTACATCGAAGTCCATGCCGTTAAGTTTAAACTGTTGCTCAGCGAGCTTATATGCAGTATAGCCATCAGCAACGAATTTAAGTGATTTTCCGGGAAACTCTTTGAACTTATCAAAAGCCATACGCATAGTTAAAATACAAGGGCCAGTATCACGACTAAAAGAGGCTTGGTATCCTAAAATTGATTTCTTGATGGCATCCATAACAAGCCAGATATATTGATGAACTCCTTTTACTTTAGTATAGGTTTCATCAGCAGCAAGATAATTAGTGGGCTTATAATCATAGTTGTCAACATATGGTTTGACAAAAGCGGCAGCTGCAATGGCGTATCTACTAACCATGACATGAGATATTTTCACCCCATGGATTTCCCAAAGAGCAAGTGCCGTACGGCGTGTAGATAGTCCTAAATTAACGTTATATGTTAGACAGAGTCCCATTACATGTGAAGAAAAATTTCTGAACTTGAGGCTAGTAGCACCTTTTGGCATTGAAGATAAATCTACATCAAAATAATTAGTGGTAAACTCACGGTAGATGTAATGTAGCTTAAATTTGTGTTTATCTTTCTTATATTCCTTAATGTCTTCCATTGAAAGATTTGCAAGAGATTGAAGGAAAAAGCTACATTTTTTATTAACGCATTTATGGATATAAAAATTTTTGCGGTCCTTCTTTTTACTTAGGGCATGTCCACAAAATGGACAAATGAGTTTTTCGGTTTTGAAATCATCCTTGTTTTTATTGAAATGCATATCACAAACTTTGCACCAAAGCTGCCCGCGGCCTCCGGCGTTATCGTAGATATAGGTGTGCGGAGCACCACATTGAGGGCATATAGTATCAGAGGATATAGGATGTTTACCGCGAGAATTGACAGGCTTTTTATCCTTGCCATTACTGCGTTTATACTCAGCTAAGAGTTGCCTGTAATCAAGCTTTTCAAAGGTTTTAATAATTGGCAATTTATCTACAGTAAGTTTTTTATATTTAGGACTTGTCATATCGTATTTCGGAACCTTTAATGGTATATTTTTAGCAATAAAAATAAGTAATTGTTTAATTTGAGAAAGTAATACTTGATTATAAGTAACTAACATTGATATAATTGGACTCACAATGACACCTTCTTTCGGGAATTTTTGTTGAGTTTAGATACAACAATTATACCAAACAGAGGGGGTCATTGTTTTTTTTGAGCTAAAAACAGCTACACTCCTTGCAACAGCAGGGTTTAAAATAAATAAAACAAAGATAGTGTTAACACTATCTAAATAAAAAGGATGGTAGAAAAATGAAAATAAAAAAATCGTTGTTGGGTATTGTTTTGAGTTTATCAATGTTAATAAATGTTATGGTTCCTGCTTCAACTTTTGCAACTACTTTAGATTATAAAACTTCTGTTGCAAAGATGAAACAGCTTGGAATTATAGACAGTACAGTTACGAATGTTAACAAAAAAATGACGAATGGTGAATTAATAAAGGCTATGGCTATAGCTGATGGATTAGGTGATAGCGCAGCGAGTCTTCGCGGGAAAACAATATTTCCAGATGTAGCTAGTGGTAGTGTCCTTAGTGGGTACGTTAATGCTATTGTTGGAGAGGGACTTTTATATGGCACAAATGATGGTTATTTCCATCCAGCGAGTAGTGCAACTTATCAGGATATTTGTGTTAATATGGTACATCTTTTAGGTTATTCAAAATCGGATTTAACTGGAAGTTTCCCTATTAATTATATAAAAAAAGCATCTGATTTAGAGCTAACAGATAAACTTAATTTAAGAACTACGGATACTATTACTATTAATGCTGCAGCTGTAATGTTTGATAGGTTACTTAGCACGCAGGTAAAGGGTAGTACTACTAAAGAAAATTTTTCACAGGCGAGTAATTTATATACAGATTGTATTATACAAGATGATTCGGATTCTTATGATAATTTAGCAGATAATGAAATATTAACAGATAAAGGGATTATGACTATTTCAGCTAGTAATAAGAAAAAGATTAAGGTTGGACCAACGTTTAGGGTCAAAATAGAGGACGGACAAATTACAAAGGTTTATGGTGAACTTAGAGCAACGGTAAGTGTTACTGTGAACACAATACTCGGTAATGTTGTTTATTATGATAAAGATGGCGCCCAGACCAGCATGACTCTACCATCTGGTATTAGTTATTATTATCATGGCCAAAAGCAAGATTATGCTAAACTTAATAGTATATTAGTACCTAATATGTCTATAATAATTGACAATAGTGATAAGGTTTTAAATAACTACGCTGTTATAACAGACCCTATATACAGCAAACCAGAGCTTGCTAAAGATTTTAATACGAAGTCAGATACACTAGGAGATATAACTTTTGATCCTGATACTAAGATTATGAAGAATGGTAAGTTTATAACAAAAGAAGAAATTGGGGATAGGGATGTAGTATACAGCGTTACTGATATAAATGGTAATAATAGGTATATACTTGTTACTTCAAATTATATAGAGGGAAATATCACAGAGTTCATTGCGAGTAATGATGCAACAAATGCTATTGAAGTAGATAAAAAGAGCTACACGTACAGTAAGAATATGGATATTACTAACCTCTCTTCTTTTAAAACAGGAGATTTGGTATCTGTAATGATAGGGCATGATGGCAAGGTAGTTGGTATAAAAAGCATAGAACAGAAAATTGGTAGTATGGGTGAATATCTGATACTTGGAAATCTTAAGACTTCAGACAAGTTAAATGATAATCAAGTTATTACGGATAAAGGGACTTTAACCGTAAAGGATGGACTAAATCCTCTAGAAATCGGTGTTAAATACCAATTATATGTTAGTGATACTATGATTACTAAAATTGATAGAAAAGAAAATTCCACAGAAAAATATTCTGTAACTAGTGTAGCAAGCCCGTTAATAGCTTACACGGATGATGCGGGCAAAGCTAAAACTATGACACTTCCCAAAGCTTCTTTATATTATTATCATGGAGTGTCTGTGGATTATGAAGTTGCAGCCAAAGCTGTGAGAGCTTATTCTTCAATTATTTTAACAAAGAAAAGCGATAATGTAGGATATGATTATGCTGTTATAGTTGATGCAAATTTCGGCGAACCTCAAGTATATAAAGCTGATAACATTAAACTTATAAATCAGTTTAAGAATATAAAGTATAATTATATTTATAGAAATGCAAATATACAAGAAACTGATTTAAATGCTTATGATGTAGTTTATTTTGTATCAGATATATGGAATAAAAACACCTTCGTTTATGTATATGATAAAGTTAAGATGGGAACAATTAAAGCTGTTACACCAGATATACTTAATCCGACAGGAGTAACTATTGATAACGTAAACTATACATTTAGTAAGTATTTCAATAAAGCGAGACTTAACAATTATGATGGTAGTATGGACGGCTTTTTAACTGAGGTTAAAGTAGATGAATTTAAAACATTAGTTTTGGGTATTGATGGTACTATAGTTGATATTCATTAAAAATTTAATAAAACTTATATAGAATAAGGTAGAATTGTTTAAAACAACAATTCTACCTTTTTATTTATATTATTACTTATAAGTTCAAAAAATAAAAAATATTGACATTTTTCTCGTCGCATAAGATAATGAAATCGAGAGTCATTATAAAGGAGATGGTATAGTTGTTTAATTCCCTTAGAAAAAAGGTTACAGCAGGTTTTATGTCAGTAGCAATTATAAGTATGGTAACTATGTTTGCTTTAATAGCTGTAAATATGGGTACCATGCTCAATGAACAGATTAAGGCAGATAGTAATATAATTATAGGGCAAGCAAGGATGAGTTTAGAAAAATCCAATTATAACATGACTGATACCCAAGCTTACATGGAGGAATTATGTAAGGCCCAACCTAACATTACAAATTTTCAGTATATGGATTCAACTGGAAAAACAATGGTGAATAGTGACAAAAGTCAAATAGGGAAATCAGGGGATTCCAAAGCATTAGAAGCACTTAAGGATGGGAATAACAAGGATTATAAGAGTGAAATGTATAAAGGATTTACTACGATTGTTCCAGCATTAAAAGATGGTAAAGTTATCGGGGTTTCATCAATAACAATTAATACTCAAGATTTAACAGGTATTGCTATTAACATTATAAAGAGTATAGGATTATTATTTGTAATAAGTTTAATTCTAATATTAATATTTGCATACTTTTTTTCATCGAAAATTACAAAACCTATTAAAGATGTCGTTTCTGCACTAGAAACAATTTCAGAGGGTGATTTTACAGCTACTTTGAAAGCTGAATCTAATGATGAAGTTGGTGTTTTAGCTAAAGCTATGAATAAAACTTTAGAAACACTTAGAGAGATGATTGGAAGTATAAAAAGTACCACCAGTGATTTAAATGGTGTTTCTCAGACTCTTTCTGCTTCTAGTGAAGAAGTTGCATCATCCAGCATGGAGATCACGAGAGCTGTAGGAGGAGTTGCAGATGGTGCTACAAAACAAAGTCAAAATCTTATTGAATCCGTTACACTCCTTGAAGAATTTACAAAAACATTTGATACTATAAATGAAAATGCTCAAATGGTTTCAGTAGGAAGTAGTAAAATTAAAGGGGCTGCGGATATAGGATCGTTAAGAATAGAAGACCTTGTAAGCTCTGTGGAAGATATAAGACAGGGATTTAAATATGTTACAGAAAAACTTCTATTGTTGAATGTTAGCGTAGAAAAAATTACAGCTATTACGGAGGTTATAAATAATGTTGCAGGGCAAACTAATCTGCTCGCACTTAATGCTTCCATAGAAGCTGCTAGGGCTGGCGAATCAGGAAAAGGATTTGCGGTAGTTGCAGATGAGATAAGAAAACTTGCAGAACAAGTTTCATCTTCCTCAAATGGAATTATGGAACTTGTAAGCACAGTTACTAAGGATACAAAGGAAGTATCGAGTAAAGCTGACCTCGTAACTAATAAAATTGAAGAGCAGGTTGTTACAGTGGAGAGTACAGTTGCTTCATTTAAGGATATATTGGATGAAGTTAAGCTTATAGATCCTCAAATTCAAAATGTAAATTATGCATTAGAATCTGCAGTTAAGTCTAAAAACTATGTGGTGGAAAAAGTAGAATCAGTAGCAAGTGTTTCAGAAGAAGTAGCAGCATCTGCTGAGGAAATTTCAGCTACAACGCAGCAGCAGACGGCTTTTTCAGAAGAGATGACTGCAACAGCAGAAACCCTTGCGGGTATGGCACAAAGTTTATCTGAAAGCGTAGAAAAATTTAAAATTTAAAGATAGGGCTGTTGTTATGAAAGCAGGGAACACTTTAATAAAAGTCAAATAAAAAAGAGAGATTATTCAATTTAATTGGATGATCTCTTTTTTGTTTTTCAATGAGGTGCAACTATTTGTGTGTTTTAACGTAGTTTAAAGTGGGCGAATAAAATGAAAAGTTCACAATTATTTTAGAATTATATGGTATAATTAATACCAAATTCAAAATATAAATTATATGGGAGAGCGCATTAGGAGGAATATAATATGACAAGTAAAGAGAACGTACTAGTATTAGAAAAAGAGGCGGTAAAGATAGAACTTGATCTTAGTGAGAATGACAAAGGAGTTATGTCAGATTTTCAAAAGGATCTTATACTAGAGGAATTAAATGAGTTACCACCACTTGAAGATGGACAAGTATGTATTAATGGTATATACACTTTTGATATGGGAGATAAAATTGAGGTTAGTGTTTATATAAGAAATGGATCATCTAAGCAGATTAATTTTCATAAAGTACCATTACTTATTGTAAATAAAAATGGTGATATACTTGCAAGCCAGACCATGGATATGAAGGATTTTGGTATATTGCCACCGTTTTGCGCAAGGCCATATAAGGTTTATTTTGATAAAATAAACCTATTTGTTAATCTTATTCAAAATGATGATTGGGAAATACAGTTTGAAAAATCTGTTAGCACAGTAAATACGGTAAAGTGTGAATTTGAAGGATTTCCAGGTGATGATCACCATGAGTTAGAAGGTACTTTTACAAAATTCTTAAATAAGTTACCTTTAATAAAGGCTGAGGATGTTAATATTGAAGTGTTTAAAACTTTAAGGTGTTTTGATGATTCTATTTCTATAGTTTTCATGATTCGTAATGGGTGTGATACAATTGTGAAATTAGAAACATTACCAATAGTAATTAAGGATGAGGACGGAGAGGTAGTGGCTAGTGGAGTATTTGATGTCGAAAATGTAAATGTAAATCCTCATAAGGCAAAAATTTATGATTTTACTATAACAGAAGATTATATTATTAATAAGGATGCTGATATAAACAATTGTAAAGTATATTTCAGAATGTAGTATATGAGGAGGATAAGAAATGAAAATTGATAGAAAAAAACGTAATATAATAATTTCATTGCTTGTAATTATAGTAGTAATAGTATCTTCAGTATTATTACTTCATAAATCAAAAGTTGATAAAGAGGCTGCTAGTATTAAAAATAAAACTGCCTTGGATACAGGAGAGCTAAAAAAGGATGATGTAAAAAAATCAAACCCTAATTCCACAACTGACAATTCTAAAACTGGTAGAGTAAAATCAGGGGGAAAAGAAGCAAGTGTAGCTAATAAAGATATTACCAATAAAGGTAAGGTTCAGACAGCTAAGCAAAAACAAACCATATTGTTAATACAGCAAAATGCTAAAATAGCAGCACAAGAAAAACCCCTAACAGCAGCACAAGTGAAAGACGAAAATACAAAGGTAGAAAGTAGTAAAGATGGACTTGTAGTATTTATTAAAGCTGCAAATTTTGGATCTACGGCAGAAATAATTAAGGATAATAAAAAATTTAGTAGTTATAAATATTATCAATTTTCTATTGGAAATAAAAAGATATCAGCAATAGAGGGTATTTCAAAAAGTAAGACTACCCTGTTCCCAGTTCAAAATGCTGGAACCGAGGTGGTAGTAAAGTTTTTAGACCAAAATAAGAAGGTTATTAAGGAATTAAATATAAAATTAAGTGTCAGATAAAAAAATAATATAATAATAGGAGTGAATATAATAATGGAAAATAAAATTAATAAAAAGACAATAGGTATAGTTGCGGTTATAGTAATTATACTAGCTATTTCAGGTATATTTTATGCGAAAAGCAAGTCGGGTGAAGTAGATCCATCAGCACCAATTACAGCAACTGTAAGAAAAGCTTCTTTTGCATCTGTAGTAAATGTAACTCTATCAGATGCAGGAAAGAAACAATACAAGGATGTTACAAAATACCAGATATATTATAATGGAAAAGCTATAAATCCAATAGGGGTAATAGGTAAAGGTACTACAGCTTTTCCAATTAGAAAAGTAAATGATAAAGTGGTAGTTAAACTTCTAAAATCAGATAAGGTAGCTTACTCAGTAGATTTAGAACTAAAAAAGGGAGAAGAGGTTAAATAAAATCATAAATAAAAGATAAGAGATAGTTTCTAAAACTATCTCTTATCTTTTATTTATACCAATATATAGGGGTCAACTATTTTGTGAAACGTTACTCGCTTTTACAAATAGCAATTTTACATATTGCTATTTTACAAATCGTGCTTTTCATAAAGCGCCTTTGCGCTTTTTCAAATCGTGCTTTTACAAATAGCAATTTTACAAATTGCCATTTTTCAAATCGTGCTTAAATAAAATTTATTCTATGCTAATTATCTGTAGTGGATCTGTAACAGTTGGTGTATCTGAAGAGGCATCACCAGCTGCAAAACTACTTTCTATACCAGTAGAACTTTTATAAGTTACACTAGGAATTATGTTAGCATTTATAGCTAGAGAGGTAGTGTTATTAACCCATGTATTATCAAAAACTTTAACATATACATCACCGCCAGTTAATAATGCGCTGGAAATTTCGTTTTCATTTTTAGTATCATTAGCGTAGTCAAGTGAAAAAGCATGTGATCCAATTACTACAGTACCACCTGGCATTGCTGTAGTAGCTCCATAAGTTTTTGAAGCAGATATGGTGGATAGCGCAGCTATAAATAACGCAACATATAAAATTTTTCTTCTTCTCATAAGTAGATTCCTCCTATCATCAAAAAGTTTTTATACACAAAATATGAAGTGTAAATAATGTGAATACTTATGTAAATTCATTACTCATATATAATACGAGTGGTGAACTGTTTTAGTTTCAATTTTCAAAACATATCTTTCTTATTTAAGATATAAATAGAAGAAATAACTAAAAAAACAATAAATGTAAACACGTACCAGAAACCATTGGTGTTGTTACCATAGGGTATTCCGCCTACATTCATACCGAATAGTCCGGAAACCAAATTTGGTATAGCCATAACTATTGTAATGGCAGCAAGAAATTTCATTACGATATTTAGTTTATTTGATATAACAGAAGAGTAGGCATCCATGGTGCCTTTTAAAATATCAGTATAAGTAGAACACATTTCTATAGCTTGCTTGTTTTCAATAATAACATCCTCGAGTACATCTTTATCTTCTTCATATTGTTGAAGAATATCTAGCTTAAGCATTTTTTCTAAGGTGATTTCATTTCCTTTTAATGAAGTAGAGAAATAAACAAGCGATTTTTCTAGGGCCAATAATTGAAGAAGTTCTTTATTTCTTAAGGATTTATGTAGTTGTTTTTCCACTATGTAACTTTTCTTATCAATTTGCCTTAGGTATATTAAATAGTATTTCGCAATTCTATAAAGTACTTGAAGCATAAATCTTTGACGCTTATATGTGAAAAAGGAACTAATTTTTCCATCGCCAAAATCTGATAATACTTTACTGTTTTTTAAACAAACCGTAATTATAACGGTGTCTGTTTGGATCACAGCTATAGGGTAAGTATCGTAGGTTAAGGAATTATCGTCGATATCAGTAAAGGGAATATCTAATATAATTAACGTACAATCTTCTATATCAATACGGGAGGTTTCTTCTTCATCTAAAGCAGCCCTTAAAAAATCCATAGGTGCATTAGTGTTTTTTGAAACAAATATTAATTCTTCCTCTGATGGATCTATCATATTAATCCAACAACCCGGTTCTATATTTTCAAGTTTTGTAAGTTGTTTATTTTCCGAACTGCTATATATTGAAAGCACTACAACACCTCCTAGTGTAAATACCTTTATATTATAGTCTATAAGAGCAAATACATACAAGGAGCAATTAAATAATACTTTTTATGTCGTTAAATCTTAGTTGACAAGAAAGCCTGAATAATTGATAATGGTATATGGAAAGTTATACACATAAATTAGTGAAATTAGAATGAATTATTATTGAAGGGGGTGGGGAAGCTGGCTATGTACCCATTATTTATGATTGCTTTAGCTCTATCTTTAGATGCTTTTGGAGTAGCTTTATGCATAGGCTTAAACAATCAAACTAAACTTGAAAATAAGGTAGGTTTTACAATTTCTTTTGCTTTATTTCAATTTATATTATCGTATATTGGAGCTTATGCGGGGTTTCTTTTTAATACATATGTAGCTTCAATGCCAACTATTATTGGTGGTATAATTATAGCGTTAGTTGGAGTTGTTATGATTAAAGAAGGAATTGATAATCAAGGTAAGTGTCCACTACTTAAACCTAAGATGTATCTTATTTTAGGGGTTTCTGTAAGTATAGATGCGATGGTGGTAGGATTTACAGTATTAAATAATATAACAAAGGTTATATTATTACAAGATACATTAATCATTGGAGCAGTGACTTTTATAATGGTAATAATAGCCTTTATAATTTCTAAATATCTAAAAAAAATAGATATTATAGGGAGATATGCAGACTATATTGGAGGAATTATCTTAGTGTTTTTTGGACTAAAAATGATGTTTTTTTAAAGACATTTCACAAGGAAGGATGATAAATATGTTAGAAAAATTAAAAAATTTAAATTCATTTAAAGCATTTAAATATTTCAAAGAGATGAACCAGGTTCCAAGAGGTTCTGGAAATGAGAAGGGTGTAAGTGACTTTCTAGTAAACTTTGCAAAAGAACATAATTTGAAAGTTACTCAGGATGCTTCATTAAATATAATAATTAAGAAACCTGGAACTCTGGGATATGAAAATGCGCCAAAGATAATAATTCAAGGTCATATGGATATGGTCTGTGAAAAAGAGCTTCATTCAAAACATGACTTTTTAAAGGATCCTATTGAGTTTATTGTAGAAGGAGACAATTTACACGCGAATGGTACTACACTTGGAGCTGACGACGGTATTGCTGTAGCAATGAGCCTTGCAGTGCTAGATTCTACAGATATTCCTCATCCACCAATCGAGTTATTAGTAACTACCGGTGAAGAGGTAGGGATGGTTGGAGCAGAAGCTCTAGATCCTAATGATTTAGAGGGAAGAATATTAATTAATATAGATTCGGAAGAAGAAGGAAAACTATTAGTAAGTTGCGCTGGTGGAGTAAGGGAAAGAATAAAATTACCTATAGTTTGGGAAAAATCAGATAAAAACTTTGTAAATTGTCTTATAAAACTAAGGGATTTAAAGGGCGGTCACTCTGGAATGGAAATAGATAAAGAAAGAGGTAACGCTAACAAAATCATGGGACGTTTTTTAGTGGATTTAAAATCAGCTATAGATTTTAAAATAAGTTCTATAAGTGGAGGAGCTAAAAATAACGCAATTCCTCGTAGTGCTGATGCTGTTATATTATTTAGAGAAGATGATAAAGTAATAGTTAATCAGAAATTAGCTTTGTGGAATTCTATATTTAAAAATGAATTAAATACTATTGATCCAGATGTGAATTTATCTATTGAAATATTAGATAATAATTCACGTAAAATATTTTCCGAGGAGACTGCTACAAAAGCACTCCAAGTACTTTTCTTAATTCCGAATGGAGTTAAAAGCATGAGCCAGGATATTAAAGGTTTAGTACAAAGCTCAACAAATATAGGAGTTCTTACAACCCAGGATGATTATTTAGTATTTGACTCTGCAATAAGAAGCTCGGTTGCATCTTTAAAGAAATTAATATGTGATGAAACTATAGTGCTTGCGGAAATGGTTGGAGCAACCATTGAATTTGAATCTGATTATCCAGAGTGGCAATATGATGCTAACTCCAAAATAAAAACAGTATTTGAAAATGTATATAATGATTTATTTGGCAAGAAACCTGAAATAGCAGCTATACATGCAGGTCTTGAGTGTGGTTTATTTAGTAAAAAATTTGAGGGTAATATTGATCAAATATCTTTTGGACCTAATATGTATGATGTGCACACATCAAAAGAACACCTAAGTATCTCATCAACAGATAGAATGTGGAATTACTTATTAGCAGTATTAAAAGAAATAAAATAATGTAGTAAGGTGATGTAGATGAACGTAATTTCATACTTAAAAGATAATAATATTAGGGTTACTAAAGCAAGAAAAAGTATACTTGAAATTATACTCGAAAGCTCAGATGCAATAAACGTAAATGTTATATATGATTTACTTAAAAAAGAAGACATTAAAATAGATTTATCAACGGTTTATAGAACCTTAGATTTGCTAGAAAGTAAAAAAATTGTTAATAAATTTGATTTGGGAAACAATATGTATAACTATATTATAAATAATAATTCACACAAACATATAATTGAATGTGATTTATGTCATAAGAAAATGGTTATAGATTGCCCTATACCTCAAATAGAGGAGCAAATAAAGGCTAAGACAGGAATAACACTTACAGAAAGTCATGTTTATTTAAAAGGCATTTGTAAGGACTGCAAAAAATAAGAGAGGGTGGGTTTTATGCAATTTTCTTCATTGGTATTAATGGAAGTAGATAAAGAAACTAATCAATTTGTTCGTGAGATTGGAAGTTATGAAACATCGCAGGGCGCAGAGTTTGTAACAAAATTAAATTACTGCGGAGATTTAATTAATTTAACTTTTGATACGCATGATGATGTGGAAGAATGGCAGTTTTCAGCAATTTATGATTGCTTTAACGAAGATGTATTTAGGTCTAAGGGATATATTATTGAGCCTATAGATGATGAATATAACCCAACATGGCTAGTTAAATTCAAATACTCTGATGAGCATATGGTGGTTCGGGAATCATTAATTGAAATATGTGAGCTAATAAAGCAAGAACTTAGAGAAGTTTTTATAAAGATCAAAGGAAAAGAAGAAGAATACAAATAGAGTCATCGCTAACTTTTCGATGATTCGCCAAAATAACTTAGATACTTAAGCTGAAAGTTTAATCATCCCTTGTGGATCTGTATTTCCACAAGGGATGATTAAAAAATAATTAGAGGTGACCATGAGACTTGAGTTTATTAATAGGGTAAAGGTAAATGAAATATTAGGCAAAAACATAGTAACCAATGATGGAAGTATTCTTTTAAGATCTGGGGTTAAATTGAACAAAAAATATATTGTTAAACTTAAAAAGTTAGGCGTTTTTTATGTTTATGTAGAAGATTCAAGGCTAGATGATGTATCTATAGAAGATGAGAGACTAGGTAGTTTAAAAGAATTAACTATGAAAAATATGTCTACCATAATGAAAAATGTAACTGAAGGGGATACAAAAGGAACTAAAAATTCATTATCTGTTGTGGAAGATTTAGTTAATTATATTATTGAGATGGGTGATGTTAATAAAAGTTTGTATGATATTCAAACCTTTGATAACTATACCTATCTTCACTCTATAGATACTGGAATTATGGCGATTTTTCTTGGTATTACAATGAATCTTACGCAAGATGAATTAAAAGAGTTAAGCATTGGGGCAATTCTTCATGATATTGGTAAGACTAAAATAGACAAAAATATTATAACGAAACCTGGCAAACTAACAAGGGAAGAGTTTGAAGAAATAAAAAATCATCCTATATACGGAAAAGAAATCTTGGAACAGAATTTTAGTATGACAAATAGGGTTTTAAAAGCAGTGGAACACCACCATGAGAGAGTTGATGGTAATGGATATCCTTATGGACTTACTAAAAATCAAATTTCTAAATATGCAAAGATAATTGGTATTTGTGACGTTTATGATTCTGTAAGTAATGATAGATGTTATAGAAAAAAATTCAATCCTAGTGATGCTTATGAGTTAATACTCGCAGGTGCTGGAAATGCTTTTGATGAGGAAGTAGTAAAAGATTTCAAAAAAACTTTTTCAGTGTTTCCATTAGGAGTTTGTTTAAAGTTATCAAATGGTGTTGAAGGATATGTAATTAAGCAAAATAAAAATTTCCCTGATAGGCCGATATTAAGGGTACTATATGAGAGTGAAACACGGCTGCCTATTAAATTTTATGAAATAGATTTGCTTAAGCATCATAATGTTATTGTAGAATCAATAATGTAAAATATCTATTTGATTAGGAGAATAATATGTTAGAAAAAAATATAAAGATCATTATAAATGGTATGATAGCGCAGCAAGGATATTTATTAGAAGATATAACAAGTAAAAATAATAAATCAAGGCTATGGACTGTGAGTAAGAATATAAGCGGTTTTGATTACCGAATAATATTTACGACTCCTAGAAGCTTAAATCAATTAACGCAATATGATATTCCAGCAGATAAAAACAATATATATATATTGTTGTCTGAGGGTGAATTAAGTAACGATGAATCTGGTAAAATCGCTGAATCAAATAATTTATTACAACAACCATTAATAAAGGTTAATATATCAGAAAAAAAAGTGAATTATTCTCAAAATGTAAAATTAGAGGTAGTGAATGACTTAGTTTCAGTTATGAATAGTAACAATTTACGCAGTAGGGCAGGGAAAGTAAATCTACAAGACAAACCCTGGATAACTATAATAATTATAGCTATAAACGTTATAATGTATGGTATTACTGCATACCTGAGTTATATGGCAAATGGTAGCATTTTAAATAGTGATACTAATGTTCTAGTTTTACTTGGTGCAAAGGTTAATGATTTAATAAATCAAGGGCAGTATTATAGGCTTGTTACTTGTATGTTTTTACATGGTGGGATTGTACATGTAGCGGTTAATATGTATTCCCTTTACGCTATAGGGCCTATGGTTGAAAGTGTTTATGGAAAAGCAAAATATCTTGTTATTTATTTTATTTCTGGAATATGTGCATCTATACTTAGTTATATATTTTCAACAAGTGTTTCAATTGGTGCTTCCGGTGCAATCTTTGGATTACTGGGAGCAGTGCTTATATTTGCAATCACATCTAAAGAAAAGACTGGAAGTGCTTTTATAAAAAATATTTTATCCGTTATACTTATAAATATATTTATAGGAGCTACGATGCCGGGTATTGATAATTTTGCTCATGTAGGTGGACTTATTGGAGGAATGCTTGTAGCATTTCTTATGAATTTTGGAACTAAAGAGTAACAACAGTGTTACTAAAAGGCGCCCTACGATTTTCTCCTGCGTGACTCTAAATAAGAGGTTGAAACATGAAATTTCATTAAGAAATTCTAATCTTTTGCAGATATAAAATTCTCTCCTCTGGGTCGTTCTCTGGGGGGCATAACAATTATTAATTGTTATGTGCTCACATTCAGCTTATAGCTGGTTCGCTAGACTGCCTATGGCAGTCTCACGAGAATTTTATATTTGCAAAAGAAGAATTTTAAATGGAATTTCAATTGTTTCTGCTCTTCTTATTTGGAGTCACTTCCGGAGAAATTCATACGGGTATTCTTTCAGCATTGGTTGTGCAACGTCGGTTCGCTAGCCTGACTTCCAGTCAGGCTTACGAGAATTTTATAATTACAAAAGAAGAATTTTAAATGGAATTTCAATTGTTTCTGCACTTCTTATTTGGTACCATTTCTGGAGAAAATCATACGGGTATTGTTTCAGCATTGGTTGTGCAACGTTGGTTCGCTAGCCTGACTTTTAGTCAGGTTAACGAGAGCATTATATGTAAAAGAAGAATTTTGAAATTTAATAGGCACATTCAAATTAATAAGAAGCATGTTTTGCTCCTTATTAATTTGAATGTGCCTTAAATCTTGTAATTTATAATATAAAACTTATACTATAATACGCCCACAAACTTTAATATTATAATTATAACAACTACTAAACCAATTAATTGTAAAATATGAAACACCTCCTTAAATAATGATTACAATAATAATTAATGCAGCTATATCGTAAATTTAGGAGAATCTTATTTATAAGAGTTTCTACTATTTCAACAGTAAATTATATTGCAATAGTATTTTCTATAGCAGTAGTCTCGCTAATCTTATTAGTATTTCCAATAATACTTATTAAATCTTCATGATTTATAGTTTCTTTTTTGATTAATAAATTTGTTATAGACTTTAAAGATTCTTTTTCATTTGTTAGAATGTTTATAACTTCTTCATATAACTGCGAAATTAAATCTTTACATTCTGAGAATACTTCTTCTTGATTTGTAAAACCTGATTCTTTTAATTTAGCCATTGTAAGTAGACCTAAGGATTCACCCATTCCGTATTCTGTTATCATGTTTGTTATAAGCTGAGTACTTCTTTGCAAATCGCTATATGCACCAGTGGTTACATGATCCCTACCAAAAATAATCTCTTCAGCGGCCCTGCCACCGAGTAGTACCATTATTTTTTTCTTCATATAATCTTTGTTTTGATATAGTTTATCTTCGGGAATACTTAAAGTATAACCGCCAGCACCTTTGGTAGTTGGAATTATAGTTACTTTAGATACCTTGTCTTTTGGTAACATTTTAAGTGAAATTAAAGCATGTCCAGCTTCATGAAATGCAGTTATTTTTCTATCATCATCTTTAATATAATCTCTATCAACTTTTTCATAACCTGCTAGCATTATTGAATAAGCTTTATCTAAATGCTCATTTTCAATAAATGTAGAATTGTCTTTACAAGCGATGATGGCTGCTTCATTAGCTAAATTTTCTAGCTTTGCACCTGAAAAGTATGAAGTTTTATGTGCCCATTCGCTGTAGTCTATATCCTTAATAGGTTTGTTTTTAAGATGAAGTTTTAAAATTTTCTGTCTTGCAGATACATCAGGAAGAGTTACTTCAATATGTCTATCAAAACGACCTGGACGAAGCAGTGCTTCGTCAAGCATATCAAGCCTGTTAGTTGCTGCAATTATAATTATGCCCTCTGTCTCATTAAAACCAGACATCTCGGTTAGTAGAGCGTTAAGTGTCTGATCTTTCTCGTCAGAACCTCCACCAGTTCCATTATCCCTTTTTTTGCCAATGGCATCAATCTCATCAATAAAGATAACTGCTCTTCCATGACTTCTTGCTTTTTTAAATAAGCTTCTGATCCTTCCAGCTCCAACCCCTACATATATCTGAACAAAATCAGAACCAGAAACTGCGTAGAAAGGTACATTTGCCTCGCCAGCTACTGCTTTTGCAAGAAGTGTTTTACCTGTACCTGGATCTCCATATAAAATTACACCTCTTGGCATTCTAGCCCCATAAGCAGAATACTTCTGGGGGTTTTTAAGAAAATCAACTACATCTTGTACACTATCTTTAGCTTCTTCATTACCGGCTACATTTTCAAAGTTAAAACCGATATCCGAAACGGCTGTAACATCAAGGTTGCTAGCCGAGAACATTCCTTTTGTTTTTCTCTTTGCAGGTTTAAAGCACATACATCCAAGTACTATAAGAGAAATTACAAAACCTGATATTGATGCAACTTCTAGTGGACTAGTTAAAGCTTGCTCAGAAACATTTACACCATCCTTTAATAGACCTTCTTTGAAGTTGTTAGTTCTTGGATTATCAGTTTCGTAAATAGTTCCATCTTTAAGTTTAACTTGAATTTTAGGAGAGGGGGTTACATAAACGGTGGAAATAGTATTTAATGAAACATCTTTAAGAAAATTTGTATATAGTTTATTTGAAGATACTTTAAAGGTATTGCTTACAAAAATAAGGAATACTAATGATAAAACTGCAGTGATAATAGGAAGAAAAATATATTTATTTTTTATTTTATTCATAAAATCGAAGCAAAGTTCCACTATACTTTTAAGTTAGTTGTGGAAGCTGCCTCATTCACCATCCTTTCTCATAAGCTAAATTTATTTGTTATACCAATATATCTTTTATTAAAGTTTATGAAATGAGTTTTTATGTCGAATTGCGCGTTTATAATATCGACTTGTAAGGGTTATTATAATATTATTTTCAGGTATTGTCCATCAAACCTAATAGATTATGGAAATGTAAATATTGTAAAAAATGAATTATTAAGTTTATCATTTATTGTATACTTTATTTATGATAGAATTAGAGGGGTATTACATAGTACCTAGAGGCTTAAATTATCGAATAGCTTTTAAAAAGGAGAACATAAAGAATGGGTGAAAAAGTTTATGCTATAAAGGAAGGATTTAATTCTAATACTAATGAAAAAATAGAGAATATAATAGTTGGTACTTGGGCAGAGTGCTTAAAATATGTAAAAGGAGTAAAAGGTGCTAAATATAAGAGCTTTGAGGATAAAAATGAAGCTGAAAAGTTTTTAAATGGTGCCCCTATTATTTTAGATAAGATAGATAATAATTATCCAAAAGATATCCTTCATATTTATGTGGATGGAAGTTATAATTCACAAACTATGGAGTATTCTTATGGAATGGTAGCAGTTCGGGATGATGTAGTTCTTCATATAGATAGTGGCAAAGGGAATAGTGATTCTACTAAAAATATAAGACAAATTGCAGGGGAATTAGAAGGTGCAGTAAAAGGATGTCAGTATGCGCAAAGCATGGGAGAAAAAAAAGTAGTAATATTTCATGATTATATAGGGATTTGTTATCATGCTACGGGGTTCTGGGATAGGAAAGAGGAATCATCAAAGCAGTATTATAGGAAAATGCAAGAAATTATGAAGAGTGGAATAGAGGTTATATTTGTTAAAGTAGATAGTCATACAGGAGATTTGTTTAATGAACTTGTTGACGAGAAATGTAAGGAGCGCCTAGGAATAAAATCAGATAAAGTTGTGGAAAAGTGGCTAGCATGTAACATTATAAATGTAGCAAGCAAGGCGATAAAGGACGAAATTCGCTTAATAGCGCCAAAGGGAGAGGCTAATATAATTGTTAAAGAGCCTAATACTATTAAGGATTCTAATATTGAACTAAAATGTAATGAAAAGCAAAATAAAACATATTCATTTAGTGAAATTGTTCATGAGTATACGATTAATAAAGGAGAAATAGATAGTTTACTTTTGAATCTAAGTAGTGATGAAAAAACAAACTTTATTATTTATCTATTGAAAACGAATGATATAAAGTAATATAAATTATTGAGGTGATGTATTGGGAAATTTCGAAAACTTAAGTATTGAGCAGCGTTATAAGATTATCTTCGATGAAAACCAGAAGCTTAAGAAGCAAAATCAGAAGATAGAGGAGCAAAATACTCAGTTACTTGACATTATTGAAAATTTATCTGAGGGAGTAATGTTTGCTAATAATAAGGGCGATTTTATAAATGTGAATCAGGAAGCAAAGAGACTTATTTATAAATCAGATATAGGGATTAATATAGCGGATGCGTTTAAGAATATTGAAGTGTTCGATATGTTTGGCAATCAGGTGCCTTATAAAGATTTTCCATCAGTTAGAGCATTAAGAGGTGAAAAATCAAAGAATGTTAAGATTTTTGTATGCCACCCTAATAAAGAATACTATGCAGAAATTAGTTCAACTCCTATTTATAATGCAAATGGTGATTTAACTATGATAGTATCTTGTTTTCACGATATTACAGAAACAATAAATCAATCAAAAAAAATAGAAGAGCAGAAAAAGGAATTAGAAGCTATAATAGAAAATATAGCTGACTCTATTGCTATTTTTGATGATAAAGGAAAATACATATTAGTGAATAGAGCATCAAGGGAATTGTTCCTTGCCTCTTATAAGAGTTTGGACAATATAAGTGATGGGTATAATCCTTCTGAGTTTTATGATGCTTATGGGGAGAAAATTGATGCCCGAAATATTCCAGCAAATAGAGTTATGAGGGGCGAAGAATTTAAAAACATGAGAATGATAGTTAAGTCCCCGAGTAAAACATTACAAATAGATGTTAATGGTACACCTATTTATGATAGCAATGGAAAATTTATCTTAGGAGTTCTTTGTAGTAGAGATATGACAGACTATTTTAAGCACGAAGAAATTATAAGGGGCCGATATGAATTTTTAAATAGAATGGTGAATACGTTTGATTTACCTGTCGCTCGATTATCATATAAAGATTTTAAAATTGTGGATATTAATAGAAAAGCTTTTGCTATTATTGAATTGATTAATTCCAGTGTTAAATCAATTAACCAAATAAAGGGTTGTAAAATAGAAGATTTGTTTGAAAACTTTAAAAAGAGTGAATACTATAAGTGTTTAGATGAAGTTTTGAAGGATAAGAAAATTAAATATTTAAATAAAAAAGCTTTAACCTTAAATGGAAACCAAGTATACTTTAATATTATATGCGAACCAGTATTCGAAGTTAATGGGAAGATCCGTGAAATATTAATTCTAATAATAGATGTTACTCCTGAAATCAAATCTAATATAGTTATGGAAAAAGCATTAAAAGTACAGGGAGAATTCCTTGTTAATATATCGCATGAACTTAAAACACCATTAAATGTTATATTTGCAACGGCTCAGTTATTCAGTATGTATTGTAATAGTGGCTCGCTTGATGATAAAAAGGATTCCATTATTAAATATATAGCATCAATTAAGCAAAATTCTTATAGATTATCTAAAATTATTAATAATATAGTTGATTTATCAAAAATAGAAGCAGGGTTTTATAAACTTAATTTATCTAATAATAATATAGTTGAAATTGTAGAAGAAATTGTGGTATCTTTAACTAATCTGACTGAGAGTAAGGGATTAAACATTGTTTTTGACACGGACCTTGAGGAAAATATTATTGCTTGTGATATAGAAAAAATAGAGAGAATCGTCTTAAATCTTATATCAAATGCTATTAAATTTTCAGATAGAGGTGATGAAATACTTGTCTATGTTAAGAATGAAAATAAATTTGTTGAAATATCAGTTAAAGATAATGGTATTGGTATTGAGAATGAGCATTTGGATATGATATTTGACAGGTTTAGACAGGTAGATAAATCGTTATCAAGAAATGCAGAGGGTACGGGTATTGGCCTTAGTTTAGTTAAGTCGATTGTTGAATTACATGGTGGTAATATATATGTTGAAAGTGAATTTGGGAAGGGAAGCAAGTTTACAGTAAGACTTCCGAAGGAGAAGGTACTTTATGAAAATATGATCTATAGTAGTAATGTGAGAGGTCATGATGAAAATATAAAAATAGAACTGTCTGATGTTTATTCATAAAAACTTTATAGTTTGGCAAAAGTATTATAAATTAAATTTTTACTTTTACTATTAGATTTACTTATTAATTTTCAAAAAAGTACATTAATCAATTAAAAAATGCACATTATATAAAGAATAAATAAATAATTAAAGAAGGGATGTGTAATTTATGCAAAATAAATTTATATCAACAATTACAGCAGGTGCGATAATTGGTGTGGCCGCAGGTATGATGTTAATTCCTAATATGGACAGAAACACAAGAAGAAGAGCTAAAAAAACAGGTAAGATGGTAATGAACATGGCAGGGGACATGTATGATAATATTAAGGATCATATTTTATAATTATGATTTAAAAGGCTCTAAACTATGTCAGTAAACACATGGTTTGGAGTTTTTATTTTTTGAATTTTTTAGCATAAATTTAAAATCTATTCATATATTTACAATATTATAGGTGAACTATGTTATAATTGAATTAAATTGTCGATTTGTATAAACTAATACTATTATATTACCATGTTGTAAAGGAAGAGTGATTATGGAAATATTATCTATGGGAGAAAAGATAAAGAGGAAAAGAAAAGAACTTAACATGACATTAAAAGACCTTGCGGGTAGTAGAATAACTCCAGGTCAAATTAGTTTAGTAGAATCCGGTAAATCCAATCCAAGTATGGATTTATTAGAATATTTGGCAAATGCTTTAAATACAACTGTTGAATATCTAATGGAATCGGAGGAAACTCAAGCTGAAAAAATATGCTTGTTCTATCAAAATATTGCTGAAGCTCAAATTCTAAATAGTGATTTATTGCAGGCGGAGCAAAACATTGATAAATCTATATATTACTGTGAAAAATATAAACTAGAATATCAAGGAGCTAGGAATTTATCTTTAAGAGGCGATATATATATGGAGCACCAAGACATTGCGTCAGCTCAACAGATTTTTCTTTCTGCAAATATAATCTTTATTAAAAATAATTCTTATGAAGAAATAATTGAAACTTTATTAAAACTGGGAAAAATAACCCTTAAGATGATGGGATATCAGTCAGCCTCTAGTTATTTTAAGCAAGCTGAAAAAGTTTTTATAGACAATCAAATGGGAAATGATTTTTTACTCGGTGAAATATACTATTATATAGGTTATACTTATTTTAAATTAGAAAACATTGAAAATGCTATAAAATATTCGTATTTAGCTAAGGAAAAATTCAATCAAATTGATAGTAAAAATGAGTATGCTAATTCACTCCTATTATTGGCGGATGGATATAATAAAAAAGGTGATATTAAAAATGCTATAAAATACTCTAAGGTTACTTTGAAAGTGTTTAAAGAAATTAATAATTTGACTTATGTATCGGAGATAGAAAATAATTTAGGAAGATTATTTTATGAATTTGAAAATATGGAAGAATCATTTATACACTTAAATAAGGCTAAGGAGATTAGGCAAAATACAAAGGACTTAAAATTAATAGATACTTTAGTTAATATTTGTGAAAATTATATTAAGCTTAAGTCTGTAAGTAAAGCTAAAGAAGCATTAAGCCATATACTAGATTATATAGAAAATGGTAATAATAAAGCATTATTTCGGTATTATTTATTAAAATATAGAGTCGATTTATTAGAAGACAATAAGAATGAAGCGGAAAACACATTACTTCAAGCACTAATGTTTGTAAAAGAGCAAGATAAACTAAAGGAAGCGGCTGAAGTATCTATAATGATTGGGAAGTTCTATGTAGATGGTGGCAGAAGTATCGAGGCGGCTAAATATTTAAATGAAGGTGTAGAGCTGTTTAAAAGATTAGGAGTAATAAAGTAAACTATTTATGGGGAATTTTACAGATTAATTATATGATTTGTGGATAGGTGATGACAATGAAAATATTATCAACGGGAGAAAAAATAAAAAGAAGTAGAATATATAAAGGATATACATTAAAAGAGATATGTGATGACAAAATATCAGTATCTAAAATGAGTTGCATAGAAAACAATAAGGTTATAGCAGAGCCTTGGGTATTAGAATTAATCAGTAAGGAACTAGACATAGATCTCGGATATCTAAATGAAAATATATTTGAGCAAGTTAAGGAAAATATTGCAATATTAAAGGCAAATGTTAAAAATGATGAGAATATAGCTACTAAGGATGAGGATTACAAAACTAATGTATCCTATAATTTGGAGGTAGCTGAAAAATATAATTATTATGATTTAGCTATTGAATTAATGCATATGTTATTTAATTTTTACTTAGATAAAAAAGATTTTGAGAATACTCAAGCAGTTACATCAAAGTATTATGATTTGTATTTAAAAACATCTAGAGATGATAATAAATTAACTTATTATATAGATATGGCAAGACATCTATATATAAAAGAAGATTTTCTAGAAGCATCGAGTTATTATCGTAATGTTAGAAAGGGACTTTATAACAGCGAGATTCTGAATTATAAAAAAATAATAATAGTAACGTATAATGAGGCCGCTTGTAATATTAAGCTAGAAAATTATGAACGTGCTTTTGAAGTAGGAAAAAGGTTACTAGATTTGGTTAAACATGTGGATACAGATCTTCGTGCGGCCCAGATATATCATATGTTAGCTATTTTATCTATAAGAATGAAAAATGGTGACTTTCAAAAATATGAGCAAAAGTCATATGAGTTATATAAAGATAAGTTATCTTATAAGGCAATGGCTATTTTCAATTATGGGTCAACCATGTTTGACTGTAATATGAAAGAAAAAGCAATTGACTATATAAGTCAGGGGTTAAGCGTATATCCTAGAGATGATAAGGTAGGACTAGTCGAATTTATGCTTAATTGTGTTGAAGAACTTATTAAAAATGATGTAGTGGAACTTGCACAGAATATTTCTGATGAAGTATTAAACTATGCGATTAATTTAGATGATATTAAGTTTATAGAAAAAAGTTATTATTATAAAGCTATTATTCTTGATAGGCAAGGGAGTTCATCTAGTGCAGAGATGTACATGAATTTATCTTTAGATTCACTATTAAAGTTTGGAAATAAGAAAGATATATATGCTCGTTATTTGGAAATGGGGAGTATGTACCATAAACTATCTAATGTGGCTGATTCTATAAAGT
This sequence comes from Clostridium estertheticum subsp. estertheticum, assembly GCF_001877035.1. Classification (NCBI taxonomy): domain Bacteria; kingdom Bacillati; phylum Bacillota; class Clostridia; order Eubacteriales; family Clostridiaceae; genus Clostridium; species Clostridium estertheticum. The sequence continues at coordinate 3,979,412 of NZ_CP015756.1, read as the reverse complement.
ATTTTAGTTTGGCATTACAATTAGAAAAAAGGATGTAGATTTGGAAGTTATCCAAATATACATCTTTTTTATGTTTCGGCTCTTCTTATTTGGTGCCAATACCGGAGAAATTCATAGCATTATTTATTATTATTTATTATTATTTATTATTCGAAGTTTCCCTTTTTATTATAAATTCTTTGGCTTTAATTTCGAGAGTATCATCTAGGGAAGTTAAAGCTACTTCATCATATTTGTTATTTAATGCAATTGAAAGCAATCTGTCTGCAAGTTCAGGATTTTTAGAAAGAAGCGAACCATGGAAATAAGTACAGAAGGTATTTTTATATACGCAACCCTCGTAACCATCTTCCCCATTATTACCATATCCAACTTCAACTTTGCCAAGGGGTGATAAACCGTTAATATAGGTCCTTCCAGAATGATTTTCAAAGCCAACATAAGTTTCATCAAATGTTTCGTTATGAATTACTGTGTTGCCGATAAAACGTTTGTCACCGCTTTCTGTGCAAATATCCAAGATGCCAAGACCTTCAACCTTCTCACCACTTGGCGTTGTATAATATTTCCCAAGCAATTGGTATCCCCCGCAAATGGCTAAAAATACTTTCCCACTTTCTATATACTCTTCCATTGATGCTTTTTTTAGAGTTATTAGATCTGGAGAAACTATAGTTTGTTCATAATCTTGGCCACCTCCAAAAAAAACAATATCGTAATCTTCTGCTTTAAAATTATCGCCCATAGATATATTAACAATGTTTACTTCAATTCCTCGAAGCTCTGCTCTGTGTTTTAGTATTAAAATATTTCCTACATCCCCATATACATTTAATAAATCAGGATATAGATGACAAATGTTAATTTCCATATTATTCACCTTCTGAATTAGATTTTTTACCATATTTTATTTATGTAACCTTTAGTATGTAAAAATTTTCTTAAATTTATCATTGCGGTATAGGTTGCGAGTACATATACTATTTCGCCATTGCAAGATTTAATTTCTTTAAGTAAGGCTTCTTCGTCCGTGCAAAGTAGGAAAGAATCTGATGAAAAACCAGCTACTTTAAGTCTTATTGCCATATCGTACAAGCGTATTCCCGAGATCATAACTTTGTTAACATCAAGACTGGTAAGGCGCTCAAAATTTACATCCCAAATCCAAGAGACATCTTTACCGTCTGCATAATTGTCATTTAATAGGAGAGATAAGTTTATTGTACGTTTGTCAAGATTAATAGTGTTTACAGCTTCATCATAGCCAGCAGGATTTTTAACCAATATTATTTTAACCTCGGTACCATCAATATTTAGAGTTTCTTGTCTACCAAAGCTACTAGCTACGGTTTTAAGAGAATGTTCTATAACGTTATCGGAAGTTTCAAGAACCTTTGCTACGGAGTAGGCACATAGGGCATTATAAATATTATACGTACCTGGTTGGTTTATGTAATATTCTTTATTATTAATATTAACTGAGGAACCACTGGTATTTAAATCAATCACTTTATCCACGAAGTAGGTAAGCTCTGGCCTTTTATATCCACATACAGGGCAATAGAAATCTCCAAGATGATTGTAGGTTATAAAATTATAACTGTAGGGAGATTTGCAGATTGTGCAAAACTTAGCATCTGCATTGATATCTACAATTTTATTTTCATTAACTTTCGTTCCAAAACCATAGTAAATCACATCATTTGTAAGATTCAAGTTTCCAAATAAAGATTCGTCTCCATTAAGGACGAGAGTTGATTCAGGAACTTTCTCGATTCCCACAAGTATTTTTTTAAGAGTTGTATATACTTCCCCATATCTGTCCATTTGGTCCCGAAAAAGGTTTGTTATAGTAATTACTTTTGGAGTTATATACTGCGTTACAAATTTAAGATTAGCCTCATCTACTTCTATAACAGCAATTTTTTTCTCGGTGGACTTTTTAAAAGAATAATTTGAAATGAAGCATGCAACAATTCCTGTATACATATTTGCACCAGTATTATTAGTAATTACAGGTCTTTTGCTGTCTTTTACAATACTATAAATCATGCTTGTTGTTGTGGTTTTACCATTTGTACCGGTTATAAGTATAACCTCGTAATTATTAGCAATTGTTTTCAAAATGTTTTTATCAAGTTTTAGAGCGATTTTCCCAGGGAAATTAGTGCCTCCTTGAAATATAGACTTTGATAATGTCATAACAAATTTTGAAACTAATATACTGAGTAATGACTGAATTTTAATTTTGAACACATCCTTTAATTGTACTTATGAATTTAGATTTTATTATTAGCATAAGTTTTATTATAGCTTATATTTATGATAATACAATTTTATAACATACTAACATAAATGTCTAACAATATAATGTAACTTATTATTAAATCTTGTGGCTTTTTAGGCATGGATTTGTTAGAATATAAATATAAGAGACATTAAAGTACTGGGGGTATCATACTATTTTACTTAGCAAAGGATATATTTATTCGATTTTTTCAGCTGTATTATTCGGGAGTGCGGGATTATTTGTAAAGCTAGCTTCTGGTCTTGGAATTGATGCTATAAGTTTACTCACACTTCAGTACATTATAGCTGTTCCATTAATGTTTGTAATCATGTATATTTTTAATAAAAAGTCATTTAAGGTAACAAAAAAGCAATTATTAAGACTCGCGATACTTGGAATCGTTGGAAATACATTTATGACAGTATTTTATTATACAGCCTATAACTATTTACCTATTCAAATGGTGGCTATATTACTATATACATATCCTATAATGGTATTCATATATTCAGCGGTGTTTAAGAAGGGATCAATAAGTTACATAAAAGTTTTTGCAGTGTTTCTGGCATTCTTTGGTTGCCTTTTAACTCTTGATATTTTATCAAGCCGACCTAAATATTCACTTATTGGAGTAATATTTGCTTTAATATGTGCAATGTTTTATGCCTTTATGAATATTTATAGTGAAGAAAAATTACAGGGAATTGGACCGTTAACTATTAATGCCTATTCAACACTTTTTTCACTAATAAGCCTTATGATATACAAATTCCCTCTATTTGTTTTTAGGGGTGATATAACTAAAAGCCTTTTAATATATACAATTATACTTGCCATATTTTGTGAAATCATTCCTTTAACACTACTATATGCAGCTATAAAATATATAGGATCGCTTAAGGTATCTATAATAGGAAATCTAGAAATACCAACTGCTATGATTATATCGTTTTTTATATTACATGAGCATATTACACTTATGCAGATAGTTGGTACTGTTTTAGTAATATGTGCAGTATATATGATAAGAACAAAGAGGACAAGCACGGAGAAGTTGTGAAAAAGGATATTAATGGAAATTTAATTGTATTTAATAGGTTAATATATTATAATTAAAAATTACAAATTATTTTTAGAAGGGAGCAAACAATAGATGGATTTAAACATTATATTGGTTTTAAAAGCTATAATAATAGCTGTAGTCGAAGGAATAACAGAATTTATTCCTATTTCCTCCACGGGGCATATGATCATTGTGGGAAATGTTATAAATTTTAAAGGCCCGTTTGCAGATAGTTTTGAGGTAGTAATTCAATTAGGAGCAATTCTTGCTATTATAGTTTTATATTGGAGTAAAATATGGAACTCGATTGTGGAATTTTTTAAACTTAAGCCGTCAGGTATTAAATTTTGGACTAATATTATAATCGCATTTATACCGGCTGCACTTTTTGGTTTTCTTCTAAATGATAAAATAAAAAAATATCTTTTTAATCCAGGTACCGTGGCCATAGGACTTATAGTTGGAGGAATTCTATTAATTATTATTGAAAATAGATTTAGAAATAAGCATACAACAAAAACTGTAGAGAAAATAAGTATTAAACAATCATTTAAAATAGGATGTTTTCAATGTTTGGCACTTTGGCCAGGAATGTCAAGATCGTCATCTACTATAATGGGAGGTTGGATTTGCGGAGTTTCTACAGTTGCTGCAACTGAGTTTTCATTTTTCCTTGCAATACCAACTATGGTAGGAGCAGCAACACTTACTTTATATAAAACGGGTATGAATTTTAGTAGTGGAGAAATTATTACCTTGGTTATAGGGTTTATAGTTGCATTTTTGGTTGCACTTCTTGTAGTTGAAAGATTTATTGCTTATTTAAAGACAAAACCTATGAAGGTATTTGCTGTTTATAGAATAATTGTTGGTATAGTTTTATTATGTTTAATTAAATTTACTACTATTTTAATTTAATTTTCTCCTACGTGGCACCAAATAAGAGGTTGAAACATGAAATTCCATTAAGAAATTCATAATAATATTCATTTACATCAGGACGCACTACAAGATAAAAAAGCTAGTTATCTAGCTTTTTTATCTTTGACCCATCACTTATAAGTACAATAGTTTTATCTAGGTCAGTTCTATAGACAATAGTGTTTAGTCTTTTAAGTCTATCTAAGGTTTCTCTATTTGGATGACCGTAATCATTGTCTATGCCACAGCTTATTACAGCAATCTTTGGAGATACTTTAGCTAAAAATTCCTTTGAAGAAGATGTTTTACTACCGTGATGTGCAACTTTAAGTACCTGAGCTGATAGATCATACCCATTAGCTATTAACTCCTGCTCAGCTTGAGTTTCTATATCGCCTGTAAATAAATAAGTTGAATTTTTGTATGATATCTTTAGAGTGCAAGAGTAATTATTTAGATTATCGTAGGTGGTTTTATTTGGGGATAACATAATACAAGTGGCATTAGGACCTAAATTTAAAGATATATTAGGAGTAGCTATTTTTATTTTTAGATTTTTAGACCGAAGTGCGTCAATCATATCATTAAATGTTTGAGTTGAACTTATTGCTTTGGGTGCATAAAATTCGCCAACTTCAAAGTTTTTAATAACACTAGCCATTCCACCTATATGATCTTCATGGGGATGGGTTGCAACTATATAATCTAGTTTTGTGATATTGTTTTTTTTCAAATACCTAATTAATTTTTGTTTTGAATCACTTGTACCACTATCAATTAGTAAATTTTTATTATTCACTTGAATAAGTGCGCAATCACCTTGGCCAACGTCAATAAAATGAGTTACCATATTGTTTTCTAAATCTAAGCTAGTTTTTATAGTAGATTTGTAGCTTATAGTTGTACATACAATTACAAAAATAAGTGAAACACAAATAAGTGTATATTTTAACCAGGTTTTTTTTGGCATAAAGGTAATCTCCTACATAATATTTATTTATATAAATGATGTTGCCCAAATGTATAAATAAATATCAATATTTACGAGAAATTTGAAATAAAACTTATTAACTAGTATAATTATATATGTAATTAAATTAAAGAATGATATGTAATTAAATTAAAGAATGAAAGGAACAGATATATGAGAACTATATATTTTTATATGCTTTTTATTATTAATTTGATTTGGATAAGCATGAAGAAACCCAAATTAAACAGAATCAAAAGGCAAAAATCTATAAAAGAAGCAGAGGTATACCTATTTAAGGTGGCTACGAATTGGGCTAAATTTATACTAAAGGCCGCAAATTTGAATTTGACAGTTAGTGGAAGAGAAAATATACCAAAGGAGGCTTGCCTTTTTGTTGGAAATCACCAAAGTGATCTTGATATACCCGTAATATTATCTAATATGAATAATATTACGGGAGCTGTTGCTAAAAAAAGTATGATCAAGATACCAATAATGAGTTATTGGATGAAACAAATACATTGTGTGTTTATGGATAGAGAAAACCCAAGACAGGCACTTAAGGATATTGCAGAAGGTGTTGAATACTTAAAAAATGGATATTCAATGCTCATTTTTCCAGAAGGAACTAGAAGTAGAAGTAACACTATGGGAGAATTTAAGAAGGGTAGTATGAGGCTTGCAATAAAAGCAGGAGTCCCTATTGTTCCTATAACATTGTATGATACTTATACGGCCTTGGAAGGTAATAATGGCAAAATTAAAAGGGCAAATGCTAAGCTTATCTTTGGTAAACCTATATATCTTGATGATATGTCAAAGGAAGAAAAAGCAAATATATCGGATGTAATACAAAACATAATTCAAAACAATTTGAACAAGGAAAACGAGAAAAAAATTGGTTAATAATCTCTTTCAGAGCTGCGAGTCATCTCTTTCAGAGCTGCAAGTCATTTCCTGCGCAGCTCTTTCTTTTAATTTATATTATAATTAATCATACCTTTTTGTTATTAGATCTTCAATTATAGATATTTTTTCTTGTAGTAAGGTATTTTGATTTTTATAATTTAATATTGCTTTTTCAACTTCTTTATTTTTACTATTTACAGTGTTTATCGCTCCTTGTAATCTTTTGTTTGTATCAGTTTTTTCTTTTAGAATTGGTTTGTAAATTTTATTTAAAGTAAAATTTTTATCGATTAAGAAGTATGTTTTATTAAAAAATGATGTAATATATAATTTACTATTTTTACGTATATATTCTAATGTGGAAATAATCAAGTCTATAAATTTATTCATGTATAATCACCTCAACTACATTCTACATAAAGAATACTATGAAAGGCAAGGTAATAATTATGGATAAAGATAATAATAATCATTACTTAGAGAATGTGAATCGTAAAATAAAGAAGTTAGACAATATAAAAAAACAATATGAACTACAATTAATCGATCAAAGCAAGCTCTTAGAACATAGTAATAGTGTTAGCGGAGGGTTAAAGTTTACAAATAATATGCTAAATGATCATTATAATAGTTTACTGAGACTACTCGAGCAACAAGGAATGATTTTTGAAATGAAGTTTACAAATTATATTCCTCATCAATGGGAAAATTTGATTATAATAAAAAAATCTAATGGATATGAAATTCAATCTAAAGCCGGGGGTTTTATAATGATGTTAAATAATAAGTATTCTAAGATTATACAAGATGTAAATAAAAAACAATCACAAAGTTTAATTGTAATAAGAGTTAGAGATAGGTTGGCTTTGGTACAGTTAAGATTTAATTTGAATATAAAAGAAGTCGAATTTTAAATTCGGCTTCTTTTAAATTTTTAATATATTTATTTAGAAATTATTTAACTTCAGTCCTGTCTCTGTCACTATCTCTGTCTCTTCCGAGGAAAGATAAAGCATATAGGCCACATAAACCTACTAGAGCGAAAATAATTCTTGTTAAGGCCGAGCCAGTACCGAATAAGCTGGATACTAGGTCAAATCGGAAGAATCCAATTAATCCCCAATTTATAGCTCCTATAATAACTAATACTAGTGCAGTACCATCTAGTGCTTTCATTGTAAACATCTCCTCTTTAATAAAGTATTGTGATATTATTGTTTACAATTACTCAAAAATTATTACATTATTAAAAAAAAATTATTTTATTTGACCATGTTTCTCATAGTGAGCTATTTCGACTACAGCATTTGTTTCATCAACGAATACTACTGTAGGTTTAATTATTTTTGCTTCTTCTTCATTTATTTGGCAAAAAGTCATAATTATTATTTTATCTCCAGGTTGGACACATCTAGCGGCAGCTCCATTTATGCACATAACTCCACTACCTGCATCCCCTGCGATAACATAAGTCTCAAATCTATTACCATTATCAATGTCTACGATTTGAACTTTTTCATATTCTAGAATATTAGATTTTTCCATTAGTAATTTGTCTATTGTTATACTTCCTACATAATTTAATTTAGCCTGCGTGATTACGGCTCTGTGTATTTTAGATTTTAACATAGTTAATATCATATTAATCCTCCTGTAGTTCTATTTGGTAGTTAATAATTATTAATTAATAAGTTAAGCTTCATATATAAAATTATCTATTAATCTTGTTTTGCCAATATATATAGCTATGGCAACAAGAATAGGTTTGTTTGCAAAGTCTATAGCATCGAGGGACAAAGCATCTACAATTTCAATATAATCAATCCTTGCCAAAGTCTCAGTTTGAATTTGCGCTTTTATAATTTCTTTTAAAAGATTTGTTGACCGTTCACCATTTGACAAGGCTTCTCTACATTTAGTTAAGCTTTTATTTAGAATTAAGGCTGCTTGTCTTTCTTCTGGTGATAGATAAACATTACGTGAGCTTTTTGCAAGTCCATCTTTTTCACGTATAATAGGGCAACCAATAATTTCTATATCAAAATTTAAGTCTCTAACCATTCTTTTTATTATAGCTAACTGCTGAGCATCTTTTTGCCCAAAATAAGCTTTGTCTGCAGGAATTATATTAAAGAGTTTTGAAACTACAGTACATACTCCAGCGAAATGATTTGGCCTTTTAGCACCGCAAAGCCCTGCTGCAAGTTCTTTAACACTCACACTTGCTTCTATATCCTTATAATACATTTCTGTGGCTTTTGGTGCAAATATTAAATCAGCTCCAGCACCCTCACATACAATTTCATCCTTATTTAGATCTCTTGGGTAAGAATCTAGATCTTCACTAGGACCAAATTGTATTGGATTTACAAAAATACTTACCACAACTTTCTCATTTTCTTTTGCAGCGCGGCTTATTAAACTTGCGTGGCCCGCGTGTAAAGATCCCATAGTAGGAACTAAGGCAATGCTATAACCTTCTTTTTTCCAAACTTTGACTTGATTACGAACTTCGTTAATAGTTTTTACAGTATTCATTTGCTAGAGGCATTAGTACCATAGTGTTATTAATGCCAATTACACTTCCTTTCTTAAATAAATTTAATATAAACTTTTTAAAATTTCATCATTTATTTTAAAACAGTGTTCACTGGATGGAAAAGTTCCTTCGGTTACTTCTTTAATATATGATTTAAATCCAGATCTCATTAGGTCACCTACATTTGCAAAACGTTTTACAAACTTTGGTTTAAAATCCTCAAACATATTTAGCATATCTTGGTATACTAAAATTTGACCGTCACAGCCACCACCAGCACCTATACCAATAGTTGGTATAGTTACTTCCTTTGATATAAGCTCTGCAAGTTTTGCAGGTATACATTCAAGTGTAATAGCAAATACACCTGCATCTTCTATTTTTTTGGCATCTTCAATAAGTTTTTTAGCGTCTATGCTATTATTTCCTTGGACTTTAAAGCCTCCAAACATATTAACAGATTGAGGAGTTAGCCCAATGTGACCCATAACAGGTATTTGAGCAGCAACTATCGCTTTAATCTGAGGACAAACTACAGCTCCGCCTTCCAGTTTTATAGCCGATGCTCCCGCTTCTTGTAAAAAACGCCCTGCGTTTTTAACTGCATCACATAATGAGCTTTGATAAGACATAAAAGGCATGTCTCCTACTACAAGAGCATTTTTAGTGCCGCGAACAACAGCTTTAGTATGATGAAGCATATCATCCATAGTGACACTTAAGGTGTCTTTGTACCCAAGGCAAACCATGCCTAATGAATCTCCTACTAAAATACCATTAACGCCACATTCATCAATAATTTTAGCCATTGAATAATCGTAAGCTGTAAGCATTGTTAATTTAGTACCTGCTTTTTTTGCAGATATAAAGGTAGAAACAGAATTTTTCAATTTTCAATCCTCCTACATTTTTAAATATTGTTTGAATTAATATTTATGATTTTTGGTTATTTACTTGAATGTCCCTTATATAGAAAAACAAGGGTTGCGTAAAATTAAATAGGGTAAATTAAGTATGCGATTGCATCTGAATTGTTTATATTTAAAAGAAAACCAGAGGTTAAGTCACTCGCTTAGGAGCTGCAACCACTAGTATGAAATATTTCGAATTAGTAAATCTAGAAAAACATCTCATGGTAACTGAGAGTGGTGATACTCATTTAGCGCCGTCTCATTCATAATGATATGAGCAGATTATTTAATGATTTTTTTATGTTAAACAATAAAGTGCAGTTCGCAATCGATACTACCCAAAAATATTTTAGCATAAATTTATTTTTAATACAAACATAATTTTACAAATATAATTATATAAATTAATGCATAAACTATTGATATATTGTAGAAAATGTTTGATAATGTATAATATACATTCATTTGTAGAAAAGGTGGGATAAATATGGATATAGCCATGCAAATACTCGGTATGATAGCATTTACAATTGTTGTTTTTATAATATATTATGTTTTAAAAACTTTTTTACTTAGTAAAATAAAAATTAATAAGTGGGCAGTGCTTACAATAGCTATAGTATTTTTTATAGCACCTGTATTTATGTGGCCAACTATGCCGACCCTTGTATCTAGATATGTAATACCAGGGGTATTTGTTATTTTTGCTTTATGGTTTATGGATTTATCAGGATTTATGAAAAGAAGAAATATTTCTAGATCAAAGTATAATAATACTGGTTATAAAAAAGATAAAAAAAATGATATAGTTATGAGGCCTAAAGCTAAACCAAACAGAGTTAAGAATAATAAAAAGTAATAAAGAGAAGTACAAGTTTCTTATGGAAATTTGTACCTCTTTTTTTGATAAAAATTTGACAATGGTTAAAAATATTAGTAAAATTAATAAATAATAACATATGCTGATTAAGATGGATATATATTCAATGAGGGACTGAATGTAATAATTGGATAAAATGTTTGAAACATAAAATAATCAGGCTATGTTTAAGCTGAATATTATGGTATATGCTTACAATCCTGTAATTATAATAGATTAAGAAATTAATGAGGAAATTTTGATATTATCAATATTATTTTAAACATAGCCCAGAATTATAGGGGACTAAGATTTATGAAACAAAAAAGAGCGAATGAAAAAAGAGTAAAAAGAACGTCTATTAAAAAGAAATTTATATTATCAATGAGTGTAACAACGCTAGTGGCTTCATGTTTACTTGCAGGAACTTTTATAACATATTCATATAAACAAATAAAAACTTCAACGGAGGAACAAAATTCTAGCATTGCACAAAGTTCAGGTCAAAATATAGATACATATTTATCAAAGTATGAATCTTCTATTAAGGAAGTTGCAAGTGGAATTGGAACCGTGGATAATGGCAAAGATAAAAATGTTATGATAACAAATTTACTTAAGAATGCACAAAATAATGATAAATCTCTTGTTGATACATATTACATTAGTGCTAAAACAGGATTTATGGACATATTTCCTTGGAGTCCTTATCCAGGCGTGGCGAGAGATTTAAAAGCTTTTAAGGATACAAAAGCAAAAGGGGATATAGTATGGTTTGATGTTTACAAGGATAAAGGTGGAACAAAAGAAATGATGATTTCTATTACTTATCCTGTAAAACAAAATGGAAAATTCATAGGAGCTTTGGGATATGATATTAGTTTAACATCAATGGGAGATGTTAGGACAACTCTTGAAAAAGGAAATAGTAATAAATTAATTTTCCTTGATAACAAGGGAACTCTAATAAGTTCTTCACTATTTACTCAAATGGGTAAAAATGTAGCTCCAAGTTTTTCAGGGAAATATGATGATAAAGGAATTGAAGATATTGTAGCAAATAAAGAGGATTTTAGTAAACAATATTCTTGGGCTGATAAGGTTTATAGTGATAAGAAAGGAATAACTGATGCAACTATAGCAGGGACCAATTATGATGCATCTTATTCCACAATAGAAGGTTTAAATTGGAAGGTGGTTTCATTAAAACCTGAATCAGTAGTTACAAGTAAAGTAAATTATCTAGTTAGGTTAAGTATTATAGTTTTAGTTGTGACATTGATGATAGTAGTTCTATTAGCTGCTATAACAAGTGATAAATTGGTAAAAGGTATTAAACATATTAAAGACGTAGTTAATAAAACAGCAAAGGGTGATTTGACAATATTATTAGATATAAGATCGGGCGATGAATTAGAAGATTTATCAAATGACTTTAATGATATGACAAGAAATCTAAATTCTTTAATTTCGGAGTTAAACCAAAAATTTAAAGCAGTACAAGAAACAGCAAGTAGTTTGATTACTATATCAAAACAAAATAGTTTAGCAATTGGAGAGGTAACAGAGTCTATAGGAGAGATATCTTCTGGAACACAAGGACAAACAGAGCAGATTGAGAATGGAGCTGCTGCTATTGTAAGTCTTGGCCATGAAATTGAAACAATCAGTGATAAATCAAGTTTAATAGAAAACTTACTAAATAAGACTACAAATGATATTGGTAAAGGTAATAATGATGTTAGAACCCTAGAAGGTTCATATGCAAAACTTGAAACGTCACTTGGAATGGTTTCTGAAATAATTAGTGAATTAAATAAAAAATCAAATAATATAGCAGAAGTTACAAATGTTATATCGGATATTTCAGAACAAACTAATCTTTTATCATTGAATGCTTCTATTGAGGCTGCAAGAGCAGGTGAGGCAGGTAAGGGGTTTGCAGTAGTTGCAGAGGAAGTAAAGGAACTTGCTGAAAAATCTAAAGATTCGTCATTAAATATTAAAGAGATTATTGATAGCATAATAACTGATACAAGTTCCGCAGTTGAATTTATGAATAAAACCAATGGAATTAATCAAATTCAAAAGGAAGCTGTAACAAATATAAATATGTCAATGCAAGAGATCACCTCTTCAATTGATGAGGTATTGTCCCAGGTTAAGGAAGAAATTCAAGGTATAAAGAAAACCACTGCAGATAAGGATAATGTGGTTACAATGATAGATGGTATATCAGAAGTTGCACAAGAAACTTCTGCTTCTACGGAGCAGATAGTTGCTTCTATGGAAGAACAATCTGCTTCCTCAGAAGAAGTTAATAACCATGCTAATAATCTTATAGTATTAATTGAGGAACTTCAAGGTAAACTTGAAATGTTCAAATTTGAATAAATATTATATTGGTGGATTCATTAAATTAATTTTAGATGAAGACGGCGGTATAGTTGATATTTATTAGAAATTAAAATATTAAACCAATACCCCTAATTGTAGAGTGATACAATTGGGGGTATTGTTTATAATTAATGAAAATACCGTAAGTGTAATTAACAGCTGGATTAGGAAAGTTAATGGCTGTTTTAAAGCATCAGCAGGTTCAAATGTTGTTCCAAAAGTAACATTTTAGTTAATTACAGATAAAGCTAAATATCTATCTAAAATCAATTTTTTGTCTTCTTATCCCTACATTTAAAACTAATCCTAAGGAAATAAAATTAGTAAGCATAGAACTTCCTCCGTAACTCATAAATGGTAATGTTATTCCGGCAATTGGCATAATTCCAATTGTCATACCTATATTTTGAAAAATAGAGAATAAAAATGAAGCAACTGTACCTACACAAATTAAACTACCTGCAATATTTTCTGATGATTTAGCCAATTTGATTATTCTACACATCATTACTCCATATAATGAAAGTAAACATATAGCTCCAATTAAACCCCACTCTTCTCCAACCGCAGCAAATATAAAATCAGTATGAATTTCAGGAATAACTCCAATTTGAATCCCTTTAAAAAATCCATTTCCTAATAGACCACCGTAACCAATTCCTGATATCGATTGTGTTAATTGATATGAAATACCCTGTTGATAAGATGCAGGATCTAAAAAGGCAATAATTCTATTTTTTTGATAAGTTTTTAGAACTCCAGTAAACCATATTAGAGTGCTAATAGGAATTATAGCTATCGCTCCCAAAAAAATGACCTTCAAATTCAAACCTGATATATATAATATAGAAAAAGCAATAAAACAAAATATCATTGCCATACCTAGATTAGGTTGCTTTATAATTAAAGCTATAGGAAGTAAGGCATATAAAGATAGAATGAGTAAGTTTTTAGGCTTATTTACATCGCCTTCCATATATTCTATTCGATTTGCGAGAATAAGTATTAATCCAATTTTCATAAATTCGCCTGGCTGAAGACTGAAGCCTCCAATCCTTATCCATGAATTAGCTCCATTTATAGATTTGGTCATAAAATCAGTATATAACACTAATACAATTCCAACCCAATAAATTAGGTATGAATAACTAAGTATTTTCTTATAATCAATCAATATAATGATAAATACTAAAATAAATCCTATTAATAGCCATATTAACTGTGATTTTAAATAATAATATTTATAATCTGAATATGTAGCACTGTAAATATTAAGACTGCCGAAAACAACAATAAGAATTGCAGTGATAAGAATTATATAATCCAATTTTTTAAATAAATTTTTTTTCATCGTAAACAACCGCCTTTAAAATTTAGTGAAAAAGAAACTCTTTGAAGTTTTCTTCAAAGGATATAGCTCAAAGTGATGAATTAACATTATAATAATACTTTTTTTATTACCTTGACACACTCATCTATTAAAACATCTCTGTCTAAAATTGATTTGTCAGCATAAACAATTTCGTGACAGGTATCTTCAATTAATGAATATATCAAAAAATATTTTTCTTTACTATGTTTAATATTTAAATTGAAAAATTTAAATTCTTCGATATATTTATTGAGCAAAAGTTTTTGTTGTTCACGAACTTGGTATTTAATATCATTATCTATATAACATAATGTCATCATTTCTTGATGGAAATTTGAGTATATTTTGTGGCTTTGAATTATTATATTTATAGTGGTTTTTATAATTAAATCCAAATCACTTGTATCTTTTATTTTACTCAGTTCGGTAACACTATGATTATAAATAGCGTTTCCGTATAAATTTGTAACTTCTAGAAATATATCTTTTTTATCTTTAAAATATGCATACAGACTCCCCGTAGCTAATTCCGCTTCCTTAGCAATTTCAGCTGTATTGGTGTTGAAATAACCTTTTTCATTGAATATTTTTAGTGCGGCATCAATTATTTTTTTTCTTTTTTCAATTGATCTTTTTTGAACTGGTATTCTTATTTCTCTTTTCATAATATCACCTAGTTAGATTTTAAGGTAAAGCGTATCTTTTGTCAACAATATGAAATTAATTTCATGTTCTTGACATGGTGAAACATAAAGTATACAATACGAATATGAAATAAGTTTCACATTAGGAGGGTTTTATGAAAAAAAGTAAGGTTATTTTAGGTTTTACAGCACTAATTATTGGTTGTTTTTTGGGGGTTCTGGATAGTACTATAGTAAATATAGCATTACCAGATATAGCAACTTATTTAGGCAAAAGCATTAATGATGTAAGTTGGGTTACAACTGCGTACTTGTTATCATTTTCAGTTTTTCTAATTATAGGTTCTAAAATTGCAGATCAATTTGGAAGAAAAAAAATTTTAATAATAGGATTATTTATATTTGGGTTATCATCACTACTCTGTGGGGTAGGGAATTCATTTATATTTTTGATCATTATGAGATTTTTTCAAGGGATAGGCGCTGCAATTGTAACTCCTGTAGTTTTACCTCTAGGACTTGAAATTTTTGGCAAAGAAAAAAGAGGTTTTGTAATAGCTGTATCAGGTGGGATTACAGCTTTAGCAGCCGCTGCTGGGCCACCTATGGGCGGAATAATTATCCAATATTTGAACTGGAAATATATTTTTTATGTTAATGTTCCAATGACTATTATAGCTATAGTTTTTGCAGCTTTATCGTTGAATGAATCTTATGATACTACAGTTTCAAAAAAAGTAGATGTTCTAGGTGCAATTTTACTTATGATAAGTATATTTTGCTTAGTTTTTTCACTTCTTAAAGGAAACGATTATGGATGGCAATCAAAAACAATAGTATCACTTTTTTGCATTTGTATTTTATCAATTATTACATTTTTAATTATTGAAGTTAAAACTAAAGAACCAATGCTACCACTTAATTTATTTAAGGAAAGTACATTTACGGCTTCTTGCATTCTTTATATGTCAGCAGGGTTTGCAACAGCTTCGCCACTTTTATTATTAAATTTTTATCTAGAAGAGGTATTTAACTACTCTCCTCTTAAGTCTGGCCTTGTACTGATGACTCTTTCACTAGCTTCGGTATTAGGTATCCCTCTAGGTAGTATTTTGGTTAAAAAGATTGGATCAAGACTTGTTAATTTCTCAGGAATACTTATTGTTGGAGTAGGCACAGTGTTGTTATCGCAGATAGACATAAACACTTCAATAACAAGCATGAGAATAACCCTTGTTATTATGGGAATTGGATTTGGATTTTCAGTGCAATCAATCGCTTCATCAATAAAATACCTACCTGTAGAAAAAAGTGGTATAGCATCAGGAATTATTAATGCTGCAAGGCAAATAGGAATGTGTATAGGAATTGCAGTTCTTGTGAGTATATTAAATAGTAATGTCACAAATGCAACTAATAACATTAAAAAGGATGTTACGACCCAAATAAATTCACAAGCAAATCTACAACCAATTATTAAAGGAAAAATGTTAAATAAAATTAATAATCCAAATCAAGATGTTATTAGAGACATTAAAAATAAGGAACTAAGTAAAGCATTCGATAACACTTTCGTAGTTTCCTATACTATAGTTTTTTTATTGTCCATATGTGCATTATTTACTGATAGAAAACAAACGGATATTGAAAAACTCATAGTATAAATTTTTCAACATAAAAATGCTCCCCTTTCCAAATTTGTCTAGTTTAAGGGGAGCATATCACTTTTAATTTCGCATTTTGTAGGTCACATTAATCAAATAATATCATAACATTAAATTATTCAGTGCATGTCCAACTTTTACTCCTAATAAAAATATTAAAGCACCTATACCTATAATTAAACAAGCTTTAATAAAGGGGTTGTCATTAATGAAAGATATAATATAAAAAAAGATTTTATTTTTTACTATTAATAAATCCACAATATCACCTCTTTTTAGATAAATTTATACATTATACGATTAATTTTACAATGCAATCATAGCATAATTTATCATAATTTGCTATAATTATGATAAATTAATCATGAAAAATGTGAGGTGTATAATGAAAAATATATTTAAAAAATATTATTGTATTAAGCAACATGACTATAAAGATTGTGGTTGCGCTTGCTTAGCAACAATATGTAAGACATATGGATTAAAGTATCCAATATCTAAAATAAGGGAGGCGTCCGGTACTGATAAAAAGGGGACAAGTGCTTTAGGAATAATTAAAGCATCAGAACGATTAGGTTTTTCGGCTAAAGGGGTTAAATCGAGTAAACCGGAAGACATATTTAGTGGAATACCATTGCCAGCTATAGCACATGTGATCATAGATAAAACACTCTTGCATTATGTTGTTATACATAAGATAAGTGAAAAAGAAATTTTAGTTGCAGATCCAGCAAAGGGGATAGTTAAATATAAACCAGCAGATTTTTTCAATATATGGACAGGCATACTTATTCTTATGACTCCAACTGTTAAGTTTGAAAAAGGAAATGAACTTAAGGGAGTATTTTCAAGGTTTTTTGATTTGATAAAACCACAAAGGGGATTATTAGTTAATATATTTTTATCGTCTGTATTAATAACCATATTTGGTATTTTAGGTTCATTTTATTTTAAGTTGTTATTAGATGACATAGTACCAAATAATCTAACTCAATCATTACATATGTTTTCAATTGGATTTATTATTTTAATTACATTTAAGGTTATTACAAATGCTTTTAGAACTCAGCTTTTAATTCATTTAGGTCAACGTTTAGATATTCCGTTAATGCTTGGATATTATGACCATGTAATTAATTTACCAATGAACTTTTTTGGAACTAGAGAAGTTGGAGAAATTATATCAAGATTTAATGATGCTTCTAAAATAAGAGATGCTATTTCAGGTGTAACTCTTACTATGATGATAGATGTTTTTATGGTTATAATAGGTGGATCAATATTATATTCTCAAAGTTCTTTATTGTTTGGAATTACTTTAGTACCATTAATTCTTTATGGAATAATAGTTTTTATATTTAAAAAAAGTATTGAAAAAGTTAACAGAGAAACAATGGAAAGTAATGCAAAATTAACATCTTATTTAGTTCAATCATTAACTG